>NZ_CP059564.1:1216039-1824059 GCF_014054525.1 Alysiella filiformis
AATGGACAGAAGACCGCGTTAAAATTGACGGCACAATCCGCGCACGTTTTGACAGTGTGGAAGTGGAAAAAGCCCGCGCCAATTCACGTCATTTGAATGCCGATTTGTGGTTGTCGGCGCGCTTGTATCAAGACTGGACGGCAAAAATGGAAATTGAGCCACAGTTGAACCTGAAAACAGGCAAAATGAATGGCGACCAAGACATTCCCATGAACAAATTGTTTATTGAAGGCACGGTTTACGACCAAGTGAAATTGCGTGCAGGTAAATTTGGCGCATTTTCTTCCTATGGTCGCGTGTTGGACAATGAAGTAACAGGTGGCGAATTGTCGTTCAACTATGGCGGCTTGCCCACCAAAGTTACCGTGGGTCGCGTAACAAAAATCTTTAATGACAATGGCTTGGGTGTGGGCGTTCATCGCAATGCGATTGCGGCGGTGCAAAGCAAATACGCGCTCACGCCACGCACCAATTTGGGCGCAACCCTAACCTACGTTAAAAACACCGAAACCCCAACAGGCAAAAAAGACGCTTGGTTTGGCGAAGTGGGCGCAGACACCCAATTTGCCCCCGATTTAAGCGCAATGGCGGCATACAGCGTGTCCAATTTAGACGATGTACGCAATGTGGCAGGCAAAAAAGTGTCCAATCATGGCGTGTTTGCGGGCGTGAAATACAAAAATGCGGATTGGGGCAAAGCGCAATCGTATGATGTGTTTATGAATGTGCGTCATGTGGGTGCGATGTCGGGCGTGTCTTCGGTGGAAGATTACAGCAAAAATGTGCAAGGCATTCAAATTGGTGCCAACTATGTGCCATACAAAAATGTGAAATTGAATGCTTTCTATTTGCATGGCAAGGAAGTGGATAATTTTGCAGGTGCCAAAAAGCAAAAAATCAATGTATTCCGCGCACAGGCTGAATATAAATTTTAAATTTTATCAAAAACTTGTGATTTTTGCTGACGATTTTTCATCAAATCGCTTGCCAAAAATGAAAAAGATGAGCATAATAGCAACTTCTTTGCCGGTGTAGCTCAGTTGGTAGAGCACCTGACTTGTAATCAGGGGGTCGCGAGTTCGATTCCTGCCGCCGGCACCAGTTTTAAAACCCAGTTCTTCGGAGCTGGGTTTTTATTTTGATACTGTAACAAAAAAACGAAACGAGTTGCCGAAAAATGTATATCGGCAACTCGTTTTTTCATGTTTGGGGTTGCAACAAATCACGTATCAATAATTGCTCCAAAGGCATATTTAGTGCGTCTGAAATTTTACCCATGATGTCAATGGATACAGCGCGACTGCCATTTTCAATTTCACAAATATAGGTTTTGCTGATACCTGCATTTAATGCAAGTTCTTCTTGTGAAATTTCATTCAGTCGGCGTATTTGTCGGACATTTTGGGCAAAAATCAGTCTGTATGGGTGTGGGGTGTTTAATTTTTCCATACTTAACAGTATTAAAAAATTAAAAGGGAAGAACAATCCACTAAAATCAAAATAAATTCAATTATGGTTGAATTTATTTTTAAATTTAGGTAGAATGATTTTGCCTGTTAAGGGTAAGTCCTTTTTAAACTTTGAACAAATTTTAGGAGATGACTATGTCTGAAAATTCAACTTCAAATAAAGTGGGTGTCGGTGCTGGTGCGGCAACTGCTGCTGGTATTGGTTATGCGGCTACTGGTTTGAGTGCTCCTGCTTTGACGGGTGGTTTGGCAGCAGTTGGTTCAGTAGTGGGCGGCGGCATGGCAGCAGGTTTGTTGGTAACTGCTGCTGCACCGATTGCGGTAGGTCTGGTTGTTGCTAAATTATTTGATGTATTTAGTGATTAAATGATTGATTAAAAAATGGAAGCACCCAAAATTAATTTTTGGGTGCTTTTTCTTATTGCTAATAATGCTAAAAACTGTCGCAGAAACCACTTTTAATATGTTAGGGCAGATTTTATATCCGCTTATTTTAAATTTATTGATAAATATGAAAATGTTTCTAAATAAATGGGGTAGATATAAAATCATGCTCTATGAAACATGGTTTTGCAAGGGTTTCAGGCTGCCTGAACGCGGAGATTTGCGTTAAAATGCGCTTTATTTTTGGATTGTGAAAAATCATTTGAAAGGAAAAACATGACTCAATCTGTGATTATCGTTGTGGGCAAAGACCGCGTGGGCATTGTGTATGAAGTGGCAAAACTGTTGGCGGAAAACCAAATCAACATCGTCAATATCAGCCAGCAACTGATGAACGATTTTTTTACCATGATTATTTTGGTGGACACGGAAAAATGCCCCAAGTCGCGCCAAGAAATGCTGGACATTTTTGCGGCAGAAAGTGAACGCTTGCAGTTGGACATCAGAATGCAAAACGAGCAAATTTTCAACGCCATGCACCGCATTTGATGGGTGGCGTTTCAGCCAGCCTGAAAAAGGATAACATCATGACAACACAACAACTTTTAAGCCAACTGCGCCAAATTGTGGGCGAGCGCGATGTTTTAACCGACCCCAAGCACACCCAAGCCTACCGCGAAGGCTACCGTTTTGGTAAAGGCGCGGCTTTGGCGGTGGTGCGACCTGCCACGTTGTTGCAGCAATGGCAAGCCTTGCAAGCGTGTGTGGCGGCAAATGTGATTGTGATTTTTCAGGCAGCCAACACGGGTTTAACAGGCGGCTCTACCCCCAATGGCAACGATTACGACCGCGATGTGGTCATCATCAACACCATGAAAATCAAATCGATTCAACTGATTAACAACAACGAACAAGTGGTTTGCTTGGCAGGTGCCACGCTCAATGAACTGGAATTGCTGCTCAAGCCTTTGGGGCGCGAGCCGCATTCGGTCATTGGTTCGTCTTGCATTGGCGCGTCTGTGATTGGTGGGGTGTGCAACAATTCGGGTGGCGCGTTGGTGCAGCGCGGACCCGCCTATACGGAAATGGCGTTGTACGCGCAAATCAACGCGCAGGGCGAGTTGGAATTGGTCAATCATTTGGGCATTGATTTGGGCGACACGCCAGAAGAAATTTTAACGAATTTACAAGGACATCACTATCAACGCAAAGACATTCAGGCAGGCGGCAAAGGACACGACCACGCCTATTGCCACCATGTGCGCGATGTGAATGCGAACACGCCAGCGCGTTTCAATGCCGACCCTGCGCGTCATCATGAAGTTTCAGGCAGCGCGGGCAAATTGGCGGTGTTTGCCGTGCGTTTGGACACTTTTGTGGCAGAAAAAAACACGGCGGTTTTTTACCTTGGCACCAACGACACGGCGGTTTTGACGCAACTTCGCCGCGATATGTTGAGTCAATTCAAGAGTTTGCCGATTTTGGGCGAATACATTCATCGTGATGCTTTTGATATGGCTTTGCAATATGGTAAAGACATGTTTTACATCATCAAACACGCAGGCACGGCAAATTTGCCCAAAATGTTTGATTTAAAAGCCAAAGCCGACCGTTTCGCACAACAAATGCCCGTGTTGCCACCGCATTTTTCCGACCGAGCTTTGCAATTTGTGTCGCAATATCTGCCGCAACATTTGCCGCAAAAATTATTGGATTATCGCCAGCAGTTTGAACATCATCTCATCATCAAAATGGGTGGCGATGGCGTGAACGAGGCGCGTGAATATTTGCAAAAACTGTTTTCAGGCAGCCAAAATGGGGCGTTTTTTGAATGTACGCCCGATGAGGCGCAGGCTGCCATGTTGCACCGATTTGCGGTGGCGAGCGCGGCGGTGCGTTACCGAGCCGTCCACCCCGATGAAGTGGAAGAAATTTTGGCTTTGGACATTGCCTTGCGCCGCAACGATGAAAATTGGTTTGAAACGCTGCCTGAACACATTGCCAATAAAATCAGTCATAAATTGTATTATGGGCATTTTTTCTGCCACGTTTTCCACCAAGATTACATTGTGAAAAAGGGCAACGATTGGTTGGCTTTGGAACACGAAATGTTGGCATTGCTGGACGCGCGTGGCGCACAATATCCTGCCGAGCACAATGTGGGGCATTTGTACGCAGCCAAGCCCGAATTGAAGGCGTTTTACCGCAAACTTGACCCGACCAACAGTTTTAATGTGGGGATTGGGCATACGTCTAAAAAGAAAAATTGGCAGTAAAATCAAGTTTCAGGCTGAGACCTTTGCAAAACTCCTAAAATTTGATTTTTTAAAATTTCAATATATTGAATTTTAATAAATTTATTTTTCAAAAAAGTTCAAAAAATAGGGTTTTGCAAAGGTTTCAGGCTGCCTGAAAATCATTTTAAATAAGGAAAACAAAAGATGAAAATCATCAAATTATTGATTTTATCTACCGCATTATCTGCTTGTGCGACAACATCGCCTACCGAACATTATGATTGTACAGGCTTAACAGGATTGGAAGTTTTGCGATTCAGTAAAAAAAGCCATTTATTTTTAAAGCATGACGCTCAATTTTATGAGCGTTATTCTATGGCAACGGCTTCTGCACCTCGAATGGTTTTGGTGCAAGCGTGTCGCAGTGTGAATAATGATGAAAATATGACCACACGGATTAATATGTACAGCGATTTATGGAGCAGGGTAAGATATTGTACCCAATCTGTTTCAGACAGCCTGAAAACATACGATACATTCTTAAATTGGGCAAAACAACCCGTAACACAAAGACAAAAGACTTTATCACAAGCTAATCAACAATTGGCACTTGTAACACAATGCACCTCATCTACCGTACCTAAATCAGAGCCTGCATGGTATGTGGATATTGAGCAGTTTACCCAAGAACCTTTGTTGGTTTCCAATGCTAGAGACCCGAGATTACATGGTGCGTTCAGCAATGATACAGTGGCATTTACAGTAGAAGATATTCAACAATTGCGTAACAAAATTTTTCAATATGGAGAACAAAAATGAAATTGGCTCAAAAATTCATGATTGGTTTATCGTGTTTGGGGTTGAGTGCTTGCATGATGGGTGGAGGATACATGACTTCACGGCTGCTGCATAAAAATTCAACAATTACGTTTCCCAGTTTTAAAGATACCATCTTGCATGAGCAAGAACGGGCTTTGCTGCAAGATTATATTGGTGATTATCAGGTGGAGAAGTCTTGGGGCAATAATGTGGATAATATCGCTTTGGCTCAAATCAGGTTTGATAACAATAAAGTCAGTTTATCGGTTTACCCCAAAGATTGGACTGTACCGCGTTTTAAAATGGAATTTACAATGTGTATTGTCGTTACTTCTGATGACAAATACATCAGGTTGAAAAAAGTGAAGCAGCACTTAAAATGCAATGGTAAAACATCTGATGGTTTTGGAACATCTATGGAAATTGCCAAACCTGGCGCGGAAAGTACAGGTTTTTCACCTAATCTTGAAATGTTTACGTCCATTTTGGTTGATGGCAGACAAGTGCCAATTAATCAATTTGAGTATGCTTTATCTTATCAAGGTTGGCATGATTCACCTACACCATTATTGGGTTTGAAGAAAATCAAATAATCAATACTTTTCAGGCTGCTTTTTTTCAGTACATAACAAAGAAGCAGCCTGAAAACCCGAATCTTATTTCAAGGAAACCCCATGAACAATCTCCACACCAACGAAATCCTAGAAACCATCAATATGGTTGCCGAGCAAAATTTTGATGTGCGCACCATTACCATCGGCATTGATTTGCACGATTGCATACACCCCGACATCAACATCTTAAATCAAAATATTTACAACAAAATCACGCGCATTGGCAAAGATTTGGTCAAAACCGCGCAATATTTGTCTGCCAAATACGGTGTGCCGATTGTGAATCAGCGCATTTCCGTTACGCCCATCGCGCAAATCGCGGCAGCCACAGGTGCAAACAGCTATGTTGCCATCGCTCAAACCCTTGATAAGGCAGCGAAAGACATCGGTGTGTCGTTTATTGGCGGCTTTTCCGCGCTGGTGCAAAAAGGCATGTCGCCAGCCGATGAAACGCTGATTCGCAGTATTCCCGAAGCCATGAAAACCACCGATATTGTGTGTTCGTCCATCAACATCGGCTCAACCCGCGCTGGCATCAATATGGACGCGGTCAAATTGGCAGGCGAAATCATCAAAGAAACGGCAAACATCACGCCCGAAGGTTTCGGTTGTGCCAAAATCGTGGTGTTTTGCAATGCGGTGGAAGACAATCCATTTATGGCAGGCGCATTTCACGGTTCGGGCGAGGCGGACGCGATTATCAATGTGGGCGTGTCGGGACCGGGTGTGGTTCAGGCAGCCTTGCAGGGTTGCGACAGCCACGATTTGACCGAAATTGCCGAAATCGTGAAAAAAACCGCTTTTAAAATCACGCGCGTGGGCGAATTGATTGGGCAAGAAGCGGCGAAAATGCTGGGCATTCCGTTTGGCATTTTGGATTTGTCGCTTGCACCGACGCCTGCGGTGGGCGACAGCGTGGCGCGGATTTTGGAAAGCATGGGCTTGTCGGTGTGCGGCACACATGGCACGACTGCGGCTTTGGCTTTGCTCAATGACGCGGTGAAAAAAGGCGGCATGATGGCAAGCAGCGCGGTGGGCGGTTTGAGTGGCGCGTTCATTCCCGTGTCGGAAGACGAGGGCATGATTGCGGCAGCCGAAAGTGGAGTTTTGACTTTGGATAAATTGGAAGCGATGACAGCCGTGTGTTCGGTGGGTTTGGACATGATTGCGGTGGCAGGCAAAACCAGCGCGGCAACCATTTCAGGGATTATTGCCGATGAAGCCGCCATTGGCATGATTAACAGCAAAACGACTGCGGTGCGGATTATCCCCGTAACGGGCAAAGATGTGGGCGAGAGCGTGGAATTTGGCGGATTGTTGGGTTATGCACCGATTATGCCTGTGAAAGAAGGTTCTTGTGAAGTGTTTGTCAATCGCGGTGGTCGGATTCCTGCGCCTGTGCAGTCTATGAAGAATTGATGTTTCAGGCTATTTTTTTGTCTCAGGCAGCTTTGTCTCAGGCAGCGTGATATTTTCAGGCTGCCTGAAATACGTCTGTTTATTACAAATAATGGATATGAGATGTTGTATTTTTATGAAAAAACAATATTTTGAACATAAAATAACTGATTTAAAATGGAAAGTTGAGCGAGTAAAAATCCATTTTCTTAAACAAAATTTTCGCATAAGTTATTTGGAAATTGAACAAATACAAACACAAATTAGCGAACTTCGTAATGAAATAAAGCAATATACATGTAGTTTTGAAAGTAGGTATGAACCCAATTTGGTTGAATTGAAACAAGAATGTACGACCCAATTAGATAAATTGAGCCTTGATTTGAATAAGTTGGTTAATCAAGAAGATGGCTTTAATTATGGAAATAAAAGTTTTGCAGAAATTTTGTCTCCTTTGGTAACGCTTTTTATTGGTCTGTTACCCATAGCAGCGTTTTTCAATGCCTTAATTTTATATTATTATTTGAACCATTTGGGTTTAATAAATGTGTTTCCTTTGGTAGTTTATGATATTGGTTTGATACCGATTGTGGCATTCTCCATTGTTTTAATGATATTTTTTAGCTTTGGGTTTGCTATTGAATTTCCTAATAAAAAGTTTAGATATTGGAAATTGCTTGGTATTTTTATTGTGGTGTACTTTTTTTCATTACTGGGTTTTTACCTAATTAGTGAAAATTGGAAAATTGGTGGCATTGCGGGTTTATTATGGGCTGCATTGGTTGTCCTGTTTTCTTGGTTAAGAAATAAAATCAATGAGTTTAAAAATTTTCGTGATGTAAAATGGATTCACTCAATATTGTTTATTGTTTTTTTTATTGTGATTTGGTGGGTTTTATGGTTTTCCAGTATTATGAAAACCCAACATGAGCAGCCTTTGAGTCAGGTTTTTGTATCATCTCGAATCACAGAACCAGACACAGACACTAAAATCTTTAAACTTAATATCAATTTCAGTAAAAATTTAAATGAAAATGAAAAAATGAAATTGGCTCAAATGTTTAGAGATAAACGGGAAAAGAATAAAGTGGAAATACATTCTGCAATATGCCAATCTAATGATGATTATTTAATTGGTAAGTTAATGATTAAAACAAAAAATATTCATGTCCTTTGCCCAGTTGGAAAAGAATTATCAGAACATCAAACAATAGGGAAGTTTTGTTATCAGTTTTCCGCAGGAGGGGCTTTCGGAGATGATTTGATTGATGTAACAGCCATTTGCCAAGTACCAACAAAATAAAAATTAATCAAGAATTGAGTTTGATATGAATATGGAAAAAAATCAAGAGATGTTGTCTCTCAATCACCAAATCCTAGCTCAGCTCCGCTTACGCAGCAGCAATACCCCAATCCGCCACAATCAAAGCATCACAATTTTGAACAACAGCAGCGAAAATTTCCCCGAATGGTATGCTGCCATTGAATCGGCACAACATTATGTTTTGATTGAAATGTACATTTTTGCCGACAACGATTTTGGCAAACAAATGCGCGATTTGCTCATTCGCAAACAGCAACAAGGCGTGCAAATTGTGCTGGTGTACGATTGGTTTGGTTGTATTGTGCCTGTTTTAAAACGGTTTTTTAAACCTTTGCAAAAGGCAGGGGCGATGTTGGTGGCTTATAATCCGATTGGTTTTGCCAGTGGGGTGGGTTTGCTGTCGCGCAATCACCGCAAATCGTTTGTGATTGATGGTCATACCGCTTTTGTGAGTGGCTTGTGCATTTCGTCTGCGTGGCAGGGCAATGCACACAAAAATGTGGCAGAATGGCGCGATATTGGTGTGAAAATTCAAGGCGATGCGGTGCGTGATGTGATGGCTGCGTTTGCCGATACCTTGTCTTCACAAAATCAAAAGCTGCCTGAAAGCATTGTTTTGCCTGCGTTTTCGGGCGATGAGGTTTCAGGCAGCCTGCGTGCAGGGGTGGTTGCCACCACGCCCAGCGACAACAACATGATGCGTTTGGATTTGAACGCCATTGCTTTGGCAAATCAACGACTTTGGATTACCGATGCCTATTTCATGCCCACGCGGCTCTACACCCAAGCCCTGATAAACGCCGCCCATGCAGGCGTGGACGTACGCATACTCGTGCCAAAAACGTCCGATATTCGCTGGATTGCGCGTGTGTCGCGAACGCGCTACCGTGAACTGTTGCAGGCAGGCGTGCGCGTGTTTGAGTGGAACGGCACGATGATACACGCCAAAGCCGCCATTGCCGATGGCGTGTGGGCGCGTGTTGGTTCAACCAATTTGAATTTTTCCAGTTGGCATTTCAACCGCGAATTGGACGTGATTATTGAAGACCAAAACACGGTTGCCCAATTATGCCATCATTTTTTGAAAGATTTGGACAACGCCACCGAAATCGTTTTGAACGACATTGAAGCCGCCGCCGTGCGCGAAAGTCGCCAAGCGCGTTTCAGGCAGCTCAAAGCGATGAATCGCCAGCAAGCCAAAGCCGTTGCACGACAAATGCTTGAATTATCACAGGCTTTTAAAGGAAACTGGCACAGTGGCAGCAATATTGTGGACAGCCGCGAAGCCAACGCCTATTTGAGTTTGGGTTTGACTTTATTGGGTTTTGCGGTGTTGTTGGCGTTTGCGCCGTATTTGTTGGTGGTGCCGATTATTGTGTTGCTGGGCGTGGGTGGCATTTCTACCCTGATTTACGCTTTGCGGCAAAAGCGCAAAATCAAATCCAAACAAAAAGATAAATCATCATGAACCAAAAACAAAAAATCGTTTTGGCAGTAGGTTTATTGGTGTTTGGTTTATTGAAATTGGGTGGCATTTGGTGGTGGCAAAGCCAGCAAATTGCCAGCGAAACGCTGCCTGAAAGCTGTGAAATTGCCGTTTCAGGCTGCCCATTTGGGCAAAATGCGCGTTTGAAACTGGAAAACGTGTCGCACAACAACGCACCGTTTCGGATTGTGGCAACAGGGCTGCCTGAAAGCACACAAAGTTTATCGGCAAGTTTCAGCATGCGCGATATGGACATGGGTTTCAATCGCTTTGATTTAAAACGGCAAAATGACGGAACGTGGCTGGCTGAAAACGTGCATTTGCCCCTGTGTACCCAAGCGCGGCACGATTGGCAAATTGAATGGACGCTGGACGGCAGCAAAAAATTTCAGGCAGCATTTGAAACGCAAAAAGCGGCAAAATGATGTTTCAGGCTGCCTGAAAAGCCATTTTGTGTTAAACTTCGCAAGTTTTTTTAACCATTCGCCAGCCTGAAATACTACCCATGCACATTGGGAAAAAGTGTGCATCAATAGTATTTTCGCGGCGGATATTTTTAAATTTGAAGGACAATTCATGTTTAACAAACACATTAAATCATTTCAATACGGCGAACACACCGTAACATTAGAAACAGGCGAAATCGCACGCCAAGCCGCAGCCGCAGTCAAAGTGTCCATGGGCGACACGGTGGTTTTGGTTGCCGTAACCACCAACAAAGACGTGAAAGAAGGTCAAGACTTCTTCCCCTTAACCGTGGATTATTTTGAGCGCACCTATGCCGCAGGTCGCATTCCCGGTGGTTTCTTCAAACGCGAAGGCAAACAAAGCGAAAAAGAAATCTTAACCAGCCGCTTGATTGACCGCCCAATCCGCCCCCTGTTCCCCGAAGGTTTCTACCACGATGTGCAAATCGTGGCGATGGTGGTGTCTGCCGACCCCGAAATTGACAGCGACATTCCCGCCATGATTGGTGCGTCTGCCGCTTTGGTATTGAGCGGTGTGCCGTTTGCAGGTCCAATCGGCGCAGCGCGTGTGGGCTACATCAACGACACCTATGTGTTGAACCCCAGCAAGCACCAATTACACCGTTCACAACTGGATTTGGTGGTGGCAGGCACAGCCCAAGCCGTGTTGATGGTGGAATCCGAAGCCGATATTTTGCCCGAAGACGTGATGTTGGGCGCGGTGGTGTACGGTCATGAACAAATGCAAGCCGTGATTACCGCCATCAACGAATTTGCCGATGAAGTGAACCCCGAAGTGTGGGATTGGCAAGCTCCCGAACCCAACACCGAATTGATTAACAAAGTGAAAGACATTTCAGGCAGCCTGATTGCGGAAGCCTTCAAAATCCGCCAAAAACAAGCGCGTGTGGCAAAATTGGACGAAGCATGGGCAGCCGTTGAAGCCGCATTGATTACCGAAGAAACCGACACTTTGGCAAAAAACGAAATCAAGGGCATTTTCAAACAGTTGGAAGCCGATGTGGTACGCGGGCAAATCTTGGCAGGTCAGCCACGCATTGACGGACGCGACACACGCACCGTGCGCCCATTGAACATTCAAACCAATGTGTTGCCACGCACACACGGTTCAGCCTTGTTCACACGCGGCGAAACGCAAGCATTGGCAGTTGCCACTTTGGGTACAGCACGCGATGAGCAAATCATTGACGCATTGAGCGGCGAATACACCGACCGCTTTATGTTGCACTACAATTTCCCACCCTATTCCACAGGCGAAGTGGGTCGCGTGGGCGCACCCAAACGCCGCGAAATCGGTCATGGTCGCTTGGCAAAACGCGCTTTGGTTGCCGTGTTGCCCAAACCCGAAGATTTCAGCTACACCATGCGCGTGGTTTCCGAGATTACCGAATCCAACGGTTCGTCTTCAATGGCGAGCGTGTGTGGCGGCTGTTTGAGTTTGTTGTCGGCAGGTGTGCCTTTGAAAGCGCATGTTGCAGGCATCGCCATGGGCTTGATTTTGGAAGACAATAAATTTGCCGTATTGACCGATATTTTGGGCGATGAAGACCATTTGGGCGACATGGATTTCAAAGTGGCAGGGACAACCGAAGGCGTAACCGCTTTGCAAATGGACATTAAAATTCAAGGCATTACCAAAGAAATCATGCAAATTGCCTTGGCGCAAGCCAAAGAAGCGCGCATGCACATTTTGGCGCAAATGCAAGAAGCTGTTGCGGGTCCTCAAGAATTGTCGCAACACGCGCCACGCTTGTACACGATGAAAATCAACCCCGATAAAATCCGTGAAGTGATTGGTAAAGGTGGCGAAACCATTCGCGGTATCACAGCCGAAACCAACACCGAAATCAACATCGCCGATGATGGCACGGTAACGATTGCCGCCACCACCGCCGAAGCAGGCGAAGCCGCCAAACGCCGCATTGAACAAATCACAGCCGAAGTGGAAGTGGGCAAAGTGTATCAAGGCACCGTGGTGAAATTGTTGGACAACAATGTGGGCGCGATTGTGACCATCATGCCTGGTAAAGACGGTTTGGTACACATCAGCCAAATCTCCCACGAGCGCGTTCGCAATGTGAGCGATTATTTGCAAGTGGGTCAAGTGGTTACGGTTAAGGCTTTGGAAGTGGACGAGCGCGGTCGTGTGCGTTTGTCTATGAAAGCCTTGATTGACCAACCCACCAGTACGCCTTTGGAAGCGGCTGACATTTAACTAAACTACATTTGAGGCTGCCTGAATGCCTGTTCAGGCAGCATGATTTGGGGATTTTGTGGGTGTTTACTTAACTTAAAGCAATTTAATGCAATTTAATTGCAAAAAGCACTTGACGAGTGTGAAAGAAAAGTACATAATTCGCCCTGTTCTGTTACAGAGATGTGGCAGAATATTTCTCCTCTATTTCTCCTTTGTAGACTTGGCGCATACTCCTAACGGGGTGTGCGCATTTTTTTTTTCGGCGCAAATGATGTAGTGCAATTCAAACACATCATCTATAATTTGCGTTTTGTTGTATTCAGCATCTTTTCAGGCTGCCTTTCAGTACACGACATTTTTTGATATTGCCACAAACCTGCCCCATCCCCCTATGTAAGGGGGAGGGCTGGGGGTTAGAAACGCAAAGAGCCACCCCCACCCTAACCCTCCCCCGCCAGCAGGGGAGGGGACAGGTTGCAGACAGCCTGAAAGATTTTTGTCGTGTATTTTCAGGCTGCCTGAAAATCCGTTCCCATAAAAAAGAAAGCAAAAACATGGCAATCCAATGGTTCCCTGGACACATGAATAAGGCGAAAAAAGCCATCGCCGACCGCATTAAAACGGTGGATATGGTCATTGAAATGCTGGACGCGCGTTTGCCTGCGTCCAGCGAAAATCCGCTTTTGGCGCAACTGTCCAAAGGCAAGCCTAAACTGAAAATCTTAAATAAACAAGACCTTGCCGACCCTGAACGCACCACTATTTGGCTCAATCATTACAATCAACAAGCACACACCCAAGCGATTGCTTTGGACGCATCGGAAAAAGGCGCAACCGCCAAAATCACGCAAGCCTGTCGCCAAATGATGCCCAATCGGGGCGGTTTGGATAAGCCTTTGCGTGTGTTGATTTGTGGTATTCCGAATGTGGGCAAATCCACGCTCATCAATGGCATGATAGGCAAAAAATCCGCCAAAACGGGCAATGAACCTGGTATCACGAAAGCGGAACAACGGCTGTTTTTGGCAGACGATTTTTGGCTTTACGATACCCCTGGTATGTTGTGGCCGAAAATCATTGTGGAAGAAAGCGGCTACAATTTGGCGGCAAGTGGCGCGGTGGGGCGCAATGCGCTGGACGAAGAAGAAGTGGCGTTGGCATTGCTGGATTATTTGCGCCGCCATTATTTGATTTTATTGCAAAATCGCTATTCGCCCGACAAAGACCCGTCTAGCCATTGGGACGATGTGGCGTGGTTGGAATGGATTGCCCAAAAACGCGGGGCGCGTTTGGCTGGCGGTCGCGTGAATTACCAAAAAGCCGCCGAAGTGATTTTGACGGATTTTCGTGAAGGGGCAATGGGGCGCATTACGCTGGAAACGCCCAATCAGTGGGAACAATGGCTCAAAATCGCCCGCAAACGCGAAGCGGAATTGAAAGCCCAGCGTGAAGCGAAAAAAGCGGCACGCAATGGGCAAAATCCCCAAGAATAATGCTTTCAGGCTGCCTGAAAAGCAGGAAAATGAATCATGAAACGCATATTGTTGTTTTTCAGGAAGTTGTTTATTAAGGCAATGACATCGCTGGCGATTTTGTTGTGTTGGCTGACGTTGTTCACCATATTGAGTTTTTTGTTGAATGAAACGGTTAGTCTTTTTGCCACGCAACGCTATCAGCAAGGCGACACCCCGCACAAATGGTTTTCCGTGGCGGTGTATCGATTCGATGATAAAGGTGAACGTTTTGTTGGTATGAAACCATTGTTTGAATTAAATCAAAAAGATGAATTATGGCAAGAAAGCCAACCCTATGACAATTCAATGGGTTTTGGCGTGAAACAAATCGGCAAAGACACTTATCGCTTGCAGCAAGAAATTGGTTTGGGCATGGCATACATGGACTATCGCATTGAAAATGGGCAGATTGTGCCTTTGCGTTTTGACCACCAATGGTATATCAGTTTGTGTGTGTTTGTGGCTTTGTTGATGGCGACTTATTGTATGAATTTCATTTTGAAAAAAATGAAATAAATCATTTCAGATGAAGTGAATTGTCCATTTTGGGTTTTCAGGCTGCCTGAAAAATCATTCCAATATTGAAATCAAAAAATCATGTTAGAAACCCTTTCTCCGACCATGCGCCGTGTGGTTTTGTTTTGGTTGCCTTTGCTGGCTTTGATTGTGGGCATGGCGTATTTTTCCCAAACGCGATACGACCCCAAAAAAGAAGCCAAATTGGGATTAGACCGCCTGAACCAATGGCGCAGACAAGCAGGTTTGAACACGCTTACCGTATCGCCCGAATTGCAACAAGCCGCACAAAAACACGCACTTTATTTAAGTAAAGACGCGGACGGACACGATGAACGCAACCGCAGCAATCCGCATTTTTCAGGCAGCACACCGCAAGAACGCGCCACCGCAGTGGGCTATGCCGCACCCATTGCCGAAAATTTGACGATTGGCAATTTTGCCCGTTCAGGCAGACGCAGCGTGGACGGCTTGATGACCGCACTCTACCACCGCCTTGCCATGCTCCACCCCGACCATGACGAGGCAGGCGCGGCGTGGTCGCGTGGCAAATACAGCGCGTTTGTGGTGAAACAAGGCAGCAGCCAAGACCGCATTTTATGCGACAATCCACCCCAATCGGGCGCACATCGCTATGTTTTGACCACACAATGTTTGGGACAAAAAACCGAAATCAAATTGAGCCAGTTGCCACCGCAATTTGTGGGGGCGGTCAAATTTCCCATTGGTGCAAACATAGACCCCAGCTATGACGGCAAAGAGCAGCCCAATCCCATGCCCGAACACGGCAAAACAGGCAACCCAATTAGCATTGCGTTTTATGGCAATCAAAATGATATTGAAATGATTTCATTCAAACTTTTTGCGCCAACGGGCGAAATCGCCCAAACCAAAATCCTGACCGCGCAAAACGACCCCAATCGCCAGCTCCACAAAACGGAATTTGCTTTGTTCCCCATTGAAGTGCTTGAATTTAATACGCCTTATCGCGTTGAATTTCAATATCGTGAAAATGGGCAAAATCACACCGAAACATGGCAATTTACCACACGCAAAAAGCGGCATTTTTTGGAATTTTAATGTTTCAGGCTGCCTGAAAATCAATTTAAATCATCAATTTTAAAATAATCATGAATTTATCAAATGAATCTTTAATCGAAGCCGCTTTGCTCACGCAGCCTGAACCTTTGTCTGAAAGCACTTTACGCAAACTTGCCGAGCCGCCCCTTTCTGAAAACGAATTGGCAGATTGTTTGGCAATATTGCAAAATCGTTGGCAAAACAGGGCGTTGCAATTACTCAAAACCGCACAAGGCTGGAAATTTCAAATTGTGGAAAGCGCGTTTGAACGCTTGGGCAGCCTGAACGAACAGCGCACGCCACGTTATTCACGCGCGGTCATGGAAACATTGGCGATTATCGCGTATCAACAACCCGTTACGCGCGGCGACATTGAGCAGATTCGTGGAGTGTCCGTATCGCAAACTGTGATGCAAACGCTGCAAGAACGCGGTTGGATTGAAGTGATTGGGCAGCGCGATACGGTGGGCAAGCCGTCTTTGTGGGCAACCACCGAGCAATTTTTGGTGGATTTGCAACTGCCCAGCTTGGGCGATTTGCCGCCTTTAACCGAATTGGGCGAATTGGTGCTGCCTGAAACCCCTGATTTGCCAAAAGAAAATGCCGAAAGCGAAACCGAATGAACCACGCCAGCAGCCTGTTTTTGATGAGCGCGATTGGCACCGCCATTGCCGCATTCGCGCTCCAATGCCTGTTCAGGCAGCCTGAAAACGCCCACGCCCAGCGCAGCACGCAATTAGACGGTTTGCGCGGCATTTTGGCGTGTGCGGTGGTGGCGCACCATTTTTACTACAATTTCACATGGCGCGAAGGCGGCGTGTGGGGTGCAAACAGCTTATTTATCATCAACTTGGGTGCGGTTTCCGTGTCTTTGTTTTTTTTGATGAGCGGCTATTTGCATTTCATCAAAATTTGCCACACGCCACAAATGAATTGGCGTGCGTTTTACATTGCCCGTGCCAAACGGATTTATCCGCTTTATGTGGCGGTGTGGGGCGTGGTTTTGGCAATCACATTGTGGTTTAAACCAGTTAATTTCAACAATTTTGGCGAATTGATGCAATTTTCTTATCAATGGCTGCTGTTTCAAAATGTGGGATTTCAAGGTTTTCAATCGCATTTAATCATTGCAGGGGTGCAGTGGACTTTGGTTTATGAATGGGCGGTGTATGCGATAATGCCACTTATCCACATGATTTATCATCGGAAAATCACGTTTCAGCCAGCAGCATGGCTGGCGATTGCGGTGGCGTGGTGGATTGTTTTGTGGCATTCCGAGTGGCGTTATTATTGGCTGTTTGTGTTGGCATTGCCTGCGCTGGTGTTTGCCAAGCCGATTCAGGCAGCCTTAAAACGTTTTCCCATTATCATTCATGTATTTATGTTGATTTTGACGGCATACATTTTCACGCAAACGGTCGCCTATTCGTGGGAACAACGCCTGTTGTTGGCGGTGTGGTTTGCGGTGGTGGTGCAGGGTTACAGTTTTGCCAACTTATTGAATCATTGGGGATTGCGCCAGTTGGGGGATTTGAGTTATGCCCTGTATCTCACGCACGGTATGGTCATTTTTATGTGGTTTGGCGTGTGGAAAATGTTTGAATTTAAACAGCAAAATTTTATTGGCTATTTGTGGCATTTTCCTGTGATTTTGGCGGTGGCGTTGGTTTTGGCGTATGTGGGCAATCGTTTTGTGGCAATGCCGTTTGTGAAAAAATGAGTTTCAGGCTGCCTGAAAGCGAAAAATCCCTGTTTTGTAGGGATTTTTTTGGTTTTTGCGGTACAATTTTGTTTTTTTAACCCATCCTGTCGCGCAAGCCACAGAAGAATGTTTTCAGGCAGCCTGAAAGTTTAATAAGGATTTTTTGATGAAAAACAAACAACTTTTATCTCTTGGCTTGGTCTCCGTACTTGTGCTTGCGGCTTGTTCGGATGGCAATCAAGCACAATCGGTTGAGCCAACGCAAAACCCACCAACAGCGCAAGCAACTGTGGAACAAACACCTGCACCCAAGAATTGGGTTTTTCCATATGAGCAAATGCAAAGTTCACCGTTTTATACTGGTTGCAAGAAAATGGTGGAGCGCATTTTGAAGGATACTGCACCACCTGAAAACGATGTACTGGTAAAAGCAAAAGAAACATGTCGCAAAGGCGTGGCAAAAAATCCCGATAGCCGAAAATTGGTTCAATATAGCGAAGTGTTAGCCCATATTGACGAACATTTTATGCCCCTAGAACAGCGTGTGGCGAAATGGCAAGCGGCAGCCAAAAAAGGCGATGTCCATGCACAATACAGTTTGGGCGTGGCGTATTTGTTTGGCGATGGTGTGCCGAAAGACATGAATAAAGCGATTGAATTATTGAAGAAAGCAGCAAAAAAGTCGGATGTGGACGCGGCATTCAATTTGGGCGTGATTTATATGATGGGCGATGGTGTGCCTGTGGACAATCAACAGGCAAAAACCTATTTTGAGCAAGCAGCAGCTCAAAATGACGAACGCGCCATGGTGGCTTTGGGGCAGTTGTATGAACTTGGCAAGCTGGGTGTGCCAGATGATACAAAAGCCTTTGAATATTATCAAAATTCTGCTTTTTTAGGCGATGCAGATGCGCTGTTCAATGCGGGTATTTTTTATTATGAAGGCAAGGGAACAAATAAGGATTTGAGCCTTGCGTTGGCATGTTTTGAAAGAGCGGCATATCAAGGTCATGAAAAAGCGAAAATGGTGCTGGACGGTTTAGCAAAAGGACAACAGATTCGGTTTAATGATGTGAAATCATGATGAATGGCTTTCAGGCAGCCTGAAAATAAAAAATCCCTGTTTTTCAGGGATTTTTTTTGGTTTTTGCGGTACAATTTTATTTTTTAAACACAATCCTGTCGCCAAAGCCACAGAAGAATGTTTCAGGCAGCCTGAAAAGTCCTAGCGGACGGCAGCATCAATATTGCCCAAATTCAGGCAGCCTGAAAACATTATGGAGCAACCCAAAATGAGCAAAAACAAACAGCCTCAATCCAAACGCCAATTCCGCGATGGCATCAGCCAAAAGCCGAAAAAACCGCGTTCAACCACCCAAAAAGCCGTTTCAGGCAGCCTGAAACGCCCAAACCGCCAAGAAAATGAATGGACAACATCCAAACCGCGTTCACAAAATGGCACAGCCCGCACCGAAAACCGCGACAATCGCCCCATTTCCGAACCCAAAGAATATGTGAAACAACGCGCGTCCAAAGCAAAAAAATTGATTGTCCGTGCGCCTAACCAAAAAATCCAAGAACGCGCCCAAGAATTGCGTGAAAAACGCACCGATTTATCGCGCATTGAACCCGAACGTTTGCAAAAAGTATTGGCGGCAAGCGGTGTCGGTTCGCGCCGTGAAATGGAAGAGTGGATTGGCAACGGTTGGGTGTTGGTAAACGGCAAAGTGGCGCATTTGGGCGACAAGGTTTCGCCCGATGACCAAGTTACCGTAAAAGGCAACGCGATTAAATTGAAATGGGCAGACCGCCTGCCACGCATCATTTTGTATTACAAACAAGAAGGCGAAATCGTATCGCGCGATGACCCACAAGGTCGCGTGAGCATTTTTGACCGCCTGCCACAAGCCGCCAGCAGCCGTTGGGTGGCGATTGGGCGTTTGGACATCAACACAAGCGGCTTGTTGATTTTGACCACTTCGGGCGAATTGGTGCAGCGTTTCGCCCACCCCAGCTTTGAAGTGGAACGCGAATACGCCGTGCGCGTGTTGGGCGAATTGAGCCAAGAACAAATGTCCACGCTCACCACCGAAGGCGTGATGTTGGAAGACGGCTTGGCGCGTGTGGAACGCATTTATGCACAAGGCGGCGAAGGCGCAAACAAATGGTACAACGTCATCATCAAAGAAGGGCGCAACCGCGAAGTGCGCCGCATTTTTGAGGCTTTGGGTTGCACGGTCAGCCGTTTGGTGCGCGTGGGATTTGGTCCGATTGGCTTGCCCAACCGTTTGAAACGCGGACAATTTTACGAATTGAACCCTGCCGAAGTCGCCAATATCGTGAAATGGGCAGACATGGCTTTACCAGGGGAACGCAAACGCCGCAAATGATTTTCAGGCTGCCTGAAACCTATTCCCTCCCCCGTCTGGCGGGGGAGGGCTAGGGTGGGGGTGGTTCGTGGCACATCTGAAATATGACTTTGTTTCCATAGATTTTTCCCCCACCCTCACCCTCCCCCGCAAGCAGGGGAGGGGATAGGTTTGTGGCACAATCAAAATTGTCATGTATTGAAAGGCAGCCTGAAATATTTTTAAATCAAAATACAAAGGAAAAAATCATGCAATTCAATACCGAGCTCATTCACTCATCTTACGACCACAACGAACACAATCGCGCCCTGATGCCGCCCATTTACCAAAACAGCATGTTTGCCATGCACGAAATTGGCGAGCCGATTCCCTTTAAATATTCGAGGCTTGCCAATCCCACGCGCAAAACTTTGGAAGACACCATTGCCGCATTGGAACAAGGCACACACGGTTTCGCGTTTGCAAGCGGCATTGCGGGGATTGATGTGATTTTCCGCACCATTTTGCGCCCCAACGACACGATTGTGGCGGTCAGCGACATTTACGGTGGCAGCTACGATTTGCTCACGCAAGTTTACGCGCCTTGGAGTGTGAACGTGATTTTTGCCGATTTGACCCAGCCTGAAAAATTGGACGAAATTTTGGCAAATCATCAAGTTAAATTGCTTTGGTTGGAAACACCGTCCAATCCACTTTTGCGTTTGGTGGACATTGAAACGCTGGCGGCAAAAGCCAAAGCACACGGTGCGTGGGTGGGCATAGACAATACTTTTGCCACGCCTTATTTGCAAAATCCTTTGGCTTTGGGTTGCGATATCGTGTTTCATTCGGCAACGAAATATTTGGGTGGACATTCGGATGTGCTGATTGGCGTGGCGGCTGTGAAAGATGAAAATCTTGCCAAATCATTGAATGATATGCTGATTATGGCAGGTGCAATCGCATCGCCTATGGATTGCTGGCTGGTGTTGCGCGGCATCAAAACGCTGGCGGTGCGCATGGAACGCCATTGTCAAAATGCGCGTGAATTGGCTTTGCGTTTGCAAAATCACCCTGCGGTGGAAAAGGTGTTTTATCCCGCATTGCCTGAACATGAACATCACGAATTGGCAAAACGCCAAATGCGTGATTTTGGTGGCGTGGTATCCATCTATTTGAAAAACAACAGCATTCAGGCAGCCAACACCGTGATTAAAAACCTGAAAATGGTGTGCATGGCGTCCAGTTTGGGGGGCGTGGAAAGCCTTGTGAACCACAGCTACACCCAATCGCATAGCGGTATGTCGCCCGAAGTGAAAAACAGTTTGGGGATTCGTGAGGGTTTGTTGCGCTTTTCGGTGGGCATTGAGCATATTGATGACATCTATGCCGACATCAATCACGCGCTGAATCAAACTTTGTGATGCGATTTCAGGCAGCCTGAAACCTTTGCAAAACTCGGTGTTTAGACTTGATTTTGATAAATACAAAATGGGATACCATGTAGGGTGCAACTTGTTGCACCAAATCCATGTTTTATCAGGAAAATGGTGCAACAAGTTGCACCCTACACTTATCCTATTTTTAGGGGCGGATATGAAATCCACCCCTACGTCAGTTTGACAGTTCAATCAATTTAATGGCGACAACAATTTTTCAAATGCCTCTTCAAATTGTTTCAAGCCATCGTCTTGCAAGCGGGTTGCCAGCGTTTCAAAGCCAATGCCCAATTTTTCCGCTTCTGCGATGTGCGCCAAAGCCTGTTCCGTTTCCACGGTTAAGGTGCTGGCAGCCGTGCCGTGTTCCATAAAGGCTTTTAAAGTCGCGTCTGGCACGGTGTTTACCGTGTGTTCGCCAATTAAACTGTCCACATACAAGGTGTCGGGATAGGCTGGGTTTTTCACGCCAGTTGATGCCCACAACAGCGAAACTTTGTTTGCACCTTGCGCTGCCAACGCGCTGAATTCGGGCGTGGCAAAGAATTGTTGCCAATCGTGATACGCCGCTTTTGCCAAAGCAATGGCAATTTTGCCTTGCAAATGTTCAGGCAGGGTTGCGTCCAAAGCACCATCTACGCGCGAAATGAAAAAGCTGGCAACCACTTGAATGTGCGACACATCTTGTTTGCCTTCCAAGCGTTTTTGCAAGCCTGCAACATAGGCTTCATAGGCTTTAACGGTTTGCGTGCGCGAAAACAGCAAAGTCAAATTCACGCAAATGCCCGATGCCACCAATTCGGTCAGCGCAACCAAGCCTTCGTTGGTGGCTGGCACTTTAATCATCACATTGGGGCGATTGATGGCAGCGTGCAAACGTTGGGCTTCGGCAATCGTGCCAGCCGCATCGCGCGACAATTCGGGCGAAACTTCCAAGCTCACAAAGCCTGTTTTGCCTTGTGTGCGGTCGTATTCGGGGCGCATCACATCGCAGGCTGCCTGAACATCGGCAATCGCCAAAGTTTCGTAAATTTCTTTTGCGCCCAAGCCTTGTTTTTTCAAAGATTCAATTTCGGGCAAATACAATTCATCGCCTGAAAAGGCTTTTTGGAAAATGGCGGGATTGGACGTTACGCCGCTCACGCCTTTTTGCAAAAATTGTGCCAATTCACCGCTTTGCACCAAGCTGCGCGACAAATTGTCCAACCAAATTTGCTGACCCAATTTTTGTACCGATAATAAAATGGACATGATTTTTCCTTGTGTATGGTTGCTTAAAAAGATTATGCTAATTCATTTTATCGCATTTGAATAGCATTAAATTGCGTTCAGGCTGCCTGAACACAAAAAAGCTGCCTGAAAATGGCTTGCACCATTATAATCGCCTTTTTGTTATTCAATTACATCAACATCATGACTGAATCCATCACACTCGCGCCACGCCAATTAAAAGCGCACAACACCGTTGCCCTGTTGGGGTCAAAAAGCATCAGCAACCGCACTTTGCTGCTTGCCGCTTTGTCGGACAACGAATGCGAAATCCGCTCGCTGCTCAAATCGGACGACACCGACCGAATGCTGGAAGCCCTTGAAAAATTGGGCGTTCCCATGCAAACCACCGATTCAGGCAGCCTGAAATTGGTCGGGCAATCGGGCAAATTTCCGAATAAGCAAGCCGATTTGTTTTTGGGCAACGCGGGCACGGCATTCCGCCCTTTAACGGGCGCATTGGCGATTTTGGGCGGCGATTACCATTTGCACGGCGTGCCACGCATGCACGAGCGTCCCATTGGCGATTTGGTGGACGCACTTCGCATTGCAGGGGCGAATGTGGCTTATTTGGGCAATGAGGGCTATCCACCTTTGCAAATTCATGATTTTATTGATAAACAAGTCCGCCAAATCCCCATTAAGGGCAATGTGTCCAGCCAATTTCTCACTGCGCTGTTGATGGCGCTGCCGCTCACGGGCAAGGCGTGGGAAATTGTGGTGCAGGGCGAACTCATCTCCAAACCTTATATTGATATTACCTTGAATTTAATGAAACAATTTGGCGTGAATGTGGAAAATCAAGATTATCACATTTTCAGGCTGCCTGAAAACGCCAAATACCATGCGCCCAAAATCGTGAATGTGGAAGGCGATGCGTCCAGCGCGAGCTATTTTTTGGCGGCAGGTTTGCTTTCAGGCAGCCCCGTTCGCGTTACAGGTTTGGGCAAAAACGCGATTCAGGGCGATGTGGCGTTTGCACACGAATTGGAAAAAATCGGTGCAACCGTGTTGTGGGGCGATGATTTTATTGAAGTTTCACGCGCGCCAGAGCAAAAAATCCAGCCCTTTGATTTGGACGCGAACCACATTCCAGACGCGGCAATGACGTTGGCGGTGGTGGCGTTGGCAACGGGCGGCAAGTGCAGCATTCGCAATATTGAATCGTGGCGCGTGAAAGAAACCGACCGCATCGCGGCAATGGCAACCGAATTGCGCAAAGTGGGCGCAGAAGTGATTGAAGAACAAGACGCAATCCACATCACACCGCCCACACAACTCATTGATAATGCAGAAATTGATACTTATGACGACCACCGCATGGCGATGTGTTTTTCGCTGGTGTCGCTGCTGGGCGTGAGCGTGCAAATCAACGACCCCAAATGCACACACAAAACCTTTCCCACTTATTTTGAAGTGTTCAACGGTTTGAGTGCGTGAAAACGGTTTCAGACTTACAGCAATTTTTATCAATAAATTGAAAAAGGGGGCGGATGTGAAATCCGCCCCTATATCAGTTTAAAAGTGGGTTTTGCAAAGGTTTGAGCTTGTTAGGGGCTAATGACAATTTGGGCGCGAAGTTGGTTTTTCAAACAAAATTGTCAAATTCAAGGAAAAAATGTGAGTCAATGCCACCCATTGGCGCGTATTTTTGACGCAGAAGTTGGCGATTTTGATGAAAAAACAATCGCGAAACGAATTGTCATTAGCCCCTAAGGTGTTGTCGCATAACGAAAAGCTGCCTGAAAACCCATCTCCTTAACGCAAACGGTGCAAAAAGTGCATATGCGTATGATATTGTTGAACAATATCGTTAATCACGCCTTCTTTGCTCCACGCCATGATGTCGTAATCTTGACCGCCCTCGCGCAAATGTACTTCGGCACGATAGTATTTTTGCGTTTCATTGGCTTGTTCCACATCGGCAATTTGTTGCGCGAAACTGGGTTGCACATACGCCACCGATTTCACTTTATAAGTAAAATCCACCTCATCGCCGTGGTGTACCGTCAAAATCACATAGCCCGAACGCTCCTGTTTCACGCTGGCAAGCACGCCTGTTTTTTGCAATTCATCGGCAAAATCTTGGCAGGCTGCCTGAACGGTGTGGTTGATGAAATGCTCCACCGTTTCGCGTTTGGGAAAATCCATAATCACTTGCAAACGTTCGCGCCACGCGCCGCTTCCCATGGCGGGCAGGGGGGTGGTTAAACTCAATTGTTGCACTTCTTGTTTTTGAATGTCCACTTCAAGGGCTTTCATCAAGCCATACATCGCCACCATCAGCACCGTGATAAAGGGCAATGCGCTGGCAATGGTCATGGTTTGCAATGCGCCCAAACCGCCTGCCAACAGCAGCACCACCGCCACCACGCCAGCACCCACCGACCAATACACGCGATAAGCAACGCCCTTGCTGCCCTCGCCGTTTGCGCTCAACATGTCCATAACCAACGCGCCCGAATCTGCCGATGTGATGAAAAACACCACCACCATCAACAAACCCACCGCCGTTAGCACGCCCGACATCGGAAAATGCTCAAACATGGCAAACAATGCCAGCGACACGTCTTTTTGTACCACATCGCCCAGTTGCGTTATGCCTTTGTTTAAAATCAAATCAATGGCAGAATTGCCAAACACCGTCATCCACAAAAATGTAAAACCTGTGGGAATCAGCAACACGCCCATCACAAATTGGCGTATCGTGCGACCACGCGACACCCGCGCAATAAACAAACCCACAAATGGCGCCCAACTGACCCACCAACCCCAATACAAAATGGTCCAACCAGCCAGCCAGTCGGTTTTTTCGTAGGCATACATATTGAAAGTCATGCTCACAATATTGGACGCATAATGCCCCACGTTTTGCACAAAGGCTTGCAACAAAAACACGGTTGAACCCATCAACAAAATAAACAGCAACAAAATCGCCGCCAAACCCAAATTCAGTTCAGACAGCATTTTCACGCCCTTGTCCAAACCGCTTACCACCGATAGGGTTGCCAAGGCGGTAACAATGGCAATCAACACGATTTGTGTGGGCGTGTTCACGGCAATCAAGTTGGGAAACAGGTAATTCAAACCCGTATTGATTTGCAACACGCCATATCCCAAAGAAGTTGCCACGCCAAATAATGTGCCAACCACCGCGAAAATGTCCACCGCATCGCCCCATTTGCCGTGAATGCGGTTGCCAATCAAAGGGTAAAGCGCAGAACGCAAAGTGAGCGGCAAATTGTGCCGATACGCAAAAAACGCCAAAATCAAAGCCACAATCGCGTAAATCGCCCAAGCGTGCAAACCCCAATGGAAAAACGTCAAACGCATGGCTTGTCGGGCTGCCTGAACATTGCTGCCTTCGCCCAAAGGTGGCGATAAAAAGTGCATGACAGGCTCGGCAACACCAAAAAACATCAAACCTATGCCCATGCCCGCCGAAAACAACATGGCAAACCACGACACATCGCTGTATTCGGGTTTGCTGTGGTCAAGCCCCAATTTGATGTTGCCATAGCGCGACATGCCCAAATAAACGGTGGTCATCAAAATCAGTGCCACGGTAAGAATGTAGTACCAACTGGCGTTTTCCACAATCAGGGCTTGCAGGCTTTTGAATGCGCCATCGGCGGTTTGTGGCGCAAGCACGGCAAAAATGATAATCGCCAAAATGATGCCGCTCGCGCCCAAAAACACGCGCGGATTGATGTTGCGTTGTGCCAATTTACTGGGTGGGGTGGAGGGTGTGTTCATCACATTTCCTTTCTTTCACTGTTCAATTTGATTGATTTGGTTTCAAAATCAATATCATTGATTTTTTCTATTTTTAAAATAACACAGTGCCACTGGCAAGAAAAGGAAAAATCCATTTTTTGTATTAAAAAAGGTTAAATTAGGTATAAAATATCAAAAAAATTTCATTTTGAGCAATAAATTTTAAGTTGTTGGCATGGTGTTGAGGCGGCATGATTTGAGATTTTTTTATCAAGCAATATTTTTTTGACCCAATCGATGTTGGCAAGCCAAAATGCGTTTTCCCAAAGATTCACAAAATTACAACACATTACATTTTCCCACTGCATCTCCCCAAACAAGCCAACAAAAGCCCTTAAAATCAAAAACAAATCGCATAAAATGCCAAATAAACGCATTCAGGCAGCCTGAAAAAACCTTTTTTGCCACCCAAATTAACAAAAATCAACAATCAAATGCGGTGGACTTACAATGTGTTACAAACCGTTCATCGCTTTATTTCAGGCAGCCTGAACACACTTTGCCACACAAAAAACATGACTTTTTTCCGCATAAACGCTAGAATAAGCACCGAAACATTGTAATCCTATCTTTACAAAACAATTCAGCGAAAGGACACAAAACATGTCTCAAAACGTCATTTGGTTTGAAAACTTGCGCATGACCGATGTGGAAAGCGTGGGCGGCAAAAACGCATCTTTGGGTGAGATGATTTCCCAGCTCACCGAAAAAGGCGTGCGCGTACCCAGTGGCTTTGCCACCACCGCCGCCGCCTATCGCGCATTTTTGGCGCACGAAGGCTTGGCAGAACGCATTTCCAACGCTTTGGCTGCCTTAAATGTGGACGATGTTACCGAACTGGCGCGTGTGGGCAAAGAAATCCGCCAATGGATTTTGGATACGCCTTTCCCTGCCGAATTGAATGCCGACATTGAAACCGCATGGAACAAAATGGTTGCCGATGCAGGCACCGACCAAATTTCCGTAGCCGTGCGTTCATCTGCCACAGCCGAAGATTTGCCCGATGCGTCTTTTGCAGGTCAGCAAGAAACATTTTTAAACATCAATGGCTTGGATAATGTTAAAGAAGCCATGCACCACGTTTTTGCCTCTTTGTACAACGACCGTGCGATTTCCTACCGCGTACACAAAGGTTTTGCACACGATGTGGTGGCGTTGTCGGCTGGTGTGCAACGCATGGTGCGCTCCGACACAGGCGCGGCTGGTGTGATGTTCTCCATTGACACCGAGAGCGGTTTTGAAGATGTGGTTTT
Organism: Alysiella filiformis; assembly: GCF_014054525.1. Lineage (NCBI taxonomy): Bacteria > Pseudomonadati > Pseudomonadota > Betaproteobacteria > Neisseriales > Neisseriaceae > Alysiella > Alysiella filiformis. Next base: position 1,243,351 of record NZ_CP059564.1, read on the forward strand.
CGTAACATCATCATACGGTTTGGGCGAAACGGTGGTGCAAGGCGCAGTCAATCCAGACGAATTTTATGTGCATAAACCCACTTTGCGTGCAGGCAAACCCGCCATTTTGCGCAAAACCATGGGTTCAAAACTCATCAAAATGACGTTTACCGAACAAGCACAGGCTGGCAAATCGGTGCAAGTGGTGGACGTACCAGCCGAACAGCGCAAACAATTTTCCATTTCAAATGAAGAAATTACCGAATTGGCAAAATACGCGCTCATCATTGAAGAACACTACGGTCGCCCCATGGACATTGAATGGGGACGCGATGGCGTGGACGGCAAATTGTACATCTTGCAAGCCCGCCCCGAAACCGTGAAATCGCAAGAAAAAGAACAAGGTAACAGCTTGCGCCGCTACAACATTTCGGGCGAACGCCAAGTGTTGTGCGAAGGTCGCGCCATTGGTCAAAAAGTGGGTCAAGGCAAAGTGCGTTTGGTTAAAGATGCCAGCGAAATGGACAGCGTTCAGGCAGGCGACATTCTCGTTACCGACATGACCGACCCCGATTGGGAACCCGTGATGAAACGCGCGGCAGCAATCGTAACCAATCGTGGCGGTCGCACCTGCCACGCGGCGATTATTGCGCGTGAATTGGGCATTCCTGCTGTGGTGGGTTGTGGCAATGCGTCCGAAGTTTTGCAAGAAGGTCAAGAAGTAACCGTATCTTGCGCGGAAGGCGATACAGGTTTGATTTACAACGGTTTGTTGAATGTGAGCGTGGACGAAATCTCTTTGGACAAAATGCCACAATCGCCCGTGAAAATCATGATGAACGTGGGCAATCCCGAATTGGCGTTCAGCTTTGCCCATATTCCCAGCGAAGGCATTGGCTTGGCGCGTATGGAGTTCATCATCAACCGTCAAATTGGCATTCACCCCAAAGCCTTGATTGATTTTGATAAATTGGACAGCGATTTGCAAGATGAAATCCGCGACCGCATTGCAGGTTACGCATCGCCCACCGCATTTTATGTGGACAAAATCGCAGAAGGCGTGGCAACTTTGGCAGCGTCTGTGTATCCACGCAAAGTGATTGTGCGCATGTCTGATTTTAAATCCAATGAATACATGGGTTTGGTGGGCGGCAACATTTACGAACCGCATGAAGAAAATCCGATGTTGGGTTTCCGTGGTGCGGCGCGTTATGTTTCGGAAGAGTTTAAAGAAGCCTTTGCGCTGGAATGTCAAGCCTTGAAATATGTGCGCGATGAAATGGGCTTGACCAATGTGGAAATCATGATTCCTTTTGTGCGGACTTTGAATGAAGCCGAACAAGTGATTCACGCCCTGAAAGCCAATGGTTTGGAACGCGGCAAAAACGGTTTGCGCCTGATTATGATGTGCGAAGTGCCAAGCAACGCGCTGTTGGCGGAACAATTCTTGAAATATTTTGATGGTTTCTCCATCGGCTCCAACGACATGACGCAACTGACTTTGGGCGTGGACAGAGACAGTGGCGGCAGCATTGCCAGCAGCTTTGACGAGCGCAATCCTGCTGTGAAAGTGATGTTGCATTTGGCGATTTCAGCCTGCCGCAAACACAATAAATATGTGGGCATTTGCGGTCAAGGACCTTCCGACCACCCCGATTTTGCCAAGTGGTTGGTGGAAGAGGGCATTGAAACGGTGTCGCTCAACCCCGATACGGTGATTGAAACGTGGTTGTATTTGGCAAAAGAGTTGAACAACGCGGCATAATCGCCCCAATGTGAAAACAGGCTGCCTGAAAGATTTGATTGGCTTTCAGGCAGCCTGTTTGTGCTTAATCAGTTTTGTCGCTATCTTGCCACAACATATTGCGTGATTTGTAAAAAAATCCAAAAATGCGGTGCTGCCAGTCTGCTTATTCATTTTTCAGCTATAATTTCCAATATTAAAGAAATCAATCCCTTTCCATTTTCAATTAAAAAATTTTTGTATTCGGTGATGTTTTGCCGATTTTTTCCACAAAAATAACAAGGATAATGAATCATGAAAAAATCATTGCGTATGATTATTGTGGCGATGACCGTTGCCGCTTTAAACGCCCATGCACACGCGGAAACCGCCGCCCAAGCCTTGCCACCCAAAACGCCTGCGCCTTCCGTTGCCAAAAATCAAGCGGAAGCGAAAGTTGCAAGTCATTCAGGGGACAATATGCAAAAAACTGCTGGCAATGCAGGTGGCAACAGAGAAACGGTAACTTTGCAAATGGGCGCGTTTACCGACCCCAATTTGGCGTATAAACAGGCGGCAAAAGCGTCTTTGTTGGGCTTGCCATCGCGCGTGGTGCACATGAAAAACCGCAATGGCGACACGGTGCGCGTGGTGCGCAGCAGCTACCGTTTGAAACAGGTTGAGGCGGAAAAAATCGCTGCCGATTTGCGTGAACAGCAAGTGAATGTGTTGTTGATGCAATAATCGGACAAAACCATTTCAGGCAGCCTGAAAAAGACCTTTTGTGGATTTTCAGGCTGCCTGAAATCAATTTTTGCGCGCCACCACAAATTGTGCCAATTGGCGCAAACGGTCGGCGCGGTGGTCAAAATTTGCCAAAGATTGAAGGGCTTGTGCAATCAAGTTTTCGGCATATTCACGCGCCTTGCTCAAACCCAGCAATTTCACATAGGTGGGTTTGTTGGCATCTTCGTCTTTGCCTGCTGTTTTGCCGAGCGTGGCGGTGTCGGATTCGCAATCCAACACATCGTCTATCACTTGAAATGCCAAGCCCAATTTTTTGGCATATTCATCAAGCTGTTGCAATGCGTCATCGCTCAAATCGGGGCAGGACAATGCGCCCAGTTGCACCGCCGCTCGGATTAACGCGCCTGTTTTCAGGCTGTGCATGTGTTCCAAATCTTCTTGCACCATCATCAAACCAACGTGTGCCAAATCAATGGCTTGACCGCCTGCCATGCCCACACTGCCCGATGCTTTTGCCAAAACTTGCACCATGCGAAGTTGTCTTTGCGCTGGCAAATCGGTGGTTTGCGATAAAACGTCAAACGCCAAAGTTTGCAGCGCATCGCCCACCAACAGGGCGTTGGCTTCGCCAAATTCAATGTGGCAAGTGGGTTTGCCGCGCCGTAAGCTGTCGTTGTCCATGGCGGGCATATCATCGTGTACCAAAGAATAAACGTGTATGCACTCCACCGCCGCCATTGCCGCTTCGCAGGCTGCCTGAACGCGGTTGCCCAATTCTGCTGCCGCCAGCACCAGCAAGGGGCGCAAGCGTTTGCCACCGTCCAAAGTGCTGTATCGCATGGCTTGGTGCAGGGTGGCGGGAACGCGATTTTCTTTGGGCAGAATGCGTTCTAAAATGATTTCGGTATCGGCTTGGGCTTGGGTTTGCCAGTTTGCCAAATCATTCATGGGATTCAAGATTCAGTTCCTTTAATTCATTGTTTTCTAAAACATAAAGTTGCTGCTCAACCGCATTCAATTTTTCATGACAAAAACGCAGCAACGCCACGCCTTCTTCATACATTGCCAGCGATTTTTCCAGTGCCAATTCATCGTATTGCATGGATTGGGTGATGTTGTGCAGGCGATTGAGTGCGTCTTCAAAATTTTTGGGGGATTTGCGGGACATGGTTGTTTCTCGTTGTGGATTTTCAGGCTCGTTGATGTGTCATGCTATTTTCGCACATAATGCACCCAGTCAAAGGCAATGCCATTGGCGGAAACCTGTGGTACACGCGCCATTTCTTGCCACTCATCGCGCGAAAATTCGGGGAAATACACATCGCCTTGCGGTTGCAATTTCACTTCGGTCAGGCGCAAATCGGTGGCGTGGGGCAGGGCTTGGGCATAAATTTCCGCACCGCCCATGATGATGACTTCCTCATCGCCCAAACACGCATTTAAGGCATGGTTTAAATTGGGGAAAATTTCGGCATTGGCTGCCTGAAAATCACTTTGGCGCGTGATAATCATGTTGCGGCGTTGGGGTAGGGGTTTGCGTGGCAGGCTGTCCCACGTTTTGCGCCCCATAATCACGGCTTTGTGCAAAGTGTATTGTTTGAAAAAGGCAAAATCTTCGGCAATGTGCCACACCATATCGTTGTTTGCGCCAATCACGCGGTTTTGGGCAAGTGCCGCGACCAAGGTTATTCTCATAAAATTGTTGGGGTTATATCTTTAAAAATGGTGGCGATTATAGCGTATAATCGCGCCCAATATTCAGATAACAAAAACACCACACACAAATCATGAGTCTTTTTTCACAAGTTTTATTGGCATTGGGCATGTCTGCCGATGCGTTTGCGGCTTCGCTTGCCAAGGGTTCACAAATTCAGTCGCCCAACAAAATGCAAATATTTCAATATGCTTGCATCTTCGGTTTGGTGGAAATGGCAACGCCGCTTATGGGTTGGGGCTTGGGTTGGGCAGCCGCACCGTTTATTGAAAGCTATGACCATTGGTTGGCATTTGTGCTGTTGGGCGGGCTGGGCGTGAAGATGATTTATGAAAACGCCACAAGCAGCGACCCCCATTTCAGGCAGCCTGAAAAAAATTTTCCCAATAAAAATCAATATTTTATTTTATGTGTTACCGCATTAGCCACCAGCGTGGATTCCATGGTAGTGGGCGTGAGCTTGGCGTTTTTGGACGTGAACATCATCATCATGGCATTGCTGATTGGTTGCACCACGGCGGTGATGGCGGCTTTGGGCATGAAATTGGGGCATATTTTGGGCGAAAAAATCGGCAAATACGCGGGCTTGGGTGGTGGCGTGTTGCTGCTGGGCATGGGGGTGTGGATTTTATTGAGCCATTTGCAACTGTGGTAAGCAAGCGCATTCGTGATTTTATGCTTAATTCATTTAAAAATGGGGACGGTGTAGGGGAAAACTTATTGCACCATTTTCCTGATAAATCATGAGTTTGGTGTGATAAGTTGTCCCCTACACCGTCCGATTTTTCTGTTCAGGCAGCCGCGCCTGCTTCACGCGCAATGCGTAAGCCTTCTTCGCGGCTCAAATAGACGGGATTGGCAGGGCAATCGCGCCACAAAATCGTGCCTTGTGAAAACCACACGCATTCGTCTTGGGCGAATTGTCCCCACGTTTCGTTGTCGGTCAGCGGCAGGGTGGCGATAACGGCAACGCGGTCGTTGGGGGTGGTGAATTTTTCAAAATCAATGGCAATGTCTTCATCAACCAAATGGGCTTGTCCGAATGGGGCTTTGCGTTCAATGTAATACAGCAGCGTGCAGGCATGGGCAAACATGAAATCGCCATTGGAAATCAAGATGTTGAACATACCAAAATCGCGAATGTGTCGTGCCAATTTGGTTAATGTGGCAAACAACACTTCATTGCTGGGTTTTTGGGGGAAATTGTGGCGCAATTCGTTCAAAATAAAGCAAAATGCGGTTTCTGAATCGGTGTTGCCCACGGGTTTGTAGCAGGCATTTTCAAAATCGGGTTTGAAATTTTTTAAATTGCCATTGTGGGCAAACAGCCAATATTCGCCCCACAATTCGCGTTGAAAGGGGTGGGTGTTTTCCAGCATGGTTCTGCCTTGGGTGGCTTTGCGAATGTGGGCAATCACGTTTTCGGAGCGAATGGGGTAATTTTTGACCAATTCGGCTACGGGCGATGTGGCGCAGGGGTGGTTGTCCAAAAACAGGCGCAAGCCTTTGCCTTTGGGTTCAAAAAAGCCGATGCCGAAACCGTCTGTGTGGTGGTCGGTTAAGCCGCCACGTTTGCTGAATCCAACAAAGGAAAAACCGATGTCGGTGGGGGTGTTGCAGTTCATGCCGAGCAGTTGGCACATGATTTTATTCCTTGTATTTATTGTTGTTTTTGTTTTTCAGGCTGCCTGAAAATACATAATAGAAAACGGTTTTGCCTTCGGCGACTTACTTTTTAAAAAAGTAAGCCAAATACTTTAATGCTGAACGGTTTGTGTTTCAAAAAATATTTCAGGCTGCCTGCATGGATTAAGCCATTGAATAAAATGGAAGTAATCATTGTTTTTTTGGTTTATTTGGCTTACTTTTTTAAAAAGTAAGTCGCCGAAGGCAAAAACTTTAATTTGCTCGTGTACAGAAAGGCTGCCTGAATATCACATTAAAGCCGCCAAATGGGCAAACAGCCACAATGTGATTTCTACTGTAAAATAAATCAAACCGATTGCCAATGCCCCCAAAATCAACAACCCAATCAGGGCTTGGGTGGCTTGTTGATTGACTTGGCGCACGATGTGTTCATCGCCTGCGGCAAAGCCGTCTAGCAGGGCAAAATTGCGTTTGTTGGCTTTGTAGAAAAAATCCAAAATATTGCCCAAAAAGGGGATTAAGCCAATAATCAAATCTTTCAAAATATTGAACAAAACCACCAAAGCCAATCGCCACGAGCGAATTTTAAACACCGCCGCATACACAAAAACCAAGCTCAATGCACCGCTTAACAGGCTGCCTGCCACGGGAATCAAGCCGATGATGCCATCTAAATAATAATCGTCTAAATAAAGGCTGATTTGGCGGCAGAGGCGGTAGCTGCGGCTGCCTGAAAGCCGATGTTGGCGCAAATTGGGTTCAGTCATACGATTTCAGGCTGCTTTCCAGTTGTTCAAGGCGTTTGTTGATGATGCGGATTTCGTTGCGTAAATCGTCCAACTCGTCCACGCAATCGTTGAGTGTTTCGTGCATTTGGCTGTGTTGCATTCGGGCTTGTTCGCTGGCTTGGTTGATGGAAGCTGCCTGAAACAGCAAAGTTTGCCCCACAATTTGGAGGGTTTTACCGATTTTGGCGGCTTTGGCGGTGAGTTTATCGGCGGTGTCATCACCCAGCAGTTGGCGCAAATCTTGGTGTGGCGCATAGCGGATTTGGGCAAAGCAAAACATCACGTTCATGCCCAATTCCATGTCGCCTTCTACGGCTAAATCGTTGAAATTGGGCAAATCGCCTTGTAAAAATTTGGGCAAGGCTTGGGGGTGGACAATTAACACGGTGTCGGCAATGCGCTGCGTGGGCGTGAGCAAGCCGTTTGCGTCTATGCGCCCGACCACGCGAACGCTCGCGCTTTGTATCCCCAAAACAATGCCGTTGAAGCCGCTTAATTGCCGCATGACTTCGGGGTTTTGTCGGAGCAAATGGTTGATGATGTTTAGTGCCAACATGGTTGTTCTCAAAAATAGGGTGTTGCAATGGTTTAATGGGGGCTAATTTTAACTGATTTTGCGCTTTTCAGGCTGCCTGAATGCTTTTTTTGCGTTTTGATTTAAAAAAATGTAAAAATCATTTGGTGTTAATGTGAATTTGCCGTTACAATTCGTGCCATTCGCATTTTACAAAAATAAACAAAGATGGTCGTTTTCAATCAGAATAAAGCCAGCCCTTGCGCCATGCAAACTGCCCGATTTCAATTTAAAATGACAATACAATAACGGAGCTACTCATAATGACAGCCAAAGGACAATTATTGCAAGACCCTTTTTTGAATGCCTTGCGTAAAGAACACGTTCCCGTATCCATTTATTTGGTTAATGGTATTAAATTGCAAGGACAGGTTGAGTCGTTTGACCAATATGTTGTTTTGCTGCGCAATACTTCTGTAACACAAATGGTTTACAAGCACGCCATTTCCACCATTGTGCCAGCGCGTGCGGTCAGCATTCAGCACGACAATAAAGCGGCGGCAACGGTTGCACCACGCCCCGCTTTGCAGCAAGTGGAAACCGTGAGTGCCGAAATCAATCTCAATGCCTAAACCGATTGAAAATCAACAAACCCAAACCATTGAAATGTGGTTTGGGTTTGTTGTTCAGGCAGCCTGAAAACGTTTTTTCTCGTGCAAAAACACGCGCCATTTTGCCCACAGCACCGCCAACACAAACAAAGCAGCCTGAAACAACACAATGGTCGCGCCCGTTGCCGAATCCCAATGATAGCTGCAAATAACCCCAAAAATACTGGTTAAACAAGAACTTAAAATTGCCACCAACAGCATTTTATCAAAACGTTTGCACAACACAAATGCCGTAATCCCTGGTGAAATCAACATCGCCACCACCAAAATCACGCCCACCGCCTGCATTGCCACCACGATGGTTGCCGACAACAAAATCAACAAACCATAATGCAAAATATTGACCGACAAACCCGCCACACGCGTGTGGCTCACATCAAAGCAATACAGCAATAAATCGCGTTTTTTCAACATCATAACCGTGAAAATGATGGCGCAAATCGCCAGCGTTTGCCACAACAATTCGCGGTTCACGCCCAATAAATTGCCAAATAAAATGTGTTTCAAATGCTGGTCGGTGTCCATTTTTTGAAACAAAACCAAGCCCAATGCAAACATACCCGCAAACACAATGCCCATCAGCGTGTCTTCCTTAATGCGTGTGTGATGCTTTAAAAATCCGACACTTATCGCGCAAAACAAACCAGCCACAAACGCGCCCAATGCCATCGGCACACCCAACCAAAACGCGATAATCACACCTGGGAAAACGGCGTGGGAAACCGCATCGCCCATCAACGACCAGCCTTTTAACACCACAAAACAAGACAGCACCGCACACACCGCCCCCACCACCACCGCCGTGATGAGCGCGTTTTGCATGAAACCGTGTGATAATGGGGCTGCAAACCAGTTGTAAATATTGTATAACATATTGATATGATTGATTTTAAATTTTAAAATGATGACGGTATTTTTTCAGGCTGCCTGAATAGATTAAGTCATTGAATAAAATGGAAGTAACTTTTATTTTTTGGTTTATTTGGCTTACTTTTTTAAAAAGTAAGTCGCCGAAGGCAAAAACTTTAATTTGCTTGTGTACCGAAAGGCTGCCTGAAACGCCAAATGCCGTATTTGGGCGAAAACAAAAACGCCAAAATAAACAAAGCCGTTTGCAAACACACAATGACACCGCCTGTTGCGCCGTCCAAAAAGTAGCTCAAATACACCCCTAAAACGCTGGTGCTGACCCCAAAAATTGCCGATAAAACCAGCATTTGGCGGAATTTATCGGTAAGTTGATAGGCGGTTGCCCCTGGGGTAATGACCATGGCGATGACCAAAATCGCGCCCACCGTTTGCAAAGCCGCAACCACACACGCGCTCAATAAGCTGAAAAACAGGATTTGGTAAAATTTGGGCGACAAACCCACCGATTTGGCGTGGACTTCATCAAAAAACACCAACAGCAAATCTTTCCAAAAAATCAATAAAAACAATAAAGAAACACCCATAATGCCGACCACTTGCCACACGTCTTCATCGGCAATGCCCAAGATATTGCCAAAAATGATTTCTTGCACGTTCACGGCAGTGGGGTTGAGCGAAATGATGAACAAGCCCAGCGCAAAAAAAGTCGTAAAAATAAAACCAATGACCGCGTCTTCACGCAATTTGGTGATGGATTTGACCCACAAAATTGCCAATGCCGCCAGCAAACCCGAAAAAAACGCCCCAATCGCATAGGGCAAACCCAGCGCGTAGGCAATCGCCACCCCTGGTACAACCGCGTGTGAAAGCGCGTCCCCAATCAGCGACCAGCCTTTTAACATCAAATACCCCGACAGCAGGGCGCACACGCCACCCACCAAGCCACTTAAAATCATGGCTTTGTTCATGTATTCATAGGCAAAAGGTTCAAGTAAGAGTTCTAACATGGCATTTTGATTTAATTTAATTTTTTGACTTCCACAATGTCCGCAGGCAGGTAAAAATCGTGTTTCACAAGGGCTTGCACCACATTGTTCATCACATCAGAACGAATGCGATTGTGTTCGGGAATGCGTGGATAATCTTCCACATTCAACCAAAAATTCACTTGCACATCGGTGGTGCTGGCTTTCAATGCGATTGTTCTACTCTTTGTAGCACATGTTGATGTTCCTTTCTGATTGATTTTTGATGTGAAATGATTTTTCAGGCTGCCTGAAAACTATTTTTCCACTTTAATTTCAATGGTTTTTTGCCGTTGTGCATTCATATTTTGATTGGCAACGCGCTTGTGGCGACTGTCTTGGCAATGGCTCACATCGCCATTTTGTTTGCACACGCAACCGAATGGCGCATCGCAATCTTTGTGTCCGTAAAACACGGCTGGGATTTCATCGTCTGCCAAAATGGTGATGGCGCGCGCGTCTTCATCATCGTGTAAGTCTTTGCCTGCCAAGCGAATTTGGCGCAATACGCCACCAAACACGCGCTCCAAATTTTGTTGCGTAAAGGTGCTTTCGGTGCTGCCTGCGGCTAAAACGGTGCGGTTTATCATCACAACTTGGTCGCAAAATTCAGGCACCGTTCCCAAATTGTGGGTGGAAATCAAAATCAAATGCCCTTCGTGGCGCAATGCGTCCAATAAATCCATAATGGCTTTTTCGGTTTTGACATCTACGCCTGTAAAAGGTTCATCTAAAAGGATAATTTTGCTTTGTTGTGCCAAAGCACGCGCCAAAAACACGCGCTTTTTTTGTCCGCCCGATAATTCGCTGATTTGGCGGTCGGCAAGGTGGGCAATGTCCACGCGCTGCATGGCTGCCTGCACCTTTTCTTTATCTAACTGCTTGGGAATACGAAGAAAATTCATGTAACCGTATCGCCCCATCATCACAACATCGTACACGGAAACGGGAAACAGCCAGTCCACTTCCTCGCTTTGCGGCACATAGGCGACCAGATTTTGTTTGAGCGCGTGTGAAATGGGCAAACCGCACAGGCGAATTTGCCCTTGTTGTGGCTTAATTAAGCCCATGATTGATTTGAATAAAGTGGATTTACCACCACCATTAACGCCCACCAAAGCACAGGTTGTGCCTCCTTGTAAATGAAAGGAAACATCGTGCAAGGCGGTGTGTCCGTTGTTGTAGCGGACGGCGACATCGTGAACTTCAATGCTGGCGGTTAAGTCGTTCATTCTTTTTCAAATCCTTTCGCAACGGTGGAAACGGTAACATTCAACAAATCCAAATAGGTGGGTACGGCACCATCGGGTTCAGACAGCGAATCCACATACAACACGCCACCGTATTTTGCGCCTGTTTCTTTGGCAACTTGGCGAGCGGGCTTGTCTGAAACGGTGCTTTCGCTGAACACCACAGGAATGTTGTTTTGTTTGACTTTATCAATCAATGCTTTAACTTGTTTGGGCGAACCTTGTTGTTCGGCGTTGATTGCCCACAAATAGGCTTCTTTCAAATCATAATCTTTCGCCAAATAGCTGAACGCGCCTTCGCTGGTAACGAGCCAACGCTGTTCCACAGGAATTTGTGCCAATTTTGCGCGCAGTGGTGCGTCCAAATCTTTGATTTTTTGGGCATAAATTTCGGCATTTTTGTTGTAAATGTCTTTGTTGGCGGGGTCGTGGGCAATCAGGGCTTTTTTGATGTTTTCCACATAAATCAAGGCATTAGATGGCGACATCCAAGCGTGTGGATTGGGCAAATCTTTGTATGAACCTTCGGCAATCGGAATGGGTGTGATGCCTTCGGTAACGATGGCGGCTGGCACGTTTTTCGCATCTTGATAAAATTTTTCAAACCAGCGTTCCAAATTCATGCCGTTCCACAAAATGAGTTGGGCGTTTTGCACTTTGGCGATGTCTTGGGGTGTGGGTTCGTAATCGTGGATTTCTGCGCCTGCTTTGGTGATGGATTGCACGTCTGCCGCGTCGCCTGCCACATTTTGGGCGATGTCGGCAATCACGGTAAAGGTGGTTACAACTGTGAATTTGTGTTTGCCATCAGGGTTTTGGCTTTTCAGGCTGCCTGCAACGCTTTCGGACGCGGCTTTTGCTGTGTCAGCAGGTTTTTGTGGCTCGCTGGGGGTACACGCCATAAGTGCGAAACCCAATCCCAAATATGTGGATAATTGACGTAAATTCAACAACATCATTTTCTGCTCCATTTCTCAAATTTAAGGATAACATTAAATTTTACCGTTCACAGTAAAAAATTAAAATCATATACCCATAAAAATTTTATGGGTATAAAGTAAATGATAATTACTTTTATTTAACTTCGTCAAGTGGATTTTTCAGGCAGCCTGAATCGGCTTGGGCGCAATTAAAAAAACAAATGAGAACAATCACATTACAAAATACCCAAAAATAAATTGACAAAACACCTTAAAAAGTATGATATTGTCAAAATATGTAACGAAGTGTAAGGTTCGTTTCGCCTTTTTATGTTTTAGGAGCAATTCATCATGCAGGAAATCATTGGTACCTTAAATGGTTTGATTTGGAGTAAGGCACTCATTTATTTGTGTTTGGGTGCTGGATTGTTTTTTTCCATTATCACGCGGTTTATGCAGGTGCGTCATTTTATGGAAATGCTGCGCCTGTTGTTCAAACCCAACACCAGCCCCGAAGGGATTAGTTCGTTTCAGGCTTTGGCGGTGGCTTTGTCGGGGCGTGTGGGCATGGGCAATATTGCAGGTGTGGCGGCTGCGATTGGCTTTGGTGGTCCTGGTGCGGTGTTTTGGATGTGGGTGGTGGCGTTTTTGGGCGCAAGCACGGCTTATGTGGAATCCACTTTGGCGCAAATTTACAAGGAAAATGACAACGGTCAATATCGCGGCGGCCCTGCGTATTATTTTGAAAAATTTTTCAAAGGCAGTACGGGCAAAGTGTATGGCGCGATTTTTGCGATTGCCTCGGTGGTGGCTTGCGGCATTTTCTTACCAGGGGTACAAGCCAATGGCGTTGCCAACGCGGTTGTGAGCGTGGTGGGCGAAGGCAGTTTGGTGCAAACTTCGTTTGGCGATGTGGGCATGAACAAATTGATTGCCTTGCTGTTTATTTTGGTGATTTTGGGCATGATTATTTTTGGGGGGATTAAACGCATTGCCAATGTTACGGAAATTGTGGTGCCATTTATGGCGTTGGGCTACATTTTGATGGCATTGTTGATTGTGTTTATGAACATTGGCAAGCTGCCTGAAATCATTGGCATGATTGTGAGCGATGCGTTTAGCGCACAAGCAGGTTTTGGCGCGGCAATCGGTTGGGGCGTGAAACGCGGCGTGTATTCCAACGAAGCAGGGCAGGGTACAGGCCCACACCCTGCGGCGGCTGCGGAAGTGGAACACCCTGCACAACAAGGTTTTGTGCAAGCCTTTTCGGTGTATGTGGACACTTTGTTCGTTTGCTCTGCCACCGCGTTCATGATTTTGATTACGGGTCAATACAATATTCAAGGCACTTTGGAAAAAGGGCAGTTTTTGGTGCAAAATGTGGCTGCTGCCACCGAAATCAATGGGCCTGCATTCACACAAATGGCGGTTTCCAGCGTGTTTGGTTCGTTTGGTAATGTGTTTACGGGCTTTTCCATTTTCTTCTTTGCGTTTACCACGATTTTGGCGTATTACTACATTGCCGAAACCAATATGGCGTATTTGACACGCAAAGTGAAAGAAAACACCTTTTTCATCGTGTTTGTGAAAGTGATTTTGATGGCATCGGTGGCGTATGGTGCGGTAAACAGCGCGGGCTATGTGTGGGAAATTGGCGATGTGGGCGTGGGCTTGATGGCTTGGCTGAATATTGTCGGCATCATCGTGATTTTCTTAAAGAGCAAACCGACCATTCATGCTTTGAAAGACTATGAAGAACAGAAAAAAGCAGGTGTGAAACACTATACCTTTGACCCGAAAAAAATGGGCATTGAAGGCGCAACTTTCTGGGAAGAACGTTTGGCAAAACGCGAAAATCAAAGTCAAGATTAAATCCATTTGATGTTTCAGGCAGCCTGAATTGTTGTCCCTTGGGACTTTTCAGGCTGCTTTTGATTGTGATTTTGGCATAAAACACAACAAATTTGCCTGATTTTGGCATTTACGTTTTCATTTTTTGACAAACTTTAACCATTATCCTATTATGCCGTGTTTTTCAGGCAGCCTGAAACAGCATTTTTCATTTGATTAGGAGTCAATTATGCAAGCAGAACCCATTGTTTTAAATGGTTATTACACGCTCATTATGGCAACCATTGTGTTGCTGATTGGGCGTGTATTGGTGCAAAAAATCAAATTTTTGCGCGATTTCAACATTCCCGAACCCGTAGCAGGTGGTTTGGTAGCCGCATTGGTCATGTCCATTTTGTACACGCAAGGCATTTCGTTTACTTTTGAAGCGTCTTTGCAAAGTGCGTTCATGATGATTTTCTTTGCGTCCATTGGTTTGTCTGCCGATTTTTCGCGTTTGAAACAAGGTGGTATGCCTTTGGTGGCGTTCTTAATCATTGTGAGCGTGTTCATCATCATTCAAAATGCGGTGGGCGTGGGTTTGGCAACCGCTTTGGGACAACACCCACTTATGGGCTTGATTACAGGCTCAATCACATTGACGGGCGGACACGGCACAGGTGCGGCTTATGGCAAAATTTTAACCGAAACCTACAAAGTACCCAGCGCGGTGGAAATTGCGATGGTTTCAGCCACTTATGGTTTGGTGGCAGGCGGTTTGATTGGGGGACCTGTGGCACGCCGTTTGGTCAATAAAATGGGTCGCAAACCTTTGGAAAACCAAGCCACCGCAGTTGATGAAAAATCCCAATCTTACGATGAAACCACTTTTGAAGATGCGCGCCACCAACGCTTGATTACCGCGACTTCTGCCATTGAAACCATGGCATTGTTTGCGGCTTGTTTGGCTTTTTCATCGTTTATGGTTAAAGCCTTGCCCGATTTGAAATTGCCCCAATTTGTGTGGGCGATTGGTTGTGGCGTGGTGTTGCGCAATGTTTTAACCACCGTGTTCAAATTTGATATGTTTGACCGCGCGATTGACGTGTTTGGCAACGCATCATTGAGCCTGTTTTTGGCGATGGCGTTGATGAGCTTGAAATTGTGGCAACTGGCAGATTTGGCAGGCCCAATGATAATCATCTTGGGCGTGCAAACCGTGGTGATGATTTTGTATGCTTATTTCGTTACCGCCAAATTCATGGGTGGCGATTATGACGCGGCGGTGCTGGCGGCTGGACATTGCGGTTTTGGCTTGGGCGCAACGCCAACTGCTGTTGCCAATATGCAATCCATTACCAACACTTTCGGTTCATCACACAAAGCCTTTTTGATTGTGCCATTGGTGGGCGCGTTTTTCATTGACTTTGTGAACTTTGCCATTTTGGACAGCATGATGAAAATGTTTGGCTAAATCATCGGTTTGATTTTCAGGCTGCCTGAAAACGTGAAATGCGTTTTTCAGGCAGCCTTTGTGTTAAAATCGCCCCTTTATTTTGATTCAACGAAAGCAACATCATGAGTTTAAAATGCGGCATCGTGGGTTTGCCCAATGTGGGAAAATCCACCTTATTCAACGCTTTAACCAAATCGGGCATTGAGGCGGCAAACTACCCATTTTGCACCATTGAACCGAATGTGGGCATTGTGGAAGTCCCCGACCCACGCATGGCAGAATTGGCAAAAATCGTCAATCCACAAAAAATGCAGCCTGCGATTGTGGAATTTGTGGACATTGCAGGCTTGGTGGCAGGTGCAAGTCGTGGCGAAGGTTTGGGCAATCAGTTTTTGGCGAACATTCGCGAAACCGATGCGATTGTGAACGTGGTGCGTTGTTTTGACGATGACAACATCATTCACGTTGCAGGCAAAGTTGACCCGATTGCCGACATTGAAACCATTGGCACCGAATTGGCTTTGGCGGATTTGGCGAGCGTGGAAAAAGCCATTTTGCGCGAAGGCAAACGCGCCAAAGCAGGCGACAAAGACGCACAAAAACTGGTCGCCATTTTGGAAAAACTGCTGCCGCATTTGAACGAAGGCAAGCCAATCCGCTCATTCGGTTTGGACAAGGAAGAATTGGCATTGCTCAAACCTTTGTTTTTATTGACGGCAAAACCTGCAATGTATGTGGCAAACGTGGCGGAAGACGGCTTTGAAAACAACCCCCATTTGGACAAATTAACCGAATTGGCAAACCGTGAAAACGCCCCCATTGTTGCCATTTGCGCCGCGCTGGAAAGCGAAATTGCCGAATTGGACGATGAAGAAAAAGCCGAATTTTTAGCCGAAATGGGCATGGCAGAGGCGGGCTTAAACCGTTTAATTAGAGCAGGTTACGATTTATTGGGCTTGCAAACCTATTTCACGGCGGGTGTGAAAGAAGTCCGCGCATGGACAATCAAAAAAGGCGACACAGCCCCACAAGCGGCTGGTGTGATTCACACCGATTTTGAACGCGGTTTCATTCGCGCCCAAGTGATTGCTTATGATGATTTTATTGCGCTCGGCGGCGAAACCAAAGCCAAAGAAGCAGGCAAAATGCGCGCCGAAGGCAAGGAATATGTGGTGCAAGATGGCGATGTGATTCACTTCTTGTTTAACGTGTGATTTTGTCAAAACAGGCAGCCTGAAACCTGTGCAAAACCCACTTTTAAATTGATGTAGGGGCGGATTTTATATCCGCCCCTTTTCAATTTAGGTTTCATGCATTTCAAAATAGGACAAGTGTAGGGTGCAACTTGTTGCACCAAATCCATGTTTTATCAGGAAAATGGTGCAACAAGTTGCACCCTACATGGTGTTTCATTTTGTATTGATAAAAATAAAAATTTCTGCAAGTTTAAACAGGGCAGATATGAAATCTGCCCCTACGAATTGAGTTTTGCAAAAGTTTCAGCCTGAAAGCCATTTTTGGGTTTTCAGGCTGCCTTTCGTTACCCTATAAAATATTGGGATATGGCGTAGGTCGGCTCTCCGAGCCGACTCAGTTTTTTTAGCAATAAGTATCTGAAATTTTGTGAATGTCGGCTCGGAGAGCTGACCTACGAGTGCTGAAAGGAAATTTCAATGAAAAACAATAAGTAATAGAATGCGTGGGTGCAAGCACCCACACTACGCTTGTACGTTTGCTTTAAATGATAAAAAGTATTTTTCAATTACTTGTTTAGGAAGTATCCTATTCCTTGTATTTTTATATGATTATTTTCTATTGAAATTGATTGAATAGGATTAATAATAAAAATATTACTATCCTGCCAGTTATATGTATTATTGTGGAATATTGGTGTAAATATTAGTAAATTTTGATATTTGTATAATAAGTCGCAAAACTCATTTGGATTATTTCTTAATAGAGAAGATGAGTTTGGAAAATTTAGATTATATAGATACTCTATTTCTAGTCCATTTAAATCATCATAACTGTCAAACGTACAGTCTAAAATGAAATCATCAATATTTTTTTGACAAATACTGAGAAAAAGGTCTATATTTTCACTCCATAAGAAAGAATACACTTCTTTTTGTTGAGTATTGATGCCATATTTTTTTTCTTGATAGTAAATATGACTCATATCTAAATTTTGATTATTGATTGTAAACATGGTCTTATCTCTTACTTGGTGGAATAATAGCAAGCGTAGGTCGGCTCTCCGAGCCGACATTCACAAGATTTCAAGCATTTATCGTTAATCATGATTTTCTTTGGCAATGTGGCGAAAAATATTTTCAGGCAGCCTGAAAAGCCATTTTTTTGACTTTCAGGCTGCCTGAAACTTTATTGACAGCTAAATATCAATTATTTCTCAACTTGCGACACATCACGCACCGCGCCTGTATCCGCCGAAGTCGTCATCGCGGCATAGGCGCGTAAAGCGGCTGAAACGTGGCGTTCACGGTTTTCAGGTTTCCATGCGCGGCTGCCGCGACTTTCCATTTCAGCGCGTCTTGCCGCCAATTCTTCATCGGAAACATCAAGATGAATGCTGCGGTTGGGAATGTCAATTTTGACCGTGTCGCCTTCGCGTACCAAGCCGATTGCGCCACCTTCTGCCGCTTCGGGCGAAGCGTGTCCGATGGACAAACCCGATGTGCCGCCCGAGAAACGTCCGTCTGTGAGCAAGGCGCATTGTTTTCCCAAACCTTTTGATTTTAAATAAGAAGTGGGGTAGAGCATTTCTTGCATACCCGGTCCACCTTTCGGACCTTCGTAGCGGATAATCACGATGTCGCCTGCCACAATTTGGTTGTCCAAAATCGCGGCAACGGCTGAATCTTGGCTTTCAAACACACGCGCACGACCTGTGAATCGCCAAATGCTTTCGTCCACGCCTGCTGTTTTGACCACGCAACCGCGTTCGGCAATGTTGCCAAACAGCACCGCCAAACCGCCATCTTGCGAATAAGCGTGTTCCACGCTGCGGATACAGCCATTTTGTCTATCCAAATCAAGGGTTTTCCATTCGCGTGATTGGGAAAAGGCTTCCACCGTGCGAATGCCAGCAGGGGCGGCTTTAAAGCGTTGAATGGCAACGGCATTTTCAGGGTTGGACACGTCCCATTTTGCCAAAGCATTTTTCAGGCTGCCTGAATGCACGTTGTACACATCGGTGTGCAATTTACCTGCTTTTGCCAATTCGTTCAAAATCGCCATCACGCCACCTGCGCGGTGTACGTCTTCCATATAATAATCTTTGGAATTGGGCGCGACCTTGCACAAACAAGGCACTTGACGGCTGATGCGGTCAATGTCCGCCATTTTGAAATCCACTTCCGCCTCACGTGCGGCGGCGAGCAAATGCAAAACGGTGTTGGTTGAACCGCCCATTGCCACGTCCAAACTCATTGCATTTTCAAAGGCTTGCTTGGTGGCAATGCTGCGTGGCAACACGGTTTCATCGTTTTGTTCGTAATAACGTTTGGTGATGTCCACAATCAGGCGCGCGGCTTCCAAAAACAATTCTTTGCGACCCGAATGCGTTGCCAACAGCGAACCATTGCCCGCCAACGACAAACCCAAAGCCTCGGTCAAGCAATTCATGGAGTTCGCGGTAAACATACCCGAACACGAACCGCAAGTGGGGCAAGCGTTTTGTTCAATTTCTTTGACCGCATCGTTGGAAACTTGGTCGTTGGCGGCTTCCACCATCGCGTCCACCAAATCCAGTTTGCGGTTGTCGGCAATGTGAATTGCGCCAATCACTTTACCTGCTTCCATCGGGCCGCCCGACACGAATACGGTGGGAATGTTCAAACGCAAAGCCGCCATCAGCATACCAGGGGTGATTTTGTCGCAGTTGGAAATGCAAACCAGCGCGTCTGCACAATGGGCATTGACCATGTATTCCACGCTGTCGGCAATCAAATCGCGGCTGGGCAAGCTGTACAACATGCCACCATGACCCATGGCAATGCCGTCATCAACGGCAATGGTGTTGAATTCTTTGGCGATTGCGCCGTGTTTTTCAATTTCACGCGCCACCAGTTGCCCCATATTGTGCAAGTGGACGTGCCCCGGTACGAATTGGGTAAACGAGTTGGCAATGGCGATAATGGGTTTGCCAAAATCGGATTCTGCCACGCCTGTGGCACGCCAAAGGGCGCGCGCACCAGCCATGTTTCTGCCGTGTGTGGAGGTTTTGGAGCGGTAATCGGGCATTTTGTGTTCCTTTGATTTTTATGGGAAAGGGGTTTCAGGCTGCCTGAAACAAAATAACACATGATTTTATACCAAAAATCACTTTTCAGGCTGCCTGAAATGTTTTTTGAAACGCAAACCGTTCCGCATTCATGTATTTGGCTTACTTTTTTAAAAAATAAGTCGCCAAAGTCAAAAAAACATTTTTTGTAGGACAAAGAAAGAAAGGCTGAAACTTTTGCAAAACTCAGTTCATAGGGGCAAATTTCACATCTGTCCTGTTTAGACTTGCAGAAATTTTTATTTTTATCAATAACGTGAACTCGGGATAAATCACTGTCAATTTGCCAACAAACCTGCCCTCTCTCCCTATGGGAAAGCGTTGGAGAGAGGGCTTGTTGAGCAGCATACCCTCTCCCCAGCCCTCTCCCACAGAGAGAGGGAGCAAAGTGACTTAAATTTATCAATCACTTTATATCCCGAAATCGCGTTATCAATAAATTGAAAAATGGGCGGATATGAAATCCGCCCCTATGTCAGTTTAAAAGTAAGTTTTGCAAAGGTTTCAGGCTGCCTGAAAATGCGTTTTGTCAATACCGCGATTGGGGCTGCTTAAAAAATAGGCATGGGCAATTTATCATTTAATTTCATTTCACTAATCGGCTTATCCACACCCTTCATACCCATTTTTTGTACATAACTTTTGTTTTTGGCTGGCAGATTGTGTCGTTTTTGACAAAAAGAAAAATGCTTTTTTCGCTTGCCAAATGGATAAAGTCGGTGTTATAGTGAAAACACCATCGCTGCAAAGCATGGTTTTTCAATAATTATTCAAGGAGTTACATCATGAAACGTGAATTTGAAGCCCAAAAAGAAGCCTTGTTGAAAGAAATCCGCACCGTATTGCGCGATGTGGAAGATTTGTATCGCGAAGGCGCAGAACGTGGCGAAGAAGAAACCCAAGCCTTGAAAGCCAAATTGGAACGCAAACTGAATTTGGCACAAGAACGTTTCCAATCCTTGGAAGAACGCGCTGTGGAACAAGTGAAACACCACGCCAAACGCGCCGATGATTATGTGAATGAAAAACCTTATTATGCCATGGGTTTTGCCGCTTTGGCGGGCTTGGTGGTGGGCGTGCTGTTGAATCGCCGCTAATCCTTAATTGAATCAAAGGCAGTCTCGCCCCCAATCCCAGTTATGGGGAATTGGGGGCGAAAACGTTTCAGGCAGCCTGAAAGGGGTTTTCATGAATTTAAAACAAGAAATCAATCATTTCAAAACGCTCATTTCACAAGGCAGCGATTTGCTTTTGCTGCGATTGCGCTTATTGCGCTTGGATTTGAACGAGCAACTGGCAAGCGTCATCACCATTTTGGCGGCGGTGTTGGTGGCGGTGGTTTTGTTGCTGGTGGGCTTGATTGCGCTGATGTTTGGTTTAAACACCGTTTTGGCGCACGAGGTCAAAATTTGGGTCTTTTTTGGCACGACCGTGGCGTGTTTGCTGCTGGCTTTGGCTTTATTGTGTTGGATTCCGCACCTGTGGCGCAACAGCAGCAGTCTGATGAACGACACCCTGCAAGCCTTACAAGACGATTTACGCATACTCAACGGCAGCGCACCGCAACAGGAGACCATTGAACATGAAAAAAAATGAATTAACGCAACAAGAAGAACGCGCCCTGTTGGAATTACAATGCCAGTTGGCACGTTTGAAAGTGGAAACATCGCGCCAACGCAAACGGCAAACGCGTCCCAGCCAAAAAAGCAGCCAATTAATGAACATGGCGCAACTTGCCAGCGACATGACCCACAACAATCCTGCTTGGAAAATGGCGATGACGTATGGTCGTGGCAAAACCAAATTGTGGTTGGGGGCGGCTTTGTTGTTGTGGCAGATGTTTGCCAATAAGCAAAAATGATTGCGCTACGCTGAACTGCGTTTCAGGCAGCCTAAAACTTTTGCAAAACTCGGTTTGTAGGGGCAGATTTCATATCTGCCCTGTTTAGAATTGCAGAAATTTTTATTTTTGGGACACCATGTAGGGTGCAACTTGTTGCACCAAGTTCATGTTTTATCAGGAAAATGGTGCAACAAGTTGCACCCTACACTTGTCCTATTTTTACATAAATTGAAAAGAGGCGGATATGAAATCCGCTTCTACATCAGTTTAAAAGTAGGTTTTGCAAAAGTTTCAGCCTGAAAAGTCCAAGCGGACAACAATTCAGGCTGCCTGAAACATTTTCAAATCAAAAAATTACTTCTGAAACCCATCTTTCAGCGTAACCGTGCGATTGAACACAGGCATTTGCCCCTGTTTGTGGTCGTGGCGGTCGGTAACAAAATAGCCCACGCGCTCAAATTGCCAACGGCTTTCGGGCGGCAAATCGTTCACCACACTTTCGGCAAATGCGGTAATTTCTTGTTTTGATTGCGGATTGATGAAATCGGTAAACGGCAAATATTCGCCATCATCGCCACGCACCGCGTCTGGGCGTTCCACCGTAAACAGGCGGTCATACAGGCGCACCTTGATTGGCGCGGCGTGTTCGGCAGACACCCAATGAATCACGCCTTTCACTTTGCGCCCTTCGGGGTTTTTGCCCAAAGTGTCGTGGTCAATACTGCATTTCAATTCAATGATTTGACCGTTTTCATCTTTCACCACTTCATCGCATTTGATGACGTAACCGTGGCGCAAACGCACTTCGCCACCCAAAGTCAAACGTTTCCAGCCTTTTGGTGGTTCTTCGGCAAAATCGTCTTGCTCAATGTAAATGGTTGAACTGATTGGCACTTCACGTTCGCCAAAACTGTCGTTATTGGGGTGGAAAGCGGCTGTGCGACTTTGCGTTTTGCCTTGTTCAAAATTGGTTAAAGTGATTTTCAGTGGGTTCAACACCACCATCAAACGCGGCGCAGCATGCTCCAAATCTTCGCGGATTGCGCCTTCCAGCACGTCCATGTCCACGATGTTTTCGGATTTGGAAATGCCCACGCGCTTGGCAAACAGGCGCAAGCCTTCGGGCGTGTAGCCGCGTCTTCGCATACCCGAAATGGTGGGCATGCGTGGGTCGTCCCAGCCTGAAACGTGGTTTTCGCTAACCAGTTGGTTTAATTTGCGTTTTGATGTGATGGAGTACAGCAATTCCAAACGCGAAAATTCGTATTGGCGCGGTTGGCTGGGGCTGGGAATGTTGTCCAACACCCAATCGTAAAGCGGACGGTGCGCTTCAAATTCCAAAGTACACAAAGAATGGGTAATGTTTTCAATGGCATCGGAAATGGCGTGGGTGTAGTCGTACATGGGGTAAATGCACCATTTGTCGCCTGTGTTGTGGTGGTGGGCGCGGCGTATGCGGTAAATCACGGGGTCGCGCATATTGATGTTGCCCGATGCCATGTCAATTTTCAGGCGCAGGGTTTTGCTGCCGTCTGGGAACGCGCCATCACGCATTTTCATGAATAAATCAAGGTTTTCTTCTGCGGTGCGGTCGCGGTAGGGGCTGTTTTTGCCTGCTTCGGTGAGCGTGCCGCGATATTCGCGCATTTCTTCTGGCGTTAAATCGCAAACGTAGGCTTTGCCTTCTTTGATTAAGCCGACTGCGTAATCAAATAATTGGTCAAAATAATCAGAGGCATAGCGCGGTTCGCCTTGCCATTGAAAGCCGAGCCATTGTACGTCTTCTTTAATGGAATCAACGTATTCTTGGTTTTCTTTTTCGGGATTGGTGTCGTCAAAACGCAAATTGCATTTGCCGTCAAACACATACGCCAAGCCAAAATTCAGGCAAATGGATTTGGCGTGTCCGATGTGCAAATAGCCGTTGGGTTCGGGGGGGAAGCGGGTTTGAATGGCGGTGTGTTTGCCGCTTTGCAGGTCGTCTTCAATGATGGTGCGGATAAAGTGGTTGTCGGCGAATTGGTCTTTGTTTAACATAATTGTCTTTCATTCAATCAAAATTTTCAGGCTGCCTGAAATAAAATAAAAACAGCCGAATTTTACCCGAAAATCGGTTTTGCGTGTTTCAGGCTGCCTGAAAAGTCATTTTTAAAGGAAAAACCATGCCCTTATCCAAACTTGAACCGCAAATTGTGTGGGATTATTTTGCCAAATTGTGTGCCATTCCACGCCCCACTTATCAGGAAGAGGCGGTGCAGCAGTTTGTTTTGGACGAAGCTAAGCGTTTGAATTTGCAAGCCGAACGCGATAAGACTGGCAATATTGTTGTTCGCAAACCCGCCACGCAAGGCAAAGAACAGGCACAAGGCGTGATTTTGCAAGCGCATTTGGACATGGTCGCGCAAAAAAACCACGACAGCCAGCACAATTTTGCCACCGACCCCATTTTGCCCTATGTTGATGGCGATTGGGTCAAGGCGCGTGGCACCACTTTGGGCGCGGACAATGGCATAGGCGCGGCAGCAGCCTTGGCGGTTTTGGCGAGCGACAACATTGCACATGGCAATTTGGAATGCCTGTTTACCGCCAGCGAAGAAAGCGGCATGGACGGTGCGTTGGGCTTGCAGGCAGGCTGGCTCAAAGGCGACATTTTGCTCAATTTGGATTCGGAAACCTTGGGCGAAATTTGCATTGGCTGCGCGGGCGGTGTGGACGCGACTTTCAGCCTGCCCACCACCACGCAAACGGCAACAGGCACGGCGTTTCGCCTGACGGTACGCGGTTTGAAAGGCGGTCATTCGGGCATAGACATCATCAAACAGCGCGGCAATGCCATCAAAATTTTGGTGCAGATTTTGCGCGATTTGGGCGATGAGATTGCATTGGCAGATGTACAGGGCGGCACTTTACGCAACGCCATTCCGCGTGAAGCCGAAGCGGTGTTTTTCAGCCAGCGTGAATGGGCATTTTTGCACAATCAAATTCACGTTTTGTTTGAAAAAATCAAGGCAACCCTGTCCAGCGAAGACCAGAATTGCCAAATTGAATTGCACGCGCATTCTGCCACCAACATGTGTTTCACAAAAGAAAGCCAAGAGCGCGTACTGCGCGTTTTAAACGCCTGCCCCAACGGTGTGGACGCGATGAATTTGGACGTTGCCAATTTGGTGGAAACGTCCAGCAATTTGGCGAAGGTGGAATGCGTTTCAGGCAGCCTGAACGTGTATTGTTTGTTGCGCTCGCAAAACGATTTTGCGCGTAACCATTTGGCGCAACGCATGAGCGATTTGTTTGAATTGGCAGGCGGCACGGCACAATTAAGTGGCGCGTATGCGGGTTGGCGACCTGTGGTGGGCGCGGCAATCACGCAAATTTTGGCGCGTGAAGGCGAAAAATTGCTGGGCAAGCAGCCTGAAATTGGCGTGATTCACGCTGGTTTGGAATGCGGCATTTTGGCGACCCACTATCCGCATTGGCAAATGGCATCGTTTGGTCCCACGATTGAAATGCCGCATTCGCCCGATGAACGTGTGCAAATTCAATCGGTTGGCGTGTTTTGGACTTGGTTGAAAAATGTGTTGGCGGCGGTGGATTAAGCCCTTATCTTTCAAAAATCAAACTGGCACGCACCCCATTTTCCCGATTGTGCAGCCTGAACGTGCCACCGTGCAAACGCATGATTTGCGCCACCAAAACTCAATCCCAAACCGCTACTGCGCCGACCGTTGGCGCGTGGCAGCGAATAAAAACGTTGCGGAATTTTTGCCAGCGCGTAATCGGGAATGGGGCTGCCTTGATTGTCCATGTGCAAACACAGGGTTTGTGCGGTGTGGGCAAAATGAAGGTGAATCAGGCTGCCTGAATCGGCAAAATCCACCGCGTTATACAATAAATTGTCTATGGCTTGACGCAACAAAATGGGGTTGCCCTGCACATATGGTGTGTGGGGCATTTCATCTATTTGAATGTGCAACTGTTTGGCAGAACAGGCATTTTGGGCATCTTGGGCTGCCTGAAAAGCCAAATCATACAGCGACACACTTTGCGTGGCAGTGAGCGCATCGCAATTTTCCAAACGCGCCAATTCCAATAATTGCGTAATCAACTGCTGCTGTTTTTGCACATTGCGCGACAATCGCTGTATCAATTCGTGCTGTTCGTGGCTCAAATGGCTGTCTTGGAGCAATTCCAAAGCGGCGTGTTGGGCGGTGAGTGGCGTTTTCAGTTCGTGGGTTAAGCCCAATACATAATTTTCAATCTGTTGGCGATGATTCAGTTCATCGCGCAAATGGGCAATGGCATTGACCAAACGCGCCAAATAGCTTTCGCCAAATTGCGGTTTGGGGGCAACGCGATTGGCAGCCATGGCTTCGGCATACTGGCGAATGCGGTTGATGCTTTTTGCCAGCCACCATGCCAAAGTTGCCAATATCAACAAATTCAAGCCGATGAGTATGCGAATGTGCGGGCTGTTGTGCCACCACGCCCACGCTGTGAGCAAAATACACAAACCCAACAGCAGAAAAAACAAACGCAAACTGATGTTTTTAAAATATTTCAACATGAAAAACTGTATCCCAAACCATGATGTGTGCGTATGACTTGCTCGTCAATGTTGGCGGTACGCAATTTTTGGCGCAAGGCGCGAATGTGGGTGTTGATGGTATTGGGGTCGGAAGGGTGCTGATTGCCAAACATGGCGATGAGCAATTCTTCGCGGCTGAACACGCGCCCTTGCCGATGGAGCAGCGTACGCAACAGGCGGTATTCGCCCAAGGTGAGCGGCAAGGCTTGTCCACAATGGCGTATGCAATGTGATTCGGTGTCGTCTTGCCATGGGGCGGCGATGGGGGTTTCAGGCTGCTTGTTGATGATTTGGGTGCGGCGCAACACGGCTTTGATTCGCGCCAACAATTCGCGTGGGCTAAATGGTTTGCCCAAATAATCGTCTGCGCCCAATTCCAAGCCCAAAATGCGGTCAATTTCCTCATCTTGCGCCGTGAGCATGATAACGGGCAAAGGCGATTGAGCGCGAATCATCTTCAAAAAATCAAAGCCGTTGATGTCGGGCAAACCCACGTCCAGCAACAGCAAATCGCATTTTTCTTGTGCCAAAAATGCTTGGGCTTGCGCGGCGGTAACGGCAATTTGGGTGGTGTAATGGGCGCGTTGCAATGCCATTTCAATCAATTCGGCAATTTCGCGTTCATCTTCAAGGATTAGGATATGTGGATTCATGGCAATGGTTTCATTATTTTATCTTTATGAAATCTTCATGATTGATACACGGTAATTTCATTTTGCTTTGCGATAATGGCGTTTTCAGGCAGCTTTTCGGTACGCGACTTTTGTTTTGCCACCCCCACCCTAACCCTCCCCCGCAAGCAGGGGAGGGGAAAGGTTTCAGGCAGCCTGAACGTCTTTTATTCCAACCAACAAAATGGAGTTGCAACAAAATGAGCAAAAAATTATGGCACTTTTTGGCATTGTGCGTGGTGTTTTCTTTGGTTTTGATGTTGATTAACAATTTGGCAGAGCAGCGTTTATCTTACCATTCCAGTCCGCTTTTGGGCGAGATGGATTACCGCATGATTATCCGCAGCATGAAATACGGTATGCTATTGGTGATTATGGTGTTTTCGGTTTTCTTTTTGAGTGAGATTTTGCAAGATTGGCACATCCACCCCATACAATATTTGCTGGTGGGGGCGGCATTGTCGCTGTTTTATTTGCTGCTGTTGTCGTTTGCGGAACACATTGGTTTTGTGGCGGCGTATGTGCTGGGGGCTGTGGCGTGCATTGGCTTGCTGTGGTGGTATTTGCAATATGTGCTGGCAAGCCAAAAGGGGGTGCATTTGATGGCGGGTTTGTTGATTGTGTCGTATGCCACCATGTTTGTGCTGCTGCGCTTGCAAGAATACAATTTGGTGGTGGGTTCGTGTTTGTTGTTTGCCACCTTGTTTGGTGTGATGTATTTTACGCGCCACATTAATTGGTATGAGTTGGAACAAAAATACCATGATGATGAAAAGACCACCACCAAAAAATCAATATCTTAAACAAACATAAAAGCAGGCTGAAACCTTTGCAAAACCTACTTTTAAACTGACGTAGGGGCGGATTTCATATCCGCCCTTTTTTCAATTTATTGATAACGCGATTTCGGGATAAAAGTGATTAATCAATTTAAGTCACTTTGCTCCCTCTCCCTGTGGGAGAGGGCTGGGGAGAGGGTATGCTGCTCAACAAACCCTCTCTCCAACTCTCTCCCATAGGGAGAGAGGGCAGGTTTGTTGGCAAATTGACAGTGACTTATCCCGAGTTCACGTTATTGATAAAAATAAAAATTTCTGTAAGTCTAAACAGGACAGATGTGAAATTTGCCACTATGAACTGAGTTTTGCAAAGGTTTCAGGCTGCCTGAACACAAATTGTGTGTTTTCAGGCAGCCTTTTTGACGCATCATCAAAACCGCTCATTGTCGCCCAAATACCGCCATTTGCCTGTGGGCAATGCGCCCAATTTCACTTTGCCTATGCGTATGCGTTTCAAGCCCACCACGCGCAAACCCACCAATTCACACATTCGGCGAATTTGGCGTTTTTTGCCTTGTTTTAAAATGAAACGCAACTGGTCTTCGTTTTGCCATGAAACTTGGGCAGGGCGCAGTTTTTCGCCGTCCAAGCTCAAACCGTGATTGAGCAATGCCAAGCCGTTTTCCGATAATTTGCCTTTTACGCGCACCAAATATTCTTTTTCGCTGCCTGAATGTTCGCCGATGAGCTGTTTGGCAATGCGTCCGTCTTGCGTCAGCACCAGCAATCCCACCGAATCAATGTCCAAACGCCCCGCAGGTGCCAGCCCTTTTAATTGTTTCACGTCAAAGGGAATGCGGCTGGTGTCGCCTTCCCAATGGTTGTCGGCGGTAATCAGCTCTACGGCGGCGCGGTAGTCTTTTTCAGGCTGCCCGCTCACAAATCCCACAGGCTTATTCAGCAAAATGGTCACGCGCTGGGCTTGTTGTTGGTGGGCGAGTTTGTCCAAATCAATGCGGTCGCTGGGCAGGACTTTTTGTCCCAACACGGCAACGTTGCCATTGACTTTAACCCAACCTTGTTCAATATATTGGTCGGCTTCGCGGCGCGAGCAAAGGTTCAATTCTGCCATGCGTTTGGACAGGCGCACGGCTTCGTGTGGCGTATTTGTCATATTCAGGCTGCCTGAAAACCAAAAAGGTGCATTATACGCTGTTATTGGCAAGCATTCACGGCTACAATGCCAAACCCCCTTTTTTTGGAGCAAATCATGAACAAACTCACATTCAGCAAAATGCACGGCTTGGGCAACGACTTTATGGTCATTGACGGCACGCGCCACAATTTTGACCCCCACACCGCCCCCATCGCAGCATGGGCAGACCGACACACAGGCATCGGCTTTGACCAACTGCTGCTGGTCGAACACACCGATAAAGCCGATGTGGATTTCCGCTACCGCATTTTCAACGCCGATGGCAGCGAAGTGCAACAATGCGGCAATGGCGCACGCTGTTTCGTCAAATTTGTGGCGGAACAAGGTTTGAGCGACAAACACGAAATCATCGTGGAAACCGCCAAAGGCATCATCAAACCACGTTTAAACGATGACGGTTTGGTAACGGTCAATATGGGGCAGCCGCGTTTTCAGCCCGAAGATTTGCCTTTCATTTTGCGCAGCAACGAACAAGCAGGGCAGCTTACCTACATCGTGGTGCAAGATTTGGACAGCGCGGAAATGTCGCTGTTGAGCATGGGCAATCCCCACGCGGTAATGTTGGTGGGTGATGTGGAAACCGCGCCCGTTGCCGATTGGGGTGCCGCTTTGCAAAAACACCCGCGTTTCCCCGAGCGCGTGAACGTGGGCTTCATGGAAGTGTTGGACAAACACAACATCAAATTGCGCGTGTATGAACGCGGTGCAGGCGAAACGCAAGCCTGTGGCACGGGAGCGTGTGCGGCGGTGGTGTCGGGTGTGCGTTTGGGTTTGTTGGCGGCGGGCGAGCCTGTGCGCGTGCAACTTCGCGGTGGCGATTTGCACATCATATGGTCGGAAGGCGAAGACGTGATGATGACAGGCGCAGCCGTCAAAGTGTTTGATGGCGAAATTGCCTATTGATGGGTTTCAGGCTGCCTGAAAAAACAAAATGCCGTTTCACAATCAGGAAACGGCATTTTCGTGATAAAAGTGATTGATATAGTCGCTTAAAATAAAAATAGGACAAGGCGACCACGCCCGCCGTGTACATCTGGTACATAAGGGCGTGGGCAACGCAGTAGTATTTTTAATTTTAAGCGACTATAAATTTAAGTTACTTTGCCCCCTCTCCCTGTGGTAGAGAGCTGGGGAGAGGGTATGCTGTTCAACAAACCCTCTCCCCAATTCAATCAATAAGATGAATCCACCAACACCTCTTCGCCATAACCGCCATTGATTGGCAAGGGGCGATTGGTGCTTACAGGCGGACGCATCACGCGAATGCCACGAATGCCCGCTTCACGCGCTGCCAGCACGTCATCGTTGCTGTCGCCATAGTGAAGTTGCGATTTGTGTTTCACAATATAATGGGTTTTGTCGTATTTATAGGGTTCAACGGGTGTGTCATTGGTGTAATTGATGGGCTGCATGTTTTTCACTTTAAACGTGCGTTCCAAAATCGTACCCAAAACGTCCAAACGGCTGGGGTCGTTGTTGGCATGACCTGTGCGTCCTGTGATGAAAATCACTTGGTCGCCACGCGCTTGGTGCATATCAATCAATTTTTTTGCCGATTCTTTGGGAATGGACATGCGGTCGCAACCATCTGCCACAAAATTCCAAAATGCCTGATTGTGCAAATAATCGTAACTATCGGGCGAAAAAGTGTTTTTGCCATAATAGAAACATTGTGAAGACACCAAAACCGTATCATCAATGTCAAATGTTACCGTCATGGGTGGCGTGTTTTTCAGGCTATCGCGGATTTGCTCTACGGTCAGCCATTTGACTTTATTGGCATTTTTCATGTCAATGGCGGTAACGCCAGCGTGGGTGTAATCCACTTTCGGGCCTTTTGCCACCGCAGGCAGCGACAATGCCAACATCAAGGCGGCAAGCGTGGTTTTGCTGAATGTTTTCATGTGTTTTCTCCAAAATGATTGTTATTCAAACGCCGCGTCAGGCACAGCGATTGGCATTGTAAGCGATTTTCAGCCAGCCTGAAACAGAAAATGCCGTTTGTGGCAGAAAAACGGCATTTTGTTGCGTGCATGATGGACGCAAAAAGGGGGAGACTAGCTGTTTAAATTGGTTTGTGCTGTGGTTTCAGGCAGCCTGAAAAAGGCAAACCCTGTTTCATCTGCCGCCAAATAGCCGCCCTGATTTTCAAACCAATCGGGCAACACATGGCGCGTGATGTTTTTGCCAAGATATTGATGAATATGGGTATTGGGGCGATGTGTGTGTCCATGAATGATGATGTCCACCGCCCGATTTTTTTGGCAGGCTGCCTGAACGCCCTGTTCGGTTACATCGGAAATGGCATAATTGTGCTGTTTTTTGGCGCGACTTTTTGCGCGAATTTGCTCGGCAATCGCCTTGCGTTTGCGAAACGGTAAGCACAA
Source organism: Alysiella filiformis (assembly GCF_014054525.1). Classification (NCBI taxonomy): domain Bacteria; kingdom Pseudomonadati; phylum Pseudomonadota; class Betaproteobacteria; order Neisseriales; family Neisseriaceae; genus Alysiella; species Alysiella filiformis. The sequence goes on from NZ_CP059564.1 coordinate 1,274,269, forward strand.
TAAAATTTGGCACAACAAAGGGTTGCGTATGATTTTGCGGTAGCGCAAATAAGACACATCATCGGTACACATTTCATCGCCATGTGTGAGCAAAATGTGTTTGCCGTGCAGCGTTATCATGTGGTTTTCAGGCAACAAGGTCATGTTGGCGCGCAGGGCGTAGTTTTTGCCCAACAAAAAATCGCGGTTGCCCGCCACAAAATACACAGGCGCAAATTGACTGAATTTTTGAATGGATTGGGCAACTTGTTGCGCGGTGTGGCTATCATCGTCATCGCCCGTCCAAGCGTCAAACAAATCGCCCAAAATGTACAAAGCCGCCGATTGGGGGGCTTGTTCGCGCAAAAATTGCACAAATAAGTCGGTTAAATCGGGCGCATTGTCGGATAAATGCAAATCGGCAATAAATAGGGTGCGCATGATTTTCAGGCTGCCTGAAACATTTGCCGATAAATCTGCTCATCAAATCCCACCACCACATCATCGCCATGCAACAAAACAGGGCGTTTAATCACGCTGGGGTTGGCACACATGAGCGCGATGGCGCCGTCCAAATTGTCGGCTTGCGCTTGCTGTTGGGGCGAGAGATTGCGCCACGTTGTGCCGCGTTTGTTGAGCAGCACCGCCAAATCCACCTTTTTCAGGCAGCCTGAAACCCAATCGGGCGTGGGTGCGGCTTTTTTAAAATCGTGAAATTCGTGGGCGATGTGGTTTTCAGTCAGCCAAGTACGCGCTTTTTTCACGCTGGTGCAGTTGGCAATGCCGTATAAGTGAATCATTTTCGTAGCCTTATTCAAAAAATAAGTGCTATTGTACGAAATTCGTGGATTTTTGTCTTGTCGTGTGCGTGGATTGGGGCTATTCTTCAACTTTTTTGTGTAAAGGAATTGCGATGAAAAAAATCTGGCTCATTGGCGCAACATTGGCATTGGCAGCCTGCGGCAGCGACCCCGCATCAGAAATGAAACAAGCCATCAACAACGCCGCCCACTTCAACCAAGTGTGCGTGCCATACGAATTGGACGTGGTGCAAATCGCCCCCGAAACCACCCCCTTGCAAGGCTTATTGGGTGCAGACGAAATCAAAATTTTGCAACGCAACGCCGAAGGCAAACGCATTAACGAACAAGCCGAAAAACAAATGGCACATTTGGTACGCGCCGATTTGTATCAAGAATTAAAATCCGAAAAAAGCAAAGAAAACAAACAAGTGGTTTCTGTTTACCGCTTAACCGAGCGCGGTTCGCAAGCCATTCGCCGTACGCCTCACGGTGGCGTATTGTGTGTGGGCAAACACCAAGCCGAAAAAGTGAATTTCTTTACCGAGCCCACCCCAGTGCGCGGCTACACCGTCAGCCAAGTGTCGTATGAAGCGAAAATTGTGCCAGAAAAATGGGCAAAATCGCTGCTCAAAGACGACCCACATCACAAAGACATTTTGGATAAAAAATCCACACGCTCCGCCACATTGGTGAAAACCAATGACGGTTGGCGCGATATTCGTGAATTAAATCAATAATATTATTGAGTTTCAGGCTGCGTCAAAATTTCAGGCAGCCTGAAAAACCATTTTCAGGAACAGCCATCATGAAAACCCTAATCCGCAAAGCCCTATCGGTGCTGCATCGTTTGGACGCGATTTTACCGCCCGAAATTGCCGCCCCCGATTGGGACAACACCATCGCCTTTCGCTGGCAAAAAGTGGGCAACGCAGGCGTGTTGCACAGTTTGCCGTGTCCGCACACCTTTCCCTTATCGCGTTTGGCAGCCGTTGATGCCCAAATGGGCAAATTGGTTCGCAACACCGAACAATTTTTATCGGGGCGACCTGCCAATAATGTGTTGCTCACAGGGGCGCGTGGTACAGGAAAATCATCTTTAATCAAAGCCTTATTGCACGAATATGCCGAACGCGGTTTGCGCCTGATTGAAGTGAACAAGCAAGATTTGGCAACATTGCCCGAATTGCTCAATGTGCTGGCACAACGCCCTGAAAAATTTATTGTTTTTTGCGATGACTTATCGTTTGAAGATGGCGAAGAAGGCTACAAATCACTCAAAACCGCATTAGATGGCAGCCTGTCGCGCCGCGCCGACAATGTGCTGGTGTATGCCACTTCCAATCGCCGCCACCTCATGCCAGAATACATGCACGAAAACGTGGGCAACGGTGGCGAAATCCACCAAAAAGAAGCAGTAGAAGAAAAAATTTCCCTGTCCGACCGCTTTGGTCTGTGGTTGAGTTTTTATCCCTTTGACCAAAATGATTATTTGGCAGCCGTGCAAAGTTGGCTTGCCGATTTTGGCTTGGATTGGGACGACACCGCCCGTCATGCAGCCTTAAATTGGGCGCAAATGCGTGGCAGCCGTTCGGGGCGCACCGCCTATCAATTTGCCAGCGATTGGGCAGGGCGTTTGCCAGAAGAACGCCAAGTTTTTCAGTAAATTGATTAAAAAGGAATAAATGATGAATTTGCACATTGATTTAAACGATTTTGCTGCCAAATTGAGCCAGCAAACAGGCAAAGAAATTCGCGTAGAACAAACTGCCGAGCAACAAATTACCGCCCATTATTTGATGAGCATTAAATTGGATTTGGTGGGCAGCAGCCACGACAGCGTGCATTTTCGCTACACTTTGCCCTTTGGTGCCAATGTGTTGCTGTCGCTGTTTAAAAACATCAAAAGCAAAAAATTCACGCTCAACACTAACGACAAAATCGTGGCGGTGCATTTGAGCGCGTTTGCGGCATACCGCAATGCTTTGGCTGGCAAGCGCATTAGCCAAGCCAGTTTGCAAAATGGCACGCTGATTGTGCAAACCGAAGCAGCGTGATTTTTGCTGATGTGTGGATAAGTGTGGCTGTTTGGTTTCAGGCAGCCTGAAACCTTTGCAACACTCGGTTTGTAGGGGCAGATTTTACATCTGTCCTGTTTAGAATTGCAGAAATTTTTATTTTTACAAATACAAAATAGGACGTCATGTAGGGTGCAACAAGTTGCACCCTACATCAGTTGAAAAGTCGGTTTTGCAAAGGATTGAGCCTTTGCCTGATGTTTCAATTAACGGCGGCGACCACCAAATCCCCCACGCGCGGGCATGGCTGGACGGGTGGTGTTGCTGTATCCCTGTTGTGTTGGGCGATAATTGGGTGTGGGTTTGGCTTGATTTTGCTGTGGATTTTGCGTGGGTGCAGCAGCAGGAGCAGGCTGTCTGCTGGGTTGAGCAGCCGCAGGACGTGCAGGTGGTGGCGTGGGGTTTTTCGCACGATAATCATTGTAAACGCGCGAAACCGCCGCTGTGGGTTTGGTAACAGGCGCGTATTTGTTTTTGTTCATCGCATTGGCAGCCATATAGCCCAAAGCCGCCCCCACCGCGCCATAGAGCAACCAACTGCCCGTGTCGGGGTCAAACGTGTATTGCTGACCGTCCGAGCCTTGCACAATGTCGCCTGCTTTGGCATTTTTTTGTGCATCTTGTGGAATGGTGTTTGCCACTTCCGAAGCCGCCAATTGGTAAACTTGACCCACTGGCGATGACGCACTTTGGGCTGCCAATTCTTTTTGCAAACGCTGAATTTCGGCTTCTTGTTTGAGCAATTCAATTTTCTTTTCGTTTTCGGCGATTTTTTGGTCTGCCGAAGTGGTGGCATTTTGTTGTGGCTGACACGCGCTCAATACCAGAGCGGCAGCACCAAGCCAAATCATGTGTTTTTTCATGGTTTGATTCCTTATTGTTGGTTAAAAAAAATCATTTTTTGAATTTTAAGATAATTTCAATTCTATGGTGTCATCGCGCCATTTGCCTTTAAACAGCGATTGCAATTTTTGTGCGACAGGGCTGTTGTTTAAATGCGCTTTGGCTTGTGCCAAACGTTCGGCGGCAATGCGTTGGTTACGCATATTGGGGGTTTCTACGCCCATTTCAGGCTGCCACGCGGCGATTGCCACGCGCACTTCCTTGTGATAAGCATGCGACAAAGCCTGTTCAATCCGTTTGATGTATTCGGTATTTTGTGCCGTTTTGTTGTCGGGCAAAGCCAAAGTTAAAGTGCAACCGTCCCAATCAAGCCAAGCCAAATGGCGCAACATCATTTGTGCAGCGCCCACTTCGGGCGCGATGTGGGAAGTGATGTGAAACCAATTTTCGCTTGCCCATTCGGGTGGGGGCAAGGTTGTTTTGGGTGGCGGTGTGGTTTCAGGCAGCGCGCTGGGCGGTGTGGTGGGCAAATTGTCAAAATCGTAATCGCCATAATAGGTTGGCTCATCGTCCCACGCGCGAGCGGACGTTTCGGGAGGCGTTGGACTGGGGGCAGCAAACCGTGTTTCGGCAGCCTGAACGGATTCGTCTTGCGAAACAATATTTTCGCTAGTCTGAATGGATTCATCTTGCGAAACAATATTTTCGGCAGTCTGAACGGATTCATCTTGCGAAACAATATTTTCGGCAGTCTGAACGGATTCATCTTGCGAAACCACATTTTCGGCAATCTGAACGGATTCGTCTTGCGAAACAATATTTTCGGCAGTCTGGACGGATTCGTCTTGCGAAACCACATTTTCGGCAGCCTGAACGGATTCATCTTGTGAAACAACACTTTCGGCAGTCTGAACGGATTCATCTTGCGAAACAATATTTTCGGCAGCCTGAACGGATTCGTCTTGCGAAACAATATTTTCGGCAGCCTGAATGGATTCGTCTTGCGAAACAATATTTTCGGCAGTCTGAACGGATTCGTCTTGTGAAACCACATTTTCGGCAGCCTGAATCGCCTTGCTGCTCCGCCTGATTTCTTGCGGAGAAGGTGGGGGCAATTCGCTTTGATTAAAGGTTTTTTTGACGATTTCATCGTTTTTCAGGCTGCCTGAAACGGTTTTTTCGGCAATGGGCGGCGATTTGGCGGTTTCGCTTTCGGGCAAACTGTGCAGTTGCGTGCCTTCAATGGTGGCGTTGTGGGGCGTGCTTTTCGCGGCAAAGGGCGCAAACGCCAACATGCGCAACAGCGTCATCACAAAACCTGCGTACTCATCGGGCGCGAGCGGCAAATCGTTTTTGCCATGAATAACACATTGATAGTACAACTGAATTTGTTCATCGCTGAAATATTGCGCCAAATGCAACAGGCGTTCGCGTTCGGGGTCATCGTGTTCTATGGCAGACGGCACGGTTTTCAATAGCGCAAGTCTTTGTAATAACATGGCTAAATCGTTCAACGAGCTGTCAAAACCGATGGCGTTGGCGGACATTTCTTGTGCTTTGGCGATGAGATTTTCGCCATCTTGTTCCATCAAAAAGGTTAATAATTCATACAGATAGCGTTTGTCCACCGCGCCTATCATGTCGCGCACATCGTGTTCTTGCACGCTGCCTGAACCCATGGCGATGGCTTGGTCAAGCAAACTCAAGGCATCGCGCATGGAGCCTTGCGCGGCGCGTCCCAAAAGTGCCAAAGCGGCAGGTTCGTACACGATTTGTTCGGTTTTCAAAACGTGTGCCAAATGTTCGGCAACCTGTTGCGCGGTCATATTGCGTAAAACGAATTGCAAACAACGGCTTAACACGGTAATGGGGACTTTGTGTGGGTCGGTGGTTGCCAAGATGAATTTGACGTGTTCGGGCGGCTCTTCCAGCGTTTTGAGCATGGCGTTGAACGCGGATTTGGAGAGCATATGCACTTCGTCAATGATGTACACTTTGTATTTGCCCACGGTGGGGGCGTATTGGGCGTTTTCCAGCACTTCGCGTATGTTGTCTATGCCTGTGTTGCTGGCGGCATCGATTTCCAGCAAATCCACAAATCGCCCTGCATCAATGTCGCGGCACGATTGGCACACGCCACAGGGTTCACCGTGATTGGGGGTTTCGCAGTTGAGGCTTTTGGCTAAAATGCGGGCGATGGTGGTTTTGCCCACGCCGCGCGTGCCTGTGAGCAAATAGGCGTGGTGCAAACGCCCTTTGTCCAGCGCGTTTTGTAGGGCTTTGACAACGTGTTGTTGTCCAACCAAATCGGCAAAGGTTTTGGGTCGCCATTTGCGGGCGAGAACTTGATAGGCGGTCATGGTGGTATCGTCAAAATAAAGTAACGTGAGTTCGGGATAAAAATCATTGATAAATTTAAGTAACTTTAACTCCCTCTCCCTTTGGGAGAGGGCTGGGGAGAGGGTTGCTGTTCAACAAGCCCTCTCTCCAACGCTTTCCCATAGGGAGAGAGCTGGTTTGTTGGCAAATTGCCAGTTACTTATCCCGAATTTACGTTAAAGTAGGGTGGCTTACGGTTTCAGGCTGCCTGAAACGCCAAAATCATCAAGCAAAAATCAATTCGGCATTCATAATTTCGCGGTCGTGTGGGTGTGGCGACAGCACAAAACCCAATTTTAACGCCAATTTTTGCATGGCTTCATTTTCTTGCAAAATTTCGGCACGAATGCGTTTAAAGCCTTGTTTTTGGGCGTGTTCGGTGATTTTGCCCAGCAGCAATGTGCCTACGCCTTGTCCTTGTAAATGGTCGGCAATGCTGATGCCAAATTCGCAACTTTCGCCATGGTCATCGGCAACATAATTTGCCATTGCCAATGGGTTTAAGGTGGCATCGTGCAAAATCAGGGCAAATTCGCGTTGGTAATCGGGGTGGCTTAATTGTGCCAACAAAGCGGGCGGCAATTTGCTGTTTTTGCTCATAAAACGATAATAGCGGCTGGTTTCGCTTTGTTCGGCAACAAAGCGTTGCAACAGGCTTGCGTCTTCGGGGCGAATGGGGCGCAGGGTTACGGTTTCGCCATTTTTCAACACGATATGTTGTTCATATTCATGCGGATAGGGCGCAAACGCATTCAGGCTGCCTGAAACGCTGTTGGGGTCTTGCAAATTCAATTTCACATCGCGGCACACAATGCCCCGTTTCACATCGTGCAACACATCAATGTGGGTGCTTTGAATTTCAGGCAGCCGCGACAAAATATCTGCCGTATTGAGCAACCAATCTTGCCACACGATAACGGGCAAACCCAAATAATTCAACGCTTTTGCCACAATTTCAGGTGTGAGTGGCGGCAGCAAAGGCAAAGTTTTGTGGCGCGTGAGCAGCGTGAAAATCTGCCCAAAATGCGCTTGCGTGTCCCATTGCACAATCAGGGTGCTGTCGTGGTTTTTTTTGGAGGCGGTTTGGTTTTCCAAATTCAGGGCGGCGAGAAAATGCGCCACATTCGCCTTGCTGGTTGGCAGCACCGACATGGGCAGCACGGTACGCAAATGTTTGTGCAACTCGCCAGCCGCCGCAGCCGCATACGCATAATCGTGAAACGCCCCCACGCGATGACGCTGCTGTTGATGTTGGCGATAATGATTCAGTTGCGACAGGGCGTGCAAAGCGTGTTCAGGCTGCCTGAAATGCAAATTTTGGTGTTGATTGAAAATGTGGCGCACTTCTGGCGTGTCTGCGCTGCCCAACCACACCAGCACCAAAGGTTTGCGCGATTGGCTTTGCAGCTCGGCAACCATTTTGGCAACCCTTTGATTGTCTGAATGATTCAATCCCGCATACATCAAAAACACCGCATCGGTGTGTTCATCTTGCAGTAATTGCGACACGGCTGCCTGAAACACGCTGGGTGCGCTGTCGGCAGGCAAATAAAGCGGATTGAAACCCTCGGGTTTGTGCGGCAACATTTTGGCAAGCGCACGGCTGGTTGCCACCGCAATTTGCGTCAAAACCAAATCGGTATGCGGCAAACTTTTGAGCGTGAGTGCGCTGATTTGCGGTGTGTTGCTGATGATTGCCAGATTTTTGCCACGGCTGGCAATGCCCGTGTGTATCAATTTGGCGGCGGTAAAAAATTGCGTGAGTGTGTTTACAGTTAAAATGTGGTGGCGTTCAAGTGCTTGTTCAAAAAGCATTTCTTGATATGCGTCAGGCAGGGTAGTCAAAACCACCACGGGTTTCAAACGGGCGGCGGTTTTGAGTGCGCTCAACAATTCACGCGCATTGTCCAACACGCTGATGTGAATGAGTAAGGCGGTGGTATCCGATTCGCTGGCAATAAAATCAATCACTTGACCCGTACTAACAGGATAAGTGTGCGGATTGAGCGTGATAAAACGGCTGAATACAATGCCCCGTTCCGCCGAATAACTTTGCATGCAATCGGCAATGCTCCCCGATTGCCCAACATAGGCGCAGGCTTTCATCGGTGCAGCCTGAAACCAGCCCATCAAACCCATGGTGGGCATGGCAAGCAAATGCACGCCTAATTTACGCGCTTGTTCGGCAGCACGTTCCAATTTGCTGCGAATGGCATTGTTGGGTTGTTCAATGTCATTGATGAAGATGATGTTTTTGACTTTGTGTTTGGCGGCTTCGCGCACAATGCCACCGATTTTATCGGCAGACAAAATCACGATTGCCATATCGGTGTGCCATTCTGCCACCGCATCGCCCAAACTTTCGTATGATTTGCGCCCCCCCACCATTTTGTGGCTCGGATTCACAGGCACAATCACAGGCGCAACCGCCTGCGCCAACAAATGCGTGAACACCGCTCGCCCCGTGCTGCCATAGCGGTCAGACGCGCCAATCACCGCAATGGATTGCGGACGAAACAACAATTCAAGTTGATGTGGCATAGGGTTTCCTTTTCAATGGTGGGGATTGAGAACCTGCAAAATCAAGCCATCAATCTGACGAACACAGTGGCTTATTCCGACAAATCTTCTTCTTCAATTTGCACATCGCCCAACAAACCGATATAAATTTTGGGCGAACCAAAAGCAGGATAAGTTTCAAAATCCACACGAAAACTGCGTTCGGGTAGCTGGTTTGCATTGATGGCTTGCCAATTTTCGCACACCGCATAATTTTGTGGCGCAACCCACACATCATCGGCATGTTCAGGCAGCGCAAAATCGGTGGACACCAATTTGCCTGCCAGCATTTTCACGTTTTCATCATCAAGATATTGATAAATCACATAAATGGTGGTGCTGAATGCCACCAAATGCAAATCGGCTGCCTGAAAACGCTGTTTCAATGTTGCCGCAAAATTTTGGCAATCGGAACGTGGCACGGTTTCGCTTACACCTGCCACACGAAAAATCGGTAAAGTTGTGGTATTCATGATGATTTTCCAATCAAAAATTCAGCAGCAGCCAGCGCAATAAACGCGGCAACCACACATAAGCGTTGATGACATACAAAAATTGCCACAGCAAACACAGCAACACACCCACCTGAATTTGCGGCAAACTGAATATCCGTGCCGATTCGCCCAGCATTTTGCGGTGCAAAACAAACAGCAACATCAACAAAAATTGCGTGCCATACCAAAAAATTGGGTCAAGCGCATACATGGCAAACAATTTGGCAGGCAACATTGCCGCGTAGCCTTGTGGATAAGTCCACCACGTTAGCGCAACCAGCATGCCAAACGCCAAGTGCATACACAAACCCGTAATTGCCAACAAATTCAAATACGCCCCCACTTGGGGTGTGTGCCACGTTGCCTTGCGTTCAGGCAGCCTGAACGTGCTGTTGAGAAAGAAAAAAATGCTGCCCATAAACACATAAAAATGCGCCAAATACAAATTAAACGGCTGCGTTATCCCCAAAACACGCGGCAACACGCTGCCTGAAAACAAACCCAGCACCAACCAAATCGCCACCGCAAACCACAGCCAATTAAATTGATGTTGGCGCAAAGTTTGCACGAAAAAAATGAACACAAATAAACAAATGATTAAAAATGGAAAATCCAACATTGCTTTTATTGCTCCAAGAATAATCGCCATTATAAATGATACCGCACCTGTTCCCTGAAATTTTGGCAGCCTGAACATTCAATCATCGCCATCAGCAAAAAATTTTTGCCATAAAACCAAAATCAGAACAAACAAACCAAGCAGTATGGTTCTCAAAGATGAAGAATATGCTTTGTGATTTTCTTCTTTTATCTGATTGATTCTTTTTAATATTTCTTCATCTTTCATTTGATAAGATGCAATCAAGCGATTTTCATCATACAGTTCAGCGTGGGTTAAAAAATGGTATGCACCACTTGGATAATCCCAACTTACCAATCCCAAGTTTTTAATCTCAAAAGACATTTCGCTGTGTTCAGGATAATTGCCGCACAATTCACGGTAGCAATACACTTCATACATTCCAATATTTTTATTGGAAATAATGAGATAAGAGCCATATCCACTTTTATGCATTTTGCGCCAAGTTAAAGTGGCTTGGGCTGTTGGGGCTTTGATGATATTTGGCTCAACCGATTTTCTTTCATCAGACAAAAATAAGAAACCCGACAAAACAATCAATAAGCTCACAAACGCAAACATGAGAACAGGGCGTGAAACGCGCGACATATCTTTTTCCTAAATTTTTCAGGCAGCCTGAAATCTTTACAAAACCTACTTTTAAACTGATGTAGAGGCGGATTTCATATCCGCCTCTTTTCAATTTATGTAAAAATAGGACAAGTGTAGCAACTGTATTTTTAACCTCGTCAGGTAAAAATACAAAAAACGTTAAGCCAAAGCGATATTGTCGCGCATCATCGCGTTTAAAATCGTCAGCAATTTGTGCATACACGCATTGATTGCCACTTTGTAAGGCTTCCCCTTACCCAGTAAATGTTGATAAAACGCCTTAATGCGCGGTTCAAAACGTACTGCGACCACAGTAGCCATATACAGCGTTTTGCGAACCACCGCTCGTCCACCAAAGCAACGGCTTTTGAATTTTATCGTACCGCTCTGTTTAGGGTGTGGCGCTACACCAACCAAACTGGCAATTTTCTTGTGCGACACCTTGCCCAATTCAGGCAGCATAGACAGCAAAGTGGCACTGGTTAGCGTACCTACACCTTTGATTTTCTGAATCAATTGGGCTTTGTCGCCAAAATGAGTTTGGTTATGGTCATCGATTTGCTTTTCCAAATCGTCAATCAGTTGGGTCAAATGAGCTATCATTTGTTCAACACTTTTGACCTGACTGATATGCACTTGTTCCAAACGGTTTTTTTCAGCCGTTCGCATATCCACCAACTGATTGCGCCGATTGAGCAATGCTTCAAGCACTTCTTCGGCTTCGCTGGGCGGTTGATACAGCAAAGTAGGCAAATCTGCACGTTGCGCCATCATTTGTGCGTAAAAGGCAAGCATTTTGGCGTCTTTGGCATCGGTTTTGGTCAAAGATTGTGATTGGGCAAACTGGTGGGTTTGACGCGGATTAGCAATTATCACATCAATGCCAGCACCATGAAGTGCTTTGGCAAGTGGGATTTCCAAACCACCTGTACTTTCCAAAACCACCAGTTGAACCTGATGTTTTTTAAGGTATTCAATGGCATGGTTAAAGCCTTTGGGGTTGTTGGTTTCGGTTTTGGTTTTGGTTTTGTGTAAAGACGAAATGCCGATAACGAAGTTTCGTTTGGCAACATCAATGCCACCGCAATTTGTGATTGGGGTACTCATCATAAACCTGCCTTGCATTCGGTTGTGTTTTCTGGCAACTGTTCGGTTGTGTTGATGGGTGCTTATCTGCTCTCAAAGCTACGCTGCGAGTGCATACTTGGCTCTTGGGTGCAAACGAGATACAGATAAGCTGATTGGTTGCTATGGTACATTGGTTTTAATATACAAGGGTGCAACTTGTTGCACCATTTTCCTGATAAAACATGGATTTGGTGCAACAAGTTGCACCCTACATAGCGTCCCAAAAATAAAAATTTCTGCAAGTCTAAACAGGGAAAATATGAAATCTGCCCTTGCGAACCGAGTTTTGCAAAAGTTTCAGCCTGAAAACGGAATTTTCCATTTTCAGGCTGCCTGAACATTACTACAACATCATTTCGCCAATTTCTCTTTGCGTTCAGCAAGCCAATGTTCCAAATAATGAATGCTCACACCGCCTTCCACAAAGCCCTTGTCGCAAAACAAATCGCGGTGCAAAGGCGCATTGGTTTTAATGCCCGTAATCGCCAACTCATTCATCGCCACCAGCATTTTCGCAATCGCTTGACGGCGTGTTTTGCCGTGTACGCAAATTTTGCCGATTAAGCTGTCGTAATTCGGTGGAATTTTGTAGCCTTGATAAATGTGGCTGTCCACACGCACACCCAATCCACCGGGCAAATGACACGATTCAATCGTACCAGGGCTGGGAATGAAATTGTAGGGGTCTTCCGCATTGATGCGGCATTCAAAAGCATGACCTTCCAACACAATATCGTCTTGCGTGTATTGCAAAGGCAAACCAGCCGCCACGCGCAATTGTTCTTGCACAATGTCCACGCCCGTAATCAGTTCAGTAACGGGGTGTTCCACCTGCACGCGCGTGTTCATTTCAATAAAGAAAAACTCGCCATCTTCATACAAAAATTCAAACGTACCCGCACCGCGATAGCCAATGCGTTTACACGCTTCCGTACAAGCCGTGCCGATTTTTTCGCGTTCTTCGGGCGTGATGAATGGAGCAGGGGCTTCCTCAATGATTTTTTGGTGGCGGCGTTGCATGGAGCAGTCGCGTTCGCCCAAATAAATCGCGTTGCCGTGTTCGTCTGCCAGCACCTGAATTTCAATGTGGCGCGGTTTTTGCAAAAAGCGTTCCATGTAAACCATGGGGTTGCCAAAGGCAGCTTGTGCTTCCGCTTTGGTCATTTCCACCGATTTAAGCAAATCTTCTTTTTTCTCAACCACGCGCATACCGCGACCGCCACCGCCACCCGACGCTTTGATAATCACAGGAAAACCGACTTTATCGGCAATTTTCAAGATTTCATCGGGATTATCAGGCAGCGCACCGTCCGAACCAGGCACGCAAGGCACACCAGCCGCAATCATCGCATGTTTGGCAGACACCTTGTCGCCCATCAAACGAATCGTATCTGCTTTGGGGCCGATGAAAATAAAGCCTGAATTTTCAACCTGTTCGGCAAAATTGGCATTTTCCGCCAAAAAGCCATAACCAGGGTGAATGCCATCCGCGCCCGTCACTTCGGCAGCCGCGATGATGGACGGAATGTGCAAATAACTTTGTGGGCTGGGCGCGGGTCCAATGCACACCGATTCATCGGCTAATTTAACGTGCAGGCTGTCGCGGTCGGCTTCGGAATGCACCGCCACAGTAGCAATGCCCATTTCACGGCAAGCGCGGAGTACGCGCAAAGCAATTTCGCCACGATTGGCAATTAACACTTTTTTTAGCATCTTTAATTTCCTTTTTTGGAAAACCTTAATAATCAAAATTCCAGTTTTCTTGATATTCTGGATTGTTGATGATTTGAAGATAAGTTTTACGGAGATTTTGATTCTTTATGTTGTAAATAGATTGACATTTGTACACAACATCAAAATAGCCATTAAAATTTTTATATTTAAATTTTTTTTTGTGAAATTTGTTAAGTTCCTGCTTTAACTCATCATGTCCTATCAATCTTGGAAATAATGCTTTTCCAAAATTAAAAGAATTAACATAAACATGGCTCATCGTTTCAGGATAAGGAACTAAATTATCCATACAATATGATAATCCTAAAAAAGCAAAATCTTCAAAAGTATCTTTATCGTATTTTTTTAATTTAAGTTTAACTTTCTGAACCATTTGGCTATGACGTTTTGCCATTTCTAAATTAAAGCGTTCCTGCTCCGTTAATTTGGTATTTTGTGCCATTACCTGAAATGAACTGCATAATGCGACAATAGATAACAAATACAGCAGTTTTTTCATTCTATGAATTCCCATAATTCCCAAAAGTGAGCTGACTTTGCTGCACTTAAATATATAACTTATGTTCACCACTCATAACATAGCTCTCGCTAATTTAACGTGCAGGCTGTCGCGGTCGGCTTCGGAATGCACCGCCACAGTGGCAATGCCCATTTCACGGCAAGCGCGTAACACACGCAATGCAATTTCGCCACGATTGGCAATTAACACTTTTTTTAACATATTGATTTCCTTTTGTGGAAATGCGTGAAGTGGGATTAAAACCACTATTATTTAATTAAAAGAATTGTATATTTTTCAGGCTGCCTTCCATCAAAATGTAGGGTGCGCCATGCGCACCAAAATTTTCACATATTTGTGGTTAAATCGGTGCGCACGGCGCACCCTACTTTTTTCAGGCAGCCTGAAAACCTTATTATTCAATGATAAACAAAGGTTCGCCAAATTCCACAGGTGTACCGTTTTCCACCAAAATTTCTTTGATGACACCCGATTTTTCTGCTTCAATCTCGTTCATCAACTTCATGGCTTCAATAATGCACAAAGTCTGCCCTTCTTTTACGGTCTGACCCACTTCCACAAAAGCGGCGGCGGTGGGGCTGGGGGCGCGGTAGAATGTGCCAACCATGGGCGATTTTTGTGCAGACGATAAATCACGCGCAGCAGGGGCGGCTGGTGCAGCCGCCGCTTGAACGGGGGCAGCAGCTTGTGGTGCAGGCGCGGCAGTCTGAACGGGCGCAGGCGCATACACGGTTTGCACCGCAGGCGCGGCTACCGAACGTGTGATGCGGACTTTCTCTTCGCCTTCGGTTACTTCAATTTCGGCAATGCCTGATTCTTCAACCAAATCAATCAGTTTTTTCAGTTTGCGTAAATCCATTTTATCAATGTCCTGTTAATTTAAATCGTTTAAAATGTGAAATGTGTCAAAAATAAATGGTTTCAGGCAGTCTGAAACCGAAAAATTGGGATTGAATAGCCATTTCAATAAAAGTGATTTTGGCGAATTTGCGCGTAAAAGTCCAGCAAAATCTGCCAAATTCATTCAAATGGTACGTAAAATCGCATTTACAATTTTGCCCAAAATCGCTTATAGATTGATTGTTCTTGTATTTTTATTCTAGCTGGGCATTTTGCGTTTGGGCGCGCTGGGCAAAAAAAGCCGTTTCAGGCTGCCTGAAAAAGGGGGCATTTGTGATAAAATCCGCCCCCAATTTCATTCTTTTCACACTTTTCGGCGAACAATCATGCAACAAGACAAAATCCTGATTCTGGACTTCGGCTCGCAAGTTACCCAACTCATTGCCCGCCGCGTCCGCGAAGCCCACGTTTACTGCGAATTGCACCCCTACGATATGCCTTTAAGCGAAATTAAGGCATTCAATCCAAAAGGGATTATTCTTTCAGGCAGCCCGCAATCGGTTTACGATGACGCAAATTACCATGCCGATATTGGCTTGTTTGACTTGGGCGTGCCTGTGTTGGGGATTTGTTATGGTATGCAATTTATGGCGCACCATTTGGGCGGCGAAGTGGCGGCAGGCAACCAGCGCGAATTTGGTTACGCCCAAGTGCAAACCATTGATTCAAAATTAACCAAAAACATTTTTGATGAACAAGCCAACACTTTGGACGTGTGGATGAGCCATGGCGATAAAGTCGTGAAGCTGCCTGAAAACTTCCAAATCATCGGCAAAACCGATTCTTGCCCCATTGCGATGATGGCAAACGAAGCCAAACAATTTTACGGCATTCAATTCCACCCCGAAGTTACCCACACCAAGCAGGGTAAAGCCTTGATTAACCGATTTGTTTTGGAAATTTGTGGCGCAAACCCAAGCTGGACGATGCCCAATTACATAGACGAAGCCGTTGCCAAAATCCGCGCCCAAGTCGGTTCGGACGAAGTGATTTTGGGCTTGTCGGGCGGTGTGGATTCCAGCGTAGCGGCAGCCTTGATTCATCGCGCGATTGGCGACCAGCTCACTTGCGTATTCGTAGACCACGGATTATTAAGGTTAAATGAAGCGGAAAACGTGATGACCATGTTCGCCAAAAACTTGGGCGTGAAAGTGATTCATGTGGACGCAAGCGAACAGTTTATGAGCAAACTGGCTGGTGTTACCGACCCCGAACGCAAACGCAAAATCATCGGTGCAGAATTTATTGAAGTCTTTGACGCAGAAGAGAAAAAATTGACCAATGCCAAATGGTTGGCACAAGGCACGATTTATCCCGATGTGATTGAATCGGCTGGCGCGAAAAACAGCAAAGCCCACGCGATTAAATCGCACCACAACGTAGGCGGGCTGCCTGAAAACATGAAATTGCAACTGCTTGAACCCTTACGCGATTTGTTCAAAGACGAAGTGCGCGAATTGGGTGTGGCATTGGGTTTGCCACGCGAAATGGTGTACCGCCACCCCTTCCCTGGTCCAGGTTTGGGCGTACGCATTTTGGGCGAAGTGAAACGCGAATATGCCGATTTGTTGCGCCGTGCCGATGACATTTTCATTCAAGAATTACGCAATACTTTCAATGAGAAAGGCGAATCGTGGTACGATTTGACCAGCCAAGCCTTTGCGGTGTTTTTGCCTGTGAAATCGGTGGGCGTGATGGGTGATGGGCGCACTTATGATTATGTGGTCGCGCTCCGTGCGGTGGTAACCAGCGATTTTATGACGGCACATTGGGCGGAATTGCCATACAGTTTGCTGGGCAAGGTTTCCAATCGCATTATCAATGAAATCAAAGGGATTAACCGCGTGGTGTACGATGTGAGCGGTAAACCGCCTGCCACGATTGAGTGGGAATAAGCCATAACAATATTTCAGGCAGCCTTTCAGTACACGACAAAAATCTTTCAGACTGTCTGCAACCTGTCCCCTCCCCTGCTGGCGGGGGAGGGGGCAGGTTTGTGGCAATATCAAAAAATGTCGTGTACTGAAAGGCAGCCTGAAAATCCATTCAGGCTGCCTGAAAACATCAAATCACAGCAAAATCACAAATTCGCGGCTTTGCGCAAAATTTCCGCTTTGTCGGTTTTTTCCCAAGTGAACTCGGGTTCTTCGCGACCGAAATGTCCGTAGGCGGCAGATTTGCGATAAATGGGGCGCAACAAATCCAACATTTGAATGATGCCTTTGGGGCGCAAATCAAAGTGTTCGCGCACCAAAGCAATCAATTCTTGTTCGTTCAATTTGCCTGTGCCAAAGGTGTCAATCGCGATGGAAGTGGGTTCGG
Organism: Alysiella filiformis; assembly: GCF_014054525.1. Classification (NCBI taxonomy): domain Bacteria; kingdom Pseudomonadati; phylum Pseudomonadota; class Betaproteobacteria; order Neisseriales; family Neisseriaceae; genus Alysiella; species Alysiella filiformis. Next base: position 1,291,236 of record NZ_CP059564.1, read on the forward strand.
CAATGCCAATCGCGTAGGAAATTTGGATTTGGCATTGGCTCGCCAAACCTGCTGCAACAATGTTTTTCGCCACATAGCGACCTGCGTAGGCGGCAGAACGGTCTACTTTGCTGGGGTCTTTGCCTGAAAATGCGCCGCCACCGTGTGGGGCTGCGCCGCCGTAGGTATCCACAATGATTTTGCGACCCGTTAAGCCACAATCGCCATGAGGACCACCGATGACAAATGTGCCTGTTGGGTTGATGAAATATTTGGTTTCGGGTGTGATTAAATCGGCTGGCAACACGGGGAAGATGATGTGTTCTTTAACCGCCGCCACCAAATCATCGTAGGCAATGCTTTCATCGTGTTGGGTGGACAATACAACCGTGTCAATGCGTTTGACGCGACCTGTTTCGCTGTCGTAGGCGACGGTCAGTTGGGCTTTGGCATCGGGGCGCAACCATGGCAACAAGCCGCTTTTGCGGACTTCGCTTTGGCGTTGCATCAGGCGGTGGCTGTAATAAATGGCAAAGGGCATGAGTGTGGGCGTTTCATCGCAAGCGTAGCCAAACATCAAGCCTTGGTCGCCTGCACCTTGGTTCAAATCCAAGCCTTCGCCTTCGTTCACGCCTTGGGCGATGTCGGGTGATTGTTGTCCGTAGTTCAGCACCAATTTGAAGGTGTCGGCGGCAAAGCCCAAGCTGGGGTCGTTGTAGCCGATTTGACGCACGGTTTCGCGCGCGATTTTTTCGTAATCCACTTGGGCGGTGGTGGTGATTTCGCCTGCCAACACGCACAAATCGGTGGCAACCAAGGTTTCGGCAGCAACACGCGCTTTGGGGTCTTGGGCAAAAATCGCGTCCAAAATGGCATCGGAAATTTGGTCGGCAACTTTGTCGGGGTGTCCTTCGGATACGGACTCTGATGTGAATAAATATTCGCTCATAAAATCAATTCTTTCTTTGAAGGGAAAAGTGGGTTTCAGGCAGCTTATTCATCTTTTGTGGGATACGCAAGGCTGCCTGAAAAACAAACCGTGCCATTTTAACATTTCACTTGATTGGTTTGCATGATTTTTATGATAAATACAAACAAATGTTTTTTGCGTTAAAATGGGATTTTTGTATCACCTCTCTATTTTATGTTAAAACTGATATTTCAAATACTTGCCCATATTCCCCTGCCGATTTTGCACATTTTGGGCAATGTGTTGGGTTGCGTGATGTATGCCTTTGCCACCGCCGAACGCAAACGCATTCGCCAACATCTTCGCATTGCCCAGTTGCCCAGCAACAACAAAATGGTGCTGCGCGTGTGCCAAGAAACGGTAAAAAGCGGCTTGGAATTGCCCCTTGCTTTTTTCAGGCAGCCTGAACACATTGTGTCGCTGTTTAAGCAGGTTCATGGTTGGCAACACATTGAACATGCGTTAAAAAATCAACAAGGCTTGCTGCTGATTACCCCACACATCGGCAGCTACGATTTGGCTGGACGCTACATCAGCGAACATTTGCCGTTTCCGCTTACGGCAATGTACAAACCGCCTAAAATCAAGGCTTTGGATAAAATCATGCAAGCAGGTCGCGTGCGCGGCAAGGGCAAAACCGCCCCCACCAGTTTGCAAGGCGTGAAACAAATCATGAAAGCCCTACGCGCGGGCGAAGCCACCATCGTGTTGCCCGACCACGTTCCCAATCCCCAAGATGGCGGCGAGGGGGTGTGGGTGGATTTTTTCGGTCAATCGGCTTACACCATGACGCTGGCAGGCAAATTGGCAAACATGAACAATGTGCAAACGCTGTTTTTTGTGGGCGAACGTTTGCCGCAGGGAAAAGGGTTTGCCTTGCACATTGAGCCGCTTTCAGGCAGCCTGAATGGGGAAAAAAGCCACGATGCGCGTTTGATGAACGACAACGTGGCACATTGGGTCAAACGTTTTCCGCAGCAATACTTGTTTGCCTACAACCGCTACAAACACCCATGGGGCGCACCCAACCGCCCAGAATGATTTTCAGGCAGCCTGAACGGCAATTCAGGCTGCCTGAAACCCTATTTTTCAATGATTAAAGGAAAAAATCATGCCGCTCAATCTTTCTGCTTTCCAAAAACATTTTCACCAAAATCAAGATTTCAGTGCTTACGAAGCCCTAGCCACTTGGCTGTCGCCTTTGGCGGAAGTGGACGGCGATTTGCCGCAACGCATTTTGCAGTATATTTTTTCAGGCGAAAATTCCGAAATTTTGCAAGAACTACCCCAAAGCCGAAAAAATCATTACCCCATTTACCGTTTTTTGGGTGTGCCAAGTCTGACCAGCTTACCCCGTTTTGATAATCAAGAAAATGAAGAAGAGAAAAAACGCGCAGATTTGCACACATTGCGTTTCAAACAACTGTATCCGCACTTATTTACCCATTTTTCTTTGGCACAAATCACGCGTTACAGCGAATTTTTATTCGCAATCAATCCATTAGAAAACGATATGACAAGGCATTTCGCCCCCAATGCGCCTGTGCCTTACTTATATTTATTGATTGACGCTTTAATTTATACGCGCCGAAAAGACGTTTACGGTCATACCCCATTTTCGCAAGCCGAATTGCCCGATTGGACACATGAAAATCTGCTCGCCTTATTAAAACATCAAGGCATTGAAAATCCAAAAGAAGTTTTATTGGAAACATGGTTTGAACGTCAAAATTTGAAGTCGTGGCAATCTACGGGCTGGAATACGCATGGCTCTGAAAACTTGCGCGTTTTATTTGAATTTCCCGACACCCAAGCATTTTTTGAACAAAATCTGAATTTGGTCAGAAAAAAATTGGGCGAATTATCGGTTAATGCGCGGCAAGTTTTTTTAAACCATTTTCCCAATAGCCAAGAAATCGCCTTTATCCAAAAATACCCTTTCTTTTTCACGGATTTGGCTGTGAGCAAAGACAAAGAAATCCGCCAACAAGTCGTGCCATTGTTAAGCCATTTGGACAATGAAACCGTACAAAACGGCTTGCGCGAACACCTGTTTCACGGCAACAGTAACCAGCGCAAAATCGCCATTGAAGTATTGGAAAAAGTGTGTACGGACAACATTCCCCTTTTGGAACAAGCCTTGTCGCAAGAAAAATCCAAGTCCATTCAACAACTTTTGCAAAGCGCATTGCAAAGGTTGAATATGGCTGTGTCCAGCGAAAATGCGTTGGCTGATTTGCCCATTCCGCCATTTCAAGCGATTGAAGTGCAAGCAATTTCTGATGATTTTGCCGATGTTTTGGTGGCGAGTTTTCAGGAAATTTTTGCGCAAAAACACCGTGCTGCCGAACTGGAAGCAGAACGTTTGGGCGACAGCACTTATTCTTATCGTGAGAAACGGCGCGAATACGAAAAATGGGCAGAAATTCAGCAGCCTGAAATTGCCGCGCAAGCAATCATCAACCATTTGAATTTAAAACAAAAATGTGAAAATGATGACATCACGCGCCTTTTACCCGATTGGCTGAAACACAAAAAAATTTTGCAAAAACGCCCTGAATTTAATCTCTTGCACGCTTTGGCTGTGCATCAAGGCGCGCAATATGGCATTTTCTATTTTATGAATTTTTTGACTGTCGAAAATGTGCAACACATTGATTTGCGCCAATTATTTGAAGCCATGCAACGCCTTGAATACAAAGTAACAAAACGAGATTTGGCGGAAATTTATTTAAAAGAAAAATCGTATTCTAATGATTTCAAAAAATTTTTCAGGCAGCCTGAACAAGTTTACCCATTCTTTTTGGAAAACATGGATTTTTTGCGCGAAGCCTTTGGTTTGATTCCGCCGCAAAACGAAGCAGCCAAAGCCGAATTCAGCGCCGATGCCGCGCTGACTTTGTTGCACGATTATTTCCCCAGTTTGCCCAATGAATTGCATACTGTGGTTTTGCCTTTGGCTTTGGGTTCGCGCAAGGTTCAGCGTTTGCAAGCTCAAGATTTGTTGGCAAAAATCCCCAATGTGCATTTGATGGCGATTGCCGAATTGCAAAACAGTCAGCAAGAAAAACGTGTGTTGGCGGCGGATTGGTTGGGGCGTTTGGGCAATCGTGAAGCGGTTCAGCCTTTGTATGAATTGTTGAAAAAAGAGAAAAAAGAATTGGTTATCGCGCAAATTTTGACCGCTTTGGAAAAATTGGGCGAAGACATTTCCGCCTATTTGACCCCGCAAGCCTTGCAAAAAGACGCGGAAAAAGGTTTGAAAGGCAAATTGTCGCCCAGTTTTGAATGGTTTAATTTGGCGAATGTGCCAGCCGCAAAATGGCAAAATGGTGAAACGGTTGAGCCGTGCATTGTTCAATGGTGGTTTGTGCTGGCTGAAAAATTGAAAGACCCGAAACCGAATCCATTATTGAATATTTATTTGAATTTATTGGACAATCATAGCCGCGAGAAAATTGGTGAATACGCTTTGACGCAATTCATTGCCCACGATACTTTGAAATTTGATGCTTATGAGGCGCAAGTTTATGCCAAAGCCAATGTGGATAGACGCTTGTATGAATATCAACGAGGATATTATGGCGTTGAAAAAGAAGAATTGACCGAAGCCGAAGTAGAGCAAGAATTATTCAATGAACGCAAAAACGCTTTTGTCGGCTCCAACATCAAAAGCAAGGGCATGTTGGCATTGGCAAATGCCTGTTCGGGTGCGGCGGCGGCGAAAATGTTGCGCGATTTTACCAAGAAACATTATGCACGCCGCGCGCAAATTCAGGCGATGTTGTTGGCGTTTTCGGAAAGCAATCATCATGCCATTATTCAATTTTTATTGAGCATTGCCAGACGTTATCGCGTGGCAGGCATTCAGGCAGAAGCCAAAGCGATGATTGAAGCCATCGCCGAACGCAACGGCTGGACAGCAGACGAATTAGCCGACCGCAGCATGCCCAGCGCGGGTTTGGACGAACAGGGTTTCTTGCATTTGGATTACGGTTCGCGCCAATTTTGCGCTTATGTGGATGCGAAAGACAAATGGGTTTTGCAAGATGAAAATGAAAATGTGATTAAAGCGTTACCTGCGCCACGTCAAAGCGATGACGCGGATTTGGTCAAAGAAGCCAAATCGGCATTGAGCAATGCCAAAAAAGAATGGAAACAAACGCTTGAATTACAGACAGTCCGTTTGCACGAAGCGATGTGTTTGCAACGCACTTGGACGAGCGCGGATTGGCAAACTTATTTGTTGGCACACCCGATTATGCGCCGTTTGGTCAGCCGTTTGGTTTGGTTGGAAGTAGATGAAAATAATGAAATTCTTCAATCATTCCGCCCCGAAGAAGACGGCATGTTGTTGAACGCAGACAATGATGAAATTGAATTGCACGAACATTCACGCATTCAAATTGCCCATCGTGTTTTGTTAGATGAAACGCAAGTCAATGAATGGAAAACGCATTTTCAGGATTACAAATTGGCATTTTTGTTCCCACAAATGACGCATGCTTTGCCCAAATTCGCCCATGATGACACGTTGATTGGCGACAAAATGGGCTTTACAACTGACACGTTTACCTTGCGTGGCGTGGCGGCACAACTGGGTTATCAACGCGGCGAAATTGGCGACGGCGGCGGTTTTGACACCTATTTGAAAGCATTTGGCGAACATTGGACGGCGTACATTTCATTTTCAGGCAGCTCTGTGCCCGAAAACAATATTCCAGCCGTGTTGCACGATTTGTTTTTTAAACAAAATGGGTCAAGTGAAACGGTGGCTTTGTCGGAAGTGCCGCGCGTTTTGTTGGCGGAAACCTATGCCAATTATGTAACTGTGGCGAGCGCGGCAAGCCATTTTGATGCGAAATACAAAAGATAAATCCTTTTCAGGCTGCCTGTTTATTTCAGGCAGCCTGAAACACGCTTGTCCAATCAAAATCAAGATATTACAATCCCCAACACGCCATTTCAAACAAAGAGAAACGCCATGCAAGCCCTAACCCCCGAACAAATCACGGCACTCGCCCCAGACGAAGGCTCCGTGAAAGCCGCCAAAAACCTTGTCAGCACATCAAAATGGACGCTGCTCGCCCACAACGACCGCGCCCTATGGGGCTTGTGTCAAGGCAGTGGCAAAAATCCCTACCAAACCGCCATTGACATGAGCGAACCCGCGTTCAAATGCTCTTGTCCTAGCCGAAAATTTCCGTGTAAACATGCACTTGCCCTACTGTTTATGCACGCACAACACGGCGCACAATTCCAAAACGACACGCCCCCAGATTGGCTTGCCGAATGGTTGGACAAACGCGCCCAAAATGCCGTCAAAAAAGCCGCCAAAGCCGAAACCGTCCCCGACCCAGTCGCCCAACAAAAACGCCAAAACGCCCGCTTGCAAAAAGCCACAGACGGCTTGGCAGATTTGCGTTTGTGGCTGGACGATATGTTGCGTAATGGCTTGATTTCGTGGAAAAACGAAGCACAAGAGCGTTGCCGCGAACTCGCCAAACGCATGATAGACGCGCAAATGCCCGCCTTGTCTGGCGCGGTTGCACAATTGGCGGACACACCGTCTGAACGGCAAGATGTGTTGTTGCACCGATTAACCAAATTGAGTTTACTGGAACAAAGTTTCCAAAATATCAATCAATTACCCCAAAATTGGCAAGCCGAAATTTTGGCGCGACTCGGTTTCCCCATCGCCAAAGAAACCGTGTTGGCAAACACCCCTGTTATGGATATTTGGCAACACATCGGCACCACCCATCACACGCTGGAACGCGGTGAAAGCCACACCCATTGGCTCTGCGGTTTGGGGACGGGACAATTTGCCTATCTGCTTGATTTTACGATACAAGGTGCGCCAGCCACTGTGCCCAGTGTGTTGCAAGGCGGCACTTATGCAGGCGAATTGTGTTTTTACGATGGCGTGCAACAAAAACGCGCATTATCAAAAACTTGGGAACTTTTGGACACCGCGCCGCCCATTTCAGGCAGCCTGAACATCGCCCAAGCGTGGGAAATGGCACACAGCGCGTTTGCCGACAATCCGTTTTTGACGGTTCAGCCGATGGCGTTGGCGCAAGTGAATTTGTGGCGCGATGGCGAAGCGTGGGCGTTGAGCGATGGCGCAAGCATGTTGCCGCTTGAATTGTCGGAAACGCAACTGCGCCGCGTGTTGGCGCACACGGCTGGCGCGGATTTTATGGCGTTTGTGTTGCGCGATTTTGAGTTTGGCGAAACGCGATTGTTGGCGGTGCAGAATGGGGCTGGCAGCCTGAATATTGTGGTTGGATGATTTTTTAAATTTAGGATTTTAATTATGAAAAACTTGTGGATATGGTTGAAAAAACAATTTGGTTTGACTGATGAACTTGATATTAAAATAGACTGGGAGTGTATTCCATTTATGGTTCATGATGATGTTATCTCTAGTGAAGTTTTAAATGATTATAGAAAACTTTGGCAATTTTTAGATGAACATTTTGCCAATCCTAAAATGCACATTTCATTTGCTGATGGACATGTAAAAAGTTGTTATATGATAAAAGATTATGAATATTTTTTAAATAAAAATGGCATTGAACCTAATATTTTAAAAATAAATAGCCCTTTTTTATTGAATAAAATTAGCTTTCGTTATTTCTTAAATTTGAGTAATGATAATATGAGTTCACCAATTTATTCACCAAATGGCGAAGATATTTATTTTTTGAATGCTCAAATTATTTTTGATGAAAATTTAGATAGTTTTGAGCATATATTTATGAATGATGAAAATCAAGCGTAGTCGCGTAGGGTGCGCCATGCGCACCAATTGACTGAAATAATTAAATATTGTGAAAATTCGGTGCGTGATACGCACCCTACGAAACTTTTCAGACTGCCTGAAAAGCGCACCCAAATCATCAAAAAAATTGGGCAATTCGGTGCGTGGTACGCACCCTACATTGAAAGGATAACCCCATGAAAAACCTACTGAATACCGCCTTATTGGGAACCGCCAAACAGCCCATGCCCGATTTTTTCGCGCAATCGGCTTTGCAACACGCGCAACACATCGCGGGCGCGTTGCCCATGCCGCTTGGCGCGACTTTTCAGCGCGTAGCGACCGCACCGCACGACCCCACGCCCGTTTTGCCAGACGCGGCGGCGCGGATTTTGGCGATTTGGTTGGCGCAAAAACACGATTATTTGATTGAATTTGCAATGAAAAAAATGGCGGAACGCGGTTTCAGGCTGCCTGAAAAATTGTTGCCGCAAATCCCTGAAAAGACTTTTCCCGATGAAATCATTTTGGGTGAATTTGGCAAATGGCTGAACGCGCAAATTCAGTCTAATCAAACCATTGAAAATACAGAAGAAAACGATTGGACTTTATTGCCGCACGCACAACGCACCGCGTATTTGGCGAATTTGCGCCAACGCAATCCCCATGAAATGCGCGAACAATTATCCCAAATTTGGAAAACCGCGCCCGCCAATCAACGCACGGATTACATTGAATTATTTGCAGAAAATTTGTCGGCAAACGATTTGGATTTTCTCAATGCCGCTTTGAAAGACCGCAGTCAAAATGTGAAAGATGTGGCGCGAAAATGGCTTTTCAGGCTGCCTGAAAGCGAAATCGCGCAACAAAATATCCGTTTTTTGCGTGAAAGATTGTCTTTTCAATCAAATAAATGGGTGCAAACCGAACAGCCGTTCACGCCCGAAATGAAAGCGGCTGGCATAGACGAATTAAGCCCCAACAAACGCGAAAGCGACAGCTATTACCAATTGCGCCAACTGATTGAACGAATGTCTTTGCCGATGTGGTGCGTGTTTTTGGATTGTGATGAAAATCAAGCGGTTAAGGTTTTGGCAAATCATCTGCCTATGGCTTTGCATGATTATGATTGGATTGGCATGATTGACCATGTGGATTTTACTTATGAGATTGTTTCTAATAGAATTTCCAATGCTTCGGGCAAGGTATTTGCCAATAAAAAACACATTCCCAGCCATTTGGTTCAACATTTTTTGAATTTGCCTGATGATTATCGTGAGCGCATTTTTGAGCAATATGGTGTTGATTTGATGATTGAATATCCGAATTTTTGGCGCAATGGGGAAAATATTGCCGCGTTTAGTCCGCCATTTTCGGCATTTGTTTTGTTTAATGTGAAAAGAATGATGGAAATGACGCAGTCTTATTCGCAAGAGCCAGAGCGTTTGGCGGCAAGTTTGGCGAATACGCCCGAAGTCGCGCAGAAAATGCAGCAAATTGCCCAATATATTCAACGAGATGATTTTCCAGATTGGAAACGCGAGCATTATCAACAGCTTTGTGAACAATTTGAGCAACGTGTGGCGTTTGAAATGGCTTTGCAGGCTGCCTGAAAAGTTGTCGTGTATCAATTTGTTGAATTAAAATCGTAGGGTGCACATCACGCACCAAATCATTGAAATTTAATTGGAAAATATTATGTACTTTTGTCAATTCATCAAAGTGATTGCGAATAATACGGCAAAGAAAATTCCCAAAGAATATGGTCATCAACACATATTTTTGGCAACGATTGCACTTATGCCTTTGTATCTTGAAATTAAATCTTTGGATTTATGGGAAGAGGCGTGTCAAAACGCGCATATTGAGGCAGGTTATCAGCCCTTATCTGATGAAATGGAAAAGTTGATATACGATATTTTTGATTTTGCCAGAGTGAATTTATATTGTGCTTATGATAAAAATAATGCTGAAACGGAATGGTTAGAATTGAAAAATCAATTAATTAAACAAAATATCATTTTTCCTGATTATTATGATTTTAGTCATTGGTAATTGAAATTTTGTACAATCGGTGCGTGGTACGCACCCTACATTTTCAGGCTGCCTGAAACGAAGTTCAGCGTAGCTAAAAAATATTAACCCCAAAAACAAGGAAACCGCAAAATGTCCGAAATCCTACGCCAACATGCTGAACATCAGTTTGCCGAAGAATTACACGAATTAAAACAACAGGAAAGCCACCCCATTCCTGAAAATTGGCAACTTTCGCCCCAATCCGTTGTAACGTATTTAATGGGCGGCAAATTGAAAAATGGCTTTGAAATCAAACCGAAATACATCGGCAATCGCCGTTTAATGGAAATTGCCGTTGCCACGCTCGCCACCGACCGCGCTTTGTTACTCTATGGTCTTCCTGGCACGGCAAAAAGCTGGGTCAGCGAACACATCGCGGCGGCGGTGTCGGGCAATTCCACTTATGTGGTGCAAGGCACGGCTGGCACGGGCGAAGAAGCCATTCGCTACGGTTGGAATTACGCGGAATTGCTCGCCAAAGGTCCCAGCCAAAGCGCGTTGGTGGAAACACCCGTGATGCGCGCCATGCGTGAAGGCAAAATCGCGCGAATTGAAGAATTAACGCGCATCGGCTCGGACGTGCAAGACACGCTGATTACGATTTTGTCAGAAAAAACCTTGCCCGTACCCGAATTGAACAGCGAAATTCAAGCGGTGCGCGGTTTCAACGTCATCGCCACCGCCAACAACCGCGACAAGGGCGTGAACGAATTGTCCAGCGCATTGAAACGGCGTTTTAACACGGTGATTTTGCCTTTGCCCGCGACTTTGGCGGAAGAAACGGAAATTGTCCGCAGCCGCGTGGCAAGTTTCCAAACGGCAATGAAATTGCCTGCCGAAGCCCCAGCATTGGCGGAAATCAACCGCATTGTAACGATTTTCCGCGAATTGCGTGCAGGCGTAACCAGCGACAACAAAACGAAATTGAAATCGCCCACAGGCACTTTATCCACAGCCGAAGCGATTTCGGTGGTGAACAATGGCATGGCGTTAAGTGCTTATTTTGGCGATGGCAATTTGAACGCCAATGATTTAATCGCAGGGATTTTGGGCGCGGTCGTGAAAGACCCCGTGCAAGACAAAATCGTGTGGCAAGAATATTTGGAAACCGTTGTCAAACAACGTGATGATTGGAAAGACTTGTATCGTGCAGCGCGGGATATGTTGTGAATTTCAGGTAGCCTGAACAATCCGCTCATTCATTTTATTGAAAAGAAAAAACCATGCCCACCCAATTCTACGGTATCCGACATCATGGCGCAGGCTCAACACGCCACCTGCTCAATGCGCTCAACGCCCAACAGCCCGATTTGATTTTGCTGGAAGCCCCACCTGAAGCCCAATCGTTGTTGCCTTTGGCGGCGCACGCAGACATGAAACCGCCTGTTGCACTGTTGGCGTATCGCCCAGACGCGCCACAAAATGCGATTTATTACCCTTTTGCCGAATATTCGCCAGAATGGCAAACCCTTCAATTTGCAGCGAAAAACCATATTGAAGTGCGTTTTTTTGATTTGCCTTTGCAACACAGTTTGGCGGACGAATATTCAGGCTGCCTGAAAAACGAAAATGGCGAAAACAATGAAAATTCAGATGAACATTCAGATGAACATTCAGATGAAAATTTAAATGAAACAAAAATTTATCAAGACCCATTTGACCATTTAGCCCAAATTGTTGGCTTGCCAGATGGCGAAGTTTTTTGGGAACAATTTGTGGAACAACGCCAAGACGGTCAAGACATTTTCGCTGCCGTCCAAATTGCCGTGTCCGCCTTGCGTGAACATGAAACCACCAGCCCAAACAATGCCTTACGCGAAGCCTATATGCGAAAAATGTTGCGCCAAGCCGAAAAAGACGCGCAAAACATCGCAGTCGTGTGTGGCGCGTGGCACGTTCCCGCGCTGACCGCCAAAGTCGCCGCCAAAGACGACACCGCCTTACTTAAAAATTTGCCCAAATGCAAAGTCGCTTGCACCTTTATTCCTTGGACAAACAATCGCTTAACTTTCGCAAGCGGCTATGGCGCAGGCATACACGCGCCCGCTTGGTATGCGCATTTGTGGCGTTATCCTGACGATGACGGCGTGTTGTGGGTTGGTCGTGCGGCTGCCGCCTTGCGCGAAAAAGGTTTTGACGTGTCGGCTGCTCACGTCATTGAAACCGTGCGTTTGGCGAACGCGACTGCTGCCTTGCGCGGTCAAAGTCGCCCGAATTTGGCGGATTTTGTGGACGCGATTGGCGCGATTATTGGCATGGGCGAAACGCTCATCATTGATTTAATTAAAAATAAATGGTTAATTGGCGCGGAGATTGGCAGCGTTCCAGACGATACGCCACAACTGCCCCTGATTGCCGATGTTGCCGCGCAACGCAAAAAATGCAGGCTGCCTGAAACTGCCGAACACAAAACCCTAGAATTGGATTTACGCAAACCGCTTGATTTGCAACGCAGTATTTTGATTAACCGAATGATTTTGCTGGATATTCATTGGGCGGAACACGTCCACAGCAACAGCACAGGCACGTTCAAAGAAACATGGCGCATGGCGTATCAGCCCGAACACCACATTCAACTGACCGAACGCGCCGTACACGGCAACACGCTGGAAAAAGCGGTCGCCAATTATGTGCGCCAAAAAATGGCTGATTTCAAGCAATTACGCGAATTGGCGAATTTATTGCGTTTGTGTTTGCCAGCCGATGTGCCTGAATTATTGAATGAAATTGCCACGCAAATCGCCAATGCGTCTGCCGACAGCCACGATTTAGCCGACAATTTGCACGCCCTGCCTGAATTGGTGGACATTGTGCGCTATGGCAGCGTACGCGATTTTGACGCTGCGCCTTTGCAAGGCGTATTGGCGACTTTGTTGGCGCGACTGGCGGCGGGTGGCGTGCAAGGCTGCCTGAATATTGACACGGACACAGCACAATCGCTGTTTACGCGCATTCGGGCGGCGGATTACGCCATGGGTTTGCTCAACGATGAAGATTTAACGGCATTGTGGCAAACTTTCCTGAAAAAACAAATGGCTGCGGAAAACGTCCACGCTTTGTTGTCGGGCAATGCCGCGCGGATTTTGTTTGACAAACAAGGTATTAGCGAAGAAACCATGTCGCAAACATTCAGCCTATCGCTTTCTACGGCGCAATCGTATGAACACGCGGCGCATTGGTTGGAAGGCTTTTTGTATCAATCGGGAACGATTTTGTTGATTAACAATGATTTATGGCAAATGATAGACGATTGGTTGCGCGGTTTGTCGGACGAAGTGTTTACGGAATTGTTGCCCTTGTTGAGACGGACGTTCAGCAGTTTTGAGTTTGGCGAACGGCGACAGTTGGGCGAAAAAGCGGCGCAAAATGGCACGGAAACGGTTTCAGGCAGCCTGAAAACGCCCACACAAAATCATGGCGCGTTCAATGAAACATTGCGCGAAAAAGCGGCGGAAACGGTGCGAATGTTGTTGCAGGCTGCCTGAAAGTCCTAGCGGACGGCAAATATGTAGGGTGCGCCGTGCGCACCGAATTTGCCATAATATTGATTTTTTTGGGAAAATTGGTGCGCACGGCGCACCCTACGAAAACTGAATTGAGTTTAAAGGCTTGTGCCAAACGGGTATGGCTGCCTGAAAACAAAATAGGTTGGGTTTTTAACCCAACCTACACGCTACGCTTACTAAACCCTAATCATTTACCATGCAAATAATTTCCGCAAATTTGGGTCGGTTTCAGGCATGGTTAATTCTGCAAAATTGGTTTTCCCTGCATTGTGGGCTTGTATGAATTTCACAAAATCTTCCACCGTACCAATATGAGGTAAGTAATACATGACCATATCTGCTGCGGCTTCTATTAATTTCACCCATTCATCATATTCACGAACTCGCCAACGTAAATGTTTATAGCCATTTTCATATTCGCTAATCTTAATATTGGGATTAATGAGATTGGCGTTAGATAAACCATAAAAATTCACTAAATTAGAGCAAGTTACTTTAGGTATAAAAGTGGCTAATTGATTGACATATTTTTCTCTTACATTAAAATCAATCGTAAACTTAAAATACAATTCTTGGTCATATTTATCTTTTTCAGTGAGAGTACAAATATAAAATTCAGAAAATAATTCTGTCCTAATGATAAAGTAATCTACACTCTGTTTTGAACTCACACCATATTTTTCCAATAATTCTTTAAATTTTTCCCCAAGTCGTTTTTTAATGATTTTAGATGTCAAACTATTTCTTTTCGCTTCACTGGCTGGAATTTGCGGCTTATCTTGCTTGGCAATCAATTCTTGAATATGCGTTTGCCAAATTTGCTCGTTTTCTTCAACCATATCATGCCAGTGAAACGGTTGATTATTCGCATCAAATGCCGTGCCGTCTGGCAAAAAGACGCATTCAAAATCGCCATGCAGCACCGCCAAATTGTTTTCGCAAGCCGCACGAATAATCGCGCAACTGAAACTGTCTGGGTATTGTTTGGGTGGAAATTCAAAGGAATATTTCGCTTTGTGTGTTGTAGCGGTGTATTCGGCAATGTCCAAGCACATGCTTAATCCGTCATCGCCTTCGTAAAACTGCCATGCTTGGCGCACAAATTCTGCCATTTTTGCGCCAAATGCCGCCATATTGGGATTGGGGGCGCTTTCTTTGTAGCCGCTTAATTGGTCTAAAATTTTATTGGCTTCGCTGTGATTTTGTGGAATGCCGTGTTTGGTGTCCCAAACGTAAATGCCGTTGCTGCTCATTATTTTGTTCCTGAATGTAGAAAAGGGATTTTAATGGATTTTCAGGCTGCCTGAAAAATGCAACAACTGTATTTTAACACGATGAGATTAAAATACAGTTGTTCGCTTGCTACTTTTGTTTTGCTTTTTCAAGATGCCCTAAAATCGCTTTTTCTAAACTTGTCAATTCTGTATTATATCTACTTTCACAAAATACGCGCAAAGCAGGATTGGTTTCAGCAAGCGTAGGGTGGGTGCTTGCACCCACGCATTTTGTGATATTTCTGATTTATTGTTTTTCATTGCCATTCCCTTTCAGGCTGCCTGAAAAATAAAAAATCATTTCACGCATTGAAATAAAAGGAAAAAACATGAATACCCCACACCCAACCCGTTGGCGATTAATTCTGGGCGAACCCGCCGCCGAAAGTTGTGGCGCAAACCTGTCCGCCGAACAAATCCGCATGGACAACGCCCTGTCCGCACTCTACGACCCCAGCGAAAATCGGCGTGGTGGTTTGGGCGCGTCCGCCCCGAAAGTCAGCGCGTGGCTGGGCGATATTCGTGAATTTTTCCCACAATCTGTGGTGCAAGTCATGCAAAAAGACGCGGTTAATCGCTTGAATTTGCATTCATTATTAACCGAAAAAGAAATGCTCGCCAACATCACGCCCGATGTGCATTTGGTGGCGACTTTGATGAGTTTAAGCCGCGTCATTCCCGAAAAAAATAAGGAATTGGCACGTCAAGTTGTGCGCAAAGTGGTTGAAGCATTGCTGAAAAAATGGTCATCGCCCACCCAACAAGCCATTCAAGGCGCACTCAATCGCGCCACGCGCACGCGCAATCCGCGTTTCAAAGAAATTGACTGGCACAGCACCATATGCAAAAATCTGAAAAACTATCAGCCTGATTATCAAACGATTATTCCCGAAACGCGCATTGGTTACGGCAAAAAACGCAAAGCCGTGCGCGACATGATTTTGTGCCTAGACCAAAGCGGTTCTATGGGGACTTCCGTGATTTATTCGGGGATTTTTGGCTCTGTGCTGGCGAGTTTGCCGTCTCTGAACACGCGCATGGTGGTGTTTGACACAGCGGTGGTGGATTTGATGGACGAAATGGACGACCCTGTGGATTTGCTGTTTGGCGTGCAACTGGGCGGCGGCACGGACATCAATCGCGCCCTGAATTATTGCCAAACGCAAATCACACGCCCAAATGACACGACTTTGGTTTTGGTAACCGATTTGTATGAAGGCGGCGATGAACGCGCCATGCGTAAACGTATGGTGGATTTGGTCAATTCGGGCGTACAACTGATTGTTTTGCTGGCGTTAAATGATGATGGTGCGCCATTTTACGACCAACGCAATGCGGAATTTTTGGCGACTTTGGGCGTGCCAGCGTTTGCGTGTACGCCTGATAAATTCCCCGATTTGATGGCGGCGGCGTTGAATAAGCAAGATTTGAGTTTGTGGGTGTCGGAGAATGTGAAGAAATAGGTTTCAGGCAGCCTGAAAAGGTTTTGGGGCTTTCAGGCAGCCTGAATGGGGAAAAAAGCCACGATGCGCGTTTGATGAACGACAACGTGGCACATTGGACCAAACGTTTTCCGCAGCAATACTTGTTTGCCTACAACCGCTACAAACACCCATGGGGCGCACCCAATCGCCCTGAATAAGGAGACCGCTCATGGACAGCATCTACATCACACAAGTACTGATTTTTGCGGTGGCGGCTACGCTGCATGGCATCACAGGCATGGGTTTTCCCATGGTGGGTACCACGTCTTTGTCGTTCATCATGCCCTTGCCGCAGGCGATTGCGATGATGATTTTGCCCAGTTTGGTCATGAACATCATGGTTTTGTTGGCAGGCAAAACACCGCATTTGTGGCAAGAATTGTGGGCTTATTGTCGGCAATATTGGCGATTGATTGTGATGAGTGCCGTGGGCAGCGCGGTGGGGGTGTGGTTGCTGTTGTGGCTGCCCGCGCAATACGTTTATGCGATGATGGCATTGCTGACCTTTTATTATGCCATACATGGCTATGCCCAATTAAATCATTGGGTTAAACCGCTTGCCATTCCTACTCACGGTGGTTCAATGCTTTTTTTCGGTTTTGTGTCGGGCGTGGCAGGTGGGGCGAGCAATGCCATGTCGCCATTGGTGTTGATGTATTTGTTTGCCCACACGCAAAACAAGCACGAAATCGCCAAAGTGAGCAATTTGTGCTATTTGGTTGGCAAAGTGGTGCAACTGCTGCTTTTGCAAAAACATTTTGCCCATTTTGATGCCAATGCCACACAAATCATGGTGTGGCTGACTGTGGTGTCGGTATTTTTTGTGTATGTGGGCGCGAAATGCCGCGATAAATTGGGGCAGGTTTTCTTTAAAAAATTGATTTATTTTATTTTATTGATTTTGTCGTTGAAAATTGCCCACAGCGCGTTTCAGGCAGCCTTTTTTACGAATTCATAAAAATGGATTTTGCCTTCGGCGACTTACTTTTTAAAAAAGTAGTAAGCCAAATAAATGAATGTCCAACGGTTTCGTGTTAAAGCAATGTTTCAGGCAGCCTGAAACCTTTGCAAAACTCAATTCGTAGGGGCAGATTTCATAATTGATAACGCGATTTCGGGATAAAAGTGATTAATCAATTTAAGTCACTTTGCTCCCTCTCCCTGTGGGAGAGGGCTGGGGAGAGGGTATGCTGCTCAACAAGCCCTCTCTCCAACTCTCTCCCATAGGGAGAGAGGGCAGGTTTGTTGGCAAATTGACAGTTACTTATCTGCAAGTCTAAACAGGACAGATGTGAAATTTGCCCCTACGAACCGAGTTTTGCAAAGGTTTCAGCCTGAAAGCCATTTTTCTTGATATGGAAAACAGTTTTTCTGATTAAGATAATGATGTGGCAGCCGCATTTTGCTACAATCACACCATTTCACCACCCACATTAAGGATAATGACCATGAAACGCATTTTATTCAGCAGCTTAATCGCCTTGGCAGCCGCCAGCGCAAGCGCAGCAGAATACAAAATTGATGCCCATCACACCAACGCCCGTTTTGCGATTGACCATTTTGCCACCAGCACCAATGTGGGCGGCTTTTACGATTTAAACGGCACCATGCAATTTGATGCCGCCAAACGCACAGGCGCAATCAGCTTAACCTTGCCCCTTGCCAATTTGCAAACGGGTTCAAGCCACTTTACCGAGCATTTGAAATCTGCCGATTTGTTCCACGCTGAAAAATTCCCCGAAATGAAATTTGAATCCACCAAATTCAAATTTTCAGGCAGCAAAGTCAAAGCCGTAGAAGGCAATTTGACCCTGTTGGGCAAAACCCACCCCGTTACTTTAAAAGCAAGCAAATTCAACTGCTACCCAAGCCCCATGCTGAAAACCGAAGTGTGTGGCGGCGACTTCAAAACCACGATTGACCGCACCAAATGGGGCATGAATTATTTGGTTGATGTGGGCATGAGCAAAAACGTGGATTTGACCATTCAAATTGAAGCGGCAAAACAATAATCCCAAAAATTGATGGGGGCGGATATGAAATCTGTCCCCATTTCATGTAATTGTTTTTATTCGGCAAACACTTGCGCCAATGCTTTGGCAACCGTTTCCACATTGCCCTCATTCAAGCCAGCCACGCACAAACGTCCGCTATCCAAAACGTAAATCGCAAATTCATCGCGCAAACGTTGAACCTGCGCCACACTCAAACCCGTGTAGCTGAACATACCGCGCTGTTTCACAAAATACGAAAAATCTTTTTCAGGCAGCTTTTCGCGCAAAACTTCATACAATTTCAAACGCATGGCACGAATGCGGTCGCGCATTTCATACACTTCATTTTGCCATTGTGCCGCCAAATTTGTATCGCCAAGCACACCTTGTGCCGCCAACACGCCTTGTGCGGGTGGGCTGGAATAAATGCGGCGGACGATGAATTTCAGTTGCCCCAACACCAAATCGGCTTGTGCCGCATTGGGCGCAAGCACCATCAACGCCCCCACACGCTGACCGTAGAGCGACATATTTTTGGAAAATGAACAACTTACAAAAAGCGGCAAATTCAATTTGGCAGCCTGACGAATCGCATAAGCATCGCTGTCAAACGTGTCGCCAAAACCCTGATAGGCAATGTCCATAAACGGAATGAGCTGGCGTTCGGCAACGATGTTTAAAATCGTATCCCATTGTTCGGGCAGCAAATCCACGCCTGTTGGGTTGTGGCAGCAGGGGTGCAACAGCACCACGCTGTGTTCAGGCAGGCTGCGGAAAAAATCGCACATCGCGTCAAATTTCACGCCTATGGTTGCGGGGTCGTAGTAGGGGTAGCTGCCCACTTCAAAGCCTGCGCCTTCAAAAATGCCGCGATGATTGTCCCAAGTGGGGTCGCTGACAAAAACGTGGCTTTGGGGAAACCAGCGATGAATGAAATCCGCCCCCAATTTCAACGCCCCTGAACCGCCCAAAGTTTGCACCGCCGCCACGCGATTTTCTTGCAAAACAAGACTTTCTGCGCCAAACAGCAATTTGGCTACGGCAGCGCGAAAACCTGCGTGTCCCTCCATGGGCAAATAAGGCTGCACCTGATTTTCAATGCGCTGGGCTGCCTGAAACACGCTGTTGGGAAAAGGCATTTTGCCCTCGTTGTCAAAATAAATGCCAATGGACAAATTGATTTTGTTGGGGCGAGGGTCTTGTTTAAAGGTTTCCACCAAACTCAAAATGGGGTCGCCAGCATAGGGGGTAACGTGTTGATACATGATTGTTTTCCTTTCCAAAAATGGCTTTCAGGCAGCCTGAAAAAGGCAAAATTATAGCACAAGCACTTTACCGTCTGAACACCCCACAATTCAAAGTAAAATGATTTGAAAATCAGGGCATATCGCATTAAAATCTTGCGTTTTTACCCTATTTATGCTATTAAATAGGGGTTAGAGTCTAGTTCTGCGTTCATGGCACAATTTTCATGAATGGATATTGAAATAGACTTTTGTTTTTAAAATGATTTTTTTGAAAAGCCAAACATCATGAACAACGCACTACCTTTCTCCAATACCGAATTATTGAACATGGACACCCCCACGTTTTTGCAACACATTGAAAGCACATTTCAGCGCGTGTTTGCCGATGGCGTGAATTTAATGGAATACCTGCCTGAAAACAAATGGTTAGAATTGAAACAAGCAGGTTTGCTGTTGCCATTTTTATTGGAACAACACGGTGGACGCAAAAACAATCAGTTTGAAATTCAAGAAGTTTTGCGTATTGCAGGGCATTATGGCGTACCCGTTACCCTACGCACAGGCATTGAAGGCGCATTGGTTTTGCAGCCCCTGCTGGAATTTGGCAATGAAACACAAATTCAGCAAGGTTTGCAATCCGTGTTCAATGGCGAAGGCGGCGGCTTGGCGATTACCGAACCCAAAACATCGGGTTCCGCCATTGCGCGTGAAATGCAATCGTATTACGAAGATTTGGGCGATGGCACGGTTTATGTGGAAGCAGAAAAATATTGGCAAGGCAATTCCCAAAGCGAATTTTTGCTGGTTGCCGCCAAAGAGCGCAAAAATGGCAGATTGTCCAAAATGATTAATTTGCTGTTTGTGCCAAAACAATACATTCAATTTGACGTTTTAAAATCAGAAGGTTTGCGTGCGGTGCGCTATGCGATTAACCGCGTGGCAGCCAAAATGCCCGCCAATGCCGTGATGCGTTTGTCGGAAAACGATGCTTTGGGTTTGCGTGCATTTCAAAATATTTTCATTCGCAGCCGCTTGCAGTTGGTGGGCATGTCGCATGGCATTATGGAATACATTGTTGAAAACACACGAAAATTCGCCAAAAAAGACATCAAATTTGTGGAATTTGAATGCAAAGAAATTGAAAAACGCTATGCCGTTTCACAAGTTTTGTATGATTACACTTGCAAACACGTTGCGCCCGATGCGCCCGTGTCGCATCAACTGATGGAAGCCAATATCATCAAGACCTTATCCACCGAATACACCTACGATGCCGCACAAATTTTGCAAAAATTATTGGGCGCAAAAGGCTTTGAAAGCGGTCATGTGGCGAGCAATATTGCGATTGATTTCCGCCCCTTTACCATTTTTGAGGGACCCAATGACATGTTGTATGCGGAAATTTACGACCAATTCACGCGCGTTACCGCCGAAGAAAAAGAACAAGGCGTTAAATTGGATAAAAATCAAACGCTTTTACAAAGAATCAAATCCGACAAGCGTTTCACTTTAACCGCGCTGAAAGAGCGTGTTTTGCCACAAGACATTTCGGAATTTTTGTCGCGCTACACTTTGAGCGATGCGGACGCTTTGAAAAAGGTGTTTTTGGGCAAAGTGGTGGCAAAATTGTTTGTGTTTGGGCAAACGGCTACCGATGACGCGGCGGCATTTTTGTTGAAAAACATTCGCCAAGATATTTTGGATTGTGAATATTGTTAATGGATTTTTGAAATCCGCTTGCCATGTTTTGAAAACATTGCGGGCGGATTTTTTTCAGGCAGCCTGAAAATGCGAAAATGTTATAATTTCGCCCAATTTTAATTGTTCAGGCAGCCTGAAATGCAAATTATCCAATACGAAAATTCCCCGTTCAAACTCCACCAACCTTTCCCCCCAGCAGGCGACCAACCCACCGCCATCGCTCAACTTTTGGACGGCTTATCAGACGGCTTGTCTTACCAAACCTTGCTTGGCGTAACGGGTTCGGGCAAAACCTACACCATGGCAAACGTCATCGCGCAAAGCGGCAGACCTGCCATCATCATGGCGCACAACAAAACCCTAGCCGCCCAACTTTACGCAGAAATGCGCGAATTTTTCCCCGAAAATGCGGTGGAATATTTCGTTTCTTATTACGATTATTATCAACCCGAAGCCTATGTACCAAGCCGTGATTTGTTCATAGAAAAAGACAGCGCAATCAACGAACACATAGAACAAATGCGCCTTTCCGCCACCAAAAACCTGATGACGCGCAATGACGTGATTATCATCGCCACCGTGTCCGCCATTTACGGCATTGGCGACCCCACCGAATACCAACAAATGATTTTGTCCGTGAAAGAGGGCGACATCATGAGCCAGCGCGACATCATTTCCACGCTGGTTTCCATGCAATACGAACGTGGCGATGTGGATTTTCAACGCGCCAGCTTTCGCGTTCGCGGCGATGTGATAGACGTGTACCCAGCCGAAAGTTCCGAATTTGCCCTGCGGATTTCATTATTTGATGATGAAATTGAACGCTTGGATTTGTTTGACCCACTTTCAGGCAGCCTGCACCAGCGCGTGGGACGCTACACCGTGTTTCCGTCCAGCCACTACGTTACCCCACGCGAAACCGTACTCCGCGCCTGCGAAGCGATTAAAGCCGAATTGCGTGAACGCATTGATTTTTATACCAAAGAAAACCGACCCGTAGAACAACAACGCATAGAACAACGCACCCGATTTGATTTGGAAATGCTGTATGAAATGGGTTTTTGCAAAGGCATTGAAAATTACAGCCGCCACTTTTCAGGCAAAAAAGAGGGCGAACCGCCCCCCACGCTGATGGATTATCTGCCCAAAAACGCCATCATGTTCATAGACGAAAGCCACGTTACCATAGGGCAAATTGGCGCGATGTACAAAGGCGATGCGTCTCGCAAACAAAATTTGGTGGATTACGGTTTCAGGCTGCCTTCCGCGCGGGATAATCGCCCCCTAAAATTCCATGAATTTGAACAAGTTATGCCGCAAACCATTTTCGTATCCGCCACCCCAGCACAATACGAAGCCGACCACGCAGGGCAAATTGTGGAACAAGTCGTCCGCCCCACAGGATTGACAGACCCGCAAATTGAAATCCGTCCCGTTGCCACCCAAGTTGATGATTTATTGAGTGAAATCAATATCCGCAAACAAAAAGGCGAGCGCGTACTCGTAACCACCCTAACCAAACGCATGGCGGAACAATTAACCGACTATTACAGCGAATTGGGCGTAAAAGTACGCTATTTGCACAGCGACATTGACACGGTGGAACGTGTTGAAATCATTCGGGATTTGCGCTTGGGCTTGTTTGATGTATTGGTCGGCATCAACCTATTGCGCGAAGGTTTGGACATTCCCGAAGTGTCGCTGGTCGCCATTTTGGACGCGGACAAAGAAGGCTTTTTGCGCTCACACCGCAGCCTAATCCAAACCATCGGACGCGCCGCGCGTAACGTGAACGGTGTGGCGATTTTGTATGCCGACAAAATCACCGACAGCATGAAATCCGCCATAGACGAAACCGAACGCCGCCGCCAAAAGCAAATTCAGTTTAATTTGGACAACAACATTATTCCCCAACAAATCAATAAGAAAGTGAAAGATTTGATTGATGGCGTGTATGCGGAAAATGGTGGCGAACAAGTTTCAGGCAGCCTGAAAACGAGCGGAGCGGGTTTTGCTAAAAGCAAATCCAAATCCAAGAAAACCGAAATCCACAGCGAAGAAGACGCGATTGCCGAAATCGCCCGTTTGGAAAAACAAATGCAGCAAGCGGCACGCGATTTGCAGTTTGAAGAGGCGGCGGTTTTGCGCGACCGCATTCGGTTGATTAAAGAGAATTTGTTGTTTGGGATAGAATGATGATTGTGAGAACTTTTGTTATATTATTACTTGGAATATCTGGACTATTTGTCCCTTTTATGATAATTTGTTTAATTTTAATATTTTTTGAAAGATATTTTATGGGAAATGATAATGTTAATAAAAAAGCAGTTAGTAATAATATGTCTATTATTATATCTATTGCAGGTCTGATTGTATCAGTATTCGCTGCTTATTTTACTTGGACACAAGCACACATTGCTAAAGAAGCTACTACACCTTATGTAACAGTACAATTCTTTAATGATGAAAGGCTGCATGGTATTTATATTAGTAATGCTGGAAAAGGACATGCAATTATAGACAAGATTAAGATTGATGATAAAGAATATGATATTTTAGATAGAGAAAAATGGGATAGCATTTTAAAAGAGAAGAAGTTTGAGGTAGGTGTTGAATGTTTTGCATTTAGTTCTATTCAGAAAAATATTATTTTAAGTTCTAGTGATACTCAATTAATTATAGGAAGAAGAAAAGCACTTTGGGATGAACTAAAAGAACTTCAAAAGAATCAAATTGATTTAAATAATATGCTTACATTTACCATTTTAAATCAACTAATAATTAGTGAGATATCTCGTTCAGAGAATACAATAAATGGGAAAATTATTATTGAAAAGTTTAATGAATTAATACCCAGTAATTTACGTAGTAATTTACGTAATAGCGAGAATGATACAATTTGTACAAATATAGATGATTCGAAGATGAATGATTTAGTTAATAAATTAAAAGAACTTAAAGTAGTAGTTTATTACCACTCAATTATTGATGATGAATCTATTGAGTCAAAGGAATTAAAATAAAAAAGCCAGAGTAGCAAGCGTAGGGTGGGTGCTTGCACCCACCACAATCATCAAATAACCGTGTTCCTGATGAAAAAATATTTTCAGGCAGCCTGAAAACACAATCCCCTTTCATCACAAATCAAGCGCGTGGACCTACAAAAATACCGTTCCCAATCCAATGGCAACGGTATTTTCCCTTTTCAGGCAGCCTGAAAATCCCAAACTTGCCCAATGATTTCAATCTTTTTATAATGCAGCCATTACCCATTAAAAAGCAAGTGATTTGGCTTTAAAACCCAACATCAATCCTTTTCAAAAATACCGTTCCCCATTCCCTGTAAACGGTATTTTTCTTTTTCAGGCTGCCTGAAAATCATTCACAAACATTTATTTTAAATAGGAAAAATCATGCAACATTACGATACCATCATCGTGGGTGGTGGCGCAGGCGGCTTGGAATTGGCGGCAAAATTGGGGCGCAAATACGGTCGCGGTGCAGGCAAAGACAAAATTTTGTTGATAGACCGCGCCATTGTCCACATTTGGAAACCGACTTTGCACGAAGTGGCAGTTGGCACGCTCAATCCGCAACAGGAAGGGATTTTGTACACCACCGTGGCGCGGCGCAATCATTTTTCGTTTATGTTGGGCGAATTGGTCGCGTTCAATCCGCAGGAACGCACGCTCACGGTGGGCGAATTGCGCGATGAAGACGGCAGCATTCTGGTTCCCAAAAGCACCATCAGTTTCA
Source organism: Alysiella filiformis (assembly GCF_014054525.1). Classification (NCBI taxonomy): domain Bacteria; kingdom Pseudomonadati; phylum Pseudomonadota; class Betaproteobacteria; order Neisseriales; family Neisseriaceae; genus Alysiella; species Alysiella filiformis. The sequence continues at coordinate 1,315,989 of NZ_CP059564.1, forward strand.
ATAAATGCGTGTTGGCGATTGGCAGTGGCTCCAATTCGTTTGGCACAAAAGGCTTTGAACACGCCTTTACGCTGGAAAATGCCCAAGACGCGCAGCGTTTTCAAAAATATTTGTTTGGGCGATTTTTGCAAACTTCGCATTCCGACAAACGCTGCCTGAATGTGGCGATTATTGGCGGTGGCGCAACGGGCGTGGAATTGGCGGCGGAAATGACCGAAGCCTATCATGAAATGCACCAAATCATTGGTTCGGCAAACCGTTTTCGGATTGAAATCAATTTGATAGAAGCCACTTCGCGCATTTTGCCAGCCATGCCCGAGGAAGTATCGGCACAATCCATGCCGATTTTGGAGCGCAAACAGGTTAGCGTGCACACCAACACTAGGGTGCTGGAAATTACCGAACAATCGGTCATCACCGACAAGGGCGAAATTGCCGCCGACATCGTGATTTGGACGGCTGGCATTAAAGCTGCCGACCGCAACACGCAATTTCATTTGCAAACCAATGCGATTAACCAATTCATCATTAACGAAAAATTGGAAACTTCGGCAAAATTCGTTTACGCTTTGGGCGATTGTGCCAGTTTGACTTTGGCAGACGGCAGTCGCATTCCCGCTACGGCACAAGCGGCACACCAGCAAGCCAGCTATTTGGCAAAATTACTGTGGGCGGCTGCCAACGAACGCGCATTTGATGAAACTTTTGTGTATCAAGATAGCGGTGCGCTGGTGTCTTTGGGTTTTGACAAGGGCGTGGGGCGTGTGGCAGCCAATCCCAAAAAACAGGAAAATACCATATTTTTAAAAGGCTTATTGGCAAAATGGGCGCATATGTCGCTGCATTTGTTGCACCATTTTGAGGTGTTGGGTTTGCGTAAAACGACGGTTTTGGCATTGGCGCGTTTGGCGCAAAAACGGGTTTCAGGCAGGCTGAAATTGCATTAAAGCCATAAAAAACAAAAATCCTTATGTCATTCAACAATGAACATAAGGATTTTTGTGTTTCAGGCTGCCTGAAAATGCCCAATGCTTTCAGGCAGCCATTTTTTAGAATGAACTCAAATATTTGATAAACGTTTGTACGCTCAATACCGCCATGGAAATCGCCACAATCGCCCCAAAAATCGTCAGCCAAACGGGGTGTTTGTAATCGCCCACAATTTTGCTTTTGTGTGCCGCCAGCAAAATCAAACCCAAAGCAATCGGCAAAATAAAGCCATTCAAAGTTCCCACCAAAACAAGAACTTGGGCTGGACGACCAATCGTTGCCAACACAGCCGTTGAAATCACAATAAATGCGATAATCCAAGCGTTTTTATTGCGTTCAATGCTGGGACTGAATCCCGAAATGAACGACACCGAAGTGTATGCCGCACCAATCACCGAAGTAATGGACGCTGCCCAAATCACCACGCCAAAAATCATCAAACCCCAAGTGCCAGCAATATGCTGAAACGGTGTGGCGGCAGGATTGGTTTTGTCCAAAGCCACACCTTGCGACACCACGCCCAACACCGCCAAAAACAGCACCACACGCATCACAGACGCAACCAAAATTGCCGTAACCGAACTGCGGCTCACTTCGGGCAGTGCGTCTTTGCCCTTAATGCCTGCGTCCAACAAACGGTGTGCGCCCGCAAATGTGATGTAACCGCCCACCGTGCCGCCCACCAGCGTAACAATCGCCACCGCGTCCAACTGTTCAGGCACAAACGTCCGCGCCACTGCCTCGCCCACAGGTGGGCTGGCTTGAAAAGCCACATACACCGTCAGCGCAATCATCACAAAACCCATGATTTGCGCGAATTTATCCATGACCTTGCCTGCCTCGCGGAACAAGAAAATGCCAATCGCAATCGCGCCCGAAATAATCGCGCCCGTTTCAGGCGTAATGCCCATCAGCAGATTCAAGCCCATGCCTGCACCGCCCACATTGCCGATGTTGAACGCCAAGCCGCCCATCACAATCAGCAAAGCCAAAAAATAGCCAGCGTAGGGGAATACCTCATTGGCAATGTCTTGGGCGCGTTTTTCCGACACGGCGATAATGCGCCAAATGTTCAACTGTGCGCCAATATCCAGCAAAATGGACAGCAAAATCACAAAACCAAAACTTGCCGCCAATTTTTGCGTGAAAGTGGCGGTTTGGGTTAAAAAGCCTGGCCCGATGGCGGAAGTTGCCATCAAAAATGCCGCGCCCAACAGCGCGTTTCTGCGTGAGGATTGTTGGGGCATGATTTATCCTCCTGATAAGTGATTAAAAATAAAAAATCTTTTTGGCTGCGCCCATGTCGCTAACGCGCCATATTAAAACTTCGCTCGTTCTGTTTCTGCTTAAAAAATATTTTCAGGCTGCCTGAAAATCAATTTTCCATTTGTAAATACACTTGCAACAATGCCACGCCAATGATTAACAGCACCACCATAAAAATGGTTATCTTTGAAATGGCGGGCAATAATTGCACATGGGGTTGAAATACAATGCGTTTTTTAGCTTGGTAACGCAAAAAACTGGGTAGCAATAACATGATGGCGGTATAGGTAATCAAAATTAATATATCAATTCTTTTGCTGATTTGTGCTTGATTTAGCCACATGACACACATCCAATAGCCGCTTATCCATGCCGCAATAAATGCCCAAATTCGGAAAACTTGTTGCCAGTTAATTGGTATTTTAACATATTGATAGCGAGTGCCTTCTTTGTGCAAAATGCGTGCGCTGTATAAAGGGATAACTGGGATAAATGCCAATATTATCCAATAAGTTGAGGTGTATGAACCATCACTTTGATAATCACATTCACCGTAAAATGTTGTACCAAAACCATTGATTGATGACATGTTTTTCCTTTCCTTGATTAAAATGTTTTCTGAATTTTTCAGGCTGCCTGAATGCTTATCCCATTCTCCGCCAAAGCCTTGCGAATTTTATCGGCAAATTCAAGCGCGTGCAATCCATCGCCATGCAAACAAATGCTGTCCGCTTGCACCGCAACACGAGAACCGTCCACAGCCGTAACCGATTGTTCTTGCACCATTTGCAAAACCTGTGCCACCGCCTCATCATCGCTGGCGACCGTAGCGTCAGGGCGCGAACGCGGCACCAGCGAGCCGTCTGGCAAATAACGTCTGTCGGCAAACACTTCCGAAATCACGCCCAAACCTGCGTTTTGCGCTGCCTGAATGTGCAGGCTGCCTGAAAGCCCCATCAATTTCAATTTGGGGTTAAATTGTTGGATTGTTTCACAAATTAAATTTGCCAAATCAAGGTCTTGTGCCGATTGGTTGTACAACGCGCCATGCGGTTTCACATACGCCATTTCTACGCCAAAATGGTCGCACAAACTTTGCACCGCACCCAACTGATACAACAGCCAAGCGCGTAACTCGTGTGCTGGCAAATTCATGTTTTTTCTGCCGAAATTTTCACGGTCGGGAAAGCTGGGGTGTGCGCCCACGCGAACGCCATTTTGTTTTGCCCATTCAAGGGCTTGGGCGATTTCTTTCGCGCCACCTGCGTGTATGCCGCAACAAATATTGGCGGACGTTACGCGCTGCAACAAGGCTTCGTCCACCGCGAAACCTTCGGCTAAATCGGCGTTTAAATCCACTTGCATTTTTCTTTTCCTTTTAATGAGTTAGGGGTTTCAGGCTGCCTTTCGTTACCCTACAAAAATAAAATATTGCCCATAATCGTTGAAATACTGCCATCTACTCCTTCTCCTTTGGGAGAGGGAACAGGTGAGTGGCAAGTAAAAATTTGTAGGGTAATGGAATGCTGCCTGAACATCATTCGCCATAATGATAACGACAAGAGGCAATCAAAACACTTTCATTTTCAATGGCATAAATCAAACGATGTTCTTCATCAATCCGCCTAGACCAAAAGCCCGACAAATGAAAACGCAAAGGTTCGGGTTTGCCAATGCCGTCAAATGGTTCACGTTGAATGTCTTGGATTAAGAGATTGATACGTTTAAGGATTTTGCGGTCAGCAGTTTGCCAATAAACATAATCTTGCCATGCCGTTTCTGCGAAAATCAGTTTCATTCGGACAATTCCCGTTCCATGCCATTGCCGTTTTTAAGCTGTTGAATGGCTTGATTTAAACGTTGGGCATTCACGGGAGAACGCAGCAAATATGCCGTTTCTTCCAAAGAACGGTAATGTGCCAGCGACATCAACACGCAATCTTCATTGTTTTTTGTTCGCGTGATTAAGACAGGTTCATGATTTTGAACCACTTCTTGCATGGTTTTGGCGAGATTTTGACGTGCTTCTGAATAAGAAAGTGTGTGCATGATGATTCCTTAAATCAAAGTGGGGGCTTTTCAGATGTTTTATTGTACAATATTTTGTACAATTTTATCAAAAAATGGTTTCAGGCTGCCTGACTGGGTTCGCTGAAAAAATCTTCTTTTGTATAAAGCACATCGGGAAAATAATCCAACATGGTTTTTTCGCGTTTCAATATGGACAATGCCATTTCGTAAACCGTTTCAGGGGCAATCTCTTTGTTTGGAAAAGACATTTTGATGATTTTGCCTGAATAACTTTGTTTAATCACACAACTGGGGCGCATGATTAAATTGTGTTTTTCGGGCATATCGTGCGTTAAAGCGAAAATTTTTTCGTCCCACGCGCGCCAATTTTCATCGTCCAAATTCGGCTGACATTTGGGTGGTGGCGGACATTCTTTAATCGCCAAACGCTCGCATTCTTCCCAATAAGCCATTGATAAATCTTGCCAAAATAAACGATAGACATGCGAACCATAGCGAAAACACAACACGTCTGGCATACCAATAAGCGAAGGCGTTAAAAATAAACGGTTTTTCGGAATGGGTAAGCTGCCATAAGTGGCGTGTTTGCTGAATATTTTGGAAGATTGAATTTGGTTTTCGTATTTTATGTTTTTCATTTTTCAGGCTGCCTGAAATTCACACACGCACTTCATCAATCAAATCACTGATTTCATTTTCAAATTTTGCCGTATCGCGTTGCGCGGTGGGCGCACAATATTTCGCAAAATCAATATCATTGCTCATTGCCCACGCAAACCCAAACACGCCACACATCACAAAAAATTTCACCACATAATAAATGATTTTTGTGAATGAGTCGGTGGGCAAAAACAGCCAATCTGCCCCAAACCAAACCACCGCCAAAATCGCCATCATCAAAAACAATCGTGCCAAAACAATCAAAAAACCTTCAAATGAACCGATAAAATTGGGGTAACTCAATTTGGCTGGTGCTTGATAATTTTGATTAAGTGATTGATTTTCTAAATAAACAACTGAGTTTCGCCTTTCATCGTTCCACCAAACCACGATGATTTGATTATCAGGGCGACATGAAATTTGCCAATCGGTAAAATGAAATGAATGCTCTTGCCCAGTCGTTTCGTCCAATAAAAACAATTCTTCATGCACAAAAGTTTCGCTGCGAATGTGAACAGGGTCAATTTTGCCTTTCATCGTACCGCGCAGGCTGCCTGAACCGCCCAACAGCGACCCCGATGTTTTGCCTTTGATTTCGCCACCGCCACCGTAACCCGAAACCACCGTTTCCAAATCGCGGTTATTTGCCAATAATTTGCCTTTTAAAGCGTGGAGTTGAATGTGTTTTTGATGTGTGAATGACAATGAACGTGTGGCATACATAGTTGTTTTTCCTTATGATTTCACTTCCGCAATTTGCCTGATTTGATTCAAATACGCCCGATTGCGTTTTTTCAATTTTTGCGCCTCTTGCGGTGTGGCAATTTTGAAAAACACCTTGCTGCCAAAGCGAATTTGTGCCAACCGCCCCAAATCGCCAGCCGCCACCGTGGCGATTTTCGGATAACCGCCTGTGGTTTGCGTGTCTGCCATCAAAATAATCGGCTGACCGCTTGGCGGCACTTGCACCGTGCCAAATTGCACCGCGTGCGACAACATTTCCACATTTTTGGCGCGTTCCAGCACGCCACCGCCAAAACGGTAGCCCATGCGGTTGCTGTCGCTTTGCAGCGTCCAGCCGTTTTGCCAAAAGCGGAAATGCGCGTTGCGGTTGAATTGCCCGTATTCCGATGAGGGCAAGGCGTGAATGCGGTTGGTCAAAGCAATGGGCGCGATGCCGACTTTTTTCAGGCTGCCTGTGTCGCCCAAAACGCCCAATTTGTCGCCTTTTTGCAAACTTCTACCGTGAAATCCGCCAAATTGCGCTTTTAAATCGGTGGCTTTTGCGCCCAATATTTCGGGTACGTCCACGCCACCGTCCACGCACAAATAGCCGTACATGCCATGCACCGCGCGCACCAAACGCAAAGTTTGACCGCGTTTCGCGCTGTAACGCCAGTAGGAATGTACGGGTTCATCGTCCAAAAAGGCTTCGTAAATCGCGCCTGTGATGCAAAAGGGCATATCGCGGTCAAATTTCAGGCTCAATCCGCCCAAGGCGATTTCAATGGCGGCGGCATTTTCTTCGTTGTTTAACAAGATGTTGCCTGCTTTGAGTGCGAGTGTGTCCATTGCGCCTGCGTGCCCCACGCCATAACGCCGCCAACCGTATCGCCCCAAATCTTGTATGCTTGCCAATGCGTTGCATGATGTGATTTCTAACATTTTTGCTTATCCTGTTATTTTTAAAATTGTTTTCAGGCTGCCTGAAAATATGCGACCAATTTTAATCTTGCCACAAACCCACTCCCTCTCCTTTGGGAGAAGGCTGGGGAGCGGGAACAATCGTTGAACATCGCCAGTTTTCCCCTCTCCCTAACCCTCTCCCAAAGGAGAGGGGACAGGTTTGTGGTAATTTGACAGTTTCAGGCTGCCTGAAAACTCATTTCTCAATTTTTTCTGCGACAAAACGCACGGTATCGCCTGCGCTCAACACGGTGGGTGGGGTGGCGTTGGCATCAAATAAGGGCAAATGGGTGCGTCCCAAAATCTGCCAACCTGCTGGCGAGGCAAAGGGATAAACGCCCGTTTGCGCCCCACCTATGCCCACCGAGCCTGCTTCCACGCGCGTGCGCGGTGTGTCGTGGCGTGGGGTGTGCAAATGTTCAGGCAGCCCACCCAAATAGGGGAAACCTGCCTGAAAACCCATCATGAACACGGTGTAGGTGTATTTTGTGTGTTCTTCTACGATTTTTTCAATGGAAACATGGTGATATTGGGCAACGTCCGCCAAATCCATGCCAAATTCGCCACCGTAAATCACGGGAATGTCAACGTGTTTGCCTTGATAATGAGCGGCTTGGGTGTTGCCCCAAATGTGTTCCAGTTGATGAGAAAATTCAGTTAAATCAGCACCATAATCCATAAATACGGTAACGTTGTTCATGCCCACCACCACTTCGGCAACCGAGTTCAAATCTTGAATGTGGTCGGCAAAAGCCCAGAGTTTTTGCTGTTTTTCTAAATGCGCGGGCGGTTCTAGGGTGCAGACGAGCGCGTTTTCGCTGATTGGGTTAATTTTTATCATGATTTTGTGAGTTTGTGTTAATTGTTGATGTAGCGCAATGTAATGTTTTGTTCGGTGCTTGTCAATGCTTTTTCAGGCTGCCTGAATGCCATAAAAAAACGTGAAATACGCTTTTTAAAGCATATTTCACGTTTTTTGCGCCATTTTGGGCTGAAAATGCCCATTTAGCCCATTTAGCCCATTTCGCCAATCGCCAAATATTTCACTTCCAAATAATCGTCCATGCCATAAAAACTGCCTTCGCGCCCCAAACCCGATTGTTTCACACCGCCAAATGGCGCGGCGGCATTGGAAATCAAGCCCGTGTTCACGCCCACCATGCCGTATTCCAAACGCTCCGACACGCGCACGGTACGCGCCAAATCGCGGCTGTACAGATAAGCCGCCAAACCCACGTCCACCGCATTGGCGCGTTGTATCACTTCATCTTCATCATCAAAAATGAAAATGGGCGCAATGGGGGCGAAAATTTCTTCGGTGGTCAAACGCATTTCATCATGGGCATGGGCAATGACGGTAGGCTGATAAAATGTGCCTTGATGTGTGCCGCCTGTTTTCAGGCTGCCGCCTTTTGCCAGCGCGTCTGCCAGCAAATCGTTGGCGTGTTGCACCGCGTTTTCATTGACCAAGCAAGCCATTTGCGTTTGCTCGTCCAAAGGTTTGCCCACGCGCAAGTTTTGTGTGGCGGCAACAAATTGCTGCACAAATTCATCGTAAATGCCACGCTGAACGTAAATGCGGTTGGCGCATACGCAAGTTTGCCCTGCGTTGCGGAATTTGGCGACCATTGCCCCCAACACGGCTGCCTGAATGTCCGCGTCATCAAACACGATAAAAGGCGCGTTGCCGCCCAATTCCAGCGACACTTTTTTGATGGTGGAGGCGCATTGTGCCATCAGTTCGCGCCCCACTTCGGTTGAGCCTGTGAAACTGAATTTACGCACATCGGGGTGGGTGGTCAGCACTTTGCCTATGGCTTGGGCGTTGCCTGTGATGATGTTGAACACGCCATTGGGCAAACCTGCTTGTTGCGCCAAATCCGCCAAAGCCAATGCGGAAAAAGGCGTTTGCGATGCAGGGCGCAACACAAAGGTGCAACCAGCCGCCAAAGCAGGCGCAACTTTGCGCGTAATCATGGCGTTGGGGAAATTCCAAGGGGTAATCGCGGCACACACGCCTATGGGCTGTTTGATGACCACAATGCGTTGATTGGGGTTGAGGGCAGGAATGGTGTCGCCATAAACGCGCTTGGCTTCTTCGGCAAACCATTCTATGTAAGACGCGCCATAGTCAATTTCGCCACGCGCTTCGGCAATCGGTTTGCCCAATTCCAGCGACAACAAGTGTGCCAAATCTTCGCGGTTTGCCACAATCAAATCAAACCATTTGCGCAGGATTTTGCTGCGTTCGTTGGCGGATTTGTCGCGCCAAGCAGGGAGTGCAGCTTGGGCGGCAGCGATGGCGTGTTCGGTTTCGGCTGCGCCCATATTGGGGACGTGTCCCAAAGTTTCGCCTGTGGCTGGGTTGATAACGGCAATTTGGCTGCCTGAAAGGGCAGATTGCCATTGTCCGTTGATGTGGGCTTGGTGGTGGATAAATGGATTGGGCATGGTTTTTTCCTTGTTTTTTGTGGATAAGTTTTCAGGCAGCCTGAAAACGCATGGAAAAATGCTAGGGTGGACATTGTCCACCAAAAAATACAGTGAACCAAATACAAAATGGGACGTTATGTAGGGTGCAACTTGTTGCACCAAATTCATGTTTTATATCAGGAAAATGGTGCAACAAGTTGCACTCTACATTTTAATCAAAAATTTCAGGCAGCCTGAAAACGCATTCAGGCTGCCTGAAAAATCAATTAAATTGATGTTCCGCGCTCGGGAAACTTTTCGCTTTCACTTCGCGGACGTAGCTTTCTACGGCTGCCTGAATGCTGCTTTGCCCGTCCATGAAATTTTTGACGAATTTCGCCGTTTTGCCATTGAACACGCCCAACATATCGTGCATGACCAGCACTTGACCGTCCGTATCCACGCCTGCGCCAATGCCTATGGTGGGACAAGCCACGCGCTGTGTGATTTCACGCGCCAATGCGCTGGGGACGCATTCCATCAAAATCATGGACGCGCCAGCTTGCTCATGCGCCAAAGCGTCTGCCAATACCGCCGCCGCCGCATCGCCACGCCCCTGAACTTTGTAGCCGCCAAACACATTCACATATTGCGGTGTCAAGCCGATGTGGGCGCAAACGGGAATGGCGCGTTCTTGTAAAAAACGGGTGGTTTCTGCCATGATTGCGCCGCCTTCCAATTTGACCATGTGTGCGCCTGCTGCCATCAGTTTGGCTGATGATTCAAAGGCTTGCTCCTTGCTTTGCTGATACGCGCCAAAGGGCAAATCGGCAATAATCATCGCATTGGTGTTGCCACGCGCCACGGCTGCGGTGTGGTAACACATTTCGTCCAGCGTTACGGGCAGGGTGGACGATTTGCCCTGCACCGCCATACCCAGCGAATCGCCTACCAGCAGCATTTCCACGCCAGCACGGTTCATCAGCGCGGCAAAACTCGCGTCATAACAAGTGAGCATGGCAATTTTGTCGCCATGCGATTTCATTTCGCGTAATTTGTTGATATTTATCATTATTTGTTATTGTGAAAAATGGAAACCGCCATTATAACGTGTTTCAGGCAGCCTGAAAAAAGAAACGCCATTTGCCGTATTTTTCAAATGCGGCATTTGTTTTTCAGGCAGCCTGAAAATTCATTTTTCAAACAAAAACTGCTTACCATTGTGTGGATTTTTGGCTTTTGCATCGGCAAGCATTCGGAAAAAATCCAAATCATATTGATTGGACAATTTATCGGCACGTTTTTTCAATTTTTCCATGTTTAATTCGGGCATGAAATTGAACGCCAACACCGCCACATTGCCATGCGTGGCAGCAGGAATTTCCAACACACGATTGTGGAAAATGCCACGCAATCGCTGTAAAAACAAAGCATAACGTTTGTCGCCGCTCCACCAATTTGTGGCGAAAATGCCATTTTCACGCAAAGCAATGCGGCAATCGTGAAAGAAATTTTCGCCCACCAAATCATCAATAATTTGCACACCGTCAAAGCCGTCTACCAAAATGATGTCGGTTTGTTGTTGCAAAATTTGAATGTATTCTGCGCCATCTGCTTCGATGATTTGGAAATTTTGTCCTTCAAAATCAAGGCAAAATGAGGTACGCGCAATGTTAATCACTTGGGGATTGATTTCAATGGCGATTTGTTGGCTTTCAGGCAGCTTGGCGTGCAACCAACGTGCAAACGAACCGCCACCCAAGCCAATTTGTGTGATGTGGCGCGGCAGCTCTGGCGCAAACAGCAACCACGACATCATGGCGCGACTGTATGACAACACCAATTCGCTGGGGTTGTTGATGTTCATGGAACTTTGTATGGTGGGCGTGCCCAAATGCAGCGAGCGTATGTTGCCCAGTTCGGACACATTTGCATCGGGCAGGGTGTGGCGGAAAAATCGGCTGCGGCGAAAGGGGTGGGTCATGGTCAAAATCGCAAAGAAACAAAGCGACATTATAATGGATTTTGTTACAATGGCATTTTGTCTGCGCGAGAAAAATCATGACCCACGTTTTTGTGATGCAACACGCCCATTTTGCCCAAGCCGATTTGCGTGCCACCAAACAATTTTTCAGCCTGCCTGAAAATGGCGCGGGCGATGTGTGGCGCGTGCCTGTGCCGAGCGATTTCAGCCTGCCTGAAAATGTGGCGGCAGAATTGACCGCCGCACAATGCGATTTTGCCGTGTTGCCCGATTGGGCGTTTGGCGATGACGTGAAACTCATCGTCAGCGACATGGACAGCACGCTGATTACCATTGAATGCATTGATGAAATTGCCGCCCAAGCAGGTTTGAAAAACCAAGTTGCCGAAATCACCGAACGCGCCATGCGTGGCGAATTGGATTTTGAACAATCGCTGCGAAATCGCGTGGCTTTGCTGGCGGGGCTGCCTGAAAGTGCCTTGCAGCAAGTGTATGATAATACATTGACATTATCCGATGGTGCAGCATATTTATTGCGCGAATGCCATGAAAAAGGTGTGGCATTTGTGCTGGTGTCGGGTGGATTTACTTTTTTCACAGAAAAATTGAAAACGCGATTGGGTTTTCAGGCAGCCTTTGCCAATGAATTGGAAATTGAGAACGGTGTTTTGACGGGGCGCGTATTGGGCGATGTGATAGACGCACAAGCCAAAGCACGGATTTTGCAACAATTTCACGCGAAAATTGGCGGAAAAGCGGTGGCGATTGGCGATGGTGCAAACGATATTCCGATGTTGCAAGCGGCGGATTTGGGCGTGGCGTTTCATGCCAAAGCCAAAACACGCCAAGCGGCAGATGTGTGCATCAATTTTGGCGGTTTAGATGCGTTGAGAAAGTGGTTCAGATGATTCAGGCAGCCTGAAAATGATGCAGCAGTCCGTTGCATGATTTCCTTTTTTAGCCAATGCGCTTTACATCAATTTAATCAACAGGAAACAAAATGTCCGTCCCCGAATATTTACAAAACATTCGCATTGTATTGAGCCGCACCAGCCACCCTGCCAACATCGGCGCAGCAGCACGCGCCATGAAAACCATGGGGTTGAGCCAACTGGTTTTGGTTGCCCCCAATCTCATGCAAACGCCCATGACACCTGAACCACCTGAATTTTCAGCCGAAAATGCTGCCGATTTTAAGCTGCCCGAAGAAAGTTTCATACTCGCCTCGGGCGCGGTGGACGTGTTGGAAAACGCCAAAATCCTTGCCACCTTGCCCGAAGCCTTGACGGGAACGGTGTTGAGTTGCGCCCTAACCAGCCGCCGCCGTGAACTCACCACGCCTTTGCAAACGCCACGCGAACTCACGCCCAGCTTGCTTGCCGCGGCGCAAAATGGACAGCAAGTTGCGCTGGTGTTTGGCAACGAAACCTTTGGTTTGAGCATAGACGAAGTGCAGCATTGCAATCGCCTGATGACGATTTCGGGCAACCCCAATTATTTTTCGCTGAATTTGGCGCAGGCGGTGCAAGTGGTGTGCTACGAATTGTTCAGCCAAGTGAATGCGGATATGTCGCACCTGATTCCCGAGCGCAATCTTGCCACCGCCGACCAAGTGGCAGGCATGGTGCAACATCTTGAACAAACAATGGAAAATTTGGATTTTTTCCACAAACGCAACCAAGAACGCATGGTACGCCGTTTGCATTCGCTGTTTAATCGGGCGGACACGACCACCGAAGACATTGATATTTTGCGCGGATTTTTCAATAAAGTGCAGCAAAAAATGAATCAAAATCATGAAAAATGAATTTCAGGCATTCTTACAGTACACGACATTTTTTGATATTGCCACAAACCTGCCCCCTCCCCCTATGTAAGGGGGAGGGCTGGGGTGGGGGTTAGAAACGCAACGAGCCACCCCCACCCTAACCCTCCCCCGCCAGCAGGGGAGGTTGCAGACAGCCTGAAAGATTTTTGTCGTGTACTGAAAGGTGGTATGAAAAAACAAACAGAAAGGAAGTTGCCATGAAAAAACAAATGATTACCATCTGGATTGCCAGCGCGTTTTTGGCAGCCTGTGGTGGACAGCACGAATCGCAGCCGATTGCCGTACAACAAACAGCAGCAGCCGAAACCAGCATGAGTGCCGATGCCAACACGCCCGGCGCAAGTGCATCGGCTGTGGCAGCTTATGTGGCGAACACCGAGCAAGCAAGCCAGCAAAATCCGCAAGTCATTGAAAATAAATTGACCAATCCGCCAACCGAAGTTGCCACGCACACGTTGCCTTCACACCGCCCATTTGTGGTCAGCGCGGATTTGACGTTCCGCACCGATGATGTTCGCAAAACTTCGGTGGCGATTGAACAGCTTGCCGTGCAGTATGGTGGATTTGTCGTTTCCAATCAAACGCATAGTACCATCATCGCCCATGATGCTTTCAAACAATCAGACGGTATGTTGTTGAATATTGAGCGTTATGTGAGTTCTGCCGATTTGATTGTGCGTGTGCCGCGTGATAAAGCGCAGGTGTTTTTGCATGGTTTGCAGCCGCATATCACATTGTTGGAAAAGCAAAATTATGAGGCACAAGACATTTTCGTCAATATGCAGCGTGAAATTTTGACCGCCCAACGCGAGCAGCAAAAAGCCCAAGCCTTGCAGCAGTTGAATCAACAAGCCACGCCCAAAATCGCCGACCACAGCGACAAAGAACGCACCATTGAAAACCAATTTGCCGCGCGTGAACGTGAAGATGAGGCGAAAATGCAACAATTTGAATTGAAAGATAAAGTGGATTATGCCACCGTCAATTTGCATTTCAGCCAGCCTGAAAATGTGATGAAATCGGTGCTGACCGACAGCGAATCTTTGGCAAAACAATATCGCGAACCGATGTGGTTGAGCGTGAAACACGCGCTGATTGCCAGTGGGCATTTTTTGTTTGAATTGTTTTTGCTGTTTGTGAAAACGTGGTTTGTGTGGTTGGGCGCGTTGGCGGCGTGGTATTTGTGGCGCAAACGCGATTCATCGCCGAAAAAATAATCGTTTTGGCAAAAAATGCTGCCTGAAAAAACATTTTAAGGTTTTCAGGCAGCATTTTTTTCATGATTTCAATTCAATTATTGCGATTTTTGATTGAATAACCATTGTTGCAACAAATCTTCGTCCACAATTTTCAAGTAGGCGGTATGCGGTTCGGCTGCCTGAACCGTCAATTCGGTGTGGCGCAACACGCCTTCGCGGAAAAAATGCAACACATGCACATCGCCCACCGCCGTTTGCGTTTGTGCGGCAAAGTCTGTACAAGCTAAACCATTGACGGCAATGATTTTGTCATTGGGTTTGAGTGTGGCTTCTTCTGCGCTGCTGCCTGAAAAAACGTGGGAAATGACCGCGCCATCTTTGTTTTGCGTGTAGCGGCAGCCCAGTTCGGCTTGTGGTGCGAAATCGGGAAATTCGCTGACCAATTTGCCGTTGCCCGAGCTGCGGTTTTCAGGCAGCCAGCGCAATTCAATGCCTGCTTGACGCAAACACATTGCCAAAGGCAAATCTTCGGTGCTGTATAAGCCGTAGTTGAAAAAATCGTTTAAAGTCAATCCTGTGTATTCGCTGGCAAGGGTTTGCCATTCGCCTTCTTGGGTGCCTGCGCCTGTGTCCAAAAAGCGTTGGTAGAGATTTTGCATCACAAAATCAAGGCTGTATTCGCTGTTCTCACGAATCACCAAATCCAAGCACAGGGCAAACAATGCGCCATGTTGGTAGTAGCTGGTGATGGCATTGGGCGAATTTTCGTCTTGTTTGTAATATTTGTGCCACGCGGCAAAGCTGGATTGTGCCAAACTTTGCCATTTGCGCCCTGCGTTGCGTTGAACGCGCGTCATGGTGTTTGCCAATAAATTCAAATAATTGCTGACTGAAATCACGCCACTGCGTACCAAAGTCAAATCGTCATAATATGATGTGATGCCTTCGTATGCCCACAGTTGTTCGGTGTAGGTTTCTTTTTCCAAATCATAGGGTTGGAATACGGTTGGTTTGAAGGATTTGACATTCCATGCGTGAAAATATTCGTGTGCGATTAAGCCCAGTAATTCGGTGTAGGCGGCGTTGGCTTCGCCCATGTTGTAGGCAGGCAGGGCTTTGCGGTCGGCGTGCAGGGCGGTGCTGCTGATGTGTTCCAAGCCACCGTAAATGCCATCGCCCAAATACAGTAAAAACAAATAGTGCGTGAATGGGGTAGGGCGCGGAAACAGGTCAATTTCGTATTCGCAAATGCGTTGGCAGTCGTCTATCAGGCGTTGGCGGTCAAAATCGCGGTAGTAGCCGCTCAATGCGATGAAATGCGGTATGCTGTGTGCCTCAAAACGCAAAATTTCAATGTGTTCGCCCATTTCTATGGGGTGGTCGGTCAATTCGGCGTAGCTGGTTGCCTGAAAATGCGTTTCGCTGATGCGTGGCAGGGTGCTGACGATTTGCCAATTTTCAGGCAGCCCCGCCAATTCCACTTCGTGTACTTCATTTTGGCGATGGGGTGCATACAAAAACAAACACGCACCATCAATGAAACCACGCTGCGTGTCCAACAGGCTGGCGCGTACCGACAAATCGTTGGCATACACCGCATAATGCACCACATAATGACCGTCTTGGTCGGGTAATTGCCAAGTGTTTTTGTCCAGTTGATACATTTCGCAGTCTTCGCCATTGCAGGCAGCCTGAAAGCCCAAAATGTGTCGCGAAAAATCCCGAATCATGTAGCTGCCCGCCACCCAGTTTGCCAATTTGAGCAAATTGGGGCTGCCAGCAATGTGGTCAAACGACAAAGTAATGTGCCAAATGTGTTGTTGCGGTTGGGGGATAAGTGTGTAGTGGAACATAAATCAATCCAATTAAAATAAAAAATGATGTGTGGGAAACAAACCGATTTTGCACCCAAAATTGTGTTAAAAAAACGTAAAAATCGCTTGATTTGATATTTATCAAGTGGTGCCAGCGCAAATTTGGCTAATCTTGCACAAAAAATGCCGTAAAGCCGTTTCAGGCAGCCTGAAAACGCTGTTTTACCATTATTTTACTTGGTAGGAAAGACCGTTTTGTTTTAAAATGCTAAATTAAGTTATCTGAATGGTGCATTAAGTTTACACAATTTGGATAAAAATGAAGAGAATTGGGTGATGCTTGGGTGCAATATTTTGATACACAAGCAGAAATCCATCAAACCAAACGCCATATAAATGGAGACTTTTTTCATGGAAACGCAAACTTACAACTACAAAGTGGTGCGCCAGTTCGCCATCATGACGGTAGTTTGGGGCATAGTCGGTATGTTGGTGGGCGTGATTGCCGCCGCACAGCTTTACTGGCCAGCCTTAAACTTGTCAGACGTTGCGCCTTGGTTCCACTTTGGACGCATTCGCCCACTGCATACCAATGCCGTGATTTTCGCCTTTGGCGGTTGTGGCTTATTTGCCACGTCTTATTATGTCGTGCAACGAACGTGTAATGTTCGTTTGTTTGGCGGCAATATTTTGCCAGCAATTACCTTTTGGGGCTGGCAACTCATCATTGTTCTGGCGGTGATTACCCTGCCTTTGGGCTACACATCGGGTAAAGAATACGCCGAATTGGAATGGCCAATTGACATTTTGCTGACCATTATTTGGGTTGTTTATGCAGTGGTGTTTTTTGGTACGATTTCCAATCGCAAAATCAAACACATTTATGTGGCAAACTGGTTTTATGGCGCATTTATTTTAGCCGTTGCGTTGTTGCATATTGTGAACAGTATGGCGATTCCCGCAGGTTGGTTCAAATCCTACTCAGTGTACTATGGCGCGATTGATGCCATGGTGCAATGGTGGTACGGTCATAATGCCGTGGGTTTCTTCTTAACTGCCGCATTTTTGGGCATGATGTACTATTTCGTACCCAAACAAGCAGGTCGTCCCGTTTACTCCTACCGTTTGTCGGTGGTGCATTTTTGGGCATTGATTTTTACCTATATGTGGGCAGGTCCTCACCACTTGCACTACACCGCATTGCCTGATTGGACACAATCTTTGGGTATGGTATTGTCCATTATCCTGTTTGCCCCATCTTGGGGTGGCATGATTAACGGCATCATGACCCTGTCTGGCGCATGGCACAAATTGCGCACCGACCCCATTTTGAAATTCTTGGTGGTGTCTTTATCATTCTACGGTATGTCCACATTTGAAGGACCCATGATGTCCATCAAATCCGTGAACGCATTGAGCCACTACACCGACTGGACAGTGGGACACGTTCACTCTGGCGCATTGGGTTGGGTGGGCTTTGTTACCATCGGTTCCATCTACTACCTCGTACCCCGTTTGTACGGTCAAAAAGAAATGTACAGCACCAAATTGATTGACGTGCATTTCTGGATTGCCACTTTGGGCGTGGTGTTGTACATCACATCAATGTGGGTGTCGGGTGTAACACAAGGCATCATGTGGAGCCAATTGAACCCAGACGGCACATTAACCCACTCTTTTGTGGCATCAGTTAGCCGTTCTATGCCTTTCTATTTCATTCGTTTCTTGGGTGGCGCGTTCTATGTAAGCGGCATGGTTATCATGGCGTACAATGTGTATCGCACCATCACGCGGGGTAAACCTGTGGAAGCGGAAATCCCTGCTTTGACACAATCTCAACACCACTAAACAGAAAGTAGGCGATTAAAAATGAAATTACAACCATTAGTTGAAGAAAAAGTGGGTTTTTTGATTGTATTCACATTGATTGTGATTAGCTTTGGTTTGTTGGTGCAAATTGTTCCCCTGTTTGCCAGTAAGGAAGTGATTACCCCAACCGAAGGTGTCAAACCCTATAATGCTTTACAGGTAGCAGGACGCGACATTTATGTGCGTGAAGGCTGCTACAACTGCCATTCACAACAAGTTCGCCCTTTCCGTGCCGAAACCGAACGTTACGGACACTACTCTGTGGCAGGCGAATCGGTTTACGACCACCCATTCCAATGGGGTTCCAAACGCACAGGTCCTGACTTGGCGCGTGTGGGCGGTCGCTATTCCGATGAATGGCATCGCATTCACTTGCTCAATCCACGCGATGTTGTGCCAGAATCCAATATGCCAGCCTTCCCATGGTTGGCGCGCAATAAAGTGGACGCAGATGAAGTGGTTCGCCACATGAAAGCCTTGAATAAAGTGGGCGTACCCTACACCGAGGAAGATTATGCCAAAGCAGCCGATGAGCTGAAAAACAAATCTGAATTGGACGCTGTGGTTGCCTATCTGCAAGGTTTGGGTTTGGCATTGAAAAATAAAAGGTAAAACATCATGGAATTGATTTGGGCAAAGGTATTGTTTACCGTTATCGTATTTATGAGTTTTTTATTGGTGCTGTTGATTGTGTTCAACAAGCGCAATAAGGGCAACTACAATCATGCTGCACACAGCATCATTGACGACCCCGATACACCAGAACCTGCCCAAATCAAACCTGATAACGGAGCAAAATAATGGAATCACAATTCACTTCCCCCTTTTGGCACTATTATATTGTTGCCATTGTCGTAGGCAGTATCATCTGGATTGTTTGGCTTTTGCTGTCGCAAAACGTGGTCAAAGTGAAAAAAGGTGAAGATGTTAAAACCATGGGGCATTCGTGGGACGGTATTGAAGAATACAACAACCCCTTGCCACGTTGGTGGTTTTATATGTTCATCATGACCATCCTTTTTGGTATTGGCTACTTGGTTTTTTACCCTGGTTTGGGCGATTTCAAGGGCATTGGTTTCAATGGAAAAACTTGGAGCAGCGTGAGCCAATATCAAGATGAAATGAAAAAAGCCGAAGCGGAAACGGGCGCATTGTATGCCAAATATTCGGGCATGAGCGTTACCGAGGCTGCACAAAATGTTGAAGCCATGACCATGGGTAAAAACCTGTTTGATACTTATTGTATTCAATGCCATGGTTCGGACGCGCAAGGTTCACGCGGTTTCCCCAATTTGACCGATACAGACTGGCTTTATGGTGGTACGCCTGAACACATTCAGGAAACCATTACCAAAGGTCGTTTGGGTGTGATGGCAGCATGGGGACCTGTGTTGGGCGAAGAGCGTGTGCGTGATGCGGCGCATTTCGTGATGTCTTTGTCGGGTCGTGAGCATAATGAAGAGCGTGCCATTCGCGGTAAAGAGATTTTTGCTGCAAATTGTGCCGTGTGTCATGGTGCTGATGGCAGTGGCAATCAAGGCATGGCACCGAATTTGACCGATGATGTTTGGTTGTGGAATGGCAGCGAAAAAGGCATCATTGAAACCATTACAGGTGGTCGCCATAACCAAATGCCTGCTTGGGAAGGTTTCTTGACCAAAGAGAAAATCCACTTGCTGACTGCTTATGTTTGGGGTAAATCACACCCAGAAGGCAAAGCCTTGCCAACCGATACCAAAAATGCGGTTCGTGGCGTGGCACCTGCTGAGGAACAAGCGGCAAAAGCAGAACCTGTTGCTGAGCCTGCTCCTGTTGCTGCAAGCCCTGCCGAGGCGGTTTCAGCCAGCCCTGCGGTGGAGGCGGCGGTTTCTGAACCTGCTGTGGAAGACAAAGCCCCTGTTGCGGCTGATAAAGCCAGCGTGGTAAACGAAAACGGTGTGGTGAAATTCTATTTCGCTACTGCCAAGAGCGATGTGGCTCCCGAAGCCGACAAAGTGGCAGCCGAAATCGTGAAAGCCGCCAAAGCAGGCAAAAAACTGGTCATCAGTGGTTTTACCGACAGCACAGGCAATGCGGAAAGCAATGCCAAATTGTCCAAAAAACGTGCCGAAGCGGTACAGGCTTTCTTGAAAAAGCAAGGCGTGAAAGCGGAAAGCATGGAATTGCGTAAACCTGAAAACAGCACAGGTGGCAAAGGCGATAATGCCGAAGGTCGCCGCGTTGAAGTGAAAATTGAAGGTTAAAACAATTCGTTTGAAAAAAGAAAAAAGCTGCCTGAAAACGTTTCAGGCAGCTTTTTCTGTGGGTAAAAATAGTGTAAAATTTGTCCGTTTAATTGTTTGGCTCAATTCAACGGCACAAGCGTTGTGTTAATCCGATAAAATGTTGTTTTTACACAAAACCGCATTTTCAGGCAGCCTGAAAACAGTTTTTCCGATAACCGTTTTCCCATTTATTTTTTGCAAAAGGAAAAGAAATGCAAGTTTTTTACGATAAAGATGCCGATTTGTCTTTGATTAAAGGTAAAACTGTTGCCATTATTGGCTATGGTTCGCAAGGTCATGCCCACGCTGCGAATTTGAAAGATTCGGGTGTGAATGTGGTGATTGGTTTGCGTCAAGGCACATCTTGGAACAAGGCTGTGGCGGCTGGTTTTGAAACTTTGAGCGTTGCCGAAGCCACCCAAAAAGCCGATGTGGTGATGATTTTGTTGCCCGATGAAAATCAACCCGTTGTTTACAAAAATGAAATTGCGCCCAATTTGAAAGAAGGCGCGGCTTTGGCGTTTGCTCATGGCTTTAACATTCACTACAACCAAATCGTGCCACCCAAAAATGTGGACGTGATTATGGTTGCACCCAAAGGCCCGGGTCATACCGTACGCAGCGAATTTTTGAAAGGCGGCGGTGTGCCATCTTTGATTGCGGTTTACCAAGATGCAACTGGCAAAGCCCGCGACATTGCCTTGTCTTACGCGGCAGCCAACGGTGGCACCAAAGGTGGCGTGATTGAAACCAATTTCCGCGAAGAAACCGAAACCGACTTGTTCGGCGAACAAGCCGTATTGTGCGGTGGTGCGGTTGAATTGGTAAAATGCGGCTTTGAAACTTTGGTTGAAGCAGGCTATGCACCTGAAATGGCTTATTTTGAGTGCTTACACGAACTGAAATTGATTGTGGATTTGATGTACGAAGGCGGCATTGCCAATATGAACTACTCCATTTCCAACAATGCGGAATATGGCGAGTACGTTACTGGCGTGGAAGTGATTACACCTGCCACCAAAGAAGCGATGAAAAAAGCCTTGTACCGCATTCAATCTGGCGAATATGCCAAAATGTTCATTCAAGAAGGCGCAACCAACTATGCCAGCATGACCGCGCGTCGCCGCTTGACTGCTGACCATCAAATTGAAAAAGTGGGCGCACAATTGCGTAGCATGATGCCTTGGATTGCCAAAAACAAATTGGTAGACCAAGACAAAAACTAATCGGATTGAAGCAGGCTGCCTGAAAAAGTGATTTGGTTTCAGGCAGCTTTTTTACTTATTTAAATGAGAAATGTTATCAAATCTTATTGCCAAGCAACTTTAATTTGCCAATGAGGTTGCTGGGCAATAAGTTAAGACTTTGATAGAAGAGAAAATTTAAATGAAATTGGACATCATTATTCCATGTTATAACGCCGAATCAACCTTAAAACGCGCGGTATTGAGCTGCATCATGCAACCTGAATTGAACCAACTGTGGCTGGTTGATGATGGTTCAACCGACAATACTTGGCGTTTGATTCAGCAACTGGCGGCGGAATATCCGCAAATTCGTGCTGAAAGGCTGCCTGAAAACGGTGGTGTGGCGCGGGCGCGAAATTGGG
This sequence comes from Alysiella filiformis, assembly GCF_014054525.1. Lineage (NCBI taxonomy): Bacteria > Pseudomonadati > Pseudomonadota > Betaproteobacteria > Neisseriales > Neisseriaceae > Alysiella > Alysiella filiformis. The sequence goes on from NZ_CP059564.1 coordinate 1,337,601, forward strand.
GGGCATTGCAAAGCGAGGCGGATTTAATCGCATTTTTGGATGCCGATGACGCTTATGAAAATGGGGCGTTGGCGGCAGCGTATTTTTCTTTTCAACATTTTGATTATTTGGGATTGATTCGCTTGAAAGTCAAACCCGTTGGCTTGTCGGAACGCTATGCCCAGCACGAAAAAATTGACCATGCGTGGCGCATTTTGGAAATGACGGTGGGCGGCAATATGGTGTTTCGCCGACATTTTTTCTTGGCATGTGGTGGCTTTCCGCGCAATGAATTGTTTAAGCAATTTGGTGGCGAAGACGGTGCTTTGGGTTTGGCAACCACCTACAACAGCGTGGTGGGGACTTTGTTTGGCGAAAATGAACCAGGGGTGTTGCACTATTGCCGCGATGGTATGCACGCTGAACGTTTGTTGGAGGCGTTTTTGTACGATTTGCACGACCCGCGCATCACGCAAACCGATAAAGATGAGGCGGATTCGGTAACGCAAAACATTGGTACGCAGTTGCAGGGTTTGAAAACGATTTTGTCGGTGGCGCAATCTGGCATTATGCCTTTGCAAGTGAGCCGTGAATAAGTCAAGCTGCCTGAAAACATTTTCAGGCAGCTTTATTTTTAAATGAATGAACTGTATTTTAAACCACTATTTGATTTGCAAAGTGTGGGTGCTGACCATTTGGCTCATTTCCCACGATTGCCAGCGCGACTCGTAGCGTGTACCGCCCGTTTGTAAATGGCGGCAGCCTATGGCTTCATTGGGGCGTACGGCAAGGTTAATCGGTTGAACAAAAAGGCAAATTTGATAAGTGTGTTGATGATGGGGCAGCAGCAGCACATCGCCCGATTTCAGCCTGCCTGATGTGATGGCGATGGGACTGGGGTGCAACACAATCAGATTGGTGCTGGGGTCGGATTTGCCTGTGAGTTCAAAGGGGTGGGCTTTGGATACGAATAAATTTTTGATGTTGTTGCCCATTTCCACCAAAATTTTGGAAGTGTGCCACAATTTTTGTTTGGCAAGCGAAAAAATTTCAACGGCACGTTTTTGCACGCGCTTGGAAAGACGATTGCCCAGCCAGCTATTGCCGCTTTGCAAGTCTTTGATAGAAATCCAGCCTTCGGCGGTTTCCAATTCAATGCGGTCGTGGGGTGGGCGGGACAAGGGTTTCTCCAAAAAATCACATTTTAAGCTGCTGTTACCGTGTAGCAAAATATGTGCCAAATTTCAAAAAGGCTGCCTGAAAATGCGTTCAGGCAGCCAAATTCTAACATATTGCGTTTTAAATTTGAATTAACGTCTTGCCAATACAGCAATATTCAAATATTGCTTCACGCCTTCGGCAATGGCTTGTGCCACTTTTTGGCGAAAATCGGTGGAACGCAACAGGGCTTCATCTTCGGCATTGGACAAAAACGCCGTTTCCACCAAAATGGACGGAATTTCAGGCGTACGCAACACCACAAAATTGGCTTGAATCACTTCGGTTTTGGCTTTGTTGAATTTGCCAAGTTGATTCAGCACCAAACGCCCCAAACGCAAACTGTCGTTAATCGTTTGATTTTGCATCATGTCCACCAAAACGCTATTGACATCTTTGTTGTGGCTCATTTCAATGCCGCCGATGATGTCGGATTCGTTTTGGCTTTCAGCCAGCAGGCGTGCGGCTTCATCGGTTGCGCCTTTTGCGCTTAATGCGTAAACGCCTGTGCCACGCGCATTGGGGTTGTTTTTAACCGAATCGGCGTGTATGGAAATGAACAAATCGGCTTGGGCTTTTTTTGCCATTTCGGTGCGTTTTTTGAGTGGAATGAACACGTCTTCATTGCGCGTCATTTTGACGATGTAGCCCAATTCTTCCAATTTGGTTTTGGCAAGGCGAGCGATTGCCAGCACCACATCTTTTTCTTTCAAACCATTGGGGCTGATGGCACCGGGGTCTTCGCCGCCGTGTCCTGCATCAACCATGATGATGGGACGGCGTTTTTGGGGTTGAATGGCATCGGGTTCGCTGGCTTTTTTATCGTCTTTTTTGTCGTCTTTTTGGGCGATTTGGGGTGGGGCTTTTTTGTCGTTGGCTTTGGCTTGCTCCTGTTTTTTGCCGTTGAGCAATGCCAAAATGGGGTCATCGTCTGCGCCATAGGCGGGGTAGATGTCCATGACCATGCGGTGCTTGAAATTGGCAACGGGATTGAGCAAAAACACCTGTGGCAATGTGGGGGCTTTCAAATCCACCACCACGCGCACGGTTTGGCTGTCTTTTTGTCCTACGCGAATGTTGCTGACGTAGGGGTCTGATTTTTGAACTTTTTTGCCCAAGTTGATTAAAATGTCGCTCATTGCCACGTTTTCAATGTCCACCACCAAACGGTGGGGTTTTTCCAGTGTGAACGATTTGAATTTGACTTTATTGGGCGATTCCAAAGTAATGCGTGTGTAGGCTTGGGCGGGCCAAATTCGCGCGGCGATGAAGGTGTTGGGGGTGGTGTTGGCAAATGCAGGCAGGCTGAAAACCAAGCTGCCAGCAGATGCACCCAATAATTGACGGCGACTCAATTCTGCCATGATTGTAAACTCCAAATACCATGATTGCTGTGGGCAGACACGGTGCAAACTCGCCCCGAGCCTTGTGTGGAAAATGTGAAAATCAAATCGGCGGCAGGCACATATTCGCCGCCTTGTTGCGCCCATTCAATTAAAGCGATGTGGCTGCCTGAAAACAAATCGTCCAAACCCGCATCGTGCCATTCTTCGGGCGAAGTGAAACGATACAAATCAAAATGATGAATGGTTTTTTCAGGCAGGTTGTAACTTTCTACAATGGCGTAGGTGGGGCTTTTGACCGTACCTTGGTGTCCCAAGCCGCGCAATAAACCGCGTGTGAATGTGGTCTTGCCCGCCCCCAAATCGCCCGACAAATACACCACACACGGCGCACGCAAATGTTGCGCCCATGACGCGCCAAAATCCAAGGTGGCATTTTCGTCTGTTAAAAAAGTCTGTTGCGCCATTGCCTTATCTCAAAAAAACGAAAAATGCGTATTATATGCCTTTTTTGTGTCGGGGAATGCGAAAAATCGTTTGGCAATGTAAACATCGTTTCAGGCTGCCTGAAAGCGGCTACAATGCCCATTTTTTGACTTTGGGAAACATCATCATGAAAAATGTGGCTTTGATTTTAACCGCCAGCGTGGTTTTGGCTGCCTGCACAGGCGTAAACGGCAACGGCATTTCATTGGGCGTGGGTTTGGGCGGTATGCTGGGCAACCACGTTGGCATTGGCACCAGCGTAAACATTCCACTTGGCAACAACACGCCAAGCACCGAAACAACCATGCCACAAGACAACATCATCACCCATTTTGACGCAAATGGCGCACCCAGCGACAGTGGCGTGAAAAACGGTTTTTACCGCAAATTGCTTTCCAAACCCAGCGAAAGCGAATATTTGGTACAAGATTTCTACGAAATGGGCGGCAGCAAACGCACCGACCCCATGATTTTGTCGCGCGAACAACTGCATACCTTTCGCGTTCAACCTGCCAATGGCACTTTGACGGTGTATGCCGTGAATGGCAACGTGATGCAAAGCCAAATTTTTAAAGACGGCAAATTGTTGAAATGATTTTTCAGGCAGCCTTGCGTTACGCTGCCAAACATGGACTTTGCCTTGAAAAGCAACCCGAAAAACCCAGCGCGATAGCCAAAAACAAAATATCAAATTACAAAGATGTCATTTAGCCACGGGCGGAATTTGGTAAAATACAACTTTTCTCATTTGGATTTGGAAAGCAAAAAATGTCTTGCGAACACATTGAAATGCAATACAGCACATTCAGCAAAACCGCCAACAACGCCTTGCTTGAACCCATGTTTTTCGGGCAATCGGTAAACGTGGCGCGTTACGACCAGCAAAAATACGAAATTTTTGAAAAGCTGATTGAAAAACAACTCTCCTTTTTTTGGCGACCCGAAGAAATCGACGTTTCCCGCGACCGCATTGATTATCAAAACCTGCCTGAACACGAAAAACACATTTTTATCAGCAATTTAAAATACCAAACTTTGCTGGATTCCATTCAAGGACGCAGCCCCAATGTGGCGTTGTTGCCGCTGGTTTCCATTCCCGAATTGGAAACGTGGATTGAAACATGGTCGTTTTCCGAAACCATTCACAGCCGCAGCTACACCCACATCATTCGCAATATCGTGAATGACCCTAGCTTGGTGTTTGACGACATCGTGCAAAACGAATACATCATCGCCCGTGCCGAAGACATCGCCTGCTACTACGATGATTTGATTGAATATACCCAATATTACAATCTTTTGGGCGAAGGCAAACACACCGTTAATGGCAAATCCATCAGCATTTCATTGTATGAATTGAAGAAAAAACTCTATTTGTGTTTGATGTGCGTGAATGTGTTGGAGGCGATTCGTTTTTATGTGTCTTTTGCGTGCAGTTTCGCCTTTGCCGAGCGCGAACTGATGGAGGGCAATGCCAAGATTATCAAGCTGATTGCGCGTGATGAAGCCTTGCATTTGACCAGTACCCAGCATATGCTCAACCTGATGCGCGCGGGTGCGGACGACCCCGATATGGCAAAAATCGCCGCCGAATTGCAAGAAACCAGTTTCAATTTGTTCATTCAGGCAGCCGAGCAGGAAAAAGAGTGGGCGGCATACCTGTTTAAAGACGGCAGCATGATTGGTTTGAACAAAGACATTTTGTGTCAATACATTGAATACATTACCAATTTGCGTATGAGCGCGGTGGGTTTGCCGCAAGCCTTCCCCAAAGCCACGCAAAATCCCATTCCTTGGATTAACGCATGGTTGTCATCGGATAATGTGCAAGTTGCGCCACAAGAGGTGGAAATTTCATCTTATTTAATCGGACAAATTGACGCGGAAGTGAAAACCGAAGATTTGGAAGATTTTGAATTGTAATTGATGTGAAATCGGTAGGGTAACTGCAAATGTGCCAATAAACCAGCTCTCTCTTCCTATGGGAAAGCGTTGGAGAGAGGCTTTGTTGAGTAGCGCACCCTCTCCCCAGCCCTCTCCCAAAGTGAGAGGGAGAAAAGTGACTTAAATTTATCAATTACTTTTATCCCGAATTAGCGTTAATTAAAATTTCAGGCAGCCTGAAAATGATGTTCAGGCTGCTTGAAATGTTTATTGCTCAACGAATGCGCGTTCAATCACATAATCGCCACGTTGTCCCACTTTGGGCGATGCCACCAAACCAAAACTGTCCAAAATCGCGGCGGTATCGCGGTTCATGGGCATGCTGCCGCAGAGCATGGCGCGGTCGTCTTGCGGATTGATGGGGGGCAAGCCGATGTCTTCAAAAATTTTGCCGCTTTGCAGCAAATCGGTTAAACGCCCTTGGTGTTCAAACGGTTCGCGCGATACGACTGGGTAGTAAATCAATTTTTCGCGCACCATGTCGCCCAAAAATTCGTGTTCAGGCAGCCCTTTGGTAAAGTGGTCGTAATACGCCAAATCCGCTTTGTGGCGCACACCGTGTACCAAAATCACTTTTTCAAATTGTTCATAAATATCAGGGTCTTTGGTAACGCTCAAAAAGGGGGCAAGCCCTGTGCCTGTGGACAATAAATACAAATGCTTGGCATTGGGATTCAAATCGCTGGCAATGAGCGTGCCTGTGGGCTTTTTGCTGATGAGGATTTCATCGCCCACTTTTAGGTGTTGCAAGCGGCTGGTCAGAGGACCATCTTGAACTTTAATGCTAAAAAATTCAAGGTGTTCTTCCCAGTTTGCGCTGGCTACGCTGTATGCGCGCATGAGCGGTTTGCCGTCCACCATCAAGCCTATCATGACGAATTGTCCGTTTTCAAAGCGCAGACTTTCATCGCGGGTGCAAGTGAAACTGAAATATGCGTCTGTCCAGTGGTGTACGGACAAAACTTCTTGGGTGTTGAATGCTGCCATTGTGTTACTTTCTTGATAAAAATATTTTTTCAGGCTGCCTTACACATACACACATCATTTTTGATGGTGCCACCAATCTACCCCTCCCCCTATGCAAGGGGGAGAGGACGAGTTTTAGGTAACCCAAAAATTTTTGTCGTGTACCGAAAAGGCTGCCTGCAAAAGTGTTTTAGAATAAGAACGCCGATTATATGCGAATCAGTTTCAACTGGCTACCATTCGCCGCGTTTCATGCGGTCAAGCTGACGGCGGTCGCGTTTGGTGGGGCGACCGTCTGGGTAGGCGGCGGTGATTCGGCTGGCTTGGTCTAGGGCTTTTTGGGCTTCGCGTTGGGCGGCGGTTTGCGCGTCTTCTTCGTAAAGCAAACGGGCTTCGGGTGCGGGTCTGCGCTGATGATTGAGCGCAAGGATTTTCAATTTATAAGGCAATGAATTTAAAGTTAAATCCACCACATCACCCACCACAATGTATTTGCTGGTTTTGGTTTTCACACCATTGACTGCCACGCGACCGAGTTCAATATGCTTGCTTGCCAAAGAGCGTGTTTTGAAAAAGCGTGCCGCCCACAGCCATTTGTCTAGGCGCATGGTGTCTTCGCGGTTGTCGTCATCGTGTTGTTTGCTCATGGTTTTTCCTTAATTTTTTGTATTTTATACTTTCTGAAAATTATTACGAAAAATTTTGTATTCATCATCAGGAATTGAATAACGAGATACCATTCTCTCATTGAGTGTAATCGAATTTGTTCCTAGTAATTTCGCCTTTAAACCCCTTTTGAACCCATTTAATATAGTATAGGGTCTAATATCAAGGTCAAGATTTAAAAATAGTTCAAATCCTTCAATATCATCTTTGGCATCTGGATATCGTTTATCAAATACTCTTTTAACAGTTGCGTAACACATATTTGCTGTATCTATATCTTGTTCCACACCCAACCCGTTTAAATACATGTATCCTAAACGTGCGAAGCAATGAGGTAAGTATTGAAATGATATAGAAAGTATATGGCTATAAATTTCTACAGCTTTTTCATAATCTTGTTCAACACCTTTACCAATGTAATAAGCATACGCAACAGATAATTGACCGATTTCATTTCCTAAGTCTGCTGATTTTTTTGCATATTCAAAAAATAATTTATCATCTCGCTCTGTTCCATCACCATTACCATAACAACAGGCAATACGATTTAAAGCCATAGGAAAATCTTGGTCTGCCGAAAGTTTAAAATAACGAAATGCCAGTTGCATATTGGGCGAAAGACCAAAATCCTTGTCTTCTTGCATTAAACCCAATTTCCATAATGCTCGTGGACAATGTTGATTTGCAGCATGCGAAAAATAATCAAACGCCAATGAAAAATTAGGAATATTTAAAGTTCCACCATTAAAGTAAAACTCTCCAACAGCAGTTTGAGCTTGAATATGTCCGTTATTGGCTGCCTGAATAATGTTGTTTAAATTCTTTAAGAATCTTTCATTTGGCTGAACCACAATATGTTTATCCAATAACTGAAAATATTCTTCACACAAATCAAGAATATATTCTGCATTATCTCTATTTTCCCAGTCTTCAAAATCAGGTGGTAAATTTAATTTTTTAACTTCGGGTAAACATAAAAGTACAGTAAATGCTTCTTTTAATCGCAAAATAGTTTTTTCACGAGTTACCCCTTTATTTTCTTTTGAGCGCTGCATTGCTTTTAAGAAACTTTCCACATATTTCTTTTCAGCCTCACCCTCTTTATCATCATTAGGATTATTTTTTCGTAAAGAACTGTAAATTTTCTCTGCTAGCTGCTTTAATGGAATATCTAATTTATCTTTTATAAACAATATCCTATCAGCATATTCCATTTTTAAAAAGGAATTGTCCTTTGGAATGTCCATTTGTCCTGTATTTTCCACTCTATACTCCGCACATCTGTTGAACGAAAGTTTTGATTAACTGCTTTCCAATTAAAACCAAGTTTTGACAGATACTTCATTTAACTTTAATTTTTAGGAGCTTTAATTATGGCAGTAAACAATACTGGTAACGCTAATCCCAATTTCCCAAGTCGCACTGGTAACCCCTCTGGTGGTAGACGTGGTAACAATCCGCCTAGTGGTGGTGGACGTACTTCTGGCGGTGGTTCAGGCAAAGGGAAATAAACCGTTTATTCTCTAAACCATAATCATGCTGCTACTTAATCTGTTTTTTGATTAAGTAGCAGTTTCTTAATTTTTCAGGCAGCCTGAAACGCTTTTCCCTGCAAAACCGTCAATTCCGCAATCCCCTTTTGCCCCAGCGCAATCAATTCCGCCAATTCCGCCATGCTGAACGCTGCGTCTTCCGCCGTGCCTTGAATTTCAATGATTTTTTCCGCATTGAGCATAACCAAATTCACATCGCTGTCGCAGCCTGAATCTTCGGGGTAATCCAAATCCAGTAAAGGCACACCGCCCACCACCCCCACCGACACCGCCGCCACGCTGCCTGTAAGCGGATTTTCAGCCAGCCTGCCGTCTGCCAACATTTTGTGTATGGCAATTTTCAATGCCACAAACGCGCCTGTAATGCTTGCCGTGCGCGTACCGCCATCGGCTTGAATCACATCGCAATCAATCAAAATTTGGCGTTCGCCCAATTTTTTCATGTCCACGCAAGCGCGTAAACTTCGCCCAATCAAACGCTGAATTTCTTGGGTGCGACCCGATTGTTTGCCAGCAGCCGCCTCACGTTTCATGCGCGATTGGGTGGACGCGGGCAACATACCGTATTCTGCCGTAACCCAACCTTCGCCTTTGCCACGCAAAAAGGGCGGCACGGCTTCATCAATCGTGGCGGTGCAGATGATTTTCGTGTTGCCACACGCAATCAGCACCGAGCCGTCAGCGTGGGGCAAAAAATTTGGCGTAATCTGAACATCGCGCAAAGCATGGGCAGCGCGGTTTTGGCGTGTGTAAGTCATGATGTTTTCCCAAAAAAACGCCATTATATTTTCAGGCAGCCTGAAAGGCAAAATTGCGGTTTATTAAACCGTTATTTTCTGTTAAGATTCAGTCGCTTTTCCCCAATTTATTTTTACAATAACAGCGAGAAACACCATGACCATCAAAAGCATGACAGGATTTGCCCACACCACAGGCGAATCAAGTAACACACGGATTGATTTGGAAATTCGTGCCGTCAATCACCGTTTTTTGGACGTACAGTTCAAAATGCCCGATGATTTGCGCTATTTAGAAAGTGCCATGCGCGAACAAATCGCCCAACACGTTACACGCGGCAAAATTGAATGCCGCATACAATTAAGCAACATCGGCAAACATTCAGGCAGCCTGCACATCAACGAAGAGCTGGTAGATGAACTGGCAGCACTCAACGCCAAATGGCGCGACAAACACGCCAGCTTGGGCAAATTGACCGTAGCCGAAATTTTGAAATTCCCCAACGTCATCGTGAGCGCAGAACGCGACACCGAATCATTGGGCGAACACGTTTTGCACCTGCTCAATCATGCCCTGTTGGATTTTGTTGCCACACGCCAACGCGAAGGCGTGAAATTGCAAGCCCATTTGCTGGAACGCTTGGAACTGATGGACGACCTGATTACCGCCCTAGAAAGCCTGTTTCCCAGCATTTTGCAATCACATATTCAGCGCGCCAGAGCGCGTTTGGGCGAAGCCATTTTGAGCATAGACGATGACCGCTTAAAACAAGAATTTGCCCTGTTTATGCAAAAAGCCGATGTAGATGAAGAATTCAGCCGCTTGCGTACCCACATTGCCGAAGTGCGCCGCCTGATTACCGAACACAAAGGCACCGTAGGCAAACGTTTGGATTTTCTCATGCAAGAACTCAATCGCGAAGCCAACACCTTGGGCAGCAAATCCATCGCCAGCGAATGCACCCAAGTTTCCGTAGAACTGAAAGTGCTGATTGAACAAATGCGCGAGCAAGTGCAAAATATTGAATAAACAAATGTTTCAGGCAGCCCAATTTGTTTTCAGGCTGCCTGAAAAAGCATTTTGGCAACAAGATAAATGATTTTCAGGCAGCAAACTTAAAACGTGCCAACCCCCAATTCCCTCTCCCCTTGGGAGAGGGGTAGGGAGAGGGAAACCCCTCTGCGATAATCCCTCTCCCCAGCCCTCTCCCAAGGGGAGAGGGGTTCAAATTGCAGCACGACAAAATTTCAGGCAGCCTGAAAACACAAAACAGAAAAGAAAATCATGGTACAACGCTCCAAATCCTCCCCCGCGTGGCTGCACGAACACGTCAATGACCCCTACGTTCAGCGCGCCCAAAAAGACGGCTACCGCGCCCGTGCCGCCTACAAATTATTGGAAATCAACGAAAAAGACAAACTCATCAAACAAGGCACCGTGCTTGCCGATTTGGGCAGCGCACCAGGAAGTTGGTCGCAAGTTGCCGCCAAATTGGTCGGCACAACAGGCAAAGTCTTCGCCCTAGACATTCTGCCCATGGACGCAATAGAAGGTGTGGATTTCATACAAGGCGATTTTCGTGAAGAAAACATATTGGCACAATTTGAAAATCTGCTACAAAATCGTCCGCTTGACCTTGTAATTTGCGATATGGCACCCAATATGTCAGGCAATGCGGTTACAGACCAAGCGCGAAGCTATTATTTGTGCGAATTGGCGTTGGATTTTGCCCAAAATCATTTAAAAACAGGCGGTTCATTTTTGGTAAAAGTGTTTCAAGGTTCAGGCTATCAAGAATACTTGAACGCCATGCGCCAAATTTTTGCCACCGTGCAAACGCGCAAACCCGATGCTTCACGCAATCGTTCCAGCGAAATTTATCTATTGGGCAAAAATAAACGCTGACAAGTGCTTAATCGTGTTTTAAAATCCAACCACTTTAAATCATCATTCAACAGGAGCGTGTTTCTGTGGGGAACATCAAAAATATTCTCGTTTGGGGTGCATTGTTTCTTGCCATTGCAGCAGGCATCAATGCCATGCAAGAGAAAAAAGCCGATTCAAAACAAATTGAATATTCACAATTTTTACAACAAGTTAAAGCCAAAGAAATCAATAATGTGAACTTGGAAGGTTCGCCAGCAGGCTACACCATTAAAGGCGAACGCAATGACGCGGAAAAATCCACGTTCGTAACCAATGCCCCTTTGGACGACAAATTGATTCAAACGCTGACTGAAAACAACGTCCGCGTAAAAGTAACGCCCGAAGAAAAACCCAGCGTTTTGGGCAGCCTGTTTATGAGTTTGCTGCCTGTATTGTTGCTGATTGCCGTGTGGATTTACTTCATGCGCGCGCAAACGGGCGGTGGCAAAGGTGGCGCGTTTTCATTTGGCAAAAGCCGTGCGCGTTTGTTGGACAAAGATGCCAACACCGTGAAATTTTCAGACGTGGCAGGCTGCGATGAAGCCAAAGAAGAAGTCCAAGAAATCGTGGATTATTTGAAAGCCCCCAATCGCTATCAATCTTTGGGCGGACGTGTGCCACGCGGTATTTTGTTGGCAGGCAGCCCTGGTACGGGTAAAACCCTGTTGGCAAAAGCGATTGCAGGCGAAGCGGGCGTGCCATTTTTCAGCATTTCGGGTTCGGATTTTGTGGAAATGTTTGTGGGCGTGGGCGCAAGCCGCGTGCGCGATATGTTTGAACAAGCCAAGAAAAACGCGCCTTGTATCATTTTTATTGACGAGATTGACGCGGTGGGTCGCCAACGCGGTGCAGGTTTGGGCGGTGGCAATGACGAACGCGAACAAACCCTGAACCAACTTTTGGTGGAAATGGACGGCTTTGAAAGCAATCAAACCGTGATTGTGATTGCCGCCACCAACCGCCCAGACGTGCTTGACCCAGCTTTGCAACGTCCGGGACGTTTTGACCGTCAAGTGGTTGTGCCATTGCCCGATATTCGCGGTCGTGAACAAATTTTGAAAGTGCATGCCAAAAAAGTGCCTTTGGACGAAAGCGTGGATTTGGTAACGTTGGCGCGTGGTACACCGGGGTTTTCGGGTGCGGATTTGGCGAATTTGGTCAATGAAGCCGCCTTGTTTGCAGGTCGCCGCAACAAGAAAAAGGTTGACCAAAGCGATTTTGAAGATGCCAAAGACAAAATCTACATGGGACCAGAACGCCGCAGCATGGTGATGCATGAAGACGAAAAACGCGCCACCGCCTACCACGAAGCAGGTCATGCGATTGTGGCGGAAAGTTTGCCGTTTACCGACCCTGTTCACAAGGTTACGATTATGCCGCGTGGACGTGCGTTGGGCTTGACGTGGCAGCTGCCTGAACGCGACCGCATTTCCATGTACAAAGACCAAATGTTGAGCCAACTGTCCATTTTGTTTGGCGGACGCATTGCGGAAGATTTGTATGTGGGGCGCATTTCCACAGGCGCGTCCAACGACTTTGAACGTGCCACCGCTTTGGCGCGTGAAATGGTAACGCGCTTTGGCATGAGCGAAAAAATGGGTGTGATGGTGTATGCGGAAAATGAGGGCGAAGTGTTTTTGGGTCGCAGCGTAACGCGTTCACAACACATTTCTGAAAAAACCCAGCAGGAAGTGGACGCGGAAATCCGCCGCATTTTGGACGAACAATATGCCGTTGCCTACAAAATTTTGAGCGAAAACCGCGACAAAATGGAGACCATGTGCAAAGCCTTGATGGACTGGGAAACCATTGACCGCGACCAAGTGCTGGAAATCATGGCGGGCAAACAGCCTTCTCCGCCCAAAGATTACAGCCACAATGTGAAATCGGAAGCGGAACAAGCCCAAGCCGATAACAGCGAATTTGCCGAATTGCCGCAAATGGACAAAGCGGAAAATGAGCCAGAAACGGTGGTAAAATCCGATACGGAAAATAAAGCGTAATTTTTGATTCAGGCAGCCTGAAAACTGGGGAATGGTTTTCAGGCTGCTTTTATTTCAAAGTTTAAAGGTAATTTACATGACGACATCACAAAAATTTATAGGAAAAATTCAATCGTGGCAGCCTGAACGCGCTTTTGGTTTTATTTTGGCAGATGATTGTAAAACAAAAATTTTCTTTCATATCAAATCATTGCATTCACCGCAAATTGAACCCAAAGTCGGTGAAACCGTCCAAGTGATTGCTGAACCTGATACAAAAGGTTGGAAAGCAACGGTTGTCAGTTCCCCACAACGCCGCGCCCAAGTGAATCATCAGCAAGTCAATCCCAAAGTTCAAGCTGCCCCAAAACCATCTACACCACCTCAATCACAACCCAATTTTCAAAATCAAACTTTGGGGAAAATTGTGGAATGGAATGATGAGCGTGGTTTTGGTTTTATTCAAACCGATAATTTTAAAGAAAAAATTTTCTTTCATGTTAATGATTTACCGCTTAATCAAGGAAAATTTCGTCCACAGGAAGGTGAAGCGGTTTTGTTTACCGCAAAAAAATCAGATGGCAAACGTTGGGCGGCAACTTCGGTTACTTCCGCACAACGCCAACGTATTCAACGTGTACAACAACGCCGCCAAGCAGAACGTGAAGCGAATTTGAATGCAAAAGCGATAATGGCTTTATTGGTTATGGTGATTTGGTTGGGCTTGTGTGCATGGCGTTTACCTAAATTAGCGATGATTTATGGTATTTTATCTTTGATTTTATTTGGTTTTTATTGGAAAGATAAAAAAGCGGCAAATGATGGCGAATGGCGTGTGCCAGAAGCCAATTTACATACTTGGGCTTTGTTAGGTGGTTGGTGCGGTGGTTTGTTGGCGCGATATTTATTCAATCACAAAACGACAAAACAAGAATTTGTTATCGTATTTTGGGTAACGGTGGTGGCGAATGTGGGGGCAACGATTTATCTGTTACCCAAATTGGCTGAATGGTTAAGATAAAAAATAAGGAAAATCAAATGCTTTGGCAAACACAACGTTTTCAAATTGATTTAAGCTCGCCCAAAATCATGGGCATTGTGAATGTTACGCCCGATTCATTTTCGGATGGCGGGCAATATTCAGGCAGCCTGAAAACCGCGCTCGCCCATGCTGAAAAATTGCTTTTGGACGGTGCAGACATTTTGGACATCGGTGGCGAATCCACGCGCCCCAATGCTTTGCCTGTTTCGCCTGATGAAGAGTGGTCGCGTGTTGCCCCCATTTTGGACGAATTGTCCAAATGGCAAGTACCAATCAGTTTGGATACGCGCCGCACGGTCATCATACAACGCGCTTTGGACAAAAATGCGCTGGATATTGTGAATGATGTGCAGGCTTTGGAAGATGTGGGCGCAGTGGATTTGGTGGCACAATCGGGCGTGGGCGTGTGCCTGATGCACATGAAAGGCTTGCCTGAAAATATGCAAAATAATCCAAATTATCAAGATGTTGTGCGAGAAGTGGCGGATTATTTGGGGGCGCGTGTTGGCATTTGCGTTCAGGCTGGCATGGCTTTGAATCGGATTGTGTTGGACGTGGGTTTGGGTTTTGGCAAAAATTTGGCGCACAATATCGCATTGTTGCAAAATTTGGACAAATTGTCCACGCAATACAATTTGCCGCATTTGGTGGGCGTGTCGCGCAAACGCATGATAGGCGAAATCACAGGGCGTGAAATGCCCTGCGAGCGCGTTTCAGGCAGCGTGGCGGCGGCTTTGTTTGCGGTGGAACGTGGTGCGAAAATCGTTCGGGTTCACGATGTGCGTGAAACGGCAGATGCTTTGAAAGTATGGCAAAAATTGCATGAAAGGATTGTTTGAAATGAATATTGTTCATCAAAACCAGCGTTTTGAATACCATGAAAATGGCAATGTGGCTTATTTGAGCTATGTTTTGGACGGCGAAATTCGCGTTTTTAATCATACGATTGTGCCGCCTGAATTGGGTGGGCGTGGCATTGGCACGGCTTTGGTGCGTCATGCTTTGGATTGGGCGCGTTTGGAAAATTGGCAAATTCGTGCCACTTGTGGTTTTGTGGTGGCGTTTGTGGCGAAAAATCCTGAATATCGGGATTTATTCGTGGAATAGGTTTCAGGCTGCCTGAACGTTCATTTTTCGCGTAATTGGCAAGCAATTTCAATGTCTTGCTCCACAATGCAGCAGCAGGGCAAAATTTCATCTGCTGCCACAAATGCCATTGGCAAACTGGCGTAGCGCACGCTGCCTGAACGCAATTTCACGCGGCATGAACCGCAATAACCGCTTCGGCATTGGTATTCTATGGCGTGTCCTGTTTGTTCAAGGGCTTGCAGCAGGTTTGCGCCGTGGCTTAATTCAAATTCGCGGTGGTCGGTTTTGATTTTGGGCATGATGTGTGGTTGTTTGGGTGTGAAAAATGAACATTTATCCGCGCAAGCTGCGCCACAGTTGTTTGATTTTTTCGTGCTGCTTGCTGTGCCACGAACGGTGAATGTGGTGCTGGGCGTGGCGTTTTTGTTCGCGCAAAATTTCTATTGCGCCCAATACGTCAATGCGCTGATGGCTGTGTGGGTGTATGTATTGCGGATAATGCACCAGCGTGCCGCAAACCAATTCAGGCAGCGTGAGCTGGCGCGTGCGGCGTGGCGTGGCGATTTCATCGTGGGTCAAACCCCAACCCGCGTAAAACGGCAAACCGTAGCAAAACACCTTTTTGCCGCGCAACAGTGCCTCAAATCCTGTGAGCGATGTGAGCGTATGCACTTCATCTGCGGCATTCAGGCAGCTTAAAATATCGGTTTCGGTTTCAATTTGGTTGGCGTATTGTTGGGCGATGTCGTTGGGGATTTGCCCTACGCGGTTGCCGCTTACCACATCGGGGTGGGGTTTGTAGATGATGTGGGCGTGGGGATTGCGTTCGCGTACCAATTTCAACAAAGCCAAATTATCGCGGATTTGTGGCGAACCGAATTGTATGGACGCATCGTCTTCCACTTGTCCTGTTACCAATAAAATGGGCTGGGTGGTTTCAGGCTGCCTGAAAGCGGTGTTACCCACATTGTATTTGGAAATGTTTGCCGCCAACAATTTTTGCTGGATTTCGGTTGCCAAAGTCAATTCAGGCTGGCTGAAAACGTGGTTTTGCAAAATCCATTCCAAACGAGAAGGCGCGGTTGCATCAAAATAAATCCCCACATCATCAATCACCAACGACAAAGGCGGCGTGAGATTGGAACCCAATCCCACCGACCTGATGAAACCATCTTCCATGTGCAAAATGGGCAGCGCGTGGCGTTGGGCAAAATCCAGTTGTGCCGTTTTGCCGCGCCCCCATACCAGTAAGCGGCTGTTTTCAGGCAGCTTTTCGGTGGGGATTTTGTCCAAGCGCGACACAAAACGCAAATCACAAGCAGGCAACCTGAAAAACGGCTTCATCACCGCCTGTTTCCACAGCGACACGCCCACGCAATAAATCGTGCCGCGCAAACGTTCATTGTCGTCCATCGCCTTTTGCAAATAATGCAACAAATCCAATAAATTGCCCAATTTCCCCGTGTGAGGGTTGATGTAGCGCGTGTATTGACAATACGCCGCCGCAAACAGTTGCAACAAACTGCGTGGCGCACGCCTGTTTTCATGTTGTAATTGCTTGATTTGTTGATGATAATCTTGCGTCAAGCCCCAACCCGCATACCAAGCCGCACCAAAAACATGAACTTCCTTGCCACACATCAAGGCTTCAAAGCCCATTTGTGAAGTAACGCAATAAACTTTATCCACTTGTTTTAATAGGGAAATGGGATTGCAATCTTGCGCCCAAATCCGAACATTAGCCCCTTGGCTTTGGGCGAAATAGCCGCGTTTTTTGCCACTCAACACATCGGGGTGGGTTTTGATGACGATGTCGGCATTGGGGTTGTCGCGCACCGCCTGCGCCAACATTTGCGCGAAAGTCTGTTCATCTGCGCCGCCATATTGCACCGCCATGTCGCCAAAAGTTTGGTCTATCAACAAGATAAGTGGGCGATTGTCGCGTTTCAGGCTGCCTGAAAACGGTGGCGCGTGGTTGTATTTGCTGATTTGAGCCGCCAGCATGGTTTGTAAAGCGCGTTGGGCTTGCGATAAAATTTCATCTGATAAATCATGGCTTTGTAAAATCAGCTTTTCCAAACGATTGGGTTGGCTGGTGTGGTAATACATGCCCACATCATCGTAAATCAATGAAAATGTGGGATAATTGTCCACACCCAAACCGAGTGAGCGCACAAAGCCATCTTCCAAAGCCACATAGGGCAGGGCGTGTTGTTGGGCGTATTGACGGGCGCGGTTGGCGGTGGGGCGATAACCCCAGCCAAACACGCAATCACATGATTTTTGCGGTGCGCTGATGTGCGTATTGGGAAAAAATTCAGATAAGTAAGGCAGATGGCGCAATTTGCGCGAAAAAACGGCGGCGTGGTTCATGGCGACTTGGGTTTGATTTGAGAAGATACGGTTTTCAGGCAGCCACAATCACAAAAGCTGCCTGAAAACGAAATTGTACCGTAAAATGTGTTTCCCACCAAAAAGAAAGGCAAAACAATGAATATTCTGATTTCCAACGATGACGGCTATTTGTCGCAAGGCATTGCGCTGCTGGCGCGTGTGGCGAGCGAATTTGCCAATGTGCGCGTGGTTGCCCCCGAACGCGACCGCAGTGGCGTGAGCAATTCGCTGACCCTAGACCGCCCCCTGCGCATCAGGCAGGCTGAAAACGGCTTTTATTTTGTGAGCGGCACCCCCACCGATTGCATTCATTTGGGTTTGCACGCGCTGACCGATTTTCAACCCGATTTGGTCATTTCAGGCGTGAACCACGGCGCAAACATGGGCGATGACACGCTCTATTCAGGCACGGTTGCCGCTGCCACCGAAGCCTATTTAATGGGCATCCCTGCCATTGCCTTTTCGCTCAACTCATCGCGTTTTGCCAGCTATGCCGACACGGTGGAACGTGCCGTGTGGACGGTGTTGTCGCACGTTTTGGCAACGCCGCCGAGCTTGCCCATTTTGTGGAATGTGAACATTCCAGCCGTGGCAGTGCATGAATTGCAAGGCTTTGAAATCACACGATTGGGGCGGCGACACCACACACAAAGCATCATTCCCGCCACCAACCCGCGCGGCGAAGACATTTACTGGATAGGCACAGTTGGCGAAGTGGCAGACAATGAAAGTGGTACCGATTTCGCCGCTTGCGAAGCAGGCAAAATCAGCATCACGCCCCTGCAAGTGGATTTGACCGCCCACAGCCAACGCGATGCGCTGAAAACCTTTTTTCAAAACATGAAGATGTGATTTTGGCTACGCAGAACCCCGTTTCAGGCAGCCTGAAAACCCATTTTTTAAGGATAAATACAAATGAAACAAACTTTAATTTTGGCAAGCATTCTGTTGGCATTAAACGGTTGCGCCTACACCCACACCAGCGTGCAAGCCAATAACAATGGCGTGTTTGGCGCGATTGGTTCAACCTATCGTTGGTAATGACACATTTTCAGGCAGCCTTGCGCTTTTGCTCCACTTTGGCAGGCTGCCTGAAATTTTTATTTCAATAGATGAAATTTATGCGCTAAAAAAACGGCAAAATAAGGCGTATAATGCCAAGTTATCCCACATATTCAAAAAAAATATAAAGGAACACAGCCATGTCTGAACCAGAAAACAAGCCCAAACCCGAAGTGAAAGAACAGGTGGTGCAACTTTACAAAAAAACCGAGCGCATTCACCCCAAAAAAGCCGATGGTAAATACGCCAATATCCGCATTTTCATGATAATTGCCACCCAGTTGTTTTTTTACGGTGTGCCGTGGTTGATGTGGAACGGTCGCCAAGCCGTGTGGTTTGACATTTTGGGGCGACATTTTTACATTTTCGGTATGGTGTTTGAGCCAGCCGATTTGCTCTATTTAACAGGATTGCTGATTGTGTCTGCCTTTGGTTTATTTTGGTGGACAACGGTGGCGGGGCGTTTGTGGTGCGGCTATTCCTGCCCACAAACCGTGTACACCGAAATCATGTTGTGGATAGACCACTTGGTAGAAGGCGACCGCAACAAACGCCTGAAATTGGACAAAGAACCTTGGCATTTCCGCAAAATCCGCATCAAATTAACCAAATATTTGCTGATTTTTGCCGTTGCCGCGTGGACAGGCATCACATTTGCAGGCTGGTTTACGCCAATTCGTGAATTTGTGCCAGCCATTTTCAACGGCACGGCAGGCAATGTGGCTTTGGGTACGGCGGCGGTGTATGGTCTCATCACATGGTTGTTTGGGCATATCATGCGTGAACAGGTTTGTTTGCACATGTGTCCTTATGCCCGTTTTCAAAGCGCGATGTTTGACCACGACACTTTGGTCATTTCCTACGACACGGCGCGTGGCGAACCACGCGGTGCGCGCAAGAAAAACGCCAAACCCGAGGACAAACCTTTGGGCGATTGCATTAACTGTATGGCGTGTGTGCAAGTGTGTCCTGTGGGCATAGACATTCGTGATGGCTTGCAATATCAATGTATTGGCTGCGCTGCCTGTATTGATGCGTGCAATGAAATCATGGATAAAATGAATTACCCACGCGGCTTAATCCGCTACACCACCGAAGCGGTGTTGCAACGCGAATACACCGATGCCGACATCAAAAAACGCCTGCTGCGTCCCAAAGTGGTGGGTTATGGTTTGGCGTTGGCATTGGCGGTGGTGGGTTTGATTGCAGGCGTGGCAACCCGTCAAACCATGCAAATTGACATCATCAAAGACCGTGGCGTGATGGTGCGTACCAACAAACAAGGTCTGCTGGAAAATGCTTACACCTTACACATCAGCAATGCCAGCGATGATGTGCAAATTGTTACCGCCAAAGTACAAGGTTTTGAAGACATTTACTTAACAGGGCTGCCTGAAAATGGCATTGCTGTGCCACCGCGTCAAATCATCAATGTGCCTGTGCAGGTTGCCACCCAGCCTGAATATGCGCGTAAAGGCAGCCACCCCATTGAGTTTACCTTCCAATATCGTTTGGAGCAGGGCGAGCAAGCCATACGCGAAATCCGAGAAAAAACCACCTTTATGGGAGAATAAAGCATGGCAAAAGAAACCGACCCTTTTTATAAACAGCCTGTATTTTGGATTTTGATGTCTGGACCCATTATTGTCATCATTGCGGCGTTTTTCACGTTTGGTTTGGCGCAAAGCAATGCCGCCGATTTGGTAACAGACGACTATTACAAAGACGGCAAACACATCAATTTGCACATTGAACGCGATGTGCAAGCGGTCAAACGCCAAATTGAAGCACAAGTGCTGATTAACCCCGAAGCCACATCAGCAAAAGTGTTTGTAAGTGGCGATTACGACCGCAAAGCCCCTTTGAAATTGCTGTTTATGCACCCCGCCAAAAAAAGCCTAGACCAAACCTTAACGTTAAAAGCCGATTCAGGCAGCGTGTCGGGCGACAAAACCGAATATGCGGTGCAATTTAATGCTTTGCCCAAAACCGTGCATTGGTATGTGCGTTTGGAAGATGAAGCTGGCGTGTGGAAGGTGGAAGAAAAATGGTTGCCCAGCCAAGGCTATGCCATCAATTTGAAACCGAATGTCAATGCGGTTAAAGTGTTGTCGCATGAAAAGGTGTCGGCGGCATCTGCGGTGCAGTAAAATGAAAGCTGCCTGAACGGGGATTCAGGCAGCTTTAAATATTGGTATCGCCATGGCAAATTGGCACTTTTTGTTTTACGGCAATCGGTTAAATTGAATTGCCTCATCAGTTTTTGTGATGATGAAAGCCATTTTTTCTTGGCTCACGGTCTTTCAGGCAGCCTGTAATAAGAGTACAATCGTTTTGATTTTCCCCTTTTGATTTTTTCACACAGAAAGACCCGAATTATGGACGAACATTTAAGAGAAGCAGCACTGAATTTCCACGAATTTCCCGTACCTGGCAAAATTCAAGTTGCGCCCACCAAGCCTTTGGCAACACAATATGATTTGTCTTTGGCGTATTCGCCAGGGGTTGCTGTGCCTTGCATGGAAATTCATGCCGACACCAGCAAGTCATATCGCTACACCGCGCGTGGCAATTTGGTGGCGGTGATTTCCAATGGTACAGCCGTATTGGGTTTGGGCAACATCGGGCCCGAAGCCAGCAAACCCGTTATGGAAGGCAAAGGCGTATTGTTCAAAAAATTCGCCAATATTGACGTGTTTGACATTGAAATCAACGAAACCGACCCCGACAAATTGGTGGAAATCATCGCCTCATTAGAACCCACCTTTGGCGGCATCAATTTGGAAGACATCAAAGCCCCAGAGTGTTTCTACATTGAAAAAAAATTGCGCGAACGTTGCAATATTCCCATTTTCCACGATGACCAACACGGCACAGCCATCATTACCGCCGCCGCCGTTTTGAACGCCTTGCGTTTTGTGGGCAAAAAAATTGAAGATGTTTCGCTGGTGTGTTCAGGTGCAGGTGCGGCAGCGATTGCGTGTTTGGATTTGCTCGTGGCTTTGGGCATGAAACGCGAAAACATGACCGTGTGCGATTCCAAAGGCGTGATTTACCAAACCCGCGAAGACCGCGAACGCATGGACGAAAGCAAAATTCGCTATGCCATTGCCGACAATGGTCAGCGCGTGTTGGGCGATGCGGTGGTGGGCAAAGACATTTTCTTGGGCTTGTCCAGCGCAAACGTGTTGCTGCCTGAAATGCTGAAAACCATGAATGCACAACCCATTGTGTTTGCCATGGCAAACCCCAATCCCGAAATTTGGCCGCCTGTTGCCAAAGAAGCGCGTCCCGATGTGATTATCGGCACGGGTCGCTCCGATTTCCCCAATCAAGTGAACAATGTGCTGTGTTTCCCTTTCATTTTCCGTGGCGCGTTGGACGTGGGCGCAAGCACCATCAACGAAGAAATGAAATTGGCAACCGTTCGTGCCATTGCCGATTTGGCGATGGAAGAATCCAACGATGTGGTGGCAGGCGCGTATGGCGATGCCAGCCTGAAATTCGGTGCAGAATATTTGATTCCCAAACCGTTTGACCCACGTTTGATTTCACGCATTGCCCCTGCTGTGGCGCAGGCAGCCATGGATTCTGGCGTGGCAACGCGCCCCATTAGCGATATGGGTGCCTACATTGACAAGCTCAATCAACAAATTGACAAAACCAGCCTGATTATGCGCCCCGTGTTTGCCCAAGCGCGTACCGACATCAAACGCATTGTGTTGGCAGAAGGCGAAGACGACCGCGTATTGCACGCCGCGCAGCAACTGGTAACACAAAAATGCGCTTACCCCATTTTGGTGGGTCGCAAAGACATCATTGAATCACGCATTGTCGCACAGGGTTTGACCATTCAGGCAGGCAAAGATTTTGATTTGGTGGATTTGGTGGACAATCCCCACTACGAAGAAAGCTGGAAACTTTACTACGAATTGCAACAACGCAAAGGCGTTACCCCAGAAATGGCGCGTAAACGTTTGATGGCAAACCACACGCTGATTGGTGCGATGATGGTGCGTTTGGGTCATGCCGATGGCATGGTGTGCGGCACAGTAGGGCGTTACCGCGACCATTTCAAAGTGTTGGAAGATGTGTTGGAATACGACAACGCACAAAACAACGCCTTTGCGATGAATGCCGTGATTACCAACAAAGGCAATTTCTTCATCACCGACACCTATGTTACCGACAACCCCACCGCCGAGCAGTTGGCGCATTGTGCTTACATGAGTGCCAATAAAATGAAATTGTTTGGCATTCAACCCAAAGTGGCGTTGATTTCCAATTCCAACTATGGCTCATTGCAAAATGCCGAATCGCGCAAAATGAGCGAGGCTTTGGCATTGTTGCGCTACATTGACCCCACTTTGGAAGTGGACGGCGAAATGCAAGCCGATTTGGCGTTTGACGAAAAAATGCGCAAACAGGTTTTCCCCGAAACCACGCTTTCAGGCAGCGCAAATCTGTTGGTGATGCCCAGTGTGGAAGCCGCCAACATCAGCTACAACATGATGTTGGCAAGCGCAACCAATGGCATTACCATTGGACCAATCCTGATGGGCTTAAACAAACCTGTACACATTGTTACGCCCATTTCCAATACACGCCGCATTGTGAACATGGCGGTGTTGGCGGCGGTTGATGCACAACGTGCCAAATAATTTGCTTTTTGTTTGACGCAAAGCTGCCTGACAGCCATTTTCAGGCAGCTTTTATCCTAGGGGCTAATGACAATTCGTTTCGCGATTGTTTTTTCATCAAAATCGCCAACTTCTGCGTCAAAAATACGCGCCAATGGGTGGCATTGACTCGCATTTTTTCCTTGAATTTGGCAATTTTGCCTGAAAAACCAACTTCGCGCCCAAATTGTCATTAGCCCCTATTTTTTAATGGATTATTCATGATATTGGGTCGGGGTGTAACCTCGTCCCAATCAGGGTAATGGCATGGGGCGATGCCTTATGTGTTGTCCTGTGTGTTGAAATGTTGCCCACAAAACGGTTTTACCCAGCTTTAACACAAGACAAATTCGGCTAATGGGCAAGTGTGTGTATAATTCGCAATCTATTTTTATTAAATTTTTAAATAAGAATCGTTTTTGTTATGTCCAGCGCAACCCTTTTGCCCAATTTATTCAGGCTGGCTGCCAATCGCCGCATTTTGTTGCTGCAAGGTCCCATTGGTGGTTTTTTTCGGCAGTTGGCGGATTGGCTCACGCAACGCCATTGTGAAGTGTTCAAAATCAACCTAAATTGTGGCGATGAGTTGTTTTATCCTGCCCACAGTCCACGCACCTTTGCTTATAAAGACAATTTGTCGGATTTTCACATTTATTTGCGTGATTTTATTCAGAAAAATCAAATTGATGCGGTGGTGTGTTTTGGCGACAATCGGGCTTATCACAACATTGCCAAGCAAATTTGCCAAACGCTGCCTGAAACCCAATTTTGGGTGTTTGAAGAAGGCTATTTTCGCCCATTTTGGGTTACTTTGGAGCAAACGGGCGTGAATGCCCATTCGCCTTTGCCACGCGATGCCGATTTTTTTGTGGCGCAGTTGCCACATTTGCCCAAACAAGCCGATTTGAATCCACCGCCTGTGCGTGGGGGATTTTTGCCTGTGGCGCAACTGGCAATGCGTTATTATGGCGCGATGTATTTTGGGCGGCGCGATTTTCCGAGCTATCGCCATCATCGTTTTCATGAAATTCCGCATTATGTGAAGTTGTGGCTGATTTCAGGCTGCAAACGCGCCTATTATGCCGTGAGCGAACGTTGGTTTGTGAACAAAATCAAACAGGGGCGATTTGGGCGATTTTTCGTTTTGCCCTTGCAGGTGTTCAACGACAGCCAAGTTCGCATACACAGCGATTTTGGCAGTGTGCGTGAATTTTTGTTGTATGTGTTGCAATCGTTTGCCCAGCATGCGCCCGACCACACCCAGTTGCTGATTAAACACCACCCCATGGACAGGGGGTTCATTGATTATGCCGATGACATTCGCCAATTTATCGCGCAACAGCCGCATTTAATTGGGCGCGTGCATTATGTGCATGATGTGCCTTTGCCCGTGTTTTTGCGCTACGGTGTGGGTATGGTAACGTTGAACAGCACCAGTGGCTTGTCTGCCCTGATTCACAATATGCCTGTGAAAGTGCTGGGGCGCGCCCATTACGATATGGCAGGTTTGACCGACCAACAAGATTTAGCCGATTTTTGGCACAAACCGCAAGCACCCAATGCCAAATTGTTTGAAGCCTACCGCGCTTATCATTTGAATATGACGCAAATTCACGGCAGTTTTTACAGTAAAGTGAACTTGCCAACATAAATCAAAGCTGCCTGAAACGCCAAAATGGGGCATTTCAGGCAGCTTTGATTTACGCTACAAAAATTCAGCATTAAGGTATTTGACTTACTTTTTTAAAAAGTCAGTCGCCAAAGGCAAAACTTTAATTTTGTAGCGCGGTAAAAAGGCAGCCTGAAAAGCCATTTCAGGCTGCACCGTTTGCCTTATTCATCAAAATGCAAAACCGCAGACGTGTACACATTTTGCACATCGTCCAAACTTTCCAAAGCGTCCAGCAATTTTTGCATTTTTGCTGCGTCATCGCCTGTCAAAACGGTTTCATTTTGCGCGCGCATGGTAACATCGCCATCAACCGAAGTGAAACCTGCCTGTTCCAAAGCCGCCTTAATGCCAGCCCAATCATTCGGGGCGGTAATCACTTCAATCACGCCTTCATCGTCCACAATCACATCTTCCGCGCCGGCTTCCAAAGCCGCTTCCATCAGCGCATCTTCATCGGCATCGGTAAACACCAAATAACCCTGATGCACGAAATTGAATGCCACGCAGCCGTCTGTGCCCAAATTGCCGCCATGTTTGGTAAAAGCATGGCGCACATCGGCAACCGTGCGCGTTTTGTTGTCGGTCATGCAATCCACCATTAAGGCAGCCCCGCCAATGCCATAGCCCTCATAGCGCAATTCAATGTAATCCACGCCTTCCAAATTGCCCGTGCCTTTGTCAATGGCGCGTTGCACATTGTCTTTGGGCATATTCGCGTCCCAAGCCTTGTCCATAGCCAAGCGCAAGCGAGGATTGGCAGCAGGGTCGCCACCGCCTTGCTTGGCAGCAACCGTGATTTCCTTGATTAATTTGGTAAAAATTTTGCCACGTTGTGCATCAACACGGGCTTTTTTGTGCTGAATGTTAGCCCATTTACTGTGTCCAGCCATAATCAAAATCCTTTGAATTAAGTCAAATAAAAGCATGATTTTAACATAATCGCCCCATAAGTTTCAGGCAGCCCTAACACAAAAACCACACCAATTAACACCAAATAACAGCAATTAAAAGATTTCAAACGAAAAAAATAAATAGAAATCCCAGATTAAGTCATGTAAAATGAAAGCCTTTGTAATTGATGAACTTAATTGCCCATGCTGTAAACAGCAAGCAAATAAGCATTGACGAAAATTAACATTTCTCTTGACGAAAACTCATGTTTTCTTTAATATTTGCATCATTTGAACAGCAGCGAAAAGTCAAATTTTATGAGTAAATTGCCAACAAGCCAAATGATGATTTTAGCTGTGTTGGTGCTGCTGGCTTATTTGTGGGGCGGTCAAAATTGGGCAATATCACTGCTGTTGGGCGGTTTGTCCTACACCTTGCCCACCTTATTGGCAGTTTATGTGGTACACAGATTAAAGCCCTATCCCCAGTTGGCTGGTGTCTCATTTATGGTATCCGCAGGTTTGAAAATCACACTTGCGCTCATTTTAATGGTCAGCTCATTTTTGATTTATCCGAAAATGCACTTTTTGTCCTTTTTTGTCGGATTGCTGGCTGTAAGTCATTTGGTTTTTTTATTTTTTTTGAAGGTTTATCGTTATGGCAGGTGAAACAGTTACTTCTGCGGATTACATCAAACACCACTTACAAAGCTTAACCAGTCTAACCGATGTAACGCAAGGGCAAGGTTTACAAAATATTGCCGATTTTTCATATATCAATTTAGATGCCGTTTTTTACTCCATTTTGTTGGGTGTATTGGGTAGCTACATTTTATTCCGTGGTGCAAAAGCCGCCACAGCAGGTGTGCCAAATCGTTTTCAGGCAGCCATAGAATTGTTGTACGAATTTGTAGATGACATGTGCAAAAGCATCATTCATCAAGAATCATCACGCAAAGTGGTTGCGCCATTGGGTTTGGCATTGTTTGTGTGGATTTTCCTGATGAACGCCATGGATTTACTGCCTGTTGATTTATTGCCACGCATTTGGCAGGGCATGACAGGCGAACACCATGCCTTGTTGCGTGTTGTACCAACGGCCGATTTGAACACATCATTGGCATTGGCAATTGGTGTTTTGTTGTTCTGTATTTATTATAGCGTTAAAATCAAAGGCTTGGGTGGCTGGATTCATGAATTGTTTACCGCACCATTTGGTGTGTGGTTGGCACCCGCTAACTTCATTTTGAATATTTTGGAATTTTTATCCAAAACCGTTTCGCACGGTATGCGGTTATTTGGTAATATGTATGCAGGCGAATTGGTATTTTTGCTGATTGCGCTTTTGGGTGGTGCTTGGGGTGCTTCAGGCAGCGTAGGCTTAATGGATCCTGTTTTGTTCATCTTCCATATTATTGCAGGTGCAGCTTGGGCGATTTTCCACATTTTGATTATTACCCTACAAGCATTTATTTTCATGGCATTGACTTTTGTTTACATCGGTCAAGCTCATGACCACCACTAAACCAACTTTTTCCTTTCTTTTTCAACCTTTCCTTTGAGGAGTTTAAAACATGGGTCTGATTGCTATTGCATGTGGCTTGATTGTGGCTTTGGGCGCATTGGGTGCGTCAATCGGTATCGCTATGGTAGGTTCTAAATACTTGGAATCTTCTGCGCGTCAGCCTGAATTGATTGGTCCATTGCAAACTAAATTGTTCTTGATTGCTGGTCTGATTGACGCTGCGTTCTTGATTGGTGTTGCCATCGCCTTGTTGTTTGCTTTCGTTAATCCGTTCGGTGGCTAATTCCGTGTGCATATGTTATGCACGGATTTGATTAACCCTGATACGAAGGTTAAATAAAGTGAATTTAAATGTAACTTTAATTGCGCAATTGATTGTTTTTGCTATTTTGGTTAGTTTTACAATTAAATATGTATGGCCACCAATCGCAAAAGCACTTGATGAGCGCGCCGATAAAATCGCAGAAGGCTTGGCTGCAGCCGAGCGCGGTAAAAGTGATTTTGAGCAGGCTGAAAAGAAAGTTGCAGAACTCTTGGCAGAAGGTCGCGCACAGGTTGCCGAAATGGTAGGTAATGCTGAAAAACGAGCAAATCAACTGGTTGAAGAGGCAAAAAGCCAAGCTGAAACAGAAGCTGCTCGTATTACAGCACAAGCAAAAGCGGATGTGGAGCAAGAAATCAACCGCGCCCGCGAAACCTTGCGCGAGCAAGTTGCAACATTGGCAGTAAAAGGTGCAGAAGCTATTTTACGTCGTGAAGTAGATGAAGCACAACATGCCAAAATGTTGAGTGCCTTAAAACAGGAGCTTTAAGCTTATGATTGAGTTCGCAACTGTTGCTCGCCCTTATGCAAAAGCCTTATTTCAACTTGCTACCGAAACAGAGCAAGTTGAAAACTGGCTGGGCAGTCTTGCAGAACTGGCTTGGCTGATGCAACAATCCACAGTGGTTGATGCACTCAGCCAAGTTGATAAAAACAGTACAGAACAAGCAAGCGAATTATTGGCTTTATTGAGTAACACCAAAATTGCCAAAAATAAAGAGTTTAAAAGTTTTGTACAAGTGGTTGCGCAAGAAAAAAGATTGGCTGTTCTGCCTGAAATTTATGCTCAATACAAAAGTTTATCATTGGCTGGTAATCACACAAAAGAAGCGATTGTTTACACAGCTTACGAAATTGCCAGCGAAGGTCAAAGAGCAAAAATCATCAGCGATTTGGAACAACATTTTAATACACGTTTGCAAGCTACCTTTAAATTGGCACCCGAATTGATTGGGGGCATTAAAGTAGAAGTGGACGACCAAGTATTGGATTTGTCGGTACAAGCCAAATTACAGGCTTTATATACGACTTTGACAAATTAGGAGAGTTTTCATGCAGCTTAATCCTGCTGAAATCAGTGATTTGCTGAAAGCCAAAATTGAAAACTTGAATAATACCAAACAAGAAGTTCGTACTCGTGGTACGGTTATCTCTGTAACAGATGGTATTGTTCGGGTGCATGGCTTGTCAGATGTAATGCAAGGCGAAATGCTGGAATTTCCAGATAATACTTTCGGCTTAGCGATGAATTTGGAACGTGATTCAGTTGGCGCAGTGGTACTGGGTGAATATGAACACATCAAAGAAGGCGATGAAGTGAAATGCACAGGTCGCATCTTGGAAGTGCCGATTGGTCGCGAGTTGGTAGGTCGTGTTGTGAATGCTTTGGGTCAGCCCATTGATGGTAAAGGTCCAATCAATACCAGCAAAACAGCACCTATTGAAAAAATTGCGCCGGGCGTGATTGCGCGTCAATCCGTTGACCAGCCTATGCAAACTGGCATTAAAGCAATTGATTCAATGGTTCCAGTTGGACGCGGTCAGCGTGAATTGATTATTGGCGACCGTCAAACTGGTAAAACGGCGGTTGCTTTGGACGCGATTGTCAATCAAAAAGGCACAGGCGTTGTTTGTATTTATGTGGCTGTGGGTCAAAAAGCCTCTTCCATTGCCAACGTGGTTCGCAAATTGGAAGAACACGGTGCAATGGCGCACACCATCGTGGTGGCAGCAACTGCATCTGAAGCAGCAGCATTGCAATTTATTGCACCTTATGCAGGCTGCACCATGGGCGAATACTTCCGCGATATTGGCGAAGATGCACTGATTGTTTACGATGATTTGTCCAAACAAGCAGTGGCTTATCGTCAAATTTCTTTGCTGTTGCGTCGCCCACCAGGTCGTGAAGCTTACCCTGGCGATGTATTCTACTTGCACTCTCGCTTGTTGGAACGCGCTGCGCGTATCAATGCCGATGAAGTGGAAAAATTGACCAATGGTGAAGTAAAAGGCAAAACAGGTTCTTTGACTGCCTTGCCTATTATTGAAACACAAGCTGGCGACGTATCTGCATTCGTACCCACCAACGTGATTTCCATTACTGACGGTCAAATTTTCTTGGAAACCGATTTGTTCAATTCAGGTATTCGTCCCGCAATCAATGCAGGTATTTCGGTATCTCGCGTGGGTGGTGCAGCTCAAACCAAAGTCATCAAAAAATTGGGTGGCGGCATTCGTTTGGCATTGGCACAATACCGTGAATTGGCAGCGTTCTCGCAATTTGCTTCCGATTTGGACGATGCAACACGCAAACAATTGCAGCACGGCGAAGTGGTTACTGAATTGATGAAACAAAAACAATTCAATACCTTAAATACGGCTGAAATGGCATTGACTTTATGGGCAATCAATAACGGTTCATATTCTGATGTGCCTGTATCAAAAGCTTTGGCTTTTGAGGCTGATTTCTTGGCGTATGTGCGTTCGCAACACAGTGATTTGCTTGATGCAGTAAATGCAGCAGGTGCATTGTCTGATGAACAAGAGAAAACACTGACAGAAGCCATGAAAGTGTTTAAGACTTCTAACAAATACGCGGCTTAATCCCCGAGTGATTTTTACAGAAGGAGTCTGAAACATGGCAGTTGGAAAAGAGATTCTTACCAAGATTCGCAGCGTACAAAATACGCAAAAAATCACCAAAGCGATGCAAATGGTATCAACCTCTAAAATGCGCAAGACTCAAGAACGCATGCGTTTGGCAAGACCTTATGCCGAAAAAGTCAGATTGGTGATGAACCAACTTGCCCAAACCAATGAATACCATGGTTTGAAAATGTTGGAAAGCCGCAGCGAAATCAAGCGTGTGGGTTTCGTTCTGATTACCACCGACAAAGGTTTATGTGGCGGCTTGAATGCCAATCTGTTGAAAAAATTCTTTGCCCAAGTACAAGATTACCAACAGCAAGGAATTGAAACAGAAGTGGTGTGTTTGGGCAGCAAAGGCTTGGCAGCTTGCCAACGCGTGGGTTTGAATGTGGTAGCAAGTTCAACCAACTTGGGCGATACCCCAAAAATGGAAGTTTTGCTTGGCCCTTTGAACGAGTTTTTTAAGCGTTATGAAAATGGCGAATTGGATACCATTCATTTAATCTACTCTGGTTTCATCAATACCATGAAACAGGAAACACGTTCTGAAGTGTTGTTGCCGATTGGTCAGCACATTTTGAATGAAAAAGTGGAATCAGACAGTAAGTTTAATTGGGACTATCGTTACGAGCCAAGCCCACAAGTGGTATTGGAATATTTGGTTCGCCGTTATTTGGAATCTGTGGTTTATCAAGCATTGTGCGACAATATGGCATCAGAACAGGCTGCGCGTATGGTTGCAATGAAAGCAGCAACCGATAATGCGGGTAATGCCATTAAAGAATTGCGTTTGGTGTACAACAAATCACGTCAAGCAGCAATTACCACAGAATTGTCAGAAATTGTGGCAGGGGCAGCAGCCGTTTAAGGCAGCCTGAAACTGTCTGAATAAAGATTAGGATACGATAATGAGCCAAGGCAAAATCGTACAAATCATTGGTGCAGTCGTTGATGTGGAATTTCCACGCGATGCGATTCCACGCGTTTACGATGCATTGAAACTGGTTGATGTTGAACTGACTTTGGAAGTGCAACAACAATTAGGCGATGGCGTGGTGCGTACCATTGCGATGGGCAGTACCGATGGTTTGAAACGTGGCTTAGCGGTCAATAATACAGGTGCGCCAATTACTGTGCCTGTGGGTAGGGCTACGCTGGGTCGCATTATGGACGTATTGGGTAATCCCGTTGATGAAGCAGGTGATATTGGTGCCGACCAATTCCGTGCGATTCATCAGCCAGCACCTAAATTTGATGAATTGTCCAGCACAACCGAATTGTTGGAAACAGGCATCAAAGTGATTGATTTACTTTGCCCATTTGCAAAAGGTGGTAAAGTGGGTCTGTTTGGTGGTGCAGGTGTGGGCAAAACCGTAAATATGATGGAATTGATTAACAACATCGCCAAAGCACACAGTGGTTTGTCCGTATTTGCGGGTGTGGGCGAGCGTACTCGTGAAGGTAATGACTTCTACCACGAGATGAAAGATTCCAACGTGTTGGACAAAGTGGCAATGGTTTACGGTCAGATGAATGAACCACCAGGCAACCGTTTGCGTGTTGCTTTGACAGGTTTGTCTATGGCTGAACATTTCCGTGATGAAAAAGACGAAAACGGCAAAGGTCGCGATGTGTTGTTCTTTGTGGACAACATTTATCGCTACACTTTGGCAGGTACAGAAGTGTCTGCTTTGTTGGGTCGTATGCCTTCTGCGGTGGGTTATCAACCTACGTTGGCGGAAGAAATGGGTCGCTTGCAAGAGCGCATTACTTCTACGCAAACAGGTTCGATTACGTCCATTCAGGCAGTTTACGTTCCTGCGGACGACTTGACTGACCCTTCTCCTGCAACCACATTCGCGCATTTGGATGCAACGGTGGTATTGAGCCGTGACATTGCTTCTTTGGGTATTTATCCTGCGGTAGACCCATTGGATTCCACTTCACGCCAACTGGACCCCATGGTTTTGGGTCAAGAGCATTATGATGTGGCGCGTGGCGTTCAATCTACTTTGCAAAAATACAAAGAGTTGCGCGACATCATCGCCATTTTGGGTATGGACGAGTTGTCTGATGAAGACAAATTGACCGTTATGCGTGCGCGTAAAATCCAACGTTTCTTGTCGCAGCCTTTCCATGTGGCGGAAGTGTTTACAGGTTCGCCTGGTAAATATGTGGCATTGCGCGATACGATTGCTGGCTTTAAAGCCATTCTCTCTGGCGAATACGACCACCTGCCTGAACAAGCATTCTATATGGTAGGCGGTATTGAAGAAGCTGTTGAGAAAGCCAAAACGTTAAGCTAAGGAGGCGAGCATGAGCATCATGCAAGTTGAAGTGGTAAGTAACCAAGAAACCATTTATTCAGGTGAAGCCAGCTTTATTGTGGTGCCAACTGTGAATGGTGAGTTGGGCATTTACCCAAGACATGAGCCGATTATGAGCTTGGTTCGCCCTGGTTCTTTGCGTTTAACTGTTCCCAATGTTTCGCAAGAAGTGTTGGTGGCGGTGGCAGGTGGGGTGCTGGAAGTGAATCCACATAAAATCACGGTGTTGGCAGATGTTGCCATTCGCAGTGAGGAAATGGACGCTGAACGTGCCGAAGCTGCCAAAAAAGCAGCAGAATCAAGCATTAAGCAAGCGCAAGATGACGAGTCTTTGGCAAAAGCACAGGCTGCATTGGCAGCAGCAATTGCCGAATTGAAAACTTTGGATTATTTGCGTCAGCAAAAACGTTAATGCAATATCAAAAAGCCACTTCTGTTTTCGGGCAGAAGTGGCTTTTTGTTTGATAAGGATAAATATGTATCAACAGCAATTAAATGACAAAATTCAGTATTTACAATCGTTATTGCAAGATTTTGCGATTGAAAATTGGCATATTGTGCCTTCGTTGTCTGAACATTATCGCATGCGGGCGGAATTTCGCATTTGGCATGAGGGCGAACGCATCAGCTATGCCATGTTTCAGGCAGGGCAAAAAGCTGGGCGGCATTCTTTGATTGAATTGACGCAATTTCCTGTCGCAGCAAAAAGCATCAATGATTTGATGCCCATATTGTTGGCGGAAATTTCAGGCAGCCCGATTTTGCGTGAGCGTTGGTATCAATGCGAATTTTTGGCAACTTTGAGTGGCGAAATGCTGCTGACTTTGATTTACCACAAAAAATTGGGCGAAGAGTGGGAAGTGGCGGCGCGTGAATTGCAAGAAAAATTGTCGGTCAAAATCATTGGGCGCAGTCGTGGACAAAAAATTGTTTTGAAAGAGGATTTTGTTACCGAGAAATTGAATGTGGCTGGGCAGGATTTTGTTTATCGCCAAATTGAAGGTGGTTTCAGCCAGCCAAATGCGAAAATTTGTGAACAAATGTTGGCGTGGGCGCAAGATTGTGCGGCAGATTTGGGTGGCGATTTGCTGGAATTGTATTGTGGCAATGGCAATTTCACTTTGCCGCTTTCCACGCAATTCAATCGGGTCTTGGCTACGGAAGTTTCCAAAACTTCGGTGGCGGCGGCTTTGTGGAACATTCAGGCAAATGGGCGCGACAACATTCGCATTGCGCGTTTGTCGGCAGAGGAATTGACAGCAGTGTTTTCAGGCAGCCGCGAATTTCAGCGTTTGAAAGAGCAGGGCATTGATTTGCAATCTTATGATTTTTCAACCATTTTTATTGACCCGCCTCGCGCAGGTGTGGACGCGGAAACGTTGAAATTGGTCGCGCAATTTGATAATGTGATTTATGTTTCGTGCAACCCATTGACTTTGCGAGAAAATTTGGATATTTTGAGTGAAACGCATACGGTGGAACGTGCTGCCTTGTTTGACCAATTTCCGTTTACGCACCACATTGAGAGTGGGGTTTTGTTGAAAAAACGGGCATAAATTCAACAAAAAGCTGCCTGAAAAACGATTCAGGCAGCTTTGCTTTTCAGGCAGCAAGCCGTGTGGCTTTGGGAAACAGGCGATAGAAATTTTCGCAGGTGGCGTGAGCGATGTTTTCCAAGCTGTCGCCGCGCAAATTTGCCAAAAATTCTGCTGTGTGCAAAACATAAGCAGGCTCATTTTGCTTGCCGCGATGGGGCGTGGGCGCGAGAAAAGGCGCGTCCGTTTCCACCAAAATGCGGTCTAGCGGGCAATATTGTGCGGCTGCCTGAACGTCTTTGGCATTTTTGAAGGTAACAATGCCTGAAAAGGAAATGTAGTAACCCAAATCCAAAGCGATTTTGGCGATGCGCGTGTCTTCGGCAAAACAGTGCATAACGGCTTGTTCTGCTTGGTGTTCTTGCATGACGCGCAGGGTGTCATCGGCGGATTTGCGTGTGTGTATCACCAAAGGCATTTTGGCGTGTTTGGCTGCCTGAATGTGGGTGATGAAACGCTCGTGTTGCCATGTTAAATCGCCGCTACACCAATGGTAATCCAAGCCCGTTTCGCCAATGGCGATGACTTTGGGGTGTTGGGCGTGTTGCACCAACTCGTCAAAGGTAAATTCGGCGGCGTTGGGGTTGTCGGGGTGTATGCCTACGCTGGCGAAAATGTGGTCGTGGCGTTCGGCAATGTCGCGCACTTCGGCAAAGGTTTCGCGGCTCACGCTGATGGCAAGGGCTTGTTTGACTTGATTTTTTGTCATATTCTCAAACAATTCAGGCAGCCTGTTGCCCAGTCCTTCAAAATTGATGTGGCAATGTGAATCAATTAAATACATGATTTTTCTAACAATAAAAAAGCTGCGGTCAAACACAATCCGCCGCAGCTTGGGTTAATCACAGGGTGTAGGTTGAACGTTCGTTGCTCAACAAGCCTGTTAAAATGGCTTCAATAATGGCTTTGGTTTTAACGCCTGCTTCGTCTTTGGTGAATGCCAAGCCAATCCCTTTGGGGCGACCGCCTGCACTGGGGTTGCTGTTAATCCAGCAAACATTGGTTTTTAAAAGCATTTTTTCGGTTTGGGAAGGTCCAACCAATTCCAACATCAGCATGACTTCGCTGCCCATGTCAAATTTTTCTTCGGTTGGCACAAACACGCCACCAAATTCGGTAAATGACATGTAGCTGGCGTAAATAATCGGCTTACTTTCCAAGCGCAAACTGAGCATTTTGGCTGGCGCGGCTTTGGGCGCGGCGGCTGGGGGTGGGGTTTGTGGTGCTGCACTCATGTTTTTTCCTTTAAAAATCTATTTGTTTTGTGTGAAAGCCAAATAGCCACACAACAAGTCTTCCACTTGCATTTTAACATTTAAACTGTGGTGTCCGTAAGGGGCGAGCGCGTTTAAGGCTGCCTGAAAGCGGAAAAGTGCCGCAGCGTGGGTTTTTTGTGCCAATTTGTTGAGGTTGGCGGCGCGTTGTGGATAATACAGGGCGGCAATGTGCTGTTGCGCCAATCCCAAATCAATCAACCATTTACTCAACCAATCCAACAGCGTGGCAAGTGGCAATTTGGCTTTATCAAATTCGGCAGCATAATCCAAAATGCCCAATAAACGCGGCTGGCTCAACAAATCCAATAATTGATTGCGTAATTGTGTTTGTTCGGCTTGATGTTGGAAAAGCGGTGCGTGGCTGTGAAATGCCAATAAATTTTCCGCATCGGGCAAATTTTGCTGCTGAACAAAATTTAAGGCAGCCTGAACGCTGGGCGCAGGCAAAATCAGTTGCCGACAACGGCTTTTGATGGTGGGCAAAACGCGGTCGCGGTTGTGTGCCACCAGCAGAAAAATAACCGATTCGGGTGGCTCTTCCAGCATTTTGAGCAAGGCATTGGCGGCTTGCGTGTTCAAGCCTTCGGCAGGGTTAATCAGCACCACGCGCCGACCGCCACGCACCGATGTTTGGTGCAAAGGTTCTAGGATTTGGCGCACGGTATCAATTTTGATTTGTAACAGTTTTTTGCTGTTGCCATCGTCATTGTCTTCGGGTGTGAGGCGGTAAAAATCGGGGTGTGCCTGCTGTTCAAACAAATGGCAAGACGGACACACGCCACAAGGCTCATGCCCATTTTGGGGCGTTTCACACAATAGGGCTTGCACGAAATGTTGGGCAAAGGCGGTTTTGCCTGTGTTTTGTTTGCCCACGAGCAACCACGCATTGGGTTGATTGTCCCAATGTGCCGTTAATTTGTGCCAGATGGGTTGGTGCCATTCGTAAATCATGAATTGGTGCTTTCAGGCTGTCTGAACATCATTTGTCCGATGTTTTTAAATAATGTTCCAAAATTGCCAAAGCGTATTGTACGGCTTGTTGGCGGATTTGGTTGCGGTCGCCTTGAAAGTGGTATTTTTTTGCCCAAATGCGCTGCTTGGTGGCAAAGCCAAACCACACCGTGCCAACGGGATTTTTTTCTGTGCCACCATCGGGGCCTGCCACGCCTGTGATGCTCAAAGCATAATCGTTGCGCGTGGCAAGCAATGCGCCCAAAGCCATTTCACGCGCCGTTTCTTCGCTCACCGCGCCATAAGCGCGAAGGGTAGAGGGCAACACGTTCAACATTTGCGTTTTGGATTGGTTGGAATAGGTTACAAAGCCGCGTTGAAAATAGGCAGAGCTGCCTGAAAGTGAAGTCAGCGCAGCAGAAAGCAAACCGCCAGTACACGACTCGGCGGTGGTAACGGTTTTTTTGCGGGCGGTTAATTCTTGTGCGATGTATTCAAGTCGGGTCATGGTTTATTTTGCCACAATGTTTCAGCCAGCCTGAATTATAGCAAAAAGCTGCCTGAAAACTTTTCAGACAGCTTAAAATTTTATTTGAGCGTATCAATCAAATCAATCATGAATTCCACATCTTCTTCGGTTAAAACGCGGAAACCTTTTTCCAAGCCCAAATCTTCCAAAGCCATTTTGTCGGCAGGGTGGTTAATCATGTCGGCAAAAGCCTGTTGCAACAAGGCTTGCGAATCGGCTTGGCTGGGGTGCAACAACACCACATGGCTCAATTCTTTCAGGCTGCTTTCCATCAAAACGCGCAGTTGGCTGTGGGTCATGTTGTTGAAACTGTGGTATGCCGATGCCAAGAAAAATGCCGCATCGCCTTGTTGGTCAATCAAATTGCGCGCTGCCACAGGGAAAGTGGACGCAGGCACCCAGTTGATGTCCTGTTCGTGTACACCAGCCGATTCGAGCAAACGCAAGCCAATCAAGCGCACGTCAAAATTGTCGGTGGCGATGATTTTGCAGCCAGCTTTCAATTCATCAGAATGCTGATATGGGCTGTTTAAATGCGTGGCAATGACCACTTCATCAAACTTATCCACAGGTATTGCCACAGGCAAATAGCCTTTTTCGCGCACCAATTTGGTGGCATCAAAAGGGTTGGCATAAATCAAATCAACGGTTTTGCTGTCCAGCCATTCCATTTGTTCCAAATGGTCGGTGGGCGTGAGCAAATGAACAGGCTGGCTGGTACGGCGTTGCAGGCAGGTGTTGAACATGTGCCAGCCAATGAAATTTTTGGGTGGAAAATCGGGGGCAATTAAGAAATTAAGCATAATTGAAATATTCTTTCTTGAACTGTCTTGCTGTTTATTTTATTCGTTTTGCAGCATTTCTTGGTAAATTTTTTGCATTTCATCAATTTTGGCGCGAGCGGGTTTGCGGCGCACCGATGTAAAGCCCACGGTTTGACCATTGCGAATATTGGGGATAACGGTGGCGTAAACCCAATAAAATCCGCCATCTTTGCGTAAATTTTTCACATAGCCATTCCATTTTTCGCCGCGTTGCACGGTTGCCCACAGGTCGGCAAAGGCGGCTTTGGGCATATCGGGGTGGCGCAACATGTGGTGGGGCTGACCGATGATTTCATCGCGTTCCCAGCCGCTCATGGTGATGAAGGCTTCGTTGGCGTGGGTGATGATGCCATTTAAATCGGTGCGAGAGGTAATCAGGCAGCCATCGGGAAAAGACGTTTCCACATCGGTGGTGTAAACGGTGCGTGTGGTGCTATCGTGGTTGTTTAATGTGTGCGTATCAAATGATTGTTGAGGTTGAGGCATTTGCATATTGTGTGATTCCTAAAAACAATTTTAATTCCATAAGTTTTTGATTGCGCTGCGTGCTTGAAACAAAATCAAGCCCAATTTGGCATCTTCTTTGGCGGTAACCACCAAAACCATTTCTTCGTTGGCTTCCAGCAGCAGCAAGTAGCCTTCATCGCCACGCACAATAACCTGATTCATGTTGCCGCAACGCAATTCTTTGGTAACGCGCGTTCCCAACGACAGCAGGGCGGCAGTCATACCGCCAACGCGGTCGCCATCTACATCGGCAGACAGTGCCGTAACCACAGGTAAGCCGTCATTGGAAATCAGTGCGGAAGCCAAAATATCTTCTGATGAGGCGTTCAACTCATTGAGTGTGAGTTGAATCATTTGTGCATTCATAAACATAATCTTGAACCTTATGAGACGCATTTTTGATTTCAGGCTGCCTGAAATCAATTTAGAGCGTTAATATTTATTTAAAACTTTAAAAACTTTTTTGGGTAGCGCAATGTACAAGCATTTTGTGTGCAATGCAAATGTTTTTCTTTAAATTAAGTGCTTTGTTTTTTTAAATCATGCTTTGTTTTGATATAGGTCAAATCATTCTTATTTGAATAATGATGTTTTAGCCAAAATCAATTTGTTTGATTGCCACGACTTTGTGCGGGTTTCGCGCTAAAATGTGCTTTTTGATTTTCAGGCAGCCTGAACATGAATCCGACCCTAGAATTAGCCAAACAACTGCTTTCCGAACAATCCATTACCCCTGATGATAAAAATTGCCAAAAAATCATCGCCGAACGTTTGCAAAAAATCGGTTTCACTTGCGAAGCCATGAATTTTGGGCAAACCAAAAACCTGTGGTTGCGACTGGGCAACACCGCGCCTGTATTGTGTTTTGCAGGGCATACCGATGTGGTGCCAACGGGCGATGTGGATAAGTGGACATTCCCCCCATTTTCGCCCACCGAACACGAAGGCAAACTCTACGCACGCGGCGCGGCAGACATGAAAACCGCCATTGCCTGTTTCGTTACCGCTTGCGAAAGATTTGTGGCGGCAAATCCGCATTTTTCAGGCAGCCTTGCGCTGCTCATCACTTCGGACGAAGAAGGCGATGCCCGCGATGGCACAACCAAAGTGGTTGATGTACTCAAAGCCAGAAACGAACACATGGATTATTGCATTGTGGGCGAACCCACCGCCGTACAACAGTTGGGCGACACGCTGAAAAACGGCAGACGCGGCTCACTTTCAGGCAGCCTGACCGTGCATGGCAAACAGGGGCATATTGCCTACCCACATTTGGCAAAAAACCCCATTCACGCACTCGCCCCAGCTTTGGCAGAACTTGCCGCAACCGAATGGGACACGGGCAACGATTATTTTCCCGCCACCAGTTTTCAAGTTTCCAACATCAACGGTGGCACAGGCGCAACCAATGTGATTCCAGCCAATGTGAACGTGAAATTCAATTTCCGCTTTTCAACCGAACAAACCGAAAGCAGCCTGAAAACGCGCGTTCACGCCATTTTGGACAAACACGCATTGCAATACGATTTGGCGTGGTCTTTGTCGGGCAATCCGTTTTTGACCGAAGCGGGCAAATTGACCCAAATCGCCCAACAAGCGATTGACGAAGTGTGTGGCGTGCAAGCCGAATTGTCCACATCGGGCGGCACATCTGATGGGCGTTTCATTAAAGCGATTGCCAAAGAATTGATTGAATTGGGTTTTGTCAATGCCACAATCCACCAAATTGACGAACACATTTTGATTGACGATATTGAAAAACTGTCGCAAATTTACGAAAAAATGATGATGGCATTGTTGAAATGACATTCAGGCAGCCTTTCAGTACATGACAAAAATCTTTCAGGTTGTCTGTAACCTGTCCCCTCCCCTGCTGGCGGGGGAGGGTTAGGGTGGGGGTGGCTCTTCGCGTTTCTAACCCCCACCCCAGCCCTCCCCCTTACATAGGGGGAGGGGGTAGGTTAGTGGCAATATCAAAAATGTCGTGTACTGTAAGGCTGAAACCTTTGCAAAACTCGGTTTGTAGGGGCAGATTTCATATCTGCCCCGTTTAGGTTCGCAGAAATTTTCATTCTTATCAATAAATTGAAAAAAGGGCGGATATGAAATCCGCCCCTACGTCAGTTTAAAAGTAGGTTTTGCAAAGGTTTTAGGCTGCTTGAAATCAAGCGAGATGATTACAATTTGCAGCTAATGTATTCACGGATAACCCAACCTTCATTGGGTTTTTCGTTGGTTTTTTGCAAAGGCTGACCTTCCCATTTCACATAGCTCCAAGTTCTGCCGCGTGAATCGTCATCAAAATGGGTCAAAGTCAATTTGGTGCCATTTTTTAATGAGCCCAAGCGTTTGCCTGCTGGGGTTTCGCGTACATTGAGCAAAGTGCCAGTGGGGTCGGCAACCATGCAAGAAGCGGAATTGTCCACGCGAATGCTGGTGGGCAACAAGCGTGCAGTGGCGGTTTGGCTAACCAATGCAGCAATGATTAAGAACAGTGCGGTTTTTTTCATAATAAATTACCTTGTCAAATGGGTTGGTGTGAGAAAAATTCAAAATCGCACAATCGCAATTTTGAGCGGATTTTTGTTATTGATATTAAAACATTAAATGATGATGTATTGTAAAGTTTCACAAAATGGTATATCAATACTAAATCCCATAATTTATTTGTTATTAACCTTGATTAACCTTTTGTTTCCTTTTTTACAACAGAAAACACAGAAAAACCATGATGCACAACTTTCATTTTACACCTGAATCCAGTAAATCTGAAAAATATGCCACTTTATTGCCCCAACTACAAATGCTGCTGCGTGGCGATGCCGATTTGTTTGTTGCCAATTTAGCCAACGTCAGCGCGGTATTGAAAGAAGCCTTTGGCTGGTTTTGGGTGGGCTTTTATTTGGTGGATAAAACCCAAGAAAATTTGATTTTAAACGCTTTTCAAGGCACATTGGCGTGTACGCGCATTGCCAAAGGACGCGGTGTGTGTGGGCAGGCGTGGGCGCAAAATCGCGTGATGATTGTGCCAAATGTAAACGAACACCCCGACCACATTGCCTGTTCCAGCTTGTCGCAATCGGAAATTGTGTTGCCTTTGTACAATCGGCACGGGCAAATCATTGGCGTTTTGGACGTGGACGATACCGAATTGGCACAATTTGATGAAACCGATGCCGAATATTTGTCGCAAATTTGCACCATGCTCACGCGCGAATTAAATGTGCCTGAAATGTGTCAGCCGCTTGTGGCTGCGGTATAATTTTGTGTTTCAGGCAGCCTGAGATGTTGTTTTTGAAACGCAAACCGTTCAGCTTTAATGTATTTGGCTTACTTTTTTCAAAAGTAAGTCGCCGAAGGCAACAACTTTTTTCATTTTTCATTTTATCATGTATGGCAAGGCAGCCTGAAAATCAAAATAAGGAACAAAAACATGGATTTTAAACAAGCGCGTTTTAATATGGTGGAGCAGCAAATTCGCCCTTGGGACGTATTGAATTTTGATTTGCTCGATGTTTTGGAAAGCATTCCGCGCGAAGAATTTGTTTTGCCCGAGCAGCGTGGCTATGCCTATGCCGATATGCCTTTGCGCTTGGCAAATGGCGGC
Source organism: Alysiella filiformis (assembly GCF_014054525.1). Lineage (NCBI taxonomy): Bacteria > Pseudomonadati > Pseudomonadota > Betaproteobacteria > Neisseriales > Neisseriaceae > Alysiella > Alysiella filiformis. The sequence continues at coordinate 1,379,343 of NZ_CP059564.1, forward strand.
AGCATGCTCGAACCCAAAATCGTGGCGCGTATGGTGCAAGGCTTGAATTTGCAAGCCACCGACAAAGTTTTGGAAATTGGCACAGGTTCGGGTTATGCCACGGCGGTGTTGGCGAAAATGTCCAGCGAAGTGCAAACTTTTGATGTGGATTCGGTGCAACAGCAATTTGCGCGTACCATTTTAAATCGCTTGCAAATCAATAATGTGCGTTATGAAAACACCGATGGCTTTCAACTGGGCGAAAGCCACGGCATTTACGATGCCATTTACATTGGCGGCAGCGTCAGCAGCGTGCCAGAATTGCTCCAATCGCGCCTGAATGAACATGGTGGACGCATGGTTGTGGTGGTGGGTGATGATGTGTTGCAACGCTGCTTGCTCATCACACGCCATGGCAAAGATTTTCGCCAGCAGGTTTTGTTTGACACGCAAATTGCCCGTTTGAACGAAAACGCACTTGCACCGCAAAAACAGTTTGTTTTTTAAAAAAACCATTCAGGCTGCCTGAATTTTTGGAGAAAACCATGAGCATTCAAAGTTTAACCGCCACCGAAGCCGCCCAATTTTTGCAAGATAATCCCGACAGCATTTTGCTTGATGTGCGCGAAGATGATGAAGTGGCGTTGTGCCACATTTCAGGCAGCCTGCACATTCCCATGAATTTAATTCCATTGCGCAACAATGAATTGCCCGATGATGTGCCGATTGTGGTGTATTGTCATCACGGCATACGCAGCATGAATGTGGCGCGTTATTTGGAACATTTGGGGTTTGATAATTTGTACAATTTGAGCGGCGGCATTGATGCGTGGTCGCAGCAAATTGACCCCAATGTGGCGCGGTATTGATTTACAAAATACATCATTTCATTTTGAAAAACAGTCCGTTCATTGCTTTCAGGCAGCCTGAAAAGCATTTTAATTTAAATGAAAATCAAATGATTGGCTTATTTTAGAATAAATCATCGTGATTTTTTGCACCAAACCCGCATAAATGTGATACATTCCCAATCTTTACAAAAATTAAAATTGATTAGCTATTTTTTGCATTTGGGGGACATTTATGCTCACTTTAATTGGATTATCCATTATTGCCATCATTGTGGCATTGCTGCTAACCGAAAAAGTTTCGCCCGTAATCGCCATGGTGTTGGTGCCATTGATTGGCGTGGTGGTGGCAGGATTTGACCTTGAACAAATCAAAACATTCTACACAGACGGCACACGTTCGGTGATTCAGATTGTGATTATGTTCATTTTTGCCATTTTGTTTTTTGGCACAATGAGCGATGTGGGTTTGTTTAAGCCGCTTATCAATGCGCTGATTAAGCTGACGCGCGGCAATATTGTTGCCGTGAGCGTGGGAACGGTGTTTGTGTCGGTGGTGGCGCAGTTGGATGGCGCAGGGGCAACCACCTTTTTGTTGGTTGTGCCAGCCTTAATTCCGCTTTATCGCAAATTGCACATGAATCCCTATTTGCTGTTTTTGCTGTTGGCAGCGAGTGCAGGCGTCATCAATATGTTGCCGTGGGGTGGTCCAACAGGGCGCGTGGCAACCGTATTGAAAATGGACGTGAACGAATTGTATCAACCCCTGTTTACGGTGCAGGTGATTGCGATTGTTTTGATTACCATTTTGGCGATTTTTTTGGGCTTGCGCGAGAAAAAACGCATTGTGAAAGAATTGGGTGCATTGCCCACCATTGAAACCAGCCTGATTGTGGCAGAAAACGAGCAAAACGATGAATTGGCACGACCCCATTTGTTTTGGGTGAATGTGGGCTTGTTTGTTTTGACGATGGCGGTGCTGTTTTCGGGCGTCTTGCCATCGGGCTATGTGTTTATGATTGCAACCGCATTGACGCTCATCATCAACTACCGCAGCCCCAAAGAGCAAATGGCGCGAATCAACGCCCATGCAGGTGGCGCAATCATGATGGCAAGCATTATTTTGGCGGCTGGCACATTTTTGGGCATTTTAAAAGGCTCGGGTATGTTGGACGCGATTGCCAATGACATTGTGAAAGTGTTGCCACAAGCCATGTTGCCCTATTTGCACATCATCATTGGCATATTGGGCATACCTTTGGAGCTGGTGTTGAGTACCGATGCTTACTATTTTGGTTTGTTTCCTGTGGTGGAGCAAATTACTTCACAAGCAGGTGTACCGCCCACAGCCGCAGGTTATGCCATGTTGATTGGCAGCATTGTTGGCACGTTTGTTACGCCCTTGTCGCCTGCTTTGTGGATGGGCTTGGGTTTGGCGCAACTGTCTATGGGCAAACACATTCGTTATTCATTTTTTTGGATTTGGGGCATTTCGCTTTTGACTTTGGCAGCATCCATCATGATAGGCGTGATTCCTTTGTGATTTTGTCCTGAAATCAAGCGTTCGGCGTGGGTAAAATGTGGTTTTACTCACGCTGAATTTGTTTTTTGTGTTGTGATGTGTGTTGAAACGAGTAGAATAGCAGCCTGAAACCACCATTTAGGAGAAAAATCATGGCACGATTGGTTAAATTACACCGTTCCTACAATTACCGCATGATTGCAGGGGTGATGGGTGGCATTGCCGAATATTTGGGTTGGTCGCCCAATTTGGTGCGCATTGCGTTTGTGATTGTGTCGAGTGTGAGCGTGGCTGTACCAGGAATTTTGATTTATGTGGTGTTGTGGTTCATGATGCCCAATGCCAATCAAGATTCTTATCAGTAAACAATGATTTTCAGGCAGCCTGAACGCTTTTTTCCAGCCAAAATCACGGAGATTCATCATGCGAACGAAAAAATCTACCCCCACATTGGCAGAAACCAATCGCCGTACCGAAAAATGGTTCAGGCGCGGATTGTGGTTGTTGGCGGTAGTGTTTGCCAGTTTTCTGATTGGCTTGGGCGGCAAAATCGTGGACGATTTGCCCAAAGTGGAACAATCCCACGAATTGTCGCACTACATTGCCGACAAAGCGCAATATGAACAACTCAACGCGCAAAAATCGCAACTGGAAAAACGCTTGGGCGAACACGAAAACGCTTTGGAACAAGCCCAGCTTGCCCTTGAAAAACAGCGCAACGAAACCCAATCGCAGCGCGAAAAATACATCGCCTCGCTTGCCACGCGCAAAATCAGCGAAGACCGCGAGCAAAACGAAAAAGTCTTTGAACGCACCGCCGAATACGAACAACTGCTCGCCAAAGAACGCGATTTGGAAAAACAAGTGGAGCAAGTTCGCCAACAAAAATTGGACACCGAACAAGCCATTGAGCAAATTTCAGGCAGCCTGAACGATTTGGAAACCGCCGCCCAACCGCTCAAAGCCGCCGCCGACCGCGCCACCGAATTGAAAGTGTTTTTGTATCGTTTGGCTTTGACCTTGCCGCTTTTGTTGGCGGCGGGTTGGTTGTTTAAAAACAAACGGCAGTCGCGTTGGTTTCCCTTTGTGTGGGGATTTATTTTCTTTGCGCTGTTTGCGTTTTTTGTGGAACTGGTGCCGTATTTGCCCAGTTATGGCGGCTATGTGCGCCATTTGGTCGGCATTGCCGTAACCGTGTTGGTGGGCAAATACGCCATTGCCGCCATGTACCGCTATTTGGAGCGCAAACAAGCCGAAGAAGCCCAGCCGATTACCGAACGCGAAACCTTAAACTACGATTTGGCACAAAACCGTTTGGCGAAACACATTTGCCCCAGTTGCGAACGCCCTTTGGATTTTACCAATGAAAACATGGATTTTTGTCCACATTGCAGCGTACAATTATTCAAAAAATGCGGCAACTGCCAAACACGCAGCAGCGCGTTTAACCGCTATTGCTATGCGTGTGGGCAGAAGCACGAGTGAGTTTCAGGCAGCCTTACACTGAACGTGAATTGGGGATAAGTAACTGTAAATTGACCAACAATCTCGCTCTCTCCCTATGGGAGAGAGTTGGAGAGAAGGCGTATTTATCAATGATTTTTATCCCAAACTCACGTTACATTTACAGCATACGACAATTTTTGATGTTGCCACGAACCTACTCTCTCCCCCACCAGACAGGGGAGGGAACAGATTGCAGGCAGCCAAACAGTTTTTATCGTGATTATTGTGATTTTACCAAGGAGAATCCATCATGTTCATCAAAAAACACATGGGTATTTTGTGTGCCAGCTTGCTGCTGGCAATGTCCAACGTTCAGGCAGCACCACAACAGGCAGCGTCTGAAACGGTGGTGTCGTCCACTTCATCGCAAGAACAGGTTTTGGACGCTTTGTTCAAAAAAGCGGTGCAGGGCAAAACCACCATTGAATTAGGCAATGAAGCCACATTGAGCCTGCCTGAAAACATGGTTTTTTTTGCAAAAAAATGAAGCCAATCAGTTGGCAGAAATGTTTGGCAACTCGGTCAATTCCAAACGCTACGGCATGATTTTCCCCAAAGAACAAGGCGACAAATCCCCCGATTGGTGGTTTGATTTGAGCTACGAAGAATCGGGCTACATCAAAGACGATGACGCAAAAGATTGGAAAGCCGATGAAATGTTGCAAAATCTGAAAGATGGCACAGAAGCACAAAATAAAGTGCGTGCCGAAAAAGGCATTTCAGCGATTATGGTTAAAGATTGGATTGAAAAACCACATTATGACGCGCAAACCCATCGCCTGATTTGGTCGGTGGACGTGCGCGAAAAAAGCGACCCCAATGGCGAAGCCGCAGTCAATTACAACACTTATGCTTTGGGCAGAAAGGGTTACATCAATTTAACCTTGATTACAGGCGACAAAACCATCGCGCAAGACAAATTGGTGGCACAAGATTTATTGAGCAAAATTGAGTTTAAAGAAGGTTTGCGCTACACCGATTTCAACCCCGCCACCGACAAAGTGGCAGAATACGGTTTGGCGGCTTTGGTGGGCGGCTTGGCTGCGAAAAAATTGGGTTTGTTTGCCATGCTGGGCGTGTTGTTGGCGAAATTTGGCAAACTGCTGGTGTTGGCATTGATTCCGATTTGGGTGGCAATTAAAAAATTGTTTTCACGCAAAAAAGACAATGAAAACCATGATAATGCTGAATGATGGTTTTCAGGCAGCCTGACAGTACACGACAAAAGTGGCAACATCACAAAGTGTCGTGTGCTGTAAGGTAGCCTGAAACTTTTTTACCCTGAATATGATGAACAACACACCACAACTAACCCATATTTGGTACGGCTACCGACAGCAACGTATTTGGCGTGCATGGGCTTTTACGGCTTGGACGGTAATTATTTTGCTGTCGTGGTTGAGTTTGGGGGTAATTGGTTTGCGTTGGTATGTGATAACGGGTGTGCTGGTGTTGTGCGTGGTATCGGCGTATGCTTTGGGTTGGCGCGATTTGTTTTCCCGTTCGCCCGCGCTCATCATGGACAATGATGGTTTGAAAATCATCGGTTACCGTCATCAGGTTTTGCGACAATTTGCATGGGAGGATATTACAGGTTTGGTAAGCCGTGATGATACGCCTGTGGTTTTGACTGTTTTGCATGGCGAAAAGCGGTACACGCGCTTGCTGCTGCCGCGTTTAACGTATCAACAAGTCCGTGAAATCCAAAAAGAATACCACCAAATCCAACGGCAGAGACAAGCACCCAGCCAAGCCCTATTTCAGCCAGATTTTGAGCATATTTGGCAAACCAATGATTATGACAGCATCACACCCCTATTTCTGTTGAATATGATATTGATTTACCCTGTTGTATTCTTATCCTTGTTGGTTTGGAATGAGAGAGTGGGCAGTGTTGCCCTGTTCTTATTCTGTGTGTATGCTGCTTATCGCCATTTAACGAAACCGCCCAAACCCACGCGCATCATTGCCCACATGAACCGTGAAGGTTTGACCCTGTATCCGCGTTTTCGCAGACAAAAAACCATTTTCGTGGCATGGCAAGATTTGCGTGGCATTTATTTCAATCGCAATCGACAGGGGGCATGGATAACGATTGAAACCAAACAAGGTCAAGAAATAGAGTGGATTTCCTATGTTTATCAAAATGCCATTCCAAGGGACATTGTGCAAACTGCCCGAGCCGTTTTACAAAAACAAACGCCACATCCGAAATATTAAAAACTTTTCAGCCAGCCTGAAATTGAAATAAAACAAGAAACGAATATTTATGAACAACACCCAATACACACTATTCGCCACTTGCCCACGCGGTTTAGAAACCATTTTGGCGCAAGAATTGGCGCAACAAGGCTGCACCGACATCGCCCCCACTGACGGTGGCGTAGCCTGCAAAGGCAGCCTGAACGAAGTTTACCGCGCCAATTTGCACAGCCGAACTGCCAGCCGCGTGTTGCTGCAACTCACACGCGCCAGCTATCGCAGCGAAGACGACATTTACAAAGCCGCCAAAAATCTCAAATGGCAAGAATGGTTTAAAGTCAATCAAACCTTTCGCGTGAAAGTGGAAGGCAAACGCGCCAAAGTCAAAAGCCTTGATTTTATTGCCCTAAAAATCAAAGATGGCGTATGCGACCGTTTCCGCAACCATTGCGGCGAACGCCCCAGCATAGACAAAAATCGCCCCGATGTTCGCATTCACGCCTTTTTGGACGAGCAAAATGTGTCCATTTTCGTGGACACGAGCGGCGAAACCCTGTTCAAACGCGGCTACCGCCAAGACACAGGCGAAGCCCCATTGCGCGAAAATTTGGCGGCAGGTTTGTTGCTGTTGGCAGGCTATGACGGCTCGCAGCCTTTCCAAGACCCGTTTTGCGGTAGCGGCACGATTGCGATTGAAGCAGCTTGGATTGCGCTCAACCGTGCGGCTGGCTTAAACCGCCGTTTTGCATTTGAACAATTTTTGAATTTTGACAAAGCCTTGTGGGTGAAATTGAAAGCCGAAGCCCGCGCCCAAATTCACGATAAACCCAAAAACAAAATCGCTGCCAGCGACAACGACCGCGCCATGACCCGAATCGCCCAAGAAAATGCACGCGCAGCCGAAGTGGATATGTTTATTGATTTCAATACTTTGGATGCGCAAGACACACGACCCAATGGCGAAAAGGGGATTGTGGTGTCCAATCCGCCCTATGGGGTGCGTTTGGCGGAAGTACAAGCATTGCACGCGCTGTATCCACAGTTGGGTAGCTGGTTGAAACAGCATTATGCAGGCTGGACGATTGGTTTGCTGTCGGGCGACATGGAAATGCCCAAACTCATGCGCTTAAAACCCAAACGCAAAATCCCCCTGTTTAATGGCAATTTGGATTGTCGTTTGTTTGTGTTGGACATGGTGGCGGGCAGCAATCGCGATAAAGCGTAAAATGGGGTTTCAGGCAGCCTGAAAATGTGTGGCACTTATGCCGATTTAGGCGAATTTTCGTTAATTGTGGTTAAAGAAATCGCGCGTATCACTTGGCAGCATGGGGCAATAACCGCTATCATATCGCCTATTTAAATTTAAGCATTAAAATAAACGTCCGTTTGACTGTTTGATTCTGATTTGGGGCAACGGCGGATGGGAGATTCATTTTGAAAACGAATATCAAAGTAATAGCAACCTCATTATCATTGGCAACATCGGTTGGTGCAGTGGCAGGCATGGGCGGATTGAGTGTTCAATCGCATTTGGGTCAGCCTTTTTCAGGCAGCATTGTTGTGAGTGGCGATGAAGCACGCGCCTTAATTGCCAGTGGTTCAGTAAGCGTATCAGGTGGGATTCGAGGGTCTGTGATTAAGCAGGGCGAAGACCGCGTTTTGGTGCGCCTGCGTTCCACATCGCCAGTGCGCGAACCCGTGATTACCTTTACCGTGAGTGCAGGTCGCCAAACACGAGAATACACCGCATTCATTGACCCTGTGCGCTACACCCCCAAAGAAGCCCCCATACACCAAGAAAGCCATTCCGTACGCGCAGAAGAACCCACGCGCCCAAGCCAACAACGAACGCAGCAGCGTGATTTTATTGAACGTAAAAAACCTGTTGTTGAACAAAGACGTGCAGCCAGCAGCGTTCCACTAGACACATCAAGCAGCGAAATGACTTCTGTAAAAAAATCCGCCAAAGTTGCCGTTAGCCCACGCCGCCATCGCGCCCACGCAGGCGAAAATTTGGCAAATATTGTGGAGCGTTATCGCCCACGCAACATGAGCCAGCAAACCGCCATGCGTGCCTTGATGTTGGCAAACCCCAGCGCGTTCAAACACGGCACCACCATACGCCGCAATGTAACCCTGTATATTCCCACCGAATCACAATGGCATGCCTACGCCCAACGCGCCCAAAAACAAACCGTTAAAGAGCGCGTGAAACAAGTGCGCCAAGCACGTCATGAACCCACCAACGTGATTCCTGTTGAAAGCGATGTGGTTGAGCCGCGCAACAACAAACCCGAACCCGTTCAGCCCCCAGTGGTTGAAGAAAGCAAACCCGTTCAAACGCCACCCAAACCTGTTCAGCCAGCCCAAGTTGCCAGCGAAGTGAAAAAAGCACCCAGCGAAACCAAAGCAAGCGAAACGGTTAAAGCAACTGAACCTGAAAAGAAAAATCAACCAGCCAGCAATGTGGCGGCACAAGATGGCAGCCAAGTGGCAAAACCAGCCGAACCCAAAGCAGATGTGGCAAGCAAAGTTGAACCCAAAAATGCGTCTGCCGCAAGCAATACGGCACTTGCCGCTTCGCAAGCGTCTGTGTCGCAACCGCCTGCGCCCCAGCCACGTCCTGAACCTGTGCCAGCACCTGTGGCAGAAGAGCCCGTTGAAGAAGAAACCGATTACCTGACTTTGGGCTTAATGGGTTTGGGCGGTGCTGCCGTTTTGGGGGCAGCCGGTTTTGGTGCCAATGCCTTGTTGCGCCGCCGCAAGAAAACCACCGTTGTTGATGACAGCGAATGGGAAACCGAAGAAGTGGGCGGCAAAGGTGCGTCAATAGACGATGACGAATGGGGTGGTGACATGGACTTTGGGCCTGCCGCCACATCGCCTAAAAAATCAGCAGCCAGCAGCATTGATGATGAGCCTTATTTTGGCGATGATGAATTTAGGCTGGATAAAGATGAATTTAGCTTGGACAAAAAATCATCGCCCGTGAATCAGGCTGCACCAAAAGATGAATTTAGCTTGGATAATTTTGATTCATTCAATGATTTCAATGATTTCAATGATTTTTCAAGTCCAGCAGCAAGCGGCAATGCCAAAGCCGCACCGCAAGATGACGATTGGTCGCTGCCTGATAATGACCCACCAGCGCAAAACACCGTTTCAGGCAGCAGCGATTTTGTCGTTGCCGATGAAGACGATTGGTCGTTGGACAAATTGGACGCAATCAGCGAGGCAGGTAAACAACACAAACCCGAGCAAACATTCTCATTAGATGATTTTGTGGTAGATGACTTTGAGCCAGCCAAACCTGTTGCCAAAGCCGAACCTGCGGTGGTGGAAACCGTAACAGCCGAACCCGTGTTTGATGATTCTGGCGTGTTTGATTTGTCGGATTTTGAACCAGAGCCAGCCGCGCCTGTGGCAAGTGCGCCAAAAAATCAAGACGATGACGCATTCAGTCTGGATTCGTTTGACGATTTTGTTGCGCCCAAAGCAGAAACAAAAGCCAGCGTTGCGGCGGTTGAAGAGCCTGTGTTTGATTTGGACGATTTTGTGGTTGAAAGCCAGCCTGAAACCGTTGCACCAGCCGCGCCTGTGTCTGATTTGAATTTGGACGATTTTGTTCAGCCAGCAGCCAAGCCTGTTGAAGAAGATTTGTCGTTTGGTTTGGACGCATTTGAAGATTTCGTGCTGCCTGAAACCGATAAAGCCGAACCCAGCGTTGCCTCAACGCCAGCAAGCACATCGGCGGTGGAAGAAGACCTGTCATTTGGTTTGGACGCATTTGAAGATTTTGTTGCGCCTGAAGTTGCCAATGTGCCAGAAGTCAAAGCCAATCAAGATTTGGGCGATTTGAACGATTTTGCCACATTTGAAGAATTGACTGCTGTGCCCACAACGTCCGAAAGCCCCATTCAGGCAGCCGCACCCGAGTCGCTTGCCACATTTGATGACGCTTTGAATTTGGACGATTTTGTGGTGGCAGAACCCATTGCGCCAGCAGCACCGATTGAGCCTGAAACATCATTTGATGATTTGCTGGATTTGGGCGTGGGTGAAACCGTTACGTCTGTAAGCCAAGTTGTTGAATCCAATGTGGATTTGGGCTTGGGTGCGTTTACCGATTTTACCGATACGCCAGCCGTTGCACCGTCTTTGGATTTGGGGTCATTGGAAACGTTTACCGAATCTGCGCCTGTTGTGCCATCTTTGGATTTGGATGCTTTGGAAACATTTACCGAAGTTGCGCCCGTTGCACCATCTTTGGATTTGGATGCTTTGGAAACGTTTACCGAAGTTGCGCCCGTTGCGCCATCTTTGGATTTGGATTCTTTGGAAACATTTACCGAAGTTGCGCCCGTTGCGCCATCTTTGGATTTGGATGCTTTGGAAACGTTTACCGAAGCTGCACCTGTTGCACCAGCATTGGATTTGGGTGCTTTGGAAACGTTTACCGAGTCGCCTACGCCCATTGCACCTGCGGCGGAAGTGGCATTTGACGATTTGGCATCGTTGGATACTTTTGTGGTGGAAGAATCTGCCGTTCCAAGTGTGGCGGCTGAACCAGCCCCAGCAGCAATCCAAGATGATTTGGCATTTGGTTTGGACGCATTTGATGACTTTACTGCACCTGTTGCCTCTGAGATTGCGCCTGTTGCCACCACAGAGCAGCCATTGAATGATTTGGGTTTGGACGATTTCAATCTGATGGATACGGTGGACAATGTGATTGCCACGCCTGCGATTGAAGAAACGCCCATTTCGTTTGACGCACCTGTTGTGGAAGAGCCGCTCATTTCTTTGGACGTGCCTGTGGTCAGCGCGAGCTTGGACGATTTGGCTTTGGACGTGGATTTTGACAGCGTGATACCTGCTGCCGTGTCGCAACCTGTGGGCATGATGGATTTGGCTACGGGACCTTTGGCGCAAGTCAGCAGCTTGGACAGTGTGAATCTGGACGCTTTGGAAGTGATTGAAGATGTTCAAGATTGGCAGCAAGCTGGTCAAAGCAATGTGGGCTTTGTGTCGGGTTCAGTCAATGACATGACCGAGCCTTTGGAAGCCAAATTTGAATTGGCGAAAATGTATTTGGAAATTGATGACGCTGTGGCGGCGCGTGAAACCTTGCGCGAATTGATTTCTGAATCGTCTGGTGAAATTCAAGAGCAAGCGAAAAACTTGTTGGCGGATTTGGGTAACTGATTGAACATAATCCCGTAAACAGAAAGGGCTACCGATACTGTGTTCGCGATGTTTTGCATTCATGGTGTTTGGGTAGCCGTTTCTGTTTTCAGGCAGCCTGAAAGGTAAATGATGATGATTTTGGCACAAAAAATCGCCGACCCACATTATCGGCAACTGATTGAACAATACGCAGCCCAATTTTCGCCAGCAGAACGCGATTTATTGGCAGAAATTGTGCAGCGTTTTGAATTTGACGCGATACAAACGCAAGCCTTGGTGCAAGCGGTTTTGCAACAAAGCCGTTTTGACCCCAACGCCAACCATTTGGCAGATGATGAGGAAGAAGGTGTGGGCATTTGTCCGCATTGTTTGAATCCACCTGTGCCGCCTTTGCGTGATTATGCGATGTGGCGCGAGCAAAATCTTTCATGAAAATCAGCATTTCAGGCAGCCTGAAATCCAAGGAAACCAATTATGAACAAACCCAAAGTTGAACTCAAAATCATCAATCCAGCCATGGCGCAACAATTACCCGCTTATGCCACCGAAGGTTCGGCTGGCTTGGATTTGCGTGCCAGCATTGATGCGCCCATTCATTTGGCGACTGGCGAAACCCAGTTGATTCCCACAGGCATTGCGGTGTATTTGAACAATCCGCAATGGGCGGCAATGCTGTTGCCGCGTTCGGGTTTGGGGCATAAGCATGGCATTGTGTTGGGCAATTTGGTGGGTTTGATTGATTCGGATTATCAAGGCGAATTGATGGTTTCCATGTGGAATCGTGGCACAGAAACCTTTACCATTCAACCCTTTGAGCGCATTGCACAAATGGTGATTGTGCCTGTGGTGCAAGTGGATTTTCAAATTGTTGATGAATTTGCCAGCAGCCAACGTGGGGCAGGGGGATTTGGCAGCACAGGCAAGGCGTGATGTTTTCAGGCAGCCTGAAACACAATTTCAGCTTGGCGAAACATAATTTGGATAAAGTGCCGAAAAACGTTAGTTTTGGTAAATCAATCATAAGTAAACAGATTAGGGAATTTTGATGCAAAATTCAGCATACACCAATGAACAAGAAACACCGCACCTGAATTTACCGCCCCAAGCCATTGAAGCCGAACAATCGGTTTTGGGCGGCTTGATGTTGGAAAACCAATCGTGGGACAGAATTGCCGATATCTTGAACGATGAAGATTTTTATCGCCACGAACACAAACTCATTTTTCGTGCCATTTCAAATTTAATCAACAATATGCGTCCTGCCGATGTGGTTACCGTGCAGGAAGAATTGGCGCGCAGCGATTTAACCGAAAGCGCAGGTGGGCTGAACTATTTAATCACATTGGTGCAAAATACCCCATCGGCAGCCAATATTCGCCGCTATGCCGAAATCGTGCGCGAGCGTTCCATTGTGCGCCAGTTGGCAGAGGTTGGAACAGAAATTGCTAGAAATGCCTACAATCCACAAGGCAAAACCGCCGAACAATTGCTTGATGAAGCAGAAAATAAAGTCTTCCAAATCGCCGAAAGCACCAGCAAAGGCAAACAAGGCTTTTTGGAAATTGATGAATTATTAAGAGAAAACATTGAGCGCATCGATATGCTCTATCGCCGCGACAATCCCGATGAAGTAACGGGTACGGCAACAGGTTTTCTGGATTTGGACAGAATCACTTCGGGTTTGCAGGCAGGCGATTTGATTATTGTAGCGGGTCGCCCATCTATGGGTAAAACCGCATTTGCCATCAACATTGCCGAAAACATTGCCTTGGACAGCAAGTTGCCTGTGGCGGTTTTTTCCATGGAAATGGGTGGCGCACAATTGGCATTGCGCATGATGAGTTCCATTGGGCGCGTTGACCAAAACAAATTGAAAACAGGCAGGCTGGACGAAGAAGATTGGGCAAGATTGAATGAAGCAGTGGTCAGTTTGAGCCAATCGCCCATTTTTATTGATGAAACAGCAGGCTTAACCGCTTTGGAAATTCGTGCCCGTTCACGCCGTTTGGCACGCCGATTTGGGGGCAAATTGGGTTTGATTGTGATTGACTATTTGCAACTCATGTCAGGCTCGGGGCGCAGCGACAACCGTTCCGCAGAATTGGGCGAAATTTCCCGTTCGCTCAAAGCCTTGGCAAAAGAATTGCAAGTACCCCTTATTGCCTTATCACAATTATCGCGCACGGTGGAGCAGCGCAACGATAAACGCCCCATGATGTCCGATTTGCGTGAATCGGGTGCCATTGAACAAGATGCCGATGTGATTATGTTCATGTTCCGCGATGAATATTACACAAAAGAAGACTCTCAATTCAAAGGTTTGGCAGAATGCATTATTGGCAAGCACCGTAATGGACCTACGGGACGCATTTTTTTGACTTTTTTGGGACAATATACGCGGTTTGAAACCGCAGCCAATGTTTCCGATAATATTTTACAAGACGATTGATGGGTTTTTCAGGCAGCCTGAATACGCCCACCATCATTTCAAACACATGGGTAATATGATGAAAAAAAACAACTTGGGTTTTACCTTAACCGAATTACTGATAGTGGTTGCCATAATGGGGATTATGGCGGCATTTGCCACCCCCAGCTTGACCAAATTCATTGCCAGTACGCGTATTACCAATCGTGCCGAGCAGTTGGCAAATTTATTGCGTTTTGCCAAAGGCGAAGCGGTACGCCTGAATGCGCCCGTGGTGGTGTGTGGCACCGATATTCGGATTGACGGTCGTCCATTAAATAATTGTGGTGGAGTAGACAGCAACGGCTGGCGTGCCTTTGCCGATATTGACCGCAATGGCACTTACGATGCCAGCAAAGATTTGGATTTGCGTACCATCAGCTTAAATGGCACACGCGCCCAAGAGAAAAAAGTATCGCTTTCTGTTCAATTTTTTGATATTACAGGCAAATCAGCCAGTAAAGACAGCACAGAATTGGTATTCATGCCCAATGGCACATTTGGCAGTAAAAAGGCAGGCAGTCTCTCATCATTGACCATTGGCGACAGCTATGTTCGTTTAACCATGACCGATGTGGAAAACCCAAATGACCGCAATCCACAAAAACGCTTGGTTACGGTAACGCCCAATGGCGTGCCAACGGTTTGCTTGGGTAAAGATGAAAAAGTGCAACAAGATGGCAATAAAATCAATTTGGGTTGTGGCTTGAAATGATTTTTCAGGCAGCCTGAATGGGTAATTTTGATTTTAATTGAAAGCAGATTTTATGAAAAAAATGTCTCCAAACCGCACCAAAATGCTGAAAAAGCAATCCGTTAAAGGTGCAACCTTGATTGAAGTGCTGGTGTCGGTATTTTTATTGACTTTTGGTATTTTGGGTTTGATGGCGGCGCAACTGCGTTCGGTATCGGCAGTGAGTGAATCCGAAAACCACGCCATTGCGGCACAAGCTGCTGAAAATTTGGCAGAAGCCATGCAAGTTAATCCTGATTTGGATTCAACAGGGAAGCGTTCTTATAAAAACTACATACAAACAGGTTTTAAAAATGTGGCGAAAATCAACACTTGTGTAAACAGAACCAAGCCTACTGCCAGCTCAAAAGATGCGTGTGCTTTGGGCAGCGATTCCATCACAAAAGCCGACTTGGCAAAAGCACAATTGGGTGAATTTCAATATGTTTTGAGCCAAATGCCTAATACCGTACAGTTGAAATACACCATTTGTTTGGACGACACCACCACTTTGGCGCAAGAAGCAAAAAATCCCAGTTTCACTGATGCGAAATGTGACAATACTGGCGCAAATGTGAAGCCTGTGATTAAAGTCATTTGGTCTTCTTTAAATAATCAAAAGGAAACCGAAACAGGCGTGCCAGACACGGCAGGTAGTGAGCAATTGTATTATCTGGTGGTTTCAGACTAATCGTGGCGCATTGGAAAGAGAGTAAAAATGAAACACAATAAAAACAGACGCATGGCACATCACATTCCCCAACATATCAAAGGTTTTACCTTGATTGAATTTTTGGTTGCCAGTATGTTGGCAATGATTGTGATTGTGGCAGCCAGCAGCACATACATGATTACGCGCAAATTAAACCACAGCGCACAAGAACGCATTTCTGTACAACAAGACATTCGCAATGCCTCGGTACAAATGGCGCGTGATGCGCGTATGGCAGGGGCATTTGGGTGTTTCAATACGGGCGACAATAAAGTATTGGACAAAGGCGCATTTAAACTGGAAGCCAAAGATGCCAGTGCCAAAGGATTG
This sequence comes from Alysiella filiformis, assembly GCF_014054525.1. Classification (NCBI taxonomy): domain Bacteria; kingdom Pseudomonadati; phylum Pseudomonadota; class Betaproteobacteria; order Neisseriales; family Neisseriaceae; genus Alysiella; species Alysiella filiformis. The sequence goes on from NZ_CP059564.1 coordinate 1,394,829, forward strand.
GTTTTGATTGATTCCAGTATTCCCGATGGATTGGGTGTGCGCCGCATTAAAGCCAAAGATTTAAAGGGGTTATCAGGTTTGGATACAGCCAGCAGCAGTGATGGTTTGCTTTTCATTTATGGGCAAAGTGCCACAGCTGCCGAAGCCACTTTGCTGAATTTGGCGGTTTATAATACAGACAGTACCGCCAAAGCGAATATCACGCAACTGACTCGGGTAAACATTACAGATGAATCAGATGCCTTAAAACGCACTTTGAACAGTAAGGGAGATGTGGTTTTAAGCACATGCAGTACAGCAGTGAATGTAGCAGATGTAGGTGCATACAGTGCCTCTAATGTAAGCATTACATCAACTGCCATTCGTGCCAATGAAAAACAAATTGGCGAATTGAGCTTGAGCAAATTGTACGCATCTTTATATGTTCTGGGTGATTTGAATCATTCAGGCTTAAAATGGGACGATGAAAAAGCCCTATTGCGCTATGATTTGGGTGCAGATGGCAAATGGCAAAATCCACAATTATTGGCAACAGGAATTGCGGGCACAGACGGCATGACTTTGGCTTTTGGTTATGTGGATAAAACCAATGCCTGTAAAGAACTTGAAACTTCACCTACCAACAGTGAACATTTCTCTTTTGTAGATAGTCCAGATAAAAGCACGATAGGCAATCAATTACCAGCCTTGGTGCAAATTCGCTTGAAGTATTATACCAATAAGCGCATGAAAGCCAGCGATACCGTACTTGCCAATGCACAAACGCGTGATTACATCATCAATACCACCGTTCGTTCAGGCAATACTTGTGCAAACCGATTGATTCTTTAAGAAAAGGCAAAGTAATGATGAACAATAAATACAATCAACAAGGTTTTTCTTTATTCATGGTCATGATTATGATGATTGTGATTGCATTTTTGGTGGTGATTACCAGCCAAACCACATCAACTGAATCACGACTGAGTGCCAACGAAGCCGACCGCAAATATGCTTTAACAGAAGCAGAAGTGGGTTTGCGTGATGGTGAAACATATTTGAATAAAGTTTATAATGATATTTCAAAGGGAGCAAGCAGCACAAGTTATGTGGGTGCCAATTTGGTATTTACGCAAGATTGTCAAAAAGGATTGTGTGCGCCTGTTGAAAAAATTGTGTGGAGTAATGACAACGATAAAAAGCATTTCAATATTTCAGATGCAGATAATGGCAAATCCTCAAAGCCCGCTTGGGAGCGCGATAACATTTTTGACCCCACTAAAAATTTTAGCATTGCATCGGAAAACAATAAAGCACGTTATATCATTGAATATATGGGACAACGTGAAGACCCGTCCAGTTCTGCCATTCATGATTACTTCCGCGTTACTTCGCGTGCCAATGGCGAAAACAAGAATACGGTTGTAACCTTGCAAAGCTATGTTGAAATGACACGCAGCCCCTAATTGGAAAGTGATTCATACCATGTTAAAAAACAAACAAACGGGTTTCACATTGGTTGAAATGATGATTGTGATTGCCATTATTGGTGTATTGGCGGCACTTGCTTTGCCTGCTTATCAGCAATATTTGGAACGCGGACGTTTGGCAGATGCCAAGCAAATCATGACCACGGTGAAACAAGAATATGAAGCCAATCGTTTAAGCCAGCCTAGGGATTATGATACGCTTGATAAAAGCCGAAATAAAATCAATGATTTGATTCGGGTTAAAGTGGCAAATTCCAGCGTCAATAATCATTACAATATTCATGCTCATTTGGAAGGCATGGGCACTAATGCTTATGTGGTGATGCTGACGCAACCGCTTGATGCAACCAAACGCGGTTTGTATATGGATTACCGTGGCACGGTGTTCAAATGCGCCAAAGGTGCGATTACAGGCAGAAATTTTGGCGAAAAAGGTGCAAAACCAGCCAGTTGCACCGAACGATTCTGATTTGAAAACCGCTTTCAGGCAGCTTTTTTCAGGCTGCCTGAAAGCATTTGTATTTTTGAAAGATAAACCATGAAATTACATCAAACCATTTCTCATATTGCCGAGCAAGCCTTTGAACAAGCAGGACTTTCAGGCAACCCCGTTGTGTTGCAAGCTGCTAAAAACCCCGATTTTGGCGATTTCCAAATCAATGGCGTGATGGGCGCGGCAAAAAAATTGAAACAAAATCCACGCGATTTGGCATTGCAAGTGGCAGAAATTTTGAAACAAAATGACATTTTTGCTGCGGTGGAAGTGGCTGGCGCGGGTTTCATCAATTTGCGTTTGTCGCCTGAATTTTTGGCGCAATCGCTTTCAGGCTGCCTGAAATTTGAACCAAATCAATCGCCGAAAACCATTGTGATTGATTATTCCTCGCCCAATTTGGCAAAGGAAATGCACGTTGGGCATTTGCGTTCGTCCATTATTGGCGACAGTTTGGCGCGTGTGTTTGACCAGTTGGGACATACTGTGATTCGCCAAAATCATGTGGGCGATTGGGGAACGCAATTCGGTATGCTTATTGCCTATATGCTTGAACAGCAACAGGAAAATGCCAATTTTGAATTGGCGGATTTGGAGCAATTTTACCGCAATGCCAAAATCCGTTTTGATGAAGATGAGCAGTTTGCCCAAAAAGCGCGTGATTATGTTGTGAAATTACAAGGTGGCGATGAGGCAGTGCTGGCTTTGTGGGCGCAATTTGTGGCATTGTCTTTGCAGCATGCCGAGGAGGTGTATGCGAAATTGGGTTTGCTGCTCACGCGCGATGATGTGGCTGGCGAATCCAAATACAATGCTGATTTGAATAATGTTATCAATGAGTTGAGTGAAATGGGCTTGGCGGTTGATGACGATGGCGCGAAAGTGGTGTTTTTGGACGAATTTAAAAACAAAGAGGGCGAACCTGCCGCATTTATCGTGCAAAAACAAGGCGGTGGATTTTTGTATGCCACCACCGATTTGGCGTGTATGCGTTATCGCGTGGGCAGCCTGAAAGCGGACAGATTGATTTATGTGGTGGATACGCGCCAAGATTTGCATTTTAAACAATTGTTTGCGGCATCGCGCAAAGCAGGTTGGCTGCCTGAAAATGTGCAAGCGGAATTTATTGGTTTTGGCATGGTGTTGGGCAAAGATGGCAAGCCATTCAAAACGCGAGACGGTGGCACAGTTAAACTCATTGATTTATTGAATGAATCTGCTGAACGTGCCGCGAATTTGGTGCGTGAAAAAAATCCCGATTTGTCTGCCGAACAAATCGCGCAAATTGCGGAAACGGTGGGCGTGGGCGCAGTCAAATACGCCGATTTGAGCAAAAACCGCAGCAGCGATTATGTTTTTGATTGGGAAAATATGCTTTCTTTTGAGGGCAATACCGCGCCTTATTTGCAATATGCTTACACGCGCGTGCAAAGTGTGTTCAAAAAAGCGGGCGATTGGCAAGTTCAGGCAGCCTGCATTTTGAAAGAGCCTTTGGAACAGCAACTTGCACTTGAATTGCTGAAATTTGAAGATGTGGTAAACAGCGTGGCAGACACTTGCTATCCACATTATTTGGCAACTTATTTATATGGTTTGGCGACTTTATTCAGTCGTTTTTATGAGGCTTGTCCGATATTGAAAGCGGAAGGCGATGTGCGCGACAGCCGTTTGCAATTGGCAAATCACACGGCACAAGTGTTACACAAAGGTTTGAATTTATTGGGTATTAAGGTTTTGGATGTGATGTAAATGGACATGGGGTTTTCAGGCAGCCTTGTTGAATGGTGGCTGCCTGAAAAAAAAGATTGTATTAGAATAATGAACTTTGTATAATCAATTTTGTTCTTGAGCTTGTTATTTTCAAGCATATTGAAATACGATGATTGTTTACAATAAAGGTCTTTACCATGAAAAAAACCGTACATGAAAACCGTTTTGTCAATTTTGAAACGTTGATTGAAGAAGCAGGCAGCGTTGCCAAATTGGCGCGCCGTTGTGGTTACGACAAAGCCGCGTATTTGTATCAAGTGCGCGCCAAATTGGAACGCCCCAATGGTCAAATCTTGGTGGTGGGCAACCGCATGGCTGCCAAATTGGAGCAGGGCATGAACCGTCCTGCTGGCTGGATGGACTACGACCACACCGACCCTGAAAGCGTTGCCGAATTTGAAAAAATGCTCGCCAAACAGCCCAAAGTGCCTGCCAAAAAAGCCGCAAGCAAAGCCCCAGCCAAACAAGATGGCACGATTGCAGACGGCATTCAAACCGTTACTTTGGCATTCACGGGCGCATCGGGCATGCCTTATGGTATGCGTTTGTTGGAAGAATTGTTGGCGGCTGGCAAAACCGTGTGGTTGCTTTATTCACAAGCCGCGCAAATTGTGGCGCAACAGGAAATGGGTTTCCAGTTGCCCAGCAGCACCCAAGAAGCGCAAAAAATCTTGTGCGAAAAATTTGCGGTGCAGCCTGAACGTTTGCAAGTGTTTGCCCAAGAAAACTGGTTTGCGCCCATGGCTTCGGGTACAAATACGGCTGATGCCATGATTATTTGCCCAGCCAGCATGGGAACGATTGCGGCGGTGGCACATGGTTTGTCCGACAATTTGACCGAACGCGCTGCCGATGTGGCGATTAAAGAACGCCGCCCTGTGATTATTGTGCCACGCGAAACGCCATTTTCCACCATTCATTTGGAAAACATGTTGAAATTGGCGCAGGCAGGTTGCACCATTTTGCCACCGAGCGCAGGTTTTTACACCCACCCTCAAACCATTGATGATATGGTGAATTTTGTGGTGGCGCGTGTATTGGACCAGTTGCACATTGCACACAATTTGTTGCCCAAATGGGGTGAATAATGGAAGGTTTGTACGAGTTGGTTGCCCTGTTGGTGCGTTTTGCCAATTGGTTGATGAACTTGTTCAAATGAATTGAGGGGGCAGATGAAACATCTGTCCCTTTTTCATATCCCGATTTTGTTTGCTGTAAAAACTTGCTTTTTCATTGGCGAAACGCGTATCCTAATGTTTTTTTATTGCGATACCCAATCAATAATATGGAAAACTTATCTCAAATCATCAACAATATTGTGCTGCCACAAAGCCAGCGTACCATAGGCAGCGAAAAAGCCCTGATTGCCGCAAATGAAACCTTTTCAGGCAGCCTGAACGTGGTTTTGCAATTCGGTTTTCCCGCACAACATTTGGCACAGCATTTGTGTGAACAAATTTCATCGGCAACGGGCAAATCGGTGGAATTGGACATTCATCAAAACATTGTGGCACACAAAGTTCAGGCAGGCGTACGCACGATTCAGGGCGTGAAAAACATCATTGCGGTGGCATCGGGCAAGGGCGGCGTGGGCAAATCCACCACCACCGCGAATTTGGCAACCGCCTTGCACAAAATGGGTGCGCGCGTGGGCGTGTTGGACGCGGATTTGTATGGTCCCAGCCAACCGACCATGTTGGGCGTTGCTGCCCATCAGCCGCAGCAGCAAAATGGGCATTTTATCCCCGTGAAAAACGCAGATGGCATACAGGTCATGTCCATCGGCTTTTTGATAGACCCCGACCAAGCAGTCGTGTGGCGAGGACCTATGGTTTCACAAGCCTTGCAGCAGCTTTTGTTTCAAAGTGAGTGGGACGATGTGGATTATCTGTTCATTGATTTGCCCCCTGGTACGGGCGATATTCAACTGACTTTATCGCAAAAAATCCCTGTAACGGGCGCGGTTATCGTTACCACGCCACAAGACATTGCCCTGATTGACGCGCGTAAAGCCATTGATATGTTTCATAAAGTGAATATTGATATTGTGGGCGTGTTGGAAAATATGTCGGTGCACGTTTGCTCAAATTGTGGACACCACGAGGCGATTTTTGGCGCAGATGGCGGTAAGGCACTTGCCGAGAAACTTCATGTGCCATTGTTGGGGCAATTACCTTTGAGCCTGCCTGTGCGCGTGGCGATGGACGAGGGCAAAGTGGGCGATTTACACACGCAAAATCAAGCCATTGCTGAAATTTACCAACAAGCCGCCTTTGCGGTGGCGTTGGCGATTGCGGATAAGGGACGCGATTTCAGCAGCCGTTTCCCCAAAATTGTGGTGGAATGATTTTCAGGCAGCCTGACAGTACACGACAATTTTTGATTTGCCATGAACCTACTCCCTCCCCCTAGGAAAGGGGGAGGGCTGGGGTGGGGGTTAGAAATCCAGAGTACCACCCCCACCCTAACCCTCCCCCGCCAGACGGGGGAGGGGACAGATTGCAGGCAACCAAACTGTACTGTAAGGCAGCCCGAAACCCCATTTTCAAGGAAAATAACCATGCAAAACAATTCATTGAAACACGCGATTGATTTACCCAATCCCATTTCAGGCAGCTTTTTTCATGCCAACTGGGCTGCCCCAAGCCATGTGAAAACGCTCATCACCACCCGCAATGGCGGCGTGAGTCAAGGCGTTTATGCCAGCCTGAACGTGGGCGCACACGTTGGCGACAATCCCGACCACGTTGCCCACAATCGCGCCCTTGTTCAAGCACAAGTACCTGTTCCCATTGCTTATTTAAATCAAATTCACAGCAGCGATGTGGTTCAGGCAGCCCACAGCGTGAACAGCCCACTCAACGCAGACGCTTCATGGGACAACACAGGCACAGTCGCGTGTGCCAGCATGACTGCCGATTGTTTGCCCGTGCTGTTTTGCGACCGCGCAGGCACGGTGGTTGCTGCCGCACACGCAGGTTGGCGTGGCTTGGCAAATGGCGTGTTGCAAAACACCATTGCCGCCATGGGCGTGGCACCGATTGAAATCATCGCCTACCTTGCCCCAGCCATTGGCGCGGAAGCCTTTGAAGTGGGACAAGATGTGTGGGACGCATTTTGCCAAAATCACACCGAAGCCCAAAGCGCGTTTCACAGCATAGGTGGCGGTAAGTATTTGGCAGACATCTATTTATTGGCAAAATTGATTTTAAAACGCGAAGGCGTAACGTCCGTTTTTGGTGGCGAACATTGCACCGTGTTGGAACGCGACAGCTTTTTCTCCTACCGCCGCGATGGGCAAACAGGGCGCATGGTCAGCTTGATTTGGTTGGAAAAATGATATGGCATGGTGGAATAAGCTTGCCGTGCTGTTTCAGCAGCCTGAACGCACCCCAGCCGCCCAAGACAAAGCGCGTGAATACACATTGCGCCACCCCAATGTGAAATTGTTGGATTATGAAAGCAGTGGCAAAAGCCGATTCGCTTGCGCCTACCACCACGAATTTGTGGACGATTACGATACCATCAAAAACACCCATTGGGGTTGCCCAGAATGCAATATTGAAAAAAGTCAACAACTCACGCCACACATTCCCACCGCCAACGTGGGCAAACGCGAGCTGGCTCTGGCATGGTATTGGCAACGCCGCGCCCAAAGTGCTGACAGCAAAGACGATATGGCGCGTTTGTGCGATGAGCTGGAACGCCGCCATTATCCGCTCAAAATTTTGTCCTACCGCATTTTGCCCAGCGACAAAGTGCCGCAACAATGGGTGTATGAATTGACGCTGGAATGCGCTTTGGACGGCATAGTCCGCGCCCAACACCCTTTGTTTGATGTCCATCATCTGCCCGAACATTTGTGTCCGCAATGCCAACAACGCTGGTCGGGCAAAGTGGGGCATCGCGTGAAATTTCCCATCAACCCCTAGGGGCTAATGGCAATTTGGGCGCGCAGTTGGTTTTTCAAGCAAACACCGCTTCGCTGTCAAATTCAAGGAAAAAATGCGAGCCAATGCCACCCATTGGCGCGTATTTTTGACGCAGAAGTTGGCGATTTTGATGAAAAAACAATCGCGAAACGAATTGTCATTAGCCCCTAAAACCTGTGAAGGCTGCCTGAAACCATGTCGCCCCAAAAATACCTCATTGATGAACAAACGATTTGGGTGTTTAACGCCCCCAATGCCCCAACAACAGGCGTGTTTTACACCTTTCCCAACGATGAACACGAAGCCACAAAATTGGCGCAAATGCTGCCTGAAAATGTGGCTTGGGTTGCCATTTTCAATCGCCATTGGGAACGCGATTTCACACCGTGGGCAGCCGAGCGCGTATTCAAAAAAGGCGCAGATTTTGGCGGTGGCGCGGCAGCGTATCAAGCCCGTTTGTGTGGCGAAATCATACCGCAAATTGAACGCGAAGCTGGCATACAAGCCGCTTGGCGTGGCGTGTTGGCTTATTCGTTGGCGGGATTGTGGGCGGTGTATGGCGCAATCGTGTCGCCTTATTTTGAGCGTGTGGCGAGCGTATCAGGCAGCCTGTGGTTTGATGGTTTTGTGGATTTTGTTCAAGCCAATCGCCCTGCCATTTTGCCACAAGCGAGCTATTTTTCACTGGGCAATGCCGAAACCCAAACCAAAAATCCACGCATGGCACAAGTGCAAATCGCCACCGAACAGATTGTCGCGCAATGGCAAGCGTGGGGCGGCAACAGCATTTTCGTCATGAACGAAGGCGGACATTTTGACGATGTGCCACAGCGTTTGGCAAAAGCCGCACATTGGTTGATTCAGGCAGCCTGAAAGCCTACCACGCTTTTTTGAGCATCATCAACCAATCTTTTGTTTGCAAAATAGGTCTTTGCGTGAACACATCGTATTTACAAGCGTCCAATTTTTGCAAAATGGTTTGACCGCCCAACACAATCATGCGCAATTCAAATCCCACCCTGCCTTTTAAAGTGCGACCCAAAGGCGACCCCGCTTTCAGCATTTTAAAAGCGCGTTCACACTCATGCGCCATCAGGCGTTGGAACGCAAAATCCACCTTGCCCGCCGCGATTTGCGTTTCGCTGACCCCAAATTTTTGCAAATCTTCTTGTGGAATGTAAACGCGGTCTTTTTGCCAATCAATCGCCACATCTTGCCAAAAATTGATTAATTGCAATGCCGTGCAAATGCCATCGCTTTGCGCCAAGCTGCGCTCATCGGTTTCGCCATACAAATGCAACATCAATCGCCCCACAGGATTGGCAGAACGCCGCGCATAATCCACCAATTCGCCAAAATTTTCATAGCGTTTTTTGACCACATCTTGCGAAAACGCGCTCAACAAATCGTAAAACGGCTGCAAAGGCAGCTTGAAAGGCACAATCGCTTCACGCACCAAAATGTGCATCAATTCACTTTTGGGCGATTGATTTTGTTGGATTAAATCCAATTCATCGCGCAAATTTTGTAAACCTTGCAAGCGGCTTTCGTTGTTGGCATCGCCTTCATCGGCAATGTCATCAGCGGTACGCGCAAAGGCGTAAATCGCGTGAATGGGGCGGCGCAATCTTTTGGGCAACAAAATGGAGCCAACGGGGAAATTTTCGTAATGATTCACAGACATGGTTGGGTTTTCCAGAATAAGGTTTCAGCCTGAAAATGCTTTTTAAAAAGAAAAATCGGAACAAAAAACCTGTTCCGATTGAAAATGAGGGGCGATTTTAATCCGCATATTGTTTTTTCATGCGTTCGCGGCGTTCTTGGGCTTCCACCGACAAAGTGGCGGTGGGGCGTGCCAGCAAACGGCGCAAACCAATGGGTTCGCCCGTGTCATGGCAAAAACCGTAGTCGCCTTCTTCAATTTCACGCAAAGAATCTTGAATTTTAACCAATAATTTGCGTTCACGGTCGCGGGTACGCAATTCCAAAGCGTATTCTTCTTCTTGCGATGCGCGGTCGGCAGGGTCGGGGGCGGATTCGTGTTCCTGCATGTTGTTGGTGGTTACAGATGCTTTTTCAATCAACTCATTTTGCAAGCTGATTAAACGTTCACGAAAAAACGCCAAATGGTCTTCGTTCATGTAATCGTCTTCGTTGCCGTCCCAGTTGATGATGTCTTGTTCGGTCAATTTTGCCATGATGGGTTATTCTTCCTTACAGTCTTTTTTTCTTGTAGAAATGTGCTTGGCGCACCATGAAAGGGGCGCATGGTAACACAATTTTTCCTTTGCCGCTAAAAAAATCAACGCTGCCTGAAAATGCCAATGTGCTTTCAGGCAGCGTGGTGGGAAAAGCGATTATTTGCAAGACACGCCTTGAATTTTATCGCCCGCCAATTTAATCGCGCAAACGGTAGAACCCGAACCTGCCACCTTCACGCTCTCGCCCGATTTGCTGATGAGCAAAGGCTCTTTCACGCCCATGCCCAAAGCCATGCGTCCGATGTTTTGCGACATTTCCACTGCCAAGCCCGAAGTATCAGCAGCAATGTTCAGTTCCTTTTCTTTTGCCGCAACGCTGCCTGAAACCGCCAAAGCCACCGTTAATAATGCAATAGAGATTTTTTTCATGATGTGTTCCCTGATACATACAAATGTGTTTGTGTTGGCGTGTACTTTACCGCACTTTGGGCATATTGCGCCAATCTTTACATCAATTTAACCAGCAAAGGGCGCAAAGCAAGGCTGTTTTCGCAGCGATTATCCGACACTTTTTCGCCCAAAGCGCATTCCATCAACAGCACATGATTGGGGCGTTTGGCGTGCAAGCTGGGGCGAATTTGGGCAGCCTGAAACGCCAAACCATGCAAACGCGCAAAAGCCGCAGCGCGTTGATTGGCAAGGTGTAGCATTTCACACAATTTCACATCCAAATGGAAAGTACGCACTTGCAAAACCACAATACGCGCCGCAAACCAGTCGGCTTCATCGGCAAAAATGCGGGGGCTGGCTTGATTGAAATCGTGGCGCATTGCCGCAATCATCATGGCAACGGTGCGGATTTCAGGCAGCATGGCTTCGCAAAGCACATCGTCATGGGCAAAAGTGGTATTGGGATTGAATAAATCAGGTCGGTGGGCATTGCCGTCCACAATCAGGCAGCAATGGCGCAAGGGTTTTTGAACAGATTGAAAAGAAGGGGTGTGTTGAATTTTTGGCATGGCAATCATGGTCTCGTTCCTAAAAAAATCATGTGATTGAATTTTTCGGGCGACTGAAATTGCAATAAGCACCAAAAGAAACAAGCCGCCACGAAAATGAATCGGAGCGGCTTTGTCAGAAATCCATTAAACAGACGCAACAAACAAGCACCGCACCGAAGTGCTGCGCCAATAATACGTTGCGAATGTTTGAAACGGATTCATGAATGTACCTTAAAACGGAAAAATGGGGTTAAGAATAAAATCTTGTAAAATTGGCGTTAATTTACGCTGCCTGAATGCGTGTTGTCAAGCATTTTTTTGAAAAATGGGGGTTCTGGTAGGGCAAAAACGAATTTATTTGGTTGAAGGGTGAAACATTTGCATGATTTCATCGCGTGTCATTTCTACTTCTGCCAATGGCATATGTTCATGTCCTTGACCATATTGAGATTGCGCCCATGCTTTGAGTTCCGCCAAGCGGCGATTGCTGTTGCCAGCAATGCGTGTGGTGTCATGGCTTGTCTTTTTCGCAATAATCATTTTGCGAGGATAAACAAAACGCACATATTTGGTATAGGATACTTGCTTATTTACAATTGTAAGCATGATAAAATGCCTTTACTTTCCAAATAATATTCTAATACTTTAAAAGATTTGCTGTTTTTGTGCAAGTCAAATTCCATTTCGCCACCTTGCCCGTTTTCTTTCCACCACGCAATATGGTTTTCATTTTGCATTAAATCTGCAACTTCTTTGGCGTGTAAAGCATTGTCAGGTAGCCTGAAATCATCGGATAAAGGCATGGTAAACCCTAATCGCGCCCAAGTGTAATAACCATTGTATTGTTCATCACGACAATCGCCTGCTGCTTCCAATTTGATTTTGGAAAAACCCAATCTGAATGCAGCATTCACTTGTTGGAGAAATGCAAAAGTTGCCAATAAGCGTTTTTGATGTTCTGGTTTGAGTTCCAGTTGCAAATTATAGAGATACAAACTGATTTCATCGTCTTCACAAATGATAAAGCGAATGCTTTTTTGAGCAAAGAAGTCATGACTTACACTTAAAATACAACAGTCAGGTGCATTTTGGTTGATGTGAATTTGAGCATGATTGGGTGCGCCGCTTAATTCAATCAAATCTTGACGATGGAGCAGGGTGGTGCCAATAAGAATGGGTAAGGATTTTTCTGTGTCAATGGCGATGTTGTTGCCAGAAAAATCTGGATGAATATACATAAAATTGACCTAAATATTGATTTTCAGGCAGCCTGAAACAATTTCGGCTGCCTGAAAATCATTTTGTGGATTTTATTCAGGTCGCATTTGCGGGAACAGCACCACATCACGAATCGTTTGCGCGTCCGTCAGCAACATCACCAAACGGTCAATGCCGATGCCGCAACCGCCTGTTGGGGGCAAACCGTATTCCATCGCGCGAATGTAGTCCGCATCAAAGTGCATGGCTTCATCATCGCCAGCGTCTTTTTGGGCGACTTGGGCTTTGAAACGCGCGGCTTGGTCTTCGGGGTCGTTCAACTCGGAATAGCCGTTTGCCAATTCGCGTCCCACCACAAACAATTCAAAACGCTCGGTCAAACCCGCTTGGGTATCGGACGCTCGGGCAAGCGGCGACACTTCAACAGGATAATCAATGATGAAAGTCGGGTTCCACAATTTGCTTTCCGCGCAACCTTCAAACAAAGCCAGTTGCAGGCTGCCCAAACCGCTCGCGTGGGGCAGACTTTCGCCGTGTTTGACGATTTCTTTTTTCAGCCATTCTGCGTCATGCAGTTGCTCGTCTGTGTAGTGCGGATTGAATTTTTTGATGGCTTGTAAAATGGTTAAGCGTTCAAATGGACTTTCCAAATCCACTTCTTTGCCGTTGTATTGCAATTTCAGGCTGCCTGAAACGGCTTTGGCGGCTGCGCGAATCACGTTTTCCGTCATTTCCATCATGCGTTGGTAATCGCAAAACGCCTCGTAAAATTCCATCATGGTAAATTCGGGATTGTGGCGCACGCTCATGCCTTCGTTGCGGAAATTGCGGTTGATTTCAAACACGCGCTCCAAACCGCCCACCACCAAGCGTTTCAAATACAATTCGGGCGCAATGCGAAGATAAAGCGGCATATCCAGCGCATTGTGGTGGGTAACAAAGGGCTTGGCGGTTGCGCCCCCTGGAATGGGGTGCATCATCGGCGTTTCCACTTCAAGGTATTGTTCTGCCACCATAAAACTGCGAATGGCTTGCACAATTTGGCTGCGTTTGATGAAAATATCGCGGCTGTCGGCATTGGCGATTAAGTCAACATAGCGTTGGCGGTATTTGGTTTCTTGGTCGGTCAAACCCTTGTGTTTATCGGGCAGGGGACGCAAAGATTTGCTCAATAAGCGGATTGCCGACACGCGCACCGTCAATTCGCCATGATTGGTTTTGAACAAGGTGCCTTCCGCGCCGATGATGTCGCCCATGTCCCAACGGTTGAATGCGTCCAACGTTTCTTGGCTTACGCCTTTATTGTTTAAATACAGTTGGATATTGCCCGTCATGTCTTGCACGGTGGCAAAGCTGGCTTTACCCATTTGGCGTTTCAACATCATGCGTCCTGCGATTTTCACGCGGATTTCTTGTGGGTCAAGTTCTTCTTTGGGCGTTTCGCCATATTGGTTTTGCAAATCTTGTGCGAAACGGTCGCGGCGGAAATCGTTGGGGAACGCCACGCCTTGTGTGCGGATTTCATTGAGTTTTTCGCGGCGAATGGCGATGATTTGGTTTTCGTCTAATTGTTCTTCAATTTGGGGATTGGGGGTTTGGTCGGTCATGTTTTTTCTCGTGTTAATGGGGTTTTCAGGCTGCCTGAAAAACGTGTTTTCAAGCAAAAATTGGGGCGTATTTTACGCGAAACGTGGGTTTTTTTAAACCGATTATTTGGCGTATGCAAAAACAAAATAAGCAAGCCGAAAAGTACATGATTCATCACTTTTCGGCTTGCTTTCACATTACCAACGATATTGCAACATCACGCCAGCACCGTTGCGTTTGCTTTGTTGCGAACCGTGTTCATGGTTGGCATAAATTTGCGCGCCCCAGCGTCCTTTTTCCAATGCCAAACCAGCTTGATGTTGCCAATAATGGCTTAAAGGCAGGGCAAAACGATATTCATTTACACGGGTTTCAATATCGCCCGATAATCGCGTATATGTTCCTCTGTAATAAGGTTTAATCAATGCACCAGATGGCGTGTGCCAATTGTGTGCCAAGCGTAAACCTGCTTGATAAGCCAAAAGATGTTGCTTATCTTGCTTTATTGTTGCACCGTTTAAAGCATATTGGCTGCCTGAAAAATATTGGTAGCGTACACCGATGGCAGGCTGCATTTCAAAACCGCCCAACTGCCAAGTTTGACCTGCACTGATGCCCAAATGTGCAATATTTTGTCGGTATTGTGCTTGGCTGTCGTCCAGTTTAAGTTTTTGCTTACCCACGCCCAAACCGCCATCAAAGGTCAAAAATACCCGATTGGGTGCAAACCATTTGCCATAAATGCTGCCCAATAACAAATCACTGTCGCCAGAGCCTTCGGCAAAATTTTGTTTACCCTTATTATGAGATAAGGCGGCACCCAATAGCAAAGTACCTTTATTGCCAACCACATCTTGGTCTGCACCGATTTGAGACAACTGATGTGTATGTTCATAGTTGCGATAATGGGTGCTGTGTTTTTTCTGTTTGGCATATTCGGTCATCAACCACAAACCGCGCCCTTTTTCAGGTGTATCCCACAAACGTTGATTGATGTGTTGGGTAACATGGTGCATACCGTCAATTTGGGCAGACTGTGCCGATAAAGCGGTATTGGTGTATTTGCTCGTAAGTGCGGATAAAGGTTTAGGCTGTTCAACAGGTTTGGGCTGTTCAACAGGTTTGGGCTGTTCAACAGGTTTGGGCTGTTCAACAGGTTTGGGCTGTTCAACAGGTTTGGGCTGTTCAACAGGTTTGGGCTGTTCAACAGGTTTGGGCTGTTCAACAGGTTTGGGCTGTTCAACAGGTTTGGGCTGTTCAACAGGTTTGGGCTGTTCAACAGGTTTGGGCTGTTCAACAGGTTTGAGCTGTTCAACAGGTTTGGGCTGTTCAACAGGTTTAGGTTGCTCAACAGGTTTTGTATTTGTACTTGGAATACTTGTATTTGTACTTGGGATACTTGTATTTGTACTTGGGATACTTGTATTTGTACTTGGTGTACTTGTATTTGTTGTATTTGTATTCAGGGTGCTATCAGGATTTTTCTTACCTTTTAATACAAAATCCTGATTATTTTTCCCCAATTCATAACGCCAAGCTCCTAAATCCACATGATTTTTGTTGCTGTCGTGGTTGTTGTGCAGTTTTACTGTTAAATTATCCGCAGTTTGGGTGGAGTTTTCCAGTTTCATCAACACCAAATCTTTGGCATTCTGTGGTTCGGCACCATGGTCTTTCACATTAAAAATGTAATCGCCACTGGCAAGCCCTTTTACCACAACCTTATCGCCCTGATTGTCCGCAATATGGCTTAAATAGTTGAACTGTCCCTTGCCTGATAAATCGCCCTCTACCGTTAATGTATTGAATTGAGTTGAATTGCCAGCAGTAAAATTGGGATTTAACGTGATTTGTGCGCCATCTTGTAAAGTCAAATTGCCCACCGAGCTATTTGCTGTCATCGTCCAGTTGGCATTGGCAGCAAGATGGATTTGGGTATCTTTGCCCGAGGTGATGGCTTTGCCCAACCAATCCGCTTTGCCCAAAGTTAAGGCGGCTTTATCTGATAATGTCACATCGCCTGTCATTTTGGTGCTGGGAATGTGATTTAAAACGGTTTCATTGTAATTGGGTGTGGTGCAATTTGTGGTGCCAAAATAATCCGAACGCACACAAACAGGCGTTTCCCCATTCACAAAACCGATTTTAACGGTGGCATTGTTTTGCGCTGCAACATGGGCATTTAAGGCAGCCACATTGCGTCCAACGGTCAATTTTGCATTGTTTTGGGCAACAATTTGGCTGGCTGAAAAGGTGCGATTGACCCAATCATTGTCTTGAAATGGTTCAATTTTATCAAGATGATTGTAGGCATGTGGCGTGGGGCGACCCGACAACAGCAGGTTGCCTGAATCAACCGTCAAATTGCCGTTCAAATTCATGCCGCCTGAAAGCAAAAACGGCTGATTGGCAGACGGATTTTCAGGTGCATAAACCACATTCAATTTGCCATTGTGATGAGATGGATTGGTTTCGCCAAATACGCCATTGAATGCTGCTTGATTGGGATTTTGGGCATCGGCTTTAAGCGTGATGGTAGCGGCTTGACTGGCATTATGATTGACAATCATCGCTCCTTCGTCCAAATTCCGAATGTAATTAAAGGTCAAATTGTTGCCATTCACATCAAGGCGACCACCACGAAAACCAAAATAAATGTTTTCGGGCTTAACTTGTTGGTCATTGGCAAGGCGCACAATGGGGCGACCGCTCACAATGCCAACTTGATTAAACGCTTGTCCATTGGTTTGATTTAAGATGACTGTACCATCGCCCACGCTGATGTCGCCCAAATTGTCTTTGCTGCCTGAAACGTGCAAAGTGCCTTTGCCGATTTTGGATAATCGGTCGTTTTGGGGATTTTTGATTTGCCAATCAACGGTTTTGCCATCGGCAACTGACACCCCAGCACCCAGCCAAGTGGTATCAGGATTGTCGGATTTGACGGTAAAGTCGGTTTCAAAGTACAGTCCGCCTGCTCCCTGATTGATGGAATCTTGTAATTGTAATGTACCCTTTTGACCTTTGATGTATAAATCCTTGCCATGATTAAAATACTCCCTTATTTCAGAAAGTAATTTTATTTTTGGAATAATAGTATAAGTTGTGTTAAGTTGATTTTGTTTGGTGGCAATCAATCCATTTTCATCTTGCCAATTCTTTGTATCATCATTTTCAATTTTTACATCTAGGGTTAAATTAACCGAGCCATCAGATGATGAAATTATGCTTTGTTTTAATTCATTTTGACCATTATTTTGATTAGCCCAACGATAATTCTCATCGTTTTTTTGATTATCTAAACTAATACCAATATCATCTTTTCGGATTTCATCAAAATAAGATTGTTTGGTTAAAGCTAATCTATTTTGAAAGACAGCGTAAGCATAACTGCTGAATGTGGCAAACAACACCCATTCATTTTTTTGTTTATCAAAAATCAAAAAGGGGGAACCGCTATCGCCATTTAGCAAAAAATTACTGAATGGTTTGTCTTGTACAGGAGCATTAATCGCAATTAAATTTTTGACATGCCTTATACTTGGTGTATCATCTTCGCCAATGTCAAACCCCACGCCACCAATTAGATATTTATGTCCTGATGATATACATTGATGTATGCGAGAGCAAGTGCTATGTTCGGTATAATCAGTGGCTTTTGTACCTTTTGTAAAAAGAGCTTGATTACCAGAACCCAATCTTGCTAATTCTGGGAATAAGTTCTTATCTTTATAATCGTCTTTATTTTCATCAATATCTGAAATTGCAATGGGTGCAACTTCGGTAACCATTTTAAATAATCGTGGCATATTATAATCATATTTAAGAGAGTTACTTCTAACCCCTTTTTCATCTGTTTCATTATTGTCATAATATTTTAAAGGGTCATTTCTATCCACAATGTGATAAGAAAAGTGATGCACATCAGGGTTGATATTTTGCCCTCCAAATGTGGGGGCATTTGACTGTTGTTGTTTTAATATTTGTTCATATACATTTGCATTTTTAATCACTCCCCACTCTGCATCTCTAATATGAGCAACACTGGCAACATATTGTGGATGAATCAATGATGTAATGGCTGTATTTCTGTCAGCAAAACTAAAATCAGGCATGGGAATACCGTTGCCCAATATTGCTCCAATGGTTTCTCCATTTTTTCCTAAAATTGGAATAGGCTTATCTTTTACACCAACACCAAATTTCCCCTTATTCTCCGCAAAATCACGGAATTGCTGATAATCCACATCATCGCGTACCACGCCTGCATGGCTGGTTTGAAAGCCCAAAATCAGTAAGCCATATAACAGGCTGTGTTTGAATTTGGGTTGTGGGGCGTATAAGGTCTTTTTCATGATTTTTTCTCTCAAAAACAAATTGATAAAATGTAAAATTCTTCATTTGAGAATTATTGCTCTTTTATTAAATTGTGTCAATTTGATTTGGTATTGTGTTAAGGTTTATTGTTCTGAATCAATTTCGCAATCCCTTTTTTTAGGCTGCCTGAAACCGCAATTCACTTTCAGGCAGCCTGAATTTCCATTAAAATGCCGCATTTTTATTGATTGTCATCAAAAATGAACGCTGCCGATACCCTAGATTTAGCCCCCTATGCCGAACGCGCCTATTTGGAATACGCCATGAGCGTGGTCAAAGGTCGCGCCCTGCCAGCCGTGCAAGACGGTCAAAAACCCGTGCAACGCCGCATTTTGTATGCCATGAAAGACATGGGCTTAACGCAAGGCGCAAAACCTGTGAAATCGGCGCGTGTGGTGGGCGAAATTTTGGGTAAATACCACCCTCATGGCGACAGCTCCGCCTATGAAGCCATGGTGCGCATGGCGCAAGATTTCACCTTACGCTATCCGCTTATTGACGGCGTGGGCAATTTTGGTTCACGCGATGGCGATGGCGCAGCAGCCATGCGCTACACCGAAGCGCGACTCACACCCATTGCCGAATTGTTGCTGTCTGAAATGGGGCAGGGGACGGTGGATTTTGTCCCCAATTATGACGGTGCGTTTGAAGAACCCGTTTCCTTGCCAGCGCGTTTGCCCATGGTTTTGCTCAATGGCGCGAGTGGCATTGCGGTGGGCATGGCAACCGAAATCCCCTCTCACAATTTGAATGAAATCACGCAGGCTGCCATTGCGCTGCTCAAAAAGCCCGATTTGCAAATTGATGATTTGATGGCTCTTGTCCCTGCGCCCGATTTTGCTGGCGGTGGACACATCATTTCATCGCCCAAAGATTTGCGTCAAATCTACGAAACGGGCAAAGGCAGCCTGCGCGTTCGGGCGCGTTATGAAGTGGAAAAATTGGCGCGTGGGCAATGGCGTGTGATTGTTACCGAATTGCCGCCCAACACCTCTTCGGCAAAAATTTTGGCGGAAATTGAAGAGCAAACCAATCCCAAAGTCAAAACAGGCAAAAAAAATCTGACCCAAGAACAACTTAATACCAAAAAATTGATGTTGGATTTGCTGGAAAAAGTCCGCGATGAAAGCGATGGCGAGCAGCCTGTACGCCTTGTGTTTGAACCCAAATCCAGCAAAACCGAAACCGATTTATTCATCAATACCCTGATGGCGCAAACCAGTTTGGAAGGCAATGTGTCGGTCAATTTGGTGATGATGGGCTTGGACAATCGCCCCGCGCAAAAAAATCTGAAAACCATTTTGCAAGAATGGCTTGACTACCGCGTGATGACGGTAACGCGCCGTTTGCAGCACCGTTTGGCGGCGGTGCAAAAGCGCATTCACATTTTGGAAGGGCGACACACCGCGTTTTTGCACATTGATAAGGTCATCAAAGTGATACGCGAATCGGACGAACCCAAACAGGACTTAATCCAACAATTTAAGCTGACCGAAATGCAAGCCGAAGACATTTTGGAAATCCGCTTGCGCCAACTGGCACGTTTGGAAGGCTTTAAGCTGGAAAGCGAATTGAAGGAATTGCGCGAAGAATCAGGCAGCCTGAACACGCTTTTGGGCGATGAAAATGAGAAAAAAAAGCTCATCATCAAAGAATTGCAATCCGATATGAAACAATTTGGCGACCCACGCCGCACTTTGGTGGAAGTTGCCGAACGCGCCACGCTCACGCAAAGCACCGCCGATGAGCCAATTACGCTGATTTTGTCGCAAAAAGGCTGGTTACGCGCAAGGGCTGGGCATGATGTGGATTTGTCGCAAATCGCATTTAAAGAAGGCGATGATTTGCAACAGGTTTTGCCCACACGCACCGTGCAAACCGTGCTGGTGTGGGACAGCTTGGGGCGCAGTTACAGCCTAGACCCTGCCGAAATTCCCAAAGGGCGCGGCGATGGTGTGCCGATTGCCTCTTTGATTGATTTGCAAAATGGCGCGAGTGTGGTGTCGCTGCTTTCAGGCAGCCCCGATGAGCATTATTTGCTTGCCCATTCAGGCGGATACGGTTTCATCGCCAAATTGGAAGATTTGCACACGCGCCTGAAAGCAGGCAAAGCCGTGATGAATTTGGATACGGGCGAAACCACCTTGCCGCCTGTGAAAGTGTACCGTTCTGCACTCATCAATCCCGATTGCAAAGTGGTGCTGGCAAGTGCCGAAAAACGCTTATTGGCGTTTCCCATTGCCGAGATGAAAATCATGGCAAAAGGGCGCGGTTTGCAGTTGATGGCTTTGCAAGATGGCGACCGTTTACTTGGGTGCAATGTGATTTCGCAGCCTGAATGTGTGCTGGAAACGGTGGGCGCGCGTGGCAAAATCCACACCCAAACCCTGAACATTGCCGATGTGGAAAACAAACGCGGTCGCAAAGGCATGGTGCTTGAATTTTCAGGCAGCCTGAAACGCATTTTGGCGAGCGAAACATGATAGTCAATTTAAAAAAACGCCTTGCCGCCGCCACGGGGCAAGATTGGGACGAACAAATCAAGCGCGTCATCGGTTTTGCGAATTTGGCGCGATTGACGATTTTTTTCGCGCTCATGGTTTTTTACGCCCTATCGCAAGCCAATTTGGGCGAAAGGGACATTTCACAACTGCCCAATCAACTGATTAGCATCAAAAATGTGGGCATGTATGTGTGGTTTGGCGTGTATGGTTGTGTGATTTATCTGACCATCGTCTATCCAGAATGGCAAATCCAAAAAAACAGCGACTTGCCCAATGCCAGCAGCGTGATAGACATCACCATGATAGCATGGCTCATGTATTTGCTAGACGGCATTGCATCGGGATTTGGCATTTTGATTTTGCCATTTTTGGTGGTGGCGTGTTTGCTCAATTATGGGCGATATTGGATGCTGTATTCAGGTTATGCCTGTTTGCTGGTGTTGATTGTGATGTTGCTGGAATATTATCCATTTGATTATAAAGATAAATGGTTGTATTTGCCCATGGTGGCGCGTACGGGTATGCTGTGTGTGGCGTGTTATGGCATTTCGTGGGCGAGTTCATTTTCAGCCAGCTATTTGAGCAGCGCAGGCGAATCCGTCCAACGCCACCGTACCGCCTTTGAGCGCGTGAGTGCCTTAAATAAAGTGGTGTTGAACCAAGTTCAAGAAGCCGTGTTGGTGGTGGACAGGCATTGCAAAATCTGGCTGTGCAACCGCAAAGCCAATGAATATTTTGCCGATGTACGCATAGGCTATCCCTTTATGGCGGTGCAAGATTTGGTGCGGCGTTGGCGTGGTTTTCCCAACCGTACGTTTGAAACCCGCGTGATGATACACGACAACGACATGAGCGTGCGTGGCATTCCCGTGATTCAAATAGAAGGCGAATTGCTGATTTTGTTTATTCGTGCCGAACGCGAATTGCAAATGGAAGCGCAATCGGTCAAACTGGCATCGTTGGGTTTGCTGACGGCAAATTTGGCACATGAAATTCGCAATCCGCTTTCTGCCATGCGTCAAGCCAATGGTTTGATTATGGAAACGTATGATGTGACCGATGACCTGATTTTGCAGCGTTTGACCAATATGATTGACAACAACATCGCCCGCATTGATAAAATGATTGAAGACGTTTCCATGTTAAACAAAAGCGACCGCGTCAATCGTGAAAACATTCATTTGGGCGAATTTTGGAAAAGTTTCAGGCAGGAGTTCATTTTAACCCAGCCTGATGCCGATGATTGTTTAAAATCCAGTTTTCCCATGCAAACCCAAGTGGTGTTTGACCCCATGCACTTGCAACAAATTTTGTGGAATTTGTGTAACAATGCGTGGCGACATTGCAGCAAAAATGCCAAAAATGCCATCAAAGTGGTGGCACAAAACATCAATCCACATCAAGTTTCTTTGGTGGTGCAAGACGATGGCGGCGGTGTGCCAGTTGAAATCATTCCGCATTTGTTTGAGCCGTTTTACACCACCCAAGCCCATGCCAAGGGAACGGGTTTGGGCTTGTATGTGGCGCGTGAATTAGCCCATGCCAATAAGGGCGATTTGCGCTATTTGCCCGATAAAAAAGCATTTGAAATCATTTTACCGAGAGCCAATCACTATGACTAGAAGCAGCCTGAATCGCCCCATTTTGGTGGTGGACGATGAAGCCGATATTCGCGATTTAATGGAAATCACCCTAATGAAAATGGGGCTGAGCGTGGATACCGCCGAAGGCGTGAATATCGCCAAAAAAAAATTAAATGAAAACAAATATTCACTGGTGCTGACCGATATGCGTATGCCCGATGGCTCGGGTTTGGAAGTGGTGGAACACATCATGAGCAACAATATGGATACCCCCGTTGCCGTGATTACCGCCTTGATTACCGCCTTTGGCAATGCCGACCAAGCCGTGCAAGCCTTGAAAATTGGCGCGTTTGATTATTTGCAAAAACCGATTACGTTGGCACAGTTGCGTACTTTGGTTAAATCTGCCGTGAAAGTGCAAGATGAAAACCAAAATGCGCCCATTGCGCCACCACCCGTTCAGGCAGCCCCAAAAAGCGTTGCCGCCGCACCCGTTGTGAGCAAACCCACCGACAGCACATGGGGACAAAACGAATGGGCTGATGTGGAAAACACATTAAGCGAAAAAAATAAGCCCACCATCAGCCAAGTTGTGCCGCAAAAAATTGTGGACAACATTACCCTGCCCAATGCCGTTGCGCCCAGCATGGAAAAACGGCGCGTGGCAAGCGTGGCGGCGGTTGCCCCTGTTGCCGAAACCCCCATTGTGCCAACTGCCGCCCCCAAAGTTTCAGGCAGCCTGAAACGCGATAATGACGTACCGCGCATTTTGGGCAGTTCGCAGCAAATTGAAGAAGTGCGCCGTTTGATTCGCAAACTTGCCGACAGCAATGTCCCCGTTTACATTTCGGGCGAAAGCGGTTCGGGTAAGGAACAAGCCGCGCGCAGCATACACGAATTGTCCAGCCGTGCCGACAAGCCTTTTATTGCCGTAAACTGTGGCGCGATTCCCGAAAA
This sequence comes from Alysiella filiformis, assembly GCF_014054525.1. Taxonomy (NCBI): domain Bacteria; kingdom Pseudomonadati; phylum Pseudomonadota; class Betaproteobacteria; order Neisseriales; family Neisseriaceae; genus Alysiella; species Alysiella filiformis. The sequence goes on from NZ_CP059564.1 coordinate 1,417,921, forward strand.
TTTGATGGAAAGCGAATTTTTCGGCTACAAAAAAGGCAGCTTTACAGGCGCAGACCAAGACCGTTTGGGTTTTTTCCAACACGCCCACGGTGGCACATTGTTTTTGGACGAAGTGGCGGATTTGCCCTTGGCAATGCAAGTGAAATTGCTCCGCGCGATTCAAGAAAAAGCCGTTCGCAGAATTGGCGATGCCCAAGAAGTGAAAGTGGACGTGCGCATCATTTCCGCCACCCACAAAAATCTGGAAAATTTGGTGGAAAGCGGTGCGTTCCGCCAAGACTTGTTTTACCGCCTGAATGTGGTTACGCTGAAAATGCCACCCTTGCGTGAAATGCACGAAGATTTGGAACGCCTGATTGTGCATTTGCTGCACAAACACCACGGCACAGGCATACGCATGACCGCCTCTGCCCGAGACGCATTGTTGCACTATGGCTACCCTGGTAACTTCCGCGAATTGGAAAACATTTTGGAACGCGCCGTTGCCCTTGCCAACAACAACACCATTGATGTGGAAGATTTGCAAATCAATCATCAGCCCATGAGCTTGGACGCGGAGCAATTTCCGCTTACCGAAGGGCTCGCGGCAACAGGTTTGCCCAATTTCCAAATGGGACACACGCAACTGCAAGATTATTTGGACGATGTGGAACGCCAAATTTTGCAACAAGCCCTTGAATACACACGTTATAATCGCACCCAAGCCGCGAAAGTATTGGGGATTAGTTTCCGCAGTATGCGTTATCGTTTGGACCGTTTGGCGATTGAGTAAACCGTGTTTTCAGGCAGCCTGAAAGGAAAAATCATGCACGCTTTATTGCAAGAAAACACCGTTATCAGCGAACACGAATATTTGGCACATTATTCGCAACTGCCTGATGTGAAATACGAATACATCAATGGCGAAATTTGGGCGATGGGCAATGCGTCCAAATCGCACAATGTGATTGCAGGCAATTTTTATGTGCCGTTTCGCCTGCATTTGAAAGGCACATCTTGCATGGTGTACATGGAAACGCAGAAAATCAAGGTGGGGCAAAATTACTATCTGCCTGATGTGATTGTGGATTGCGGCAAGCAAGACGATAAATACACCGCCACACAACCCATTGTGATTATTGAAGTTTTATCCGAAAGCACACGCGAGACCGACTTAACCATTAAATTGCGCGATTATCAAAAAATCCCATCATTACAAGAATATGTGTTGGTGGAACAAGATTTTATGGCGGTAACGGTGTATCGCCGTGTTGATGATTGGAAAGCGCAAACTTATTCACAATCCGATGATTTAATTGAATTAAAAAGCATTGATTTTGCAATTATGGTCGCGGAAATTTATGCCGATGTGGTTTTCCCCGAGAAAAAACATTTTCAGGCAGCCTGAAAGCATTTTTATGTTAAATAATATAGGAAAAACAAATGATTAACCCCATTTCAGCCCTTTCCCCATTAGACGGACGCTACGCCAAATCGGTAGAGAATTTGCGTCCCATTTTTTCCGAATACGGTTTGATGAAAGCGCGTGTGCGTGTGGAATTAGCGTGGCTGGTGGCTTTGTCGCGCGAGCCAAACATTGCCGAAGTGCCTGAATTTTCAAATGAAACGCTGGCTGAAATCCAAAATGTGATGGCAAATTTCAATTTGGAACACGCCGCCGAAGTGAAAGCGATTGAAGCCACCACCAATCACGATGTGAAAGCCATTGAATATTGGCTGAAAAAACGCTTTGAAAACAATGCTGAAATTCAAAAAGTCAATGAATTTATTCATTTTGCTTGCACTTCGGAAGACATCAACAATTTGTCGCACGCGCTGATGTTGAAACAGGCAAAAGATGAAGTGATTTTGCCGAAATTGGCCGAAATTCAGCAAAAATTGCAAAAAATGGCACACGATTTGGCAGATGTCCCCATGATGTCGCGCACGCACGGTCAGCCAGCCACGCCCACCACTTTGGGCAAGGAAATTGCCAATGTGTTGTATCGCTTGAATCGCCAAATCAAGGCATTGAATCAACAGGAATTTTTGGGGAAAATCAATGGCGCGGTGGGCAATTACAACGCGCACATGGTGGCTTATCCCGATGTGGATTGGGAAACCCATTGCCGCTTGTTTGTGGAACAAAGTTTGGGCTTGACGTTTAATCCCTACACGATTCAGATTGAACCGCATGATTATATGGCGGAATTTTTCCAAACCATCAGCCGCATCAACACGATTTTGATTGATTTCAACCGCGATGTGTGGGGCTATATTTCATTGGGCTATTTCAAACAAAAGGTTAAGGCTGGCGAAGTGGGCAGTTCCACCATGCCGCACAAGGTCAATCCGATTGATTTTGAAAATTCCGAAGGTAATTTGGGCATGGCAAACGCGGTGTTGGGCTTTTTGGCGGAAAAATTGCCCATTTCACGTTGGCAACGCGATTTGACCGACAGCACGGTTTTGCGAAACATGGGCGTGGGTGTGGGCTATGCGGTTTTGGGTTGGGTGGCGCATTTGCGTGGTTTGGACAAGTTGGAAGCCAATCCTGCGGCTTTGTTGGCGGATTTGGACGCGACTTGGGAATTGTTGGCCGAGCCGATTCAAACGGTTATGCGCCGTTATGCTGTGCCGAATGCTTACGAGCAGTTGAAAGATTTGACGCGCGGCAAAGATGGCATCACGCCTGAAAGTTTGCGTCAATTTATCAATGGTTTGGCAATTCCTGATTCGGCAAAAGCGGATTTGTTGGCTTTAACGCCTGCGCTTTATGTTGGCAAGGCGAGCGAATTGGCAAAGCGCATTTGAGTGAAATATTCTTACATTTTATTTGCATAATATGTAACAAAAATCCATTTTTTGTTTGATTGCACTTGTAAGGTGGGGCATTATCCGCCATAATCCAACGTAAGCATTGGCATACGTTGGATTTTTTTTTCAGGCTGCCTGAAACAATCACATGCCATTTTGCTTAAATTGAGAACCATTCACATTTTAAGAAAAGGACTTTTCAATGGCTTTTAAGAAAACATTGACGATTTTGGCAACCGCCATCATGTTGGCGGCGTGTGCTGATGACGCGCCAAAAAATGAGCAAACCCATGCTGCACCCGTTGCCAGCGAGCCTGTTGCAGCCAGCGTGGTGGCTCAAAATGCCAATTTGCCCACTTTGCGTGTGGTTACGGACGCGACTTATCCCCCCTTTGCTTCCAAAGACAAAAATGGTCAAATTGAAGGTTTGGACGTGGATTTGTTTACGGCGGTGGCGCGCAATCAGGGCTACAATGTGCAATTTGTGCCGCATGATTGGGAAGGCATTTTCAAAACTCTGGCAAACGACACGGCTGATGTGGTGGTTAGCGCGGTGAGTGAAACCGATGAAAGTTTGGCTGCTGCGGATTTGAGCGACAGCTATTATCACACGCCATACCGCATTGCGGCACTTGAACCTGCCAAGTTTGATTTGAAAGACTGGGCAACGCAAGCCAAAATCGCCATTTCCAATACGGAAGATTCCAGCGTGGATTTGCCTGAACGCTATAAAGTGAAGAAAGAACAACTGGTGATTCGTGATTCGGTTTTCTTGGCTTTGCAAGAAGTTGCCAAGGGCAACGCGCAAGTGGTGGTGGCGGATTCAACCGTGTTGCAATATTATATAGCTAGTCCCACTTTTAAAGACCATAACATCAAGTTTGTGTCGCAAAACTTGCCAGCAGGTCGCGGTTCGGACATTGTTTATGCGGTGAAAAAAGGCAATAAGGATTTGTTGGGCAAAATCAACAAAGGCTTGGCAAACATCAAAGCCAATGGCGAATATGAAAAGATTTTGAACAAGTGGAATCAATCTTTGCCCACCGCGAATGCGGCGAAGTAAGCGGATAATTTGAGCGCGAAGGCTGTCTGAAATGTGGTTCAGGCAGCCTTTTTGGTGTTTTTGGGGCTATAATGGGGTTTGGTGTGGCTTTACACGACAATTTTTGATGTCGCCATGAATCTACCCCCTCCCCCTATGAAAGGGGGAGGGCTGGGGTGGGGGTTAGAAACGCAACGAGCCACCCCCACCCTAACCCTCCCCCGCCAGACGGGGGAGGGGATAGATTACAGGCAGCCAAATCATTTTTATCGTTTTTCACATCTACCCTGTTTAGAATTGCAGAAATTTTTATTTTTATCAATAATGTGAACTCGGGATAAGTCACTGTCAATTTGCCAACAAACTCTCCCTATGGGAGAGAGTTGGAGAGAGGGCTTGTTGAGCAGCATACCCTCTCCCCAGCCCTCTCCCACAGGGAGAGGGAGCAAAGTGACTTAAATTGATTAATCACTTTTATCCCGAAATCGCGTTATCAATAAATTGAAAAAAGGGCAGATATGAAATCTGCCCCTACGAATTGAGTTTTGCAAAAGTTTCAGGCTGCCTGAAAACCCCTTTCCCCAATTTTTTAAAGGACAAAAATATGCCCATTCCCGCTCCCATTCATGCCGTGGTGTTTGATTTAGACGGCACTTTATGCGATTCCGTTCCCGATTTGGCGGCTTCTGCCAATGCCATGCGTGCGGCTTTGGGGTTTGACCCTTTGCCGCAAGATGTGGTGCAAAGCTATGTGGGCGATGGCGTGGGCGTGCTGGTACACCGCGCCATTACCGCCGACCACCACGGTCAAGCCGAACAAAGTTTGTGGGAACGCGGTTTCAGTGAATTTGTGCGCCATTATCATTTGAACATTGCCAATGCCACGCGCCCTTATCCACAAACCGAAACGGGTTTGGGTTTGTTGAAAAGTTTGGGTTTGCCTTTGGCGGTGCTGACCAATAAAAGTGAAAAATTGGCGGTTAAATTGTTGCAAGATTTGGCTTTGGACGGCTATTTCAGCATGATTGTGGGTGGCGATACGCTGCCTGAACGCAAACCTGCCGCCGAACCTTTGTTGCACATTGCCGATGTGCTGGGCGTTGCACCGCAAAATGTGCTGATGGTGGGCGATTCGCTCAACGACATTTTGTGCGCCAAAGCGGCAGGCAGCCCTGTGGTGGGGGTAACGTTTGGTTATGGCGATGTATCTGAATTGAATCAAAATCCCGACACACAACCCAATGCGTGGGTGGACAGCCTGCCTGAAATCTACGAACAACTGCGTTTGCAAAAACAAAATGAGCGATAAACCCCATACCGAAAAAAGCCTGCGCGTTCGGGCAATGGAAATGATGTCGCGCCGCGAAATGAGCCGCTTGGAATTGCAACGCAAACTCGCGCCCCACGCGCAAGATGAAACCGAATTGACGCGCGTGTTGGACGAATTTGCCAACAAAAATTGGCAATCCGATGAACGCTTTACCGAAATGTGGGTGCGTGGCAAAAGTGCCAAACACGGGCGTTTGCGTTTGCAACAAGAATTGGCGGCAAAAGGCGTGAGCCGCGACATCATTGCCGAACATTTGCCCGATTCGGAAAGCGAATTGCACAATGCCTGTGAAGTGTTGCGCAAAAAATTCAGGCAGCCTGCACAAAATATCGCCGAAAAACAAAAACAAATGCGTTTTATGCTGTATCGCGGATTTGGCATGGACACGGTTCAGGCAGCCTTAAAACAGGCTTGGCTTGATGATGGTATTTGACGGTTGCCACAATCCTGCTCCCTCTCCCCGTGGGAGAGGGCTGGGGAGAGGGTAAAATGTACCAAAATTTCAACGGCTTTCCCTCTCCCTAACCCTCTCCCATAGGGAGAGGGAACGAAATTGCGGCAAGCATTTTCAGGCAGCCTGAAAATCATTTATCCATTTAATTTGAAAAGAAAAACAACATGATACCCTACGGCAAACAAAACATTTCTGAAGAAGACATTGCGGCAGTTACCGAAGTTTTGCGTTCCGATTATTTGACGCAAGGCAGTAAAGTGCCTGAATTTGAACAAAAAATTGCCGAATATTGCGGCGTACCCCATGCCGTTGCCAGCAACAGTGCCACATCTGCCTTGCATTTGGCGTGTTTGGCTTTGGGTTTGGGGCAGGGCGATGTGCTGTGGACGAGTCCCATTACCTTTGTCGCCTCTGCCAACTGCGCCCTGTATTGCGGTGCCAGCGTGGATTTTGTGGACATTGACCCCAAAACGCGCAATCTTTGCCCCGAAAAGCTGGCTGAAAAACTGGCTGCTGCGAAAGTTTCAGGCAGACTGCCGAAAATTGTGGTGCCTGTGCATTTTTGTGGCGAGCCTTGCGATATGGCAAAAATCCACGCATTATCAAAAGAATATGGTTTCAAAATCATTGAAGATGCGTCCCATGCCATTGGCGCAAGCCACCAAAATGGCAAGGTGGGCAACTGCCAATTCAGCGACATTACCGTGTTCAGTTTCCACCCTGTGAAAATCATCACCACTGCCGAAGGGGGCGTGGCGACTACCCGCGATGTGCATTTGGCAAACAAAATGGCGCAACTGCGCTCGCACGGCATCACACGCCAAGCTGATGAAATGCAAGGAAAAACACATGGCGATTGGTATTATCAACAAGTGGATTTGGGCTACAATTACCGCATGACCGAAATGCAAGCAGCTTTGGGCGTGAGCCAAATGCGGCGTTTGGACGAATTCGTGTCGCGCCGCCATCAGCTTGCCGCACAATATGATGATTTATTGGCAAATTTGCCTGTGGTTTTACCGTTCAGGCAGCCTGAAAACCGTTCGGCTTTGCATTTGTATCCGATTTGGGTGCAGCCTGAAAAACGCAAGTTCATCTTTGATGATTTGCGACAAAATGGCGTGGGCGTGAACGTGCATTACATACCCGTGCATACGCAACCGCATTACCGCGAACGTTTTGGTTTTCAGGCAGGCGATTTTCCGAATGCAGAAGATTATTATGCAGGCGCAATCAGTTTGCCGCTTTATTTTGATTTGAGCAATGAACAACAAAAACAAGTGGTTGAGATTTTGAAACAGGCTTTGCAGGCAGCCTGAAATCGCTTTCTCACACATTTTGGCAAAATAACGTACAATAATGTTTGTAAATGACACAAAGGAACACACCATGTCTGAACAACCCCACTATCCCAAACCCAGCAACACACAATCCGCCAATTATGGCTTTTTGGTCGTGCCGCGTTTTGGCTTGTTTTGGCTGTTTATTGCGCTGATTCCCATTTCATTGGTGTTTAAAATCTGGTGGTTAGCCATTATTGCCATCGCTTTTACCGCTTTGGGCATACACGACATCACCCAAAAACGCCGCGCCATTTTACGCAATTACCCCATTGGCGGACACATACGCTTTTTATTGGAAAATTTCCGCCCCGAAATCCGCCAATATTTTTTGGAAGACGATAAAGAAGAAGTCCCCTTTTCGCGCCAACAACGCTCGCTGGTGTATCAACGCGCCAAAGATTTGGACAGCACCAACGCCTTTGGCAGCCTGAAAGATTTGAACCAAACAGGCAGCGAATGGTTTTTGCATTCGGGCAACAGCCGCAAAATTGACAACCACAAATTTTGCGTGCGCGTGGGCAACGAACGCTGCCTGAAACCCTACGATTTATCCGTGTTCAACATTTCCGCGATGAGTTTTGGCGCACTTTCCGCCGCCGCCATTGAAGCCCTCAACAAAGGCGCAAAAGAAGGCGGTTTTGCCCACGACACAGGCGAAGGCAGCATCAGCCCCTATCATCAAAAACACGGTGGCGATTTGATTTGGGAACTCGGCACCGCCTATTTTGGTTGCCGCGATGAGAACGGACGCTTTAACCCTGAAACCTTCAAACAACGCGCCAGCCTAGACCAAGTGAAAATGATTGAAATCAAATTGTCGCAAGGCGCAAAACCAGGTAAAGGCGGCGTGTTGCCCGCGTCCAAAATCACGATAGAAATCGCCCAAACCCGCGATATTCCAATGGGACAAGATTGCATTTCGCCAGCCACCCACCCCGAATTTGCCACACCGCGTGAATTGGTGCGTTTTTGGCAAAAATTGCGCGAACTTTCGGGCGGCAAACCCGTTGGTTTCAAATTGTGCATTGGTATGCCGTGGGAATTTATGGCGATTGTGAAAGCCATGATTGAAGAAGACAATTACCCCGACTTCATCGTGGTTGATGGCGCAGAAGGCGGCACAGGCGCAGCCCCTGTTGAATTTATGGACAGCGTGGGCATGCCTTTGGTGGACGCATTGATTTTTGTGCAAAACACGCTGGTGGGTGCAGGCATACGCGACAAAATCAAAGTGGGCGTAAGCGGCAAATTGATTAGCGGTTTTGACATCGCCAAAATGATGAGTTTGGGCGCAGATTGGTGCAATTCCGCGCGCGGATTCATGTTTGCCGTGGGCTGCATTCAATCGCGTTCCTGCCACACCAACAAATGCCCAACAGGTGTGGCAACCCAAGACCCAGCACGTCAAAAAGCCCTTGATGTGCCTGATAAATCCGCTCGCGTCCGCAATTTCCACAACAATACCTTAAAGGCATTGGCAGACATTGTGGGCAGCGCAGGTTTGTCGCACCCCAGCCAGTTGAAACCGCACCACATCGTCCGCAGGCAGCCTGACGGTTGGATTAAATTGTTGTCGGAGCATTATCAATTCATCAGCGCAGGCTCGTTGCTCACAGGAAATTGCGAACGCAAAATCTTGGACGACATGTGGAAACTCGCCGACCCCGACAGCTTTCAAGCCATGGGCATTGCCGATGAAATCATCGCCACCGAAAACAAACGCAATCAAGCCTTGCGTGGTGCATACAGCCATTAAAAAACGGTTTTGCTTTCGGCGACTGACTTTCTTTTTGCAAAAGCAAGCCAAAGACATGAACGTTGAACGGTTTGCGTTTCAAAAAACATTTCAGGCAGCCTGAAAACTTTGCGAAGCCTAATTTTAAACTGACATAGGGGCGGATTTGATATCCGCCTCTTTTTTAATTTATTGATAAAATAAAAATTTCTGTAAGTCCAAATAAGGCAGATATGAAATCTGCCCTTGCGAACCGAGTTTCGCAGGTGTTCCAGCCTGAAAGCCGTGATTTTCCCTTTGCATATTTTCCAACCTCCATTCTGTATACAATATAAATCATTGATATGATTCATGTGTTGTCGGTTGTAATTTTGATTAAACTGTGTAAAAATAAGTCAATTATCAATCGCATTTATTTTGCGGAACAAAAATACTTGTGATTGATAACACAACAATTTCATTTCAGTTATCTTGACTTCAAGGATTTGATTTTATGTATACATTATTGGCATTGCTGCCCATTGCGGTGGTATTTTTATTGCTGGTTATCATGCGTTTGCCAGCAAAAGTTGCCATGCCCATTGCCTATGTGGCAACCGCATTACTGGCATTATTTGTTTGGCAAGCCCCCACCGTGATGGTGGCGGCTGCCTCCGTTAATGGCGTTTTAACCGCAGTTGGCGTGTTGTACATCGTGTTCAGCGCGGTTTTGCTGTTGAATACCTTAAAAGTGAGTGGCGCAATTTCCGTGATTCGCCAAGGCTTTATGGACATTTCCCCCGACCGCCGCGTGCAAATGATTATTGTTGCATGGCTGTTTGGTTCGCTGATTGAAGGCTCAACAGGCTGGGGTACCCCATCTGCCGTGGGTGCGCCTTTGTTGTTGGCATTGGGATTCCCCGCCATGGCTTGCGTTATGGCGATTTTGATTATCCAATCCACACCCGTGTCTTATGGTGCGGTGGGTACGCCCATTTTGATTGGCGTGAACACAGGTTTGAGCAACAAAGAAGACGTTGCCGCCGCCATTGCCCCCATGCAGTTGCCTGATTATTTGATTCAAATTGGCGGCAATGTGGGTTTGATTCACGGCATTGTGGGTACTTTGATTCCCCTGATTTTGTGTGGTTTCTTAACACGCTTTTTTGGCGAAAAACGCTCTTTTGCCGAAGGTTTAAAAGCCGCACCCTTTGCGATTTTTGCAGGTTTGGCATTTACCGTGCCTTATATGCTGACTGCGCGTTTCATCGGACCCGAATTGCCCTCTTTGTTGGGCAGCGTGATTGGCTTGGCGATTGTGGTTACTGCTGCCAAAGCCAAATTCTTGATACCAAAAGAAAATTTTGATTTTGGCAAACGCGATTCTTGGGAGCAAGAATGGTTGGGTACTTTGCCACCACCCAGCGATGGTGTGGACGACAGCAGCGCGAAAAAAATCGGTTTGTTCCGTGCTTTCTCGCCCTATTTAATTGTGATTGGCATTTTGATTATCACGCGCACCGTTGCACCTTTGAAAGCATGGTTAAACAGCAATGTTGTGATTACCTTTGCCGAATTGTTTGGTACCAAAATCACCAATAAAACCCAATTACTCTATTCGCCAGGTAGCGTGTTGTTGCTGGTGTCCATTTTGTGCATTTGGATTTTCAGCATGAAAGGCGATAAAGTGAAACAAAGTTGGTCGGATTCTGCCAAAACCATGTTGGCAGCCGCACCTGCGTTGTTGTTCTCTGTGCCTATGGTGCAGGTGTTCATCAACTCTGCGTCTGCGCCCGATGCTGCCAATCAATTATTGGCAATGCCGCAAGTTTTGGCGCGTGGTGCAGCCAGCGTGTTTGAAGATACTTGGCCTATGGTTTCGCCTTGGATTGGCTCTTTGGGTGCATTTATTGCGGGTTCCAACACCGTCAGCAACATGATGTTCTCGCACTTCCAATTCAGTACCGCCACACAAATTGGTTTGGACGGCACCATGGCAGCTTATGTGGTTGCCTTGCAAGCAGTTGGTGGTGCGGCAGGCAATATGATTGCCGTACACAATGTGGTGGCTGCCTGCGCGGTGGTGGGTATGGTCAATCGTGAAGGTTTGATTATCCGCAAAACCATTGTTGCCATGACTTACTATGTGATTCAGGCTGGCTTAATCGGTATGGCGATTTTGGAAAATCCGCTATTCTGGATAGGCGCGATTATTTGGCCATTGTTGTTCCTGTTTGTGATGACCAAAACTTCGCCCAATAAATCATAATTTTGAGCAAACGCAACGCGCCCCATGATGCACATATTGGGGCGCGTTGGCACATTCAGGCAGCCTGAAAGCCCATTTTGTCGCAAAAAATCCGAAAAAATGCCACGTCAGGCACAAATTTCAGCGCATTACACTTTTCAGGCAGCCTGAAAACGAGTAAAATTTGTAAAAATTTTTTAAAGCAAGTTTGTTTTGGCAAACTTGAATTTCCCCAACCTTTTTAGGAGATGTATCATCGCACAGCAAGAACGCGAAGCACGAATCAACGGCGAAATTACCGCCAAAGAAGTGCGTTTAATCAGTGGAGAAGGCGAACAACTCGGCGTTGTGAGCTTAAAAGAAGCATTGGCCATGGCAGAAGAGCAAGATGTGGATTTGGTTGAAATTTCCCCCACCGCCAAACCACCCGTTTGCAAATTGATGGATTTTGGTAAATACAAATACGAACAATCCAAAAAACGCGATGAAGCCAAGAAAAAACAAAAGCAAGTCCAAATCAAGGAAATCAAATTCCGCCCTGGTACGGACGATGGCGACTACAACATCAAAATGCGCAAAATCCGCGAATTTTTAGAAGATGGCGACAAAGTGAAAATCACTTTACGCTTTCGTGGACGCGAAATGGCGCACCAAGAATTGGGCGCGCGCCTGTTGGAACGCATCAAAGACGAATTGGCAGAAGAGGGGCAAGTGGAACAATTCCCCAAAATGGAAGGTCGCCAAATGGTCATGATGGTTGCGCCAAAGAAAAAATAAAGCTATAATCTTGCGCTTTCCTGATTCAACGCTGCGTCAGGAAAGTGTTTTATTGAGCAGCGAAAAAGCGTGGTTTCGGGTTTTAAGTATTGTTCACAATCTCCCGATGCCTTATCTAACAATCATTGGAGTTTTCTCATGCCAAAAATGAAAACCAAATCAAGCGCGAAAAAACGCTTTAAAGTCTTGGGCAACGGTGGTGTAAAACGCGCTCATGCGTTCAAACGCCATATCTTGACCAAAAAAACCACCAAAAACAAACGCCAGTTGCGCGGCACTTCTATGGTGCATGAACGTGATTTGGCTTCTGTTGCCAAAATGTTGCCCTACGCTTAAAAGGAGTTAAACTATGCCACGCGTAAAACGCGGTGTTACCGCTCGTGCTCGTCATAAAAAAGTCATTGCGTTAGCCAAAGGCTATCGTGGTCGCCGTAAAAACGTCTATCGCATCGCCAAACAAGCGGTGATGAAAGCTGGTCAATATGCTTACCGCGACCGCCGTCAGCGCAAACGCCAATTCCGTCAATTGTGGATTACCCGTATCAATGCAGGTGCGCGTCAGCACGGCTTGTCATACAGCAAATTCATGAACGGTTTGAAACGCGCTGCCATTGCGCTTGACCGCAAAGTATTGGCTGATTTGGCTGTATTTGATAAAGCCGCTTTCGCTCAATTGGTTGAAAAAGCCAAAGCTGCTTTGGCTTAATCCCAAAAATAAAATAAAGAGACAATCTTTCGGGGTTGTCTCTTTTTTTGTTTTCAGGCAGCCTGAAAATGAAACAACACCCAAAATGGGTGTACCAATTTGGGTGTGTGTGTTTCAATTATTTTTTCTTGGGCGATACGGCTTCCAATTTATCGCGCATTTTGCTCAAATCAATGCCTGCCAAATCTGCGGCGCGAATCAAGCTGTTCACTTCTACACCACGTTTGGCTTGGTTCAACGCCCACAACATGGCGGAGCGTGTACCCGAACGGCAATACGCCAAAATGGGGGCGGGCGATTGGGCTACGGTGTCTTGAAATTCTTTTAATTGTGCGTCTGTCATGCTTTCCATGGTGGTGGGCATGTACACGACTTTTTCAATGCCTGCCGCGTTGAGCCATGCTTTTACGGTTTCAAAGCTGGGTTGGTTTTCTTCTTCTCCGTCTGGGCGATTGCAAATTACTGTTTTGATTTCATATTGTGCAACTTGTTTTGCGGTACGTTCGTTTAATTGACGCGAAACGTACAGGTAGTCGGCAATTTTTTCAATGCTCATTGATGTTATCCTTTTGAAAGGTTTTGTGTGTTGAAAGTGGTATTTTAGCGATTTTTGGCAATAAATCCAATCGGCTATTGCCAAAAAATCGCTTTTTTGATTTTTGTTTGATATAACAAAAGTTTAGGCGCGTAAACGGCGCAAAACTTCTTCTTTGCCCAACAGGGCTAACACCGCGTCCACGCTGGGGGTTTTGGCTGTGCCGCACACCGCCAAACGCAGGGGCATACCGAGTTGTCCCATTTTGATGCCTTCTTCATCGCAAAAGGGTTTGAACAGGGCGTGAATGTTTTCGCTTGTCCAATCATCAAGTTGCGCCAATTTTTCGGCAAAACGCTGCATGCGCGCGGCGGCTTCATCGTTCCAATGTTTTGCCACATCGGCTTCATCGGGCGTGGCTTTTTGGTAGAAATAGGCGCATTCGTTTGCCAGTGCGTTCAAATCTTGGGCGCGGTCTTTGACGAGGGCAATCACGTCTGCCAGTTTCAGGCTGCCTGAAAGATTGATTCCTTTGTTTTGCAAACGGTTTTCAATTAAATTTGCCAAACGTTGATTGTCGGCGGCTTTGATGTGTTCGGCGTTAATCCACAGCAATTTTTTGCCGTCCATGCGGCTGGGGCTGGCTGAAACGTCTTTTAAATCAAACCATTCAATGAATTGATTCATGGTAAAAAATTCATCATCGCCATGCGCCCAACCCAATCGTGCCAAATAGTTCAACATGGCTTCGGGCAAAATCCCCATTTCATCGTATTCGGTGATGGCTACGGTGTCGCCACTGCGTTTGGAGATTTTTTTGCCTTGTTCGTTCAAAATCATGGGCAGGTGGGCGTAAACGGGTGGTGTTGCGCCCAAGGCTTTGAAAATATTGATTTGTTTGGGTGTGTTGTTCACATGGTCATCGCCGCGAATGACGTGGGTAATGCCCATGTCCATGTCGTCCACCACCACGCAGAAATTGTAGGTGGGCGTGCCGTCTGCTCGGGCGATAATCAAATCGTCCAGCGCGGCATTGGGAATGCTGATTTCGCCTTTTACGCTGTCTTGCCAAGCGGTTACGCCATCAATGGGGTTTTTGAAACGGATAACGGGTTCAATATCGCTGGGGATTTCAGGCAGGGTTTTGCCGTTTTCGGGTCGCCAACGGCGGTCGTAGGTGGCGGTGCCTTCGCGTTCGGCTTTTTCGCGCATTTGGGCGAGTTCTTCTTTGGAACAATAGCAACGGTAGGCGTGTCCCGATTCAAGTAATTGTTGAATCAGGATTTTGTAGCGGTCAAAGTTTTGCGATTGGAAAACAATGCTGCCTGAATTATCGGCGTGCAAGCCCACCCAATCCATACCGTGTAAAATGATTTCGGTGGATTCTTGGGTGGAGCGTTCCAAATCGGTGTCTTCAATGCGGAGCAAAAATTCGCCGCCGTGGTGTTTGGCAAATGCCCATGAATACAAGGCGGTGCGCACGCCGCCAATGTGCAAATAACCTGTGGGGCTGGGTGCGAAACGGGTTTTAACGGTCATGATTTTGTTTTTCCAATGGGTTTTTAAAACGCGCTATTTTAACAAAAAAACGCAGTAAAATGGGGTTTCAGGCTGCCTGAAAGCCTATTTTGCCCCAAAAAACGTTATAATCACACGTTTTGATTTTATTTGGAAAAACCATGCTCAAATTTACCCTACACAAAAAAGACGGACACGCACGGCGCGGCACTTTGGAACTCAATCACGGCAAAATTGAAACGCCCGTGTTCATGCCCGTTGGCACATACGGTTCGGTCAAAGCCATGACCCCCACCGATTTGCACAACATCAAAGCCCAAATCATTTTGGGCAACACCTACCATTTGTGGTTGCGCCCTGGTTTGGAAGTGATTGAGCAATTTGGCGGATTGCACCAATTCATCGGTTGGAACAAACCCATTTTGACCGATTCGGGCGGTTTTCAGGTGTTTTCGCTGTCTGAAATGCGCAAATTGACCGAAGAGGGCTGCACCTTCAAAAGCCCCATCAATGGCGACAAATTGTTTTTATCGCCCGAAATTTCCATGAAAATTCAAACGGTTCTCAATTCAGATATTGCCATGCAGTTGGACGAATGCACCGAAGGCAACGCCAGCCATGCCGAAGCGAAAAAATCTTTACAAATGTCCCTGCGTTGGGCAGAGCGCAGCAAAAAGGCGTTTGAAGATTTGAAAAACCCCAACGCGCTGTTTGGCATTGTGCAAGGCGCGATGTATGAAGATTTGCGTGAAGAATCTTTGCGCGGTTTGGAAGAAATTGGCTTTGCGGGTTTGGCGATTGGTGGCTTGTCGGTGGGCGAACCCAAACCCGAAATGTACCGCATGATACGCGCGGTTGCCCCCATTTTGCCCGAACACAAACCGCATTATCTGATGGGTGTTGGCACGCCAGAAGATTTGGTTTATGGCGTGGCGTATGGCGTGGACATGTTTGATTGCGTGATGCCCACCCGCAATGCGCGAAATGGCTGGCTGTTTACACGTTTTGGCGACATCAAAATCAAAAATGCCAAACACCGCATGGACAAACGCCCACTTGATGAATCATGTACTTGTTATACTTGCCAAAATTTCAGTCGTGCCTATTTGTATCATTTGCACAAAGTGGGCGAAATTTTGGGCGCACAACTGAACACCATTCACAATTTGCATTTTTATCAAGTGATTATGGCAGAAATGCGCGAAGCCATTGAACAAGGCAAATTTGCCGATTGGCAAGCGCAGTTCCACGAAAATCGGGCGCGTGGCACAGATTAAGAACCTGTATTCACAATCTCAATAGCTTGCTTTTTATGCCAATCGTCTCGCTATTGGCATAAAAATCTGCCTTGTATTCGCAAGAATGGACAATAAAACCAAGCCATCACTCTTACAAATACAGGTTCTGATTTCAGGCTGCCTGAAATGGAAAAAACATGAAAAACAAACTCAAATATTGGCTCAAACAAATCGCGCAAACCTTGTTGATGTTGCTGCTCATCAGCATGGCAATGGACTGGTGGCGCAGCCCCAGCGCACCCATCAATGCGGCTGAAATGCCCTTTACCACACTTTATCAAAATGAAAACAACACCTTGGCAAAAGCCAGTGCCAACCAAACTTTGGTGCTGTATTTTTGGGGAACGTGGTGTGGCATTTGCAAACACACATCGCCCGTGATTGATGATTTACGCGCCGATGGCGTGTCGGTGTTGGGCGTGGCGTGGGGTTCAGGCAGCAACGCGCAAATTCGCCAATATTTGCAGCAGCATAATTTGCAATTTGACACGATTAACGATGAAAACGGTCAATGGTCGCGGCTGTGGGGCGTGAAAGTAACCCCCACCATCGTGTTGATTAAAAATGGCAAAATTGTGCACAGCACCACAGGTTTGGCAAGCTATTGGGGTTTGAAAACCCGCCTTGCTTTGGCAAATTGGCAATCGTGAATGGCGCGTGTTCCGTTTCAGGATGACTTTCGTTTACCTTACGAAAAATAAAAAAAGGGTGTGTTGGGATTTGCGCTCTGTCGCCGCGCGGACGACTGTTGCCCACCGCTGGGTGTACTTTTTAAAAAAGTCAGCCAAATAAACCAAAAAACAAAGTTTACTTCCATTTTATTCAATGGTTTAATCTTTTCAGGCTGCCTGAAATGTTTTTTTGAAAAGAAACCGTTCAGCTTTCATGTATTTGGCTTACTTTTTTAAAAAGTAAGTCGCCGAAGGCAAAAAACCTTTTTGTAGGGTCGCGAAAGGCTGCCTGAAAATCAAATTCAAAATATGTTAAAATCAAAGTGATTGAAAACAAGGCATTTTAAAACCATGCAAATCAACAATGAAATCATCATTCAACAAACCAAAAATTGGCTGGAAAAAGCCGTAATCGGTTTGAATTTTTGCCCCTTTGCCAAAGCCCCCTATGTGAAAAAACAGGTTCGCATACAAGTGAGCCACGCCAAACATTTGGACGCTTTTTTGCAAGATTTGGACGATGAAATCCAACTGCTGCTGCACACCCCAGCCGAAGAAGTGGAAACCACCTTGTTGATACAACCCACTTTGTTCAACGATTTTTTGCTTTTTAATGATGTACTTGAATTTGCCGACCAAGCCATTGCCGATAATCAAGCCGAAGGCATCATTCAAATTGCACCGTTTCACCCCCATTTTCAATTTGCCGACACCCAAGCCGATGACATTGGCAAT
This sequence comes from Alysiella filiformis, assembly GCF_014054525.1. Classification (NCBI taxonomy): domain Bacteria; kingdom Pseudomonadati; phylum Pseudomonadota; class Betaproteobacteria; order Neisseriales; family Neisseriaceae; genus Alysiella; species Alysiella filiformis. Next base: position 1,435,088 of record NZ_CP059564.1, read on the forward strand.
TACACCAACCGTTCGCCCTATCCCACCTTGCATTTAATCCGCGAAGACAGCATAGAAAAAGCCAGCCAAGCCTTTCCCGATGCCAGCGTGATTTTTGAACGCAACATTGCTCTGCTGGAAGAAATGGGACACGCAGGCTGGCAAGCATTGTTTCCCGAACAAAAGGAAAATTCATGAATGAAATGAATCACTTTTGGCAATCCATTTCGCAATTTTCAGGCTGGTTTTTGGCGGCAATGATAATCGCGTCATTTGTGATTGTGTTTACCGTCAAAAATCGCAAATTGCGCGAAACGCTGATTCGTGGTGTGTTGATGTTGGCGGGATTTTTGTCCATTTTATTGGGGATTATTGGGATTTTTTTGCCGATTATGCCCACCGTGCCATTTATCTTGCTGGCAGCAGCCTGCTTTGGGCGCGCCTCGCCCCGATTTCACAAATGGTTGTGGGAACACAAATATTTCGGGCCCATGGTACGCAACTGGGAACAAAAACGCGCCATTCCACGCAAAGCCAAATACATGGCGTGGAGCATGATGACTTTTTCGTGCTGCATGGTGCTGTATCGCATGTGGCAAACGCCGTGGTGGTGGTCGGGGATTGTGGTTTCTGCCATTTGTTTGAGCGTGGGCATTTGGATGTCGCGTTTGCCCGATGCGTAAAAAAGCTGCCTGAACGTGTTTTCAGGCAGCTTTTTTCAAAAAAATCCATTATTGAGCAGGCTCAATTTTTGCCTTTGCACTCAATTCATCTACGGCGCGGCTGATTTGCTCTTCACGCAAACGTTGCTCAATATGGGGTTTCATTTCTTCAAAGGTTGGCACTTGAATTTGGCGTTTGTCGTTCACATACAAAATCAAATGCAAATTGTTGGCAGACACCGCTTTTTTGCTGTGTTGCCCCTTGTTCAAATCGGCAACGGCTTGATAAATTTGCTCATTGCTTTCTTTCAAATCCACCAAAGGCACATATTCTGGCACAATGCCACCAGCCGCTTTCACTTCCTCATCAATGCTGTATTTTTTCATGGTTTCCACAAAAGATTTTTTGCCATTCAAATCTTTGAGTGCGGCTTCGGCTTGTTTGGCATCGTTGGTCAAAATTTCGCCCAGTTGTACCTCATCGCTGCCTTGATAGCGTTTTTGGTAATCGGTGTATTCTTTTTGCACCGCGTTGGGGTCAATTTTTTCTGTGGAAATAATGTGGTTGGCGTAAGCCATCATCAGAAAATGGTTTTGTAAATCTGCCCAATTTTGTTTGAAATTTTTTTCTTTGTCCAAGCCTTTGGCTTTGATTTCTTTGAGTGCTTCTGCTTCGGCTTGTTTGTAGGTTTCGGTTTTGTCCAATTTCAAACGTTTGGCTTCTTGGGCGACCAAGGTTTCGGTAATCAGTTCGTTGGTAACGTATTGGCGAACTTGGGGGCTGTCTTGAATTTGCCCTTGGCTGTTGATTTGCAGATTTTTGGCGCGGCGTTCAATGTCGCTGCTGTCAATTTTGTTGCCGTTTACGGTCAGCACGGTTTGCGCCAACAGGCTGCCTGAAACCAACAACATGGTTAAACTTGCCACAATTTGATTTTTTTTCATCATGTTCATTCCTGTTTTTGAGTGGAAATGGGGCGTTGAAACCCTAAAATTTCGCTCTCTTCCACATGATGTGAAAGAGAGCCGTCAAGTTAAGCAAAATATTCCGCAGGCGTTTGGGCTTTAATGCTCAAAGCGTGAATGCGTTTGCTGGCGAATAAATCTGCCAATAAATCCTGCACTTGGCGTTGGCGAGCGATGCGCGATGTGCCTTCAAAAGCCTCGCTGACCAAAAGCAGGGCGTAGTGTCCACCGCCTTGGTTGCCTGTGTGTCCGATGTGCAAATGGCTTTCATCAACAAATTCAAATATTTGGCAATTTAACACCGCCAAACGCTGTGCCATTTCTGCTTGCATATTCATGATTCGGGAAACACTTTCTTGAAAGGGCGAATCAGCAATTCGGCATACACGCCTGCATCCACATAGGGGTCGGCTTCTGCCCATGCTTGTGCCGCGTCCAAATCGGGGAAATCTGCCACAATCAGGCTGCCTGACATGGTGGTTTCATCATCGGGCATGGGATTGGGCCCTGCAATCAATAAGCGTCCTTCGGCTTGCAAGGCTTGCAATCGCGCCAAATGAGCAGGACGCGCTGCGGCACGGGCTTCTTTTGAACCATCGGCATCGGTTGCCATCAACATGAAATACATTTTATGCTCCTGTTTCGGGGGGAAGGTTTTTCACAATATACATGCCTTGCGCCACTGAAAAAATCAGGGTTAGGGGCAAATAGCCATACATTTTGTATTGTACCCAAAAGGCTTCGCGTTCGGGGGTAAAGGGGTAGGCAATCGCCAAATTGACCACGCCCATGATAAAGAAAAAGGCAATCCAAGCATAGGTTAGGTTGCGCCACACGTTTTCAGGCAGCTTAAAGTCTTGTCCCAACATCATTTTTAAGCCGTTTTTGCCCATTAAATGGCTGACCCAAATCGCCAGCGCACTCAACCAACAAATGACAGTGGTTTTGAGCATGATAAACAGGCTGTCTTTAAGCAAAATGGTGGCACCGCCAAAACCCACAATCACAATCAAGCTAAGCCACTGTATGGGGCTTAATTTTTTGAATTTAAACCATGTGTAGGCTGCCTGTGCCACACCCACCACAGTGGCAACTGCGGTTGCCCACACCATGTTTTTGGTTAGGTTGTAGGTGGCAAAAAACAAAATGATTGCCAAAAAATCGCTCAATGCTTTCATTTTCGTTTTCCTTAAAATGCAAACGGCTATCATAACAGCGTTTGCGTTTTTAACCTAGCAAGATTACTTATTTTGATGTTTCAGGCTGCCTGAAAAAATGCGTGCAAATCATTGTGGGATTATCGTGGTACAAATTGGGCGAATGACATCAATATCAAAATCACAAATCCAATTACACCAACAACTTTAATGAGTGTGGTCGGCGGTTCAGCAGGTTCGCCGTAGTCGTTGTCGTCTTCATCGCCTGCTGCAAACGACAAATACAAAATCACGAACAAACTAATCAATGGAATGAGTAACAAAGCCGCCCACCAAGACGAACGGTTTAAATCATTAAAACGCCGCATACCAGGGGCAAATCTGGCGTAAATGGCAATAATAATGGTTGGAATACCCGTTATTAAAGTAATGGCGATGGCATCTTTGCTGCCAATCAATGCCGATAACAGTATACCCAGCGCAAATGGAACAACAGCACATAAAGTTAATATCGCCGTGTATGCCAAATAGCGCATGCGCCCAATGCGCCCATATTTGGCATAAAATGGGGCAGTGTTGTAGCCTGTTTCTTCTAAATCATCATTAAAATTATGGGTCATATTTGTCTCTCAATTCAAAATCAGATTTCAGGCAGCCTGAATTGCCCACCGCTAGGTGTTCAGGCTGCCTGAAAAGCCAAATTACGCCAAATTCGCTTTCAATTCATCTTGCAAATGCGCGATAAATTCGTCCACGCTCATCGCGCCCAAATCTTCCGCTTTGCGGCGCACGGCAACTTGACCGTTTTCCTTTTCCTTGTCGCCCAACACGATTTGATACGGATAACGATATTGGCTGTTGTCGCGGATTTTGTAGCCGATTTTTTCATTACGCAAATCGCATTCCACACGGAAACCCGCTTGTTTCAATTTTTGAGTTACTTCAAGGGCATAGTCCGCTTGTTTTTCGGTAATGTTCATTACCACCAACTGCACAGGCGCAAGCCACAATGGGAACGAACCCGCGTGTTCCTCAATCAAAATGCCGATAAAACGCTCCAAAGAACCCAAAATCGCGCGGTGCAACATCACAGGACGTGCCTTGTTGTTGTCTTCGGTAACGTATTCCGCGTCCAAACGTTCAGGCAGCACAAAATCCAACTGAATCGTGCCACATTGCCACGAACGACCCAAAGCATCTTTAATGTGGTATTCCACTTTCGGACCGTAGAACGCGCCTTCACCGGGCAATTCTTCCCACTCAATGCCGCAAGCGGTTAAAGCATCGCGCAAACCTTGTTCGGCTTTATCCCAAGTTTCGTCTGAACCTGCACGTTTTTCGGGGCGCAAAGACAATTTCACGCTCACATTTTCAAAACCAAATTGCTTGTAGATTTTCATCACAAGTTGGTTAAATGCTTGTGCTTCTTGGGTAATTTGCGCTTCGGTACAGAAAATGTGCGCGTCATCTTGCACAAAACCGCGCACGCGCATCAAGCCATGCAAAGCACCGCTCGGCTCATTGCGGTGGCACGAACCAAATTCCGCCAAACGCATGGGCAAATCACGATACGAACGCAAACCGTGATTGAAAATTTGCACATGTCCAGGGCAGTTCATCGGCTTAACCGCATATTCGCGTTTTTCAGATTGGGTTGTGAACATATTGTCCTTGTAATTTTCCCAATGCCCTGATTTTTCCCAAAAAGTTTTGTCCAGAATTTGAGGCGTTTTGATTTCTTGATAGCCTGCTGCGGTCAATTCGCGGCGCATGTGCTGTTCAATGATTTGCCACAATGCCCAACCGCGTGGGTGCCAAAACACCATACCAGGGGCTTCGTCTTGCAAATGAAACAAATTCAACTGTTTACCCAATTTGCGGTGGTCGCGTTTTTCCGCTTCTTCAATGCGCGTGATGTAGGCTTTCAGCTCATCTTTGTTTGCCCAAGCCGTGCCGTAAATGCGTTGCAACTGCTCGTTGTTGCTGTCGCCACGCCAGTAAGCACCTGATAATTTGGTCAATTTAAAATTTTTCAAAAAGCGCGTATTCGGAACGTGCGGACCGCGACACATGTCCACATATTCCTGATGATAGTACATGCCCATTGCGGTAACATCGTCTTCCATGTCGTCAATCAGGCGCAATTTGTATTCTTCGCCGCGATTTTTAAAGATTTCAATCACTTCTGCGCGTGGGGTCATTTTTTTGATGACATCGTAATCTTGGTTGATGAGCTGTTTCATGCGCTCTTCAATCGCGCTCACATCTTCTGGCGTAAAGGGTTTTTCGGTGGAAATATCGTAATAAAAACCTTCTTCAATCACAGGGCCGATGACCATTTTGGCATTGGGGAACAACTGTTTGACCGCATGACCCACCAAGTGAGCGCAAGAATGGCGAATGATTTCAACACCTTCTTGGTCTTTTGGCGTGATGATTTGCACGGTTGCGTCTTGGGAAATGGGGTCGCAAGCGTCCACCAACACGCCATTGACTTTGCCCGCAACGGTGGCTTTTGCCAAGCCTGCGCCAATGGATTGCGCGATTTGCATAACGGTAACGGGGGCTTCGTATTGGCGCACGGAGCCGTCTGGTAGGGTGATGTTAATCATGTTAATTCCTTGAATGATATTGAAAATTTAAATAAGGCAGCCTGAAAAGTTTTCAGGCTGCCTGAAACTGAAAAATGCGCTAAATTATAGAGAAAATAAGGTTTTTTTTCAAGGAAATGCTGTTTCAGGCAGCCTGAAACATATTTTATTTACGTTTGTTTTTTCTTTAATCTGCGAATAAACAAATCATAGAAAATTTGCAGAAACACCCAAAGCACAAAAATCGGTGCAATAAACCAGCCTAAAAATAAATTGAATTGCATGATTTTGCCGTAAATACCATAGGGTATGCTTTTGAACGAGCCATAAGGCGAATCACTCAATAATCGAGCTTGTGTGCCACGCAATTTATCTCCGACCCAAATCACTTTAATATGCCAATGATTTTGCCCCGCCATTTCCTGAAAATGAGCACAATTTGGATTGAATGGGGTAGGCGATAATTCTCGCGATACGCGCTCATCGCTCCTTGCAAATACGCCATGATTTTGTTCAAAAACACACGTTTTTCCATTTAAGGTCAATGCAATATGTACGGGTTCGCCTTTACTTTTTTGATATTCGCCTAAAATGGCATTTTCCAATTCGGTATTGGGCATACGCGGAAATGCCATTTCTAAACGCACCATCTTATGAACATCAAATGGTCGCCACACTCGCCATTCGGTTTCAAATCCTTCTTGCAAAACAACGGGGACATTCATGCTTCTGCCACTCCATTCCTGAAAAAATAATGGTGTGAAAATCAAAATTCCCATAAATAATAAAATTTTATATCGCAACGGTATGAATGACATGATTTTTTTCAACATGATTTGCTCCAAAAATAAATGTGCAATCCTTTTCAGGCAGCCTGAAAGCGCATAATATCGCGTTTTTCATCACAAAACAGCAAAAATGAACCCCAATTTTTCCACCAAGCTCATCGCATGGCAAAAACAACACGGACGGCACAATCTCGCGTGGCAAGTTTCCGACCCGTACAAAATTTGGCTGTCTGAAATCATGTTGCAACAAACTCAAGTGCTTACCGTATCAGAATATTTTCCGCGATTTATTGAAAAATTCCCCACCGTGCAAGATTTGGCAAATGCCGAACAAGATGAAGTTTTGGCATTGTGGCAAGGCTTGGGCTATTACAGCCGCGCCCGAAATTTGCATTTTGCCGCCCAGCAAATTTGCCGCGATTTTGGCGGACATTTCCCCGAAAATCGAGAAAGTTTGCAGCAATTAAAAGGTGTTGGACGCAGTACGGCTGCCGCCATTGCCGCGTTCGCATTCGGCAAACGCGAAACGATTTTGGACGGCAATGTCAAACGCATTTTGTGCCGCATTTTCGCTTTGGACGGCGAAGGCAAAGCCTTTGAAAATCAACTTTGGGACTTTGCCGAACAACTTTTGCCAAATGAAAACAAAGACATGAAAGCCTACACGCAAGGCTTGATGGATTTGGGCGCAACCGTGTGCCAACGCAAACCGAATTGCGCAATTTGCCCCATGGCAGACATTTGCCAAGCCAAACAGCAAAACCGCATAGCTGAATTGCCACGCAAAAAATCGGTTAAAGTGCAAGCGATGACGCTGTATTGGCTGATTTTGCGCGACCAAAACCGCATTTTCCTACAAAAACGCCCCCAAAAAGGCATTTGGGCGGGCTTGTATTGCGTGCCGTGTTTTGAACAGGGCGATGAATTTCACAAATTTTTGAAAAATAAGGAGATTGATTTTGATGATTTGCGTGAATGCGCTGCAATCGCCCATCGCTTAACACATCGTGTTTTGGAAATCATTCCCCATGAATGTGAATGCAAAAATGCCGCATTTTCGGTAAATTTCAACGAAAATGACGGCATTTGGGTGGATTTGGCGGATTTGGCAAATTGGGGTTTGCCCAAGCCTTTGCAACAATATTTGATGAAGAAACAGGGCGATTTGTTTCAGGCTGCCTGAAATCACATTTTTTTCATCAATTCGCGCAAAAAATGAATATTTTGATGATAATTGCGGCATTTTCGGCACATTTTAATGTGCAAATACAAGCTCATTTTTTGTGTGCTGCTCAATGCCACATCTTGTGATTGCGAAATCCATTGTGTGATTTTAAAACAATTCATCATGATTTTTTTCCTTTTTCATTCAGCGTATTAAACCATTTGATTTGCAAACATTGTCGCAAATGTTCACGCGCACGATACATCAACACATGATAATGGCTGCTGCTCAAACCGCATTTGTGTTGGATTTCTTGCGCGTCAAAGCCCAAAATTTCACGCATCATAAACACCCGCGCGGTGTTTTCAGGCAGCGCGTACAAGCACATTTGCAAAATCTGTAAAAATTGTTTTTCTGTCAAAAAATCATCGGGTTGATTGTGCTGCCAATCTGCCACTTCCGTTTCAGGCTGCCATTGTCCATTGGCACGAAATTGGGCGGCAAACAAATCGTCCAAATCCCGTTCGGCTTGTTCGGCAACAAAAACCGCTTGCCAGCGTTGCTTGCCGCGTAAAAAATCCTTGATTTTGTTTTTAAAAATACCAAAAACCCAAGTCTCAAATTGAGCTTGGGCTTGGAAACTGTCCTGTTTGGCGTGGGCGGCAAGCAGCGTTTCTTGCACCAAATCTTCAATGGAATCAGGAGAATCGGGCAGTTGAATTTTGGCAAAACGCAATAAATGTTGCCGCAATGCTGCCCAATCGGGTGCAAGCGTTTCAGATGATTTTTTCATAAAAATGCTTTTTCAGGCAGCCTGCAACACATTTTCCGCCAACCAATATTGCCAACGCGCACGCACCATATCGCGCCACGCATCGCCATCGGGCATGACTGCCGCCAGTTGCGATTGCAAGTCATTCAATGACAAGGGATTTTCTGCTGCCAAATTCAGCAAAATGTGGTCAATGTCGTCCAAATATTGCCAGCGTATCCAATCTCGTCCATCGCGCCAAATGACCATGTTGCCCACCGCTTTCAAATCCGCATCATCAGGATAATATTGTTCAAAATCAGTGTCATAAGATTTGAGTTGCACACTGGCATTCGGTTGCATGGGCGCGTTGTCATCGTCATTGGCGGCGGCAGCGCTGGGCGCAACAATCGCCACTTCCGCTTGCAACTGTGCCACTTCCAAATCCATCAAAGCCAAAATCCATTCAGGCAGCTTTTGATTTTCTTGGCAAAATTTCAAAAATTCGGCAGCAATGTCTTGAAAAAATGGCGAATGCGATTCGCCATCGCGCACAAAATCTTCCAATAAATCAGTCCATTGCTGGCGTTCCAAATATTTTGGTGCGACAACGAAACAACGGTTCACAAAACCAAAAATATTGTTGCGAACCAAGCGCATATAAACAGCCAAACGTTCAGGCGGAAAGCGCACAGGGTCGGGCGATACGCCTTGACGTACCGCCATTGCCAACTCGTTTTTGAAATCGGCAGAGGTTTGATTTTCAAGCGACATGACGGTACTCTTTGTGCGCGTTAATTTGGAAGTCTTTGATTTTTTGGACTTCTGCCAATAATTCGCCAAATGGGGGGAAGTTGAAATCGCGTTCCAGCAATGTGGGCGGAATGTGTGGCAACACGTCATAAGCATAAGCCAGCAAATCCCAAACATTGTCTTGGACTTTTTCGCCATGCGTGTCAATCAGCAATTCGGGGTTTTCATCGTCATGCCCTGCAATGTGAATGTAGGCAACACGCGCACCGTCCACGCGATTGAGAAAGTCACGCGGTTTGAGCAAACCGTGATTGACGGCATTCACATAAATATTGTTTACGTCTAAATGAATCAAGCAGTTGGCTTCTTGGGCGACCGCGTTCAAAAATTGTACTTCGTCCATTTCTGCCAAAGGCGAATGCAAATAATAAGATGTGTTTTCAATGGCAATTTGGCAACCCAAAAAATCTTGCACGGTGCGAATGCGTTGCGCGGTGTGGGCTATGCTTTCGTCTGTAAAGGGAATGGGCAACAAATCATACAGGTGTCCGTGGTCTTGGCAATAGCTCAAATGGTCGGAGAAAAATTGTGTATTGTATTGATTCATCATGGATTTAATGCCTGCAAGCAAATTCATGTCCAACGGTGCTTGCCCACCCAAAGACAGCGACAAACCGTGAATCACCACGGGGATTTGTTCTGCGGCTTGGTCAAACAATTTGCGTGCTGTGCCACCCATTTTAATCCAGTTTTCGGGGGCAACTTCAATAAAATCAATGGGGTGGTTTTCAGGCAGCTTTAAAAAATCTTGTGCCAAATCGCGGCGATAGCCGAGTCCAGAACCTTGTATCATTTTGTTTTTCCTTTCTTGATGTTGGTGTCGCTTACAATTCAGGCTGCCTGAAAAATCTTTTTTCTGTAAAAAAACATTCCCCAGACAGCCCAAAAATCAGTTGAATTTCAAATCATTATTTTGCAGGAGCAGAAGCTGCGCCACCGCATTTGCCTTCGCCACATTTGCCTTCGGCTGATTTGGCTGCGGCTGATGCGCCACCACAAGTGCCTTCGGCTGCTTTCGCGCCAGAAGCTGCGCCACATGCACCTTCGCTGGCTTTTGCGCCAGAAGCAGCAGACGCGCCACCGCATTTACCCTCACCGCATTTGCCTTCGGCAGCTTTTGCAGGAGCAGAAGTTGCTGCTGGGGCTTCGGTGGTTTTTGGGGCTTCGGGTTGGCTGGGTTTTTGGGCTTCGCCACAGGCAGCCAAAGACAATGCACCTGCCAAAGCAGCAATAGAAATCTTGTTCATAAATACTCCAAAATATAAAAATTTTTAAAATGATTGAATAATTGACGATATTCAGGGCAAACCGATTTTCATCAACTTGATAATTTATCAAAAATTTCTGAAAAAACAGGTTCAGGCAGCCTGAAAATCGCCAATTATTTTATCACAATAATCGCCTTATTAAACCATCACAGATTCAAGTTAATAATTTGATTAAATGGGTGTTTATTTTTGACCGCCACACACGCCTTCGCCTGCTTTATTGCCACCGCAAGCACCTTCGCCTGCTTTGGACGCGCCACAAGAACCTTCTTTGGCTTTGCCACCGCATGAACCTTCGGCGGCTTTGCTGTGTCCACCGCAAGTGCCTTCAACGGCTTTGCGAGCAGGGGCGACACGTTTGTTGGCTTTGGCTTTTTTGGCTTTGGTTTTGCTGACTTTTTTGGTAGCGGGTTTTTCAGCAGGTGCCGCTTCCACTACGGGTGCCGCCAAACTCAAAGACAATGCGCTTGCCAATGCCAATACAGAAATTTTTTTGTTGCTCATGTGAATTACTCCATTTGTGAGTGAAAGGTTGGTGAAAATCAGAAAAATTTTGCCCATTTAAACTTTTGTTTTAACAAGTTATCCAGCGACCACGCACCACCGCCTTGCAAAATAATGGGCGTTAAAACAACCAGATAAATGACCGCCATTTTGTAGCCGCCATTGCCAATATTGTAGCCCAAACCTGCGTGAACGGCATACCACGCCACCAGCGTTAAAATGGTCAATGCGATTGCCGACAGTCGGCTTGCCAAGCCAATGACCAAGGCAATGGGCAACAGCAATTCGGCATAAGTGGCAAGTTGCCAGTTTAAATCGGCAGGCAATAGATTGAATGGGAAAGGGAATTTTTGTTGAATATCGGCAAACCAGTTTTGCCCATTCCATTTTTCCATGCCTGCTTCCCAAAATTCGTAGGCGATAAACAGGCGTGAAACCAGTAAACTCAATGCTTGGGTATGGGTGCTTAAATTCATGATGTGATGCTCATAATGGATTGATGTGGATTTAGTCGTGATAAAGGGGTGTTTTCTTACAATGGATGACATTTTTTTGGGTAAGATTTTGTTTCTCAAATTAATTTAATTGGAAAAAGGGCAGATGTTGCTGCCCTTGTGTGTTCATGGGTTTGATGGATTTTGCCAAGTTTTCAGGCAGCCTGAAAGCGCATTATTCGCCATCGTGTTCTTTGTGGCTGTGGCGGCGCGAAAAGTTGATGTTGAGCTGTTTGAGTTTGCGATACAAATGGGTGCGTTCCAAACCCACTTTTTGTGCCACGCGGCTCATGTTTTGCCCTTCGCGCTGAATGTGGTATTCAAAATAGCGGCGTTCCAGTTCTTCACGCAATTCGCGCAGGGGCAGGTTGAAATCAAAACCGCTAATCAATTCATCATCTTGCTGGGGCAAAAATTGATTGAGCATACTGTGTACGGCTTGGGCGTGAATTTCGCCATTTTCCGCATTCACAATCAGGTTTTTGACCACATTTTTCAGTTGTTCCAAATTGCCCGGCCAGTCGTATTGGCAGAGCTGTTCCAGCGCGTCTGGGCTGAATTTGGCTGGTGGCATTTTTTGGCTCTCTGCCCACTCTTCGGCGATTTGTTTGACCAAAAAGGCGATGTCTTCGGCATGCTCGCGCAAGGGCGGAATGTGTACCACCAAAGACGACAACACACCCATGAGTTTATTGTCTTGACCTGCTTGGTTGAGCAATTCAGACAGGGCTTGGGTGCTGGTGCAGATGATGCGCGTGTTGTAGCGTTCGGCTTTGGTCAGCAAAAAGGCGATGCTTTGTTGGGTGGTTTTGTTGTATTGGGCGATGTCGTTGAGATAAAGCACGCCACCTGCGGCTTTTTGCAGCATTTCCAAAGGCGAATCCACAATGTGTTCGGGGCGAGCGGGTTCAAGCCACGCGCTATCGGGTTTGTGGAAATAGCGGGCAACGGCTTCAAAAGGCGAGCCTGATTCGCCCAAGAGCAAAATGGGGCTGTTTTGTTGGGCGGCGCGTTCCAGTTGGCGATTGAGTTCGCTGATGATGGCGCTGTTGCCCAGTTTGTCCAGCGACAAATGGGCGGTGGTGTGGCTGTTGCTGTGTTTGAGTGCGCGTTCTACGGTTGCCAACAGCTTTTGCAGGGGAATGGGTTTTTCCAAAAAATCCAATGCGCCGATTTTGGTGGCTTCTACGGCGGTGTCAATGCTGCCGTGTCCGCTCATCATGACCACAGGCATATTGAGCTGACCGTTGGTTGCCCATTCTTTGAGCAGGGTAATGCCATCGCTGTCGGGCATCCAAATGTCCAGCAGCACCATGGCGGGGCGAACTTGGTTGCGTAATTGACGCGCTTCTTCGGCATTTTCAGCCAGCGCAACGGTGTAGCCTTCGTCTTCCAGTGTTTCTTGTAACACTTCACGAATGCCAATTTCATCGTCCACAATTAAAATATCTGTACTGCGCATTTTGTTTTCCAAAGTCAATAGACGTATGCGGGGCGGTGTGGATTTCAGGCAGCCTGAAATCGGTTTGAGCCATCACGCGCCCGAAATCACATTAAATTCAATTTGCACGCTTGCACCGTTTTCAGGCAGATTGTGCAGCGTGATTTTGCCATTGTGGTCTTCAATGATTTTTTTGACCACGGGCAAACCCAAACCCGTGCCTGTGGGTTTGTCGGTAATATAGGGTTCAAAGGCGTGTTGCAAAATGTGTTTGCTGAAACCTTTGCCGTTGTTTTCTATGGTTAAACCTTGTGTTTGTGCATTGCGCCAAGTGCGGATTTGAACGTGCGGTTGGCTATCGTGTTCGGCGGCTTCGGCGGCGTTTTTAAACAGATTGTGTAAAACTTGGCGAATGGCGGTGGTGTCTGCTTTTAGCAACATAGGAATATTACTCAATTCTGCTGAAAATGTGCAAGGGCTGCTTTCATACAACACCAAAACTTCATTGACAAGCGTGTTTAAATCAATTTCTTGCAATTTGAGCTTGGGGGCGCGGGCATAATTGCGAAAGGCTTCCACCATTTCTTTGAGTGCCGCCACTTGCTTGACAATGGTGTCGGTTGATTTTGTTAGGATTTGTTGGCTGGGTTCGTCCAGTTTGTCGTGCAATTTCCACGCCAAGCGTTCGGCAGAAAGCTGTATGGGCGTGAGTGGATTGCGGATTTCATGCGCCAAACGTTTGGCAACTTCGCCCCAAGCGGCTTCTTTTTGTGCCATCACCAGCGCGGTAATGTTGTCAAAAACCAACACCAAGCCGTTGCCATTTTCGGCAGGCAGCCTGAATGCTTTGCCCGAAAGTATGCGTGTTTCGTCTGTGCCTGAATAGCTGATTTCGCTGCCATTGGGGTGGGCGGCTGAATCAAGCAGTTGGGCGATGGTGTCGCTCAAAATTTGGTGTTGTGGCGACAGGTGCGCCCAATCTTCCCAATTTTTGCCGTGCAGTTGGCTCAAATCCACATCAAAAATGGTGCTGGCACTTTGGTTGTGGGTGTTCAGGCAGCCTGAATCGTCTAGCGTTAAAACGCCTGCGCTCAAACTTTCCAATACGCGCTCCAAATAATGTCGTGCGGCTTCTTGTTGTTGGCGATGCAGTTGGTCGGCATTTTTGGCGATGGCGAGTTGTTCGGTCATGTGGTTGAACAAGTCGGCAAGTTTACCCAATTCATCTTTTTTGTTGGGAACGACAATGCGCTGGCTGAAATCGCCTTGTGCCACCGAAGATGTGCCTGTGGCAAGTTGCAAAATCGGCTCAACAAATTTACGCGCAAAATACAAGGCGGCGGTTAAGCCCAATAAAATCGCCAAAGTTGCGGCGATTGCCAAAGTAATCAGGAAAAACGTTTGCAAACCTTGTCGGGCAAACAGCAATTCGGCATATTTGGCGCGAGCGGATTCGATGAGTTCGGCATCGGCGGCAATTTGGGGCGGAATGGGCTGTCTGAAAAACAAAGCAAGTTGTGTGCCATTGCGTTCAGGCAATGCCAGCCAGCCGCTTGCGTAGAGCGTATCGTTGATTTTTTCGGCAAAATTAAACTGATGTTGTTGTTGTAATTGGGTAAAAACTTTGTCGTCCACATCGGGTTGCATGAGTTTGAGTGGGTTGTTTTGGTGGAGCAGGGTTTGGCTTTTCATGTCCCAAATGGCAAGTTGGGTAAACTGGCGCGCCTGTTCGGTGTGCAGAGCCTGTTGGGGATAATTTTGTTGTTCGGCTATGCTCAAATGGTTGCGAATCACAATGGCTTGATTGCCAATCGTTTCCAGCGATTGATTGACCGCCGATTTGCTCAAAGCCAAGCTGCGTTCCAAGGCTTCGCGCGTGTCGTTGCCAAACCAAGTTTTGATGTTGTGCGAAATGAATTGTGCCGATACGCCCAGCAATGCCAATGCAGGCAGCACCGCCACCAGCGTAAACATGACCGACAATCGCCGCGCAATTTGTGAACCAAACACGCGATGGTGTTTGTCGCGCACCATTTGGAATAAATAGCGCAAAATCGCACCCAAAAACGCCAACATAAATGCACCACAAATGGCAACCACCCACCAAAAATAGGGGGACAATGCACTGTTGCTGTCGGTGGTGAGCGTGAGGGCGTAAAGTGCCAAAAAAGCCAATGCGCCTGCGATGATGAAAAATTTTTGCATAAAAACTTTGGGGTTTGTGGCAATCTGTTCCCACCCCTGTTTGCGGATTAGGGTGGGGCAGATTGCTGGAAAAGGGTTAAGTTGTAGTAGGGGCTAATGACAATTCGTTTCGCGATTGTTTTTTCATCAAAATCGCCAACTTCTGCGTCAAAAATACTCGCCAATGGGTGGCATTGACTCGCATTTTTTCCTTGAATTTGACAATTTTGCCTGAAAAACCAACTTCGCGCCCAAATTGTCATTAGCCCCTAAGCAGCCTGAAAGCAGCATCATGGGTTGATGTTTAAATTAATCCAGCCCGAATCCAAATCCCAATGGCTTGCCGTGAGCGCATTGAGCTGAAACGGTTTGGGCAATTTGGACGTGCTTAAATTCAGCCGAACTTGGGCGCGTATGTCTTGCGTGTCGGTGTTGCTCAATGCGCCCTCGTGCAACACGCGCCAGTTTACAATCGCCCCAACTGCGCGTAGGGCGATGTCCAAATTGTTGTATTCGCTGGAAAATGTGCCAACGCTCACGCGGTATTTATTGGTCAATGGGTGAAACGACAGGCGATAATTGACCGTGTGTTCATTGTTGCTGACCCATTGATTCAATTTCACGCGATAAGACGTTAGGGTAGGGCGTTCCAACTGATAAGTGAGCGCAAAATCCAATGGTACGCCTTTGAGTAAGGCTTCTTTCAGTTGTTCAGGCAGCTCGGTTTTGAAACGGCTGCTGATGGCAAGTTTGCCATTGGACAACACGCGCCCTTCATGGCGTGTGGCATTGATGCCATCTGCGGCTGCCTGAAAGCTGAACAACAGCAACCACAGCATGATGATGTTTTTTAAAAAAGATTTCATGTGATTAACTCTCTGCCATTTGCAAAGCCTGCTGAATGTCCACCGACACAATCCGCGATACGCCTTTTTCTTGCATGGTTACGCCAATGAGTTGTTCTGCCATTTCCATGGTCAAACGGTTGTGCGAAATGTACAAAAATTGCGTTTGTGCCGACATTTCCTTAACCAAATCGCAAAAACGGCTGGTGTTGGCATCGTCAAGTGGCGCGTCCACCTCGTCCAGCAAACAAAACGGTGCGGGATTGAGCGTAAACAGCGCAAACACCAAACTCATCGCGGTTAAGGCTTTTTCGCCACCGCTCAACAGATGAATGGTGCTGTTTTTCTTACCGGGTGGGCGCGCCATAATGGATACGCCAGCTGTGAGCAAATCATCATCACTCATTTTCAGGCTGGCTTCGCCACCGCCAAACAGCGTGGGGAAAAAGGTTTGCACTTTTTCATTAACCGCATCAAAGGTTTCTTTGAAACGGGTTTTGGTTTCGCCATCAATTTGGGCGATTGCCTCTTCCAGCAGCGCGATGGCTGCCTGAACATCGCCACTTTGATGACGATAATATTCATCGCGTTCACGCGCCTCTGCCAATTCTTGCAATGCCGCCAAGTTTACCGCGCCCAGCGACTGAATGTTTTGGCTGATTTTGGCGATGTTTTGCGCCATATTGGACACAGAAGGTGCGGTTTTGGCGGCTTTTTCCAGTTGGCTCAAATCGGCAGCGCGCTCGTGCAGGTTTTCGTGATAACGCTTGGCGTTCAACAGGGCTTCTTGTTGTTGCAACAGCGTATTTTGCGCGGCTGCCTGAAATTGCGGCAGTTGTGCCGCCAAAGTTTGCTGTTGGGCATACAATTCTCGCCCCGCATTTTGCGTTTCAGCCAGCCTTTTTTGTGCCGCGTCAATTTGGTCTTGCAACTCCGCCGCGTGTTCGCTCAAAGTATTCAGTTGTACCCTTTGTGCGTGGTGGGGTTCGCCCTCGTTTTCGTCCTGCAAATTCAATTCCGTTTGGCGTTCTTGCCAATCGGCTTTTTGCTGTTCCAGTTCATCAATTTTTTGGCGTAAGCTGTCCAAACGCTGCTGCTGTTTGTGTTGCGCGATTTCTGCCAAACCATATTGCCGATTCGCCTCCAACAAAGCCAGTTGTGCCTGTTTGAACGCATTTTGTTGCGCCTGATGGTTGTCGGAAAGTGCCAAATATTGCGTTTCCAATTCCGCCGCGCTCAAAGCCAGCGTGTCTATGTCATCGTGTAAATTGTCGCGTTGTTGCAGCAAATGGCGTTTATCTTCGGCGATTTGTGCCAATTCGCGCTCAATGTGTTCGCGGCGCAACTGCCCCTGATTGGTACGCGCAAACAATTCATTTGCCCGATGTTGGGCAGCCTGTAATTGCCCAGCCTGCTGGCGATTTTGACTTTGAATATCGCGGTATTGATTTTCAAGTTTTTGATATTCTTCTTTTAATTTTTCAAATGACGCTTGCGCCTGCGCCAATTTGGGCGACAATGCCGCCAATTCATTCACCCATTCATCGTGGCGATTTTGATACTGAATCGGTTGCAGATTGCTGTTGGCATCAAACAAAACCACCCCCATTTTGTCCACCCGATGACCTTCGGGCGTGAGCCACAGTTGATTGTTTTGTAAAGTATTTTGTTGCGCCACCGCATAAGCCAAATTGGGGGCACACAGCACACCGTCCAGCCAATATTGGACGGCAGCCTGAAAATCCTTGCTTACCTGAATTTGATTGATAAGGGCTTGAACAGGCTGATTTTTCTTGTTCAGGCTGCCTGAAACGTTAATCCAAGCCGCCGCGCCTTGTGGCAAATTTGCCCAATCCCATTGCACCGATTCAGGCAGCCAACGCGCTTGCAAACGCTCCGCCAAAATCACATTCAGCGCGTGTTGCCACTCGCTTGGCACCGTCAAATGCTGCCACAGCGCAGGCGCAGACGACCATTCGGTGTGTTGCCAAAAATCTGCCGTATTGTGGTCTTGCAGCAAAGTTGCCAAAGCCTGTTGTTGCGCTTGTGCATTCAAATGTTGTTGATAATATTGCTGATATTCCGTTTCGGCAGCCTGAACGCGCCCCTTCATTTCCGCCAAACGGCTTTCCACATCAAGCAACACACTTTCACTTTCATCATATTGATTTTGCAAAATTTCTGCTTGTTCTTGTGCTGTGTTCAATTCCTGTTCTTGCGGCAAATTTAAGGCAGCCTGTTCTTCTTGCAAAGCCGTGCCACGTTTGGCGTGATTTTCCAGCGTGGCAATGATGTGCTGTTGTTGCTGCTGTTTCAAAGCCAATTCACGTTTGATGCGATTCAGCTCATTTTGCTGATTTTGATGGGCAAATTGCGTATTTTGTTGCATTTGTTCCAATTCAGGCAGCCTTGTTTCATGTTCCGCCACCGCCATTGCCAATTCGCTCAATGTTTCCTGTTGGGTCAGCAAATCCGCCTCAATCAAATCGCATTCGCTGCGAATCACGATTTGTTCTTGTTGGATTTTTTGCAAAGCCGTTGCCGCGTTTGCCTTATCGCGTTCCATGCGCTGCTGCTGATTTTGATAGGCGCGAAGTTGCTCTTCCAAACGCGCAATTTGTTCACGCAACAGCGCGTATTCCTGATTGAGCGAATGATGATGTTGCTGCTGTTCCTGCTCGGTTTGGCGCAGGGTTTGGATTTGGTCGCTCAACGCATTTTGTTGTTCAACCGCTTGTTCTTGTTGATATTGTGCCGCATAATGCGCCTCGCTAAACTGGTCGGCGGCAAGCAGCGCGTTTTGCCATTGCACAAAATCCAACAAATTTTGCCAATGCGCCAAATCATCTTGCAATTTTTGATAATGTTCTGCCGTGCCAGCCTGTTTTTCCAGCTTTTCTACCTGACGCGCCAACTCATTTTGCAAATCCGACAGGCGTTGCAAATGCTCGCGCGTGTCTTTTAAGCGCAATTCGGTTTCGCGGCGGCGTTCTTTGTATTTGGATACGCCAGCCGCCTCTTCAATATAGGCGCGGAGTTCTTCGGGTCGCGCCTCAATAATCCGCGAAATCATGCCCTGTTCAATGACCGCATAACCGCGCGCGCCCACGCCCGTTCCCAAAAACAAATCGGTAATATCACGGCGGCGCACCACTTGATTGTTGATGTAGTAGCTGGATTCGCCCTGCCGCGTGAGTTGGCGTTTGATGGACACTTCGGCATATTGCCCCCATGCGCCTTGTAAGCTGTGGTCGCTGTTGTCAAACACCAATTCCACCGATGCGCGTGGGGCAGGGCGGCGCGTGGCAGCACCGTTGAAAATCACATCTTGCATGGATTCGCCGCGTAATTGTTTGGCAGACGCTTCGCCCAGCACCCAGCGCACCGCGTCTATCACATTGGATTTGCCGCAGCCGTTGGGACCAATCACGGCAACCAGTTGCGCTGGCACATGAATGGTGGTGGGGTCGGTAAACGATTTGAATCCTGCTAATTTGATTTGGGTTAAGCGCATAATGTGTGGAGAACCTTTTTTTGTTTTCAGGCAGCCTGAAAATCATCGGGCAAAATCAAAAACGGCTATTATAAAACACACACCGTGTCTTTACCAAAAATAACATTTGCCCTACAATCCGTTCAACTGTGAATTGAGTGCGTTTTTATGTCTGATATTTTGCAAAAAATTTTGGCGACCAAACAACAAGAAGTCGCCCTAGCCCAGCAACACCTTTCCCTGCCTGAAATGCAACAACTGGCGCGTGAAGCCAGCCCTGTGCGCGATTTTGTGGGCGCGATTCGTGCCAAACACGCCGCAGGTGTGCCAGCCATCATTGCCGAAATCAAAAAAGCCAGTCCGTCCAAAGGTTTGATTCGTGCCGATTTTCAGCCAGCCCAGCACGCCCAAGATTACGAAAAAGCAGGGGCAGCCTGTTTGTCGGTTTTGACCGATGAAAAATATTTTCAAGGCTCGCCTGATTATTTGCGTGAAGCGCGTGAAGCCGTGTCGCTGCCCGTGTTACGCAAAGATTTTATGATAGACGAATACCAAATTTATCAAGCCCGCGTGTGGGGCGCAGACGCGATTTTGCTGATTGCCGCCGCTTTGGACGAAGCCACTTTATTGCATTTGGAAAACGTGGCGCACAGCTTGGGCATGGCGGTGCTGCTTGAATTGCACGATGAAAGCGAATTGGCAAAATGCACCAAAATGACCACACCCTTGCGCGGTGTCAATAATCGCAATTTACGGACTTTTGACGTGGATTTGCAGCAAACTGTGCAACTTTTGCCGCATTTGCGCGATTTTATCCCGATTACCGAAAGCGGCATTCGCCACAAAGCCGATGTGGATTTCATGCGCCAGCACGGTGTACACACCTTTTTGATTGGCGAAACGTTCATGCGCGCCGATGACATTGTTGCCGAAGTGAGCAGCCTGTTTTAATCAACCCAACCAAAGCTGCCTGAAATGCCCCAAAAGCCTTTTCAGGCAGCCTGAATGATTTTATGAAGTCCATTTATTCACTTTCAATCATTGCCATTTTAACGCTGGCGGCTTGTTCCGAGCAGCCCGACAGCACGCCCGTTGCCCCACCGCTCACTGCCCAACACGCATCGCAGACTTTTGCACAGGCAGCCGCATCATCGCCCATCGCATCGCAAATTTTTAAACAGCCCACAAGAACAAGACATTTTGGCAAGCAGCCGCCAAGCCATGCAAAGCATTACCGCGTCCGATATTGCCGAATTTCAAAACATTGCCCGCAGTGCATCGGCGGTTTCGCGTGCGTCTGATGTGTCTTTGCCGCCCTTGCCGTCAGCTTGTTCGCAATATTATCAACGTGTTGAACAATGCTTTGCCAAACAAAGCGACCACGAAGGCTTGTTGAGCCTCAACGAAGAATTGAAAAACGATTTGGTGTTGCAAGCCAATGCCGATGAGCAAAGTTGCCGCATTTTAAACGACAGTTTCAATGGCGTGGCGCGTCATTTGGGTTGCGATTGATTTTGATGGTGCGCGATAAAATGAAAATTTTTGCCTTCGGCGACAGAGCGCAAATCCTCAATATCCCCTAATTTGATTTTTATTGTGTGCTGTAAGGCAGCCTGAAAACGCATTTTTCTGAAAATCAATAAAGAAATTGTCAAAATATCTTAACACCTTTAAAATAACCGATTTTTGGCGCAAAGGCAGCCTGAAAGCGCGAAATATCGCAACACACGGTAAGGAAATGTAAAAATGATGAAAAATAAAGTTAAAAAAGTTCATTTTGTGGGTATTGGCGGTTCAGGTATGTGTGGCATTGCCGAAGTGTTGCACAATTTGGGCTACGAAGTATCGGGTTCCGACCAAGCCAAAAGTGCCGTAACGCGCCGTTTAAACAAATTGGGTGTGCGCGTGTTTGAAGGACACGCCGCCGAAAACGTGCAAAATGTGGACGTGGTGGTTACTTCCACCGCTGTGAAAGCCGATAATCCCGAAGTTCAGGCAGCCAACGCGCAACACATTCCCATTATTCCACGCGCCATGATGTTGGCAGAATTGATGCGCTTTCGCGAAGGCATTGCCATTGCAGGCACACACGGCAAAACCACCACCACCAGCCTAACCGCCAGCATATTGAGCGCAGCAGGTTTAGACCCCACCTTTGTGATTGGCGGCAAACTCACCGCCGCAGGCACCAATGCCAAGTTGGGCAAAAGCGATTTTTTGGTTGCCGAAGCCGATGAAAGTGATGCGTCATTTTTGTATTTATCGCCCGTGTTGTCGGTGATTACCAATATTGACACCGACCACATGGACACCTACGACCACAAAATTGAAAATTTACATCAAGCCTTTATTGATTTTGTGCATCGCATGCCGTTTTATGGCAAAGCCTTTTTGTGTACCGACAGCGAACACGTTCGCGCCATTTTGCCGCGCATCAACAAGCCCTTTGCCACCTACAATATTGACGATGAAACCGCCGATTTGTGTGCCACCCAAGTGCAAACATCGGGCGCACAAATGCAATTTCGCGTGTGTGCCAAACGCAAATCAGGCGATTTGAATTTTGATGTGGTGCTGAATTTACCAGGGCGACACAATGTGTTGAACGCTTTGGCGGCAATTGGCGTGGCATTGGAATGCGGCGCGTCTGTGGAGGCGATTCAGCGCGGTTTGGCAGAATTCAGTGGGGTAGGGCGGCGTTTCCAAAGCTATGGCGAGATTGATTTGCCCAATGGCGGTCGCGCTTTGTTGATTGACGATTACGGTCATCACCCTGTGGAAATGGCGGCAACTTTGGCGGCAGCGCGTGGTGCGTATCCCAATAATCGTTTGGTTTTGGCGTTTCAGCCGCACCGCTACACACGCACACGCGATTTGTTTGAAGATTTCGTGCAAATTTTGAATCGTGCCGATTGCGTGGTTTTGACCGAAGTTTATGCCGCAGGCGAAGACCCCATTATTGCCGCAGACGGTCGCGCATTGAGCCGTGCCGTGCGCGTGGCAGGCAAAATTGAACCGATTTTTTGTGAAGACGTTGCCGCGCTGCCTGAAACGCTGTTGAATGTATTGCAAGATGGCGATGTGGTGTTGAACATGGGTGCAGGCAGCATCAGTCGCGTACCGCAAGCCTTGTTGGATTTAACCGCACCTGCTGCTGAATGATTTTGAATGAATTTTGGTGTTGTTGGGGCAAAAAAACGTTTTTTCAGGCAGCCTGAAAAGGCATTCCCACAACACATTTGAACAATAAAAAGGCTGTCTGAAAGGCAGTGAAACAGAAAGCACACGATGAAAGAATTTGGTAAAGTGGCTGTTTTGATGGGCGGTTTTTCGTCCGAGCGTGAAGTATCGCTCAACAGTGGCGCAGCAATTTTGGCTGCCTTAAAAAGCAAAGGCGTGGACGCACACGCATTTGACCCCAAAGAAACCGATTTGTCTGAATTGAAAACACAAGGTTTTCAGGCAGCCTTCAACACCTTGCACGGCAGTTATGGTGAAGACGGTACAGTACAAGGCGCATTGGAAGCCTTGGGCGTGCGCTACACAGGTTGTGGCGTGTTGGCGTCGGCTTTGGGCATGGACAAATACCGCAGCAAATTGTTGTGGCAGGCTTTGGGTTTGCCCATTCCACCTTTTGCCGTTTTGCGCGATGACAGCGATTTTGCCAAAGTGGAACAAGAATTGGGCTTGCCCCTGTTCATCAAACCCGCCGCCGAAGGCAGCAGCGTGGGTGTACACAAAATCAAACAAGCAGGCGAATTGCAACAAAAATACCGCGAACTTCGCGCCCAAAATTTACACGGCGAAATTTTGGCAGAACAATTCATGTCGGGCGGCGAATACACTTGTGGCGTGATTAACCGTCAGGCTTTGCCCAGCATACGCATCATTCCCGCCAATGAATTTTACGATTATGAAGCCAAATACCAACGCGATGACACCGTTTACATGTGCCCATCTGATTTGAACGATGAAGATGAAAAATTGATGCGCAACTTGGCTTTGCAAGCCTTTGCCGCTATTGGTGGTGGCAATAATTGCGGTCGTGTGGATTTTTTAAAAGACGCAGATGGCAAATTGTACATTTTGGAAAGCAACACATTACCTGGTATGACCGACCACAGCCTCATTCCCAAAGCCGCCAAACAGGCAGGCATTGAATTTGCTGATTTATGTATCCAAATTTTGAAAATTGCTTATGAAGTACAATGAAAATGCCGTGAGCGGTGCTTTAACCAAATTTTTGTATGGTGTGATTGGTTTGTTTTTGCTGGGCGCGGCGATTCGTTGGGTGTCATACAGCGATTATTTTCAAATTGCCACGGTGGACATTGTTGCGCCACAATCACATCAAACTTTACAATATGTGGACAAACAAAAATTGTTTAATCGTTTGAAACCACATTTAAGTGGCAGCTTTTTTTATGTGGATTTGGACGAGGCACAACGCCTTGCCAGTCAAAGTGAATGGGTTGATGATGTGGTGGTGGAACGCATTTTCCCCAATGCCATTCGCATTACGGTAAAAGAACATGAACCTGTTGCCAAATGGGTACAAGAAGGTCATGTAGCAGGTTTGGTTGATGGCGAAGGCAAAGTTTTTCAGGCAGCCTACAACAAACCTTTGCCCTTATTTGACGGCGATTTAACCGTGTTGGCACAAATGGTCAGCCAATACAAAATATTCAGTTCAGAATTGCAGCCTTTGCGTTTGGGCATTCTCCGTTTACAATATACCCCGCGCTCATCGTGGTCAATGATGTTGAACAATGGCATTGAGTTGCGTTTGGGCAAAGGCGATGTGAACACCCGATTGAGTCGTTTTGCCAATGCTTGGCAGCATTCATTGCACGAGCAAGCCTTGTTATTGGATTATGTGGATATGCGTTATGGCGATGGTTTTGCCACGCGCAATCGCAGCAAAGCAGCCGCCAATTCGGAAGAAGCTGCTAAAATGGCGTTAGAGGAAACCAACCTTGAACCCAATTCAAATCATTAAATTTTCAATTGAGACAGTGAAATGGAAAACAAACAATACATCAGTGCATTGGATATTGGCACATCAAAAGTGATTGCCTTAATTGGCGAACTGATTGACGATGAAATTCACATTGTCGGCATTGGTCAAGCGCAATCGCGTGGTTTGAAGGCAGGCATGGTAACAAATATTGATGCCACCGCCCAAGCCATCAAACATGCCATGTCGGAAGCTGAACACATGGCAGATTGCAAAATCACCAATCTGACCACAGGTATTGCGGGCAACCATATTCGCAGCCTGAATTCACAAGGTGTGGTCAAAATCAAAGATGGCGAAGTAACCCAAGCCGACATTGACCGCGCCAAAGAAACCGCCAAAGCGGTCAATATTCCACCCGACCACCAAGTGTTGCATACCGTGGTGCAAGAATACATCATTGACAATCAACCAGGGGTGCGCGAACCCATTGGCATGAGTGGTGTGCGTTTGGATACGCGCGTACACATCATCACAGGTGCCGTTACCGCCATGCAAAACATTCAAAAATGCGTGCAACGTTGCGGTTTGGTGGTGGACGACATCATGTTGCAACCTTTGGCAAGTGCGTCAGCCGTTTTGACCGAAGATGAAAAAGAATTGGGCGTGTGTGTGGTGGACATTGGCGGTGGCACAACCGACATTGCCGTTTACACCAATGGTGCGATTCGCCATACTGCCGTGATTCCCGTGGCGGGTGATTTGATTACACGCGATTTGGCACACGCTTTGCGTACGCCTTCCAGCTCTGCCGAATACATCAAAGTGAATTATGGTGTGGCGTTGGCAAACATTGAAGGCTTGGACGACATGGTGGAAGTGCCGAGTGTGGGCGACCGCCGTTCGCGTCAAATTTCACGCCGTGTGTTGGCAAGTGTGATTCAACCGCGTGTAGAAGAAATTTTGGAATTGACCTTGAACGAATTGCGCCGTTCGGGTTTCCCAGAAGAAGTTTTGACTTCGGGTATTGTTTTAACAGGTGGCGCATCGCTGTTGCGCGGCATTGTGGAGTTGGCAGAAGATGTGTTTGACCTGCCTGTACGCATTGGTGTTCCCCCAGAAATGGCGGGTTTGTCTGAACGTGTGCGCAATCCACGTTATTCAACCGTGATTGGTTTGTTGCAGGCAGCCAAAGAGCGCAATCCTCGCGGACAAAGTGCAGGTGTGCCCAATCGCCGCCAGCCCAAGCCGCAGCCTGTCATTGAAGAACCCGAATACGAAAACAATCGTTATGACCAGCACGATGAACCCAAAGAAAGTTTGTTTGTTCGCATAAAAGATTGGATTAACAAAACATTGTGATGGCAACAAACAAAAAATGAAAAGTGCGTGGTTTGGCTTGTTTTTCCATTTTCAGGCAGCCTGAAAGTCTAAATATCCATTTCAAACGGATTGCCAAACCACATCAAAAAACGTAAAACAAGGATTCGCCCCAAATAGGCTGTGTTTCAGAAGTCTTTTGCCAAGCCGACTAGACTTCTTTATAATGCGGGGTTATTTTGCTATTGATTTGAACATGCCCCGCCAAAGGGTATGATGGAGTATGTATAAAATGGAAAAACCGATTTATAACTTTGTTGAAGTACCCACAGGTCCAGCAGTTATTAAAGTTATCGGTGTCGGTGGCGGTGGTTGCAATGCAATTAACAATATGATTGAAAACCCGATTCAGGGTGTAGAATACATCAGTGCCAACACAGATGCCCAGTCTTTAATGGACAACATCGCCCCCAATAAAATTCAGTTGGGTGCCAGTTTAACGCGCGGTTTGGGTGCAGGCGCCAATCCCGAAGTGGGTCGCGCCGCCGCCATGGAAGACCGAGAATCCATTGTCAAAGCCATTAGCGGTGCAGACATGCTGTTCATTACCACAGGTATGGGCGGTGGTACAGGCACAGGTGCAGCGCCCGTAATTGCCGAAATT
This sequence comes from Alysiella filiformis, assembly GCF_014054525.1. Lineage (NCBI taxonomy): Bacteria > Pseudomonadati > Pseudomonadota > Betaproteobacteria > Neisseriales > Neisseriaceae > Alysiella > Alysiella filiformis. The sequence continues at coordinate 1,461,130 of NZ_CP059564.1, forward strand.
GCCAAAGAATTGGGTATTTTGACCGTGGCGGTGGTAACACGTCCATTCAAACACGAAGGCAAACGCTCCATCGTGGCACAACAAGGCATTGAAATGCTGAAAAATCATGTGGATTCGCTGATTGTTGTGCCAAACGACAAACTTTTGGCTGCTTTGGGCAAAGGCACGACCGTACGCGAAGCATTCCGAGCAGCAAACAATGTGTTGCGTAATGGTGTAGCAGGCATTTCCGAAATTGTTACCAGCCCTGGTTTCATCAATTTGGACTTTGCCGATGTGAAAAACATGATGAGCATTGTTGGCATGGCGATGATGGGCATTGGCGAATCCAAAGGTTCTGACCGTGCGCGTATTGCCATTGAACAAGCCATTTCAAGCCCATTGTTGGACGATGTGAGTTTGAGCGGTGCGAAAGGCGTATTGGTAAACATCACAACAGCACCAGATTGCCTGATTTTAGATGAATATCAAGAAATTATGTCTGTGGTGGGCGAATACGCATCGCCTGATGCAGAGTTAAAATTCGGTACAGCAGAAGACGTGAATATGCCCGAAGATGCGATTCGCGTTACCATTATTGCCACAGGTTTGCGTGAAAATCCTGAACATCACGATATGCTGAATCGACACAACAACAGTTTGCGTGGCAGCCATCAGTTGGATATGGGTTTACCACGCAGCAGTAGCAGCAATCGCCCCACTTCGGTTAATGTGAGTCTTGATTTGGATTTGCCCAGCACAAAAGACATGGGAACGGTAATCCGTTCAGGGCGCAATACACGCAGCATGAATTTGGTTGCGGCAGACTTTTCCAGTCAATCTGTTTTAGATGACTATGAGATTCCAGCCATGTTGCGCCGTCAGAATAACAACAATAACAATAATTGATTTATTGGGTATAAGTATAATTTAATATGAACTTTTCGTTTTAATATTGTCACTGTGTTGATTTTAATAATCCCCAGTCATTGAATAATGGACTGGGGATTATTTATATGGATAATTGGTATTTAGAGAGTATTTGAAATAAAATGGGTAATGGTTTAAACACACGAGTACTTGTGGGTACCCGAAAAAAGCCAAAACAAGGGGTCAAAAAATAACTTACGTTTAAACACACGGGTACCCGAGCCAGCTTGCACAAAATAATCTTGCACTTCCGCTTGTTTAAACACATGGGTACCCGAGCGGTAAAGAGCAGGCAGAAAACCGCGCTTTGCTTGTTTAAACACACGGGTACCCGATTAACTATAGCCAATTAAAAACAAAATCACTACAAATATCGGTCAAATAAAATTTCAATATCAGAAATCATGTATTTGCGCCGCGTATTTTTGGCATAAGCCCAGTATTGTTCAATAGGATTCAAATCAGGACTGTATGCAGGTCAATACAGCAGCTTATGCCCACTTTGTGCCACCAATTGACGAATCTCTTCACCGACATGAAAGCGAGCATTATCCATAATCAACACACTCTTTTTATTCAATTTTGGTATTAAATCTTCTTTTAGCCATTGAATAAAAACCGCACGATTAATCGTATGATGAAACAAAGCAACTGTAAACAAACGCCCATTTAACAATGCACCTATTGCATTGGTTTGTTTACGTATTTGCCAATCGTAAGTCGCATAACAACGCCGCCCAATCAGAGAATAGCCTTTTGGACGATGAACGGTTTGTGTGCAAAACCACTTTCATCAATATAAACCATTTGATAGCCCATTTTTTTGTAAAAACGCAATTTTAAATGGTACTGATTTCGCTGCTCTGGTTCTTGTTTTGGGTGTTGGCTCGTCTTTTTTTAACTGAAATTTTGAGCTGTTTGAGTGCGTAACAAATTGCACTTGCGGTAACACCCAAACGCTTGGCACGTTCGTATTGGAAGGCATCAGGGTAGTTTTCAACATCTTTTAATAATGCTTCATGATTAACTTTTAATGGTTTGAATTGACGTTTTTTTCTTTCAATCCCATTTCGTTTCCATTGGTTAATGGTATGTGTACTGATGCCATAAAATGCGGAGGCTTGACGTATCGTCATACCGCTTGCAACGCTTTTTAGGATTTGTTTACGTAAGTCTTGGGAGTAAGCCATGATAAATTTAATATTGTAGTGATTTTAATTTTGGTTAGCTATAATTCATCTTTAAAAAAATCTTGAAACTGTTTAAACACACGGGTACCCGTGGGTACCCGATGGCAAAGGGTTTGTACAATCCGTATAAGAGTACAGTTTAAACACACGGGTACCCGTGGGTACCCGAGAAGACCCTGAGCAAATCTCAGGTGCAGGTGTTGTTTAAACACACGGGTACCCGACAAACAAGATGCCAAACTCATCGCTGATTATTGCGAAGTTTAAACACACGGGTACCCGTGGGTACCCGAAAATCCAGTTTTGAGTGTGTGATGTCTGCCATTGTTGTTTAAACACACGGGTACCCGTGGGTACCCGAATAGGTTGGAGTGGGTATTGTTTTGATAGTAAGAGTTTAAACACACGGGTACCCGTGGGTACCCGAGTAAAACCATAATGGCGCAATTCGGATAACTTTTGTTTAAACACACGGGTACCCGACATTTTGTTCACTTAAATATGTAATTCTTAAAATAGTTTAAACACACGGGTACCCGTGGGTACCCGATTTGTCATAATCAATTTGACAGCTCTCAATAAACTGTTTAAACACACGGGTACCCGTGGGTACCCGAGCACTATCAACATCAACGATGGATAACATTAATGTGTTTAAACACACGGGTACCCGTGGGTACCCGAACTTGGTAGCCCATTTTTTGCCTTTCGGTTTAACGTTTAAACACACGGGTACCCGTGGGTACCCGACCTGTGCTGCTGTTAAACCTTCCCCATACAAGTGTTTAAACACACGGGTACCCGTGGGTACCCGATTGGTTTATCGTGGCAAATTGCCCTTGCAAATTGTTTAAACACACGGGTACCCGTGGGTACCCGAGAAAGACGCTTTTGCCAAAGTGCATAAAATTGATGTTTAAACACACGGGTACCCGTGGGTACCCGACTTCAATCTAAATATCGTTTAAAACACGGTCTCTTGTTTAAACACACGGGTACCCGTGGGTACCCGACAAAATAGGCTTGAATGGGTGTGTATTCGCCATTGTTTAAACACACGGGTACCCGTGGGTACCCGATGTCGTCAAACTGCTTTTGTAGCTCATTGCGTATGTTTAAACACACGGGTACCCGTGGGTACCCGAACTGGGCGATAAAACAAGCGATTGGGTGCGCTTTGTTTAAACACACGGGTACCCGTGGGTACCCGATTTTCACAAAAAACACAATCACCGCTAAAATCAAAGTTTAAACACACGGGTACCCGTGGGTACCCGAAACAGCACAAACACAAACGGTTGTATCAGCAAGTGTTTAAACACACGGGTACCCGTGGGTACCCGATTGGTTTATATTCAGATACACCAGTAAAAATATTAGTTTAAACACACGGGTACCCGTGGGTACCCGAAGCCCCTTTGGGAAGCCTTGCTGCATCTGGCTTTGAGAACCTGTTTTCGCTAGCCACCCTAAAAGGCGAAACCAAAGTATAGCATAAATGCACCTATATGCTGTGTGCTAAATTGTGATTTCTTGATTTTTAAGGAACTTTTTTGATTCGCTAAACCCTTGGGTTTTGGCTGTGTACTGCACGTTAGCGATTTATAAAATGAGGGTATCTTGGTAAATGTCTATGGCTTTTTTGGCACCGTGATGTTCTACTTTGCCGCGCCATTTGCTGCCTAAATGGTAAAAACGCAAACTGTCGGTATGGGGATTGTAGGTATTTAACAGTTTGTTTTTTAATACAACCCATTGGTCGGGGACTATATCGCATTCAAACACGGAATATTGTACGCGAACGCCATAGTCTAAACAATGTTCGGCTATATGACGCAGTCGTGTGGCTCCGCCTTCGTCTGCTAGGGATATGTCGTAGGTGATGAGCATGAGCATTTTGTTTCCTTTTGGGCTGCCTGTAAATGTGGGGGCTGCTGGGGCGTGGGTGTGGCGGCGCAACGCCACGTCTGCTTTTTTACTCTGGCTTGGGTGGGTTTAACGCACCAAAAATGGGGGATATTCGGCTAAATCGCCGCGTAAATGGCGCGACAGCAACATGGCTTGTATGTGGGGCAGTAAGCCGATGGCAACTTCTTCGTTGATGAAGGGGTGGGTGATTTTTTCTTGTTTTTTGCTTTGGAGGGTTTGGAAGATGAGTTTGCGTGTTTCGGGCTTGATATGGACGGCACCACTGATTTCTTTGACAAAATCGTTGGGTTTGATTTGCCCGCGATTGATGAGCGATAACACCATGCGGTCGATGAGCCATGCGTGAAATTCTTCTAATAGGTCTTGGGCTAGGCTGTCGCGACCTGAACGGTCGGCGTGCAAAAAGCCAACTTGTGGGTCTAGCCCTACGCCTTGTAGTGCGCCTGATATGTCTTTGCCGACTATGCTGTATAAAAATGAGAGTAGGGCATTGACTTCGTCTCGTGGTGGGCGGCGGTTTCTGCCTTGAAAGGTGAAACCGCTTTTTCAGACAGCATTTGTCCAAATACGCCAAAATAACGGGCGGCGGCATCGCCTTCTATGCCGCGTATGGTGTCTGTGTTTTGGGCGTGTTTGAGTTGTTGTAGGCTGGAATTGAGTGCGGCTATGGCTGCCTGAATGTCTGGGTTTTCGCCGTGGTTGCGGATTTGGCGTTGTAGTAGCCGTTTGCTGGCTTGAATTTTGGCGGCAATGATGTTGCGGGCGATGGGAATGGGGTTTTGTTCGGATTGGCGATATTGGGCGCGTCTTAATAGGACGTTGCCGCTTTGTCGCCCCACAAATCGCCCTAAAAAACGTCCGTTTTCGGTAAAAAATGCCAAATTAACCCCATATTCGCCACAAAATTCCAATAAAAAGGGGGAAACCAGTACATTGCCAAAACAGAAAATGTGTCCGATGGAATGTATGGGCAATTGGGCGACTTTTTTGCGTTCTTGTTCAACGACTAGGGTTTCGCGTTCTTTGTGCAGATAGCTGCCTTGGGTGGTGATGTAGAGTGTGTTTTGGAGTTTGCGCATCAGTCTTCGCCAAATAGTTGTGCGGTGTAGTGTGGGGAACGGTCTTGGTTAAACAGCTTGGGCTGACAAATTTCAACCAGCGAGCAGGCTTTGCAATGTTTGCCGTATTGGGGTGGTGGGGTGTGTTGGCTGTTGAGCAATTGTTGGACTTGGGTGATGATTTCGGTGGTTTGGGCTTTCAGGCTGTCTGAAAACGCCACACACACGCGATGACGGGTTTGTCCATACCACAATGCGCCTTCGGTGATGGTTTTGCCTGTCATTTCTTCTAGGCAAAGGGCTTGGGCGCACAGTTGAATTTCATCTATGGGTGTGGGTTTGGGCTTGCCGCGTTTGTATTCTACGGGTTTGAGGCTGCCTGAATGCAAATCGTGTTCCACCATATCCAAAATGCCTGTTAAACCCCACTTTTCTGCACAAACATGCACATTGCGTTCAAAGCGAATGCCTTTGCGGATTTCGGGTTCGCCATTGTCCACCCGTTCGTGTAGGGCATTGCCTTGTGCGGTTAGGAAGTTGTCAGCCCACGCTTGTTCGTTGTGAATCAAAGCGCATTGGCGTGGGCAAAACGCATGGTGTTGTAAGGCAGAAAGTGGGATAGGGCGCATGGTTAGAATCCGTTGATTTCTTCTGGCGTAAAGTCTGGTGCCAATTGTGCCAACTCATAGCTGCCATCGGCATGGACTTTCAGGCTGGCATGCACTTGTGCAGAAGAATATTGTCCTGATTTGCAATTGTGTTCCCACCAAATCAATTTCAGCACACGCATACTGCCTTCGGGGCGTGCAGATGAAGCATCGCCTTCAAACAATTTGGTCAATACCGTTTTGATTTTTTGTGCATCATCATCAGAAAAGCCAGTGCGTTCAGCCAGTTGTGGCGACATGGCACCATAGGCAACATAAATACCATTATCCACACGGTGTTTCATGCCCATGGTGTCAGATGATTTTTTGTTGCCATCGCCTTCGCCGCTTACACTTTTGGTGATTTGGGTGCTGGTAATATTGACAGGCTCAACGCTGAATGCCGAATGCAAAGTAACAGGACCGCGAACAGCAATGGATACGCCCGCACCTTCTTCGCTTTTACCAAAGGCGAAAACTTGCCCAAAACTGCGTACATCAAGCCATTTTGCACAGGCTTTTTTGGCGGTGTCGTCTTTATTGGCTTTTTTGGCATTGAACGCATCTTTGCCCAAGCCGACATTGTCATCTTTGGCGCGATTGGCAAGGCTGGTCATGCCATCGGTTTTCTTTTCATCGGATTGGACGAAAATGCACTCGCCATCATCTTGCAAGCGGTCGCGGATTTTGCGTTTTAAGCACACATCGGTGATTTCGCCAAAGCCTTGAAAGTCGGTGCGTGGGCGATTGCCGTTGAGTGGGTCGCCATTGGGATTGGCATGTTTGACGCTGATGATTAAGGCAAAATCAATTTTTTTGGTTAAGCTCATGAATATGCTCCTCAATTAAGCTTGTTGGATTGGGTTGTCTGGTGTGTTGGATTCAGGCTGCTTGGATTGGCGATTTGCCATTCTTTGGCTGTGATAGCCCAGCAAAAATTCGGGTTCTAATGGCTGATTCAAATCGCAACCTGATTGATGTAATTCATCTAATATGGCGAGTAATTGGCTTATTTCATTGTTTTTATTGTTTAAAAATGCCAAAGGGTTCTGTAAAGTGAACTTTTCAGAAATGCGTACAGGATAATCTTTACGCAATCGTTCTTTGTAAGGTTTAAGATTGATTTCCAATTGCTGCCATGTTTTAAAGGGGCTATTCACAAAACGTTGCATGTAGCGTTCGGCATTGGTGGCACGCATTTCATTTGTCATGTTTAATGCCATGCGCTCGATGTGTTCGGCAATTGCCAATAATCTGCCAAACACATAATCGCGTGAGCGGTTTTCTGTATCTAAACTCATGGTGTAGGTTCTCCGTTGTAATAAGTCATGATGACGGGCGCGCCAGCCTTTGTATAAAGCGCAGGCAACCCCAATATTGCGTTGCCATTCCCAAATTGAATCGTGGCTACTGGGATTGCAGGCAGCCTGAAAACTGTTTTTTACCCAATCGTAGGGAATGGGTACACTTCGCCCACCCGCAATCACAGGCAACAGGCGCGCATACAATTGTTTTTTCAACGTGTCGCTCAATGATTTGCCATAAACAGCCTGTGCAATGGCAAAAGGCGATGGTGCGGTTTTTGCCCAAATTTTTTGTTTTTTATCCGATTTTTTGGCATCGGGCTTTTCTGTGCTGTAACGCTGATACCATGTTAAATCATCAATCCAAGCGTCCAAATTGGCAAAATACGTTTGGGGTAAAAATTCTTGATAGTAAGTTAAAGCAATGCGACCTGTGGTGGCAGAATCAAGCATCAATAAAGAAATTTGTTCGTGTTTGTCCAATTTGGCTTGATAGCCATGCAGTTTTTTCTTAATCAATACGGCGGCTTGTTCGCCCATGTCGGCAGACCAATCTTTGAGGTTTTCAGACTGGGGTGTTTCATTGGGTGTGTCTTCATGGGTATCGGCATGCACATCAAAAAACATGTCCGCCAATGGCGATGGGACTTTTTGCCCACCTATTGCCCAAGCAACCGTAACTTGCTCGCCATTTTTGATGCCTTGGCGACCAATCAACCAACGCAAGGCACCGTGTGCTTTGGCAGAAACTTCTGCCGATACACTGGCGGCTTCTTCTGCGGTGTCAAAACGCCCACGGTAGGTATAGCCTTCTTTGTCATTGGAGGAAATCAGTTTGGCTTTGTCGCCTGTATGACGCAATTTGGCTGGGTGCATGGTAGAAATGGTGGTTTCTTCGCCTTTTACAAAGCAGAATCCTTGTTCGCCATCGGTTTGTGCCAAATAATTTGTCCATGCTTGTTGAATGCTGCTGTCTGTCCAAGTGTTGCTGTTTGGGTCGCCAGCCATCTCTACCGACCAGCATACCAATGCAGAACCAAATTCAATTTCCCCCTTGGTTTTGGGTAGGACTGAAAAAATTTCAGGGGCTTCTCCTTCTTGTTCCCATTGGCTTAATACCTGATTGTGTTCATTGACTGGCAACACGCCCACTTTAATCAAATCTTGAATTACTGTACCTTTTTGTACATAGTTTAATATGGCTTTGACTTTTGGGTGTGCCGATGATGATTCACACCAAGCGGTTAATTGTTTCAGGTAGCCATCAAAATAAGCCTTTTTGCCACCGCCATAATTCAAATAATCTTTTGCCACATATTGCAATTTGTCTGCCAATGGGTGTGGGGCTTCGCCACTGGTGCGATTTTCTGACGATTCGGTTGCGGGCAGCATGATGGTTGTTTTGGGTGGCATAACACGGGCGGTGATGAACGTTCCTTGCCCATCAATCACAATGACAATGTGGGCTGTTTGTATGGTATGCCCAATGGGTGTAAGCGGTGTTGTGCTGTCTAAATTTTGACAAGATACGGCTTCGTAAGTGTGATAAAGTTTTTGTATCCAAGTCATAATCCCAGCTCCTTCGCTTCATTTTCCACCGATTTGACATTTTTTTCACGTTGAAATGGTTTTTCGGGTTTCATTTCACGGATAAAACGGGTTTTCAGGCTGCCTGAATCGTGTACGCTGGGAAATTCAACGATGCCATGTGCCATATTCGCCGCCCAAAAGCGGCTAATCAATTCATTTTTGCCCGTTTCTTCGGGGTAGCCAAAGCTGTGAAACATCAGTCCAAAATCCAAATTGTCAATGTCATCATAAAAACCTTGCCCATCACCAAATGTGCAAGGCGCAACATAGCCTTGACAATCTCGTGCGCCCAAAAAAACATCTTGTCGTCCACCGCGTTCTAACATTCTTTGGGCGATTGCCATGTGTTTGCCAGCAATGCGGTCTTCTTTGAGTTCGTCCCAATTTTCATTCCAAGTAAAATAGGCTTCTACTTGATATTCCACATCTTGCAAAAAGGTGTAAATTGCCAAAGTGTTGCCACCGTTCCATTCTTTGGGTTTGGTGGATTTGCTTTGGGTGCGAATGGGTTTCATCACACGAATGCGCTTGATGTGCCAAATCAAAGTCGGTTTCCAGTAAATGCTTTTTAAAATGCCTTTTATGGCTTCATAGGTGGGAATGTGATAAGTGAATTTTTCACCACCAATATTGGTAATCGGGTCGGTAAACCGTGCTTGTCTGCCCCATACCCGAAAAGTAATGGTGTTGTTCATGATTGCTCCTTATAAATCGTAAAAAGGCATTTTTCCTGTTTCATCAACGGTGAGACCGTATTCGGAATGATAATGGCTGTCGGTTACATAATAAATGTTTGAGCCTGCCTGAACTTCTTGTATTGCCCCCTGTTGCATCAATGCTTGCCAAACATTGGGAAACACATTCACACTAAACTGTTGTGCTTTTGCCAATTCATCGCGCATGGTTTGGGGTTGCCACGCACCACACAATGTCGCAATTAAGGTTTTGCCTTCGCCAAAAGGCACAATCACGGCACGAGTGGGCGCGTCAATGACCTTAAATTCTTGTCCTGCACTTTTGAATGATTGTCGTAAAAGTTCTCGGCGACAGGTGTTTCGGGGATTGTCCGACAGCCAATCCAATAAATTGCCCGAGTGATTGTGTTTTAAGCGATAAACCATTTCATCTTTTCGCTGATAGAAATAGTATTGAAAATAAAGATTGATGGTTTCAGGCTGCAAAATGGCGGTTGATGATGGGCATTCGCGTAATGTTCTTGCACCACATTGTTTGCCTTGGTCTATATCGGGCAATACGGTGGCAAAGTTGGGTTCTTTCAAATTTAAAACAAATACTTGACCTTTGCCTTCTTTTTTGCCGTGGCGATTGCAACGACCTGCTGCTTGGGCAATGCTGTCCAATCCTGCCAATGCGCGAATCACACACGCAAAGGAAATATCAACGCCCGCTTCAATCAACTGCGTGCTGATACAAATAACGGGTAAATGGTTCTTTAAGCGCAATTTGATTTGGTCAAAAATGGCGCGGCGATGGGCTGCACACTGGTTGGTGCTTAAATGGAAAAGTGCATCTTGGGCAACATGGTGTTTTTGGCAGTATTCATACAAATCTTTCGCCCATTTTTTGGTATTGACGATGAACAAGCAACTTTGGCTTGCCTGAAATTGGGTCAATAAAAATTCGCCTGCGCTGGCAACATCATAATCGCCTGTTTGCTGGCAATGGTGTACTTCAACCCGTGATAAATCGTCAAATAAGGCATTGAGGTTTTCGCTGCCCATCAATTCGTGGTTGTTTGCCAACTGGATTGTGCCAAGTTCATCGTCGATTTTGTGCAGTAAAGGTTGGGTGGCGGTGCATAAAATGGCACTGCTTTTGCCAAATTGTTGTAGCCAATTTAAAACATTGCAAAATAAATGCACACATTTAATGGGCAGGGTTTGAATTTCATCAAAAATCAATATGCTTTTGGTCATGGCATGAACATGGCGTACGCCGCGTGTGCCGCCACCAAACCATGCGTCCAAAAATTGCACCATGGTGGTAAAAACAATGGGCTTATCCCAATTTTCAGACAGCAATTTGTCCTGCCAATTTTGTTGTTCGGGTTCGAGATTGGTGTGGTGTTCCAGCACCCAATCTTCGCCCAAAATATCGCGGACGGTTTTGGCGTTTTGGTCAATGATGGAAGTGTAGGGAATGATGTAAATAATGCGGTCAAGATGGTGTTTTTGGGCGTGATGGAGCGCGTAGCGCAGACTGGCTAATGTTTTGCCACCGCCTGTGGGTACGGTTAAAGTGTAAATGCCTTGTTCATCGTGGGCGCGTTGGCGGCATTGGTCGGAAATTTGGCGGCGGATTGTGTCAATGGGGTATTTGACTTCAAAATTTGCCAAATGTTGTTCCAGTTTGTTTATGGCAGGTTGCCAATCGGTTTTTTGGTTGAAACGGCGCAGTGATTTTTGGTGTTGATATTCAAAATCGGCACTGTTGATGCGGTCGGCATCAATCAAGCAGCCAAACAAAAAGCGGGTCAGGCACCCCAAATAAAACGCTTGAATTTTGGGGTTGCTGCGGATTTCAGGCTGCCTGAAAAGCAACTGAACGTTTTTCTTAAATTGTTGAACCAAAGATTCATTTGCCAAATTGTTTGCTTGAAGCAGAATTTCAGGGTCGGCTTGTTGCAGGCATTCTTGTAAGTGGGTTAAATCATCGCTTTTTTTGAAACGTTCGTCCCACACGGCTCTGCCATCGGGACTCAAACAATCAATCAAGCCTGCCCCATGATGAGAGGCAATGCACAAACCCAACATTTGCCCCAATAATTCGCCAATGCCATTTTGTCCGCCAAATGTGCGTAATTTTTGGTACACCCATTGCGCTCCTGCGGTGGAATGGTCAATTTTTTTGCCATTGGGCAGTTCATAATCGTTGTCAATATCGGCATCAATGCCCGTCATGGCACGAATGTATGCCTGAAAATCATGTGAATATTTGCCAAAATCGTGCATTAAACCCAATAATTCGCCAAATGGTGCCAAATCCAGCTTGCTTGCCAAAATTTTGGCAATGGCAGCCGTTTCGGTTAAGTGTGTGGCAAGGGTTTGTTGTGTACCATCAGATTGTTTAACATGAGCAATAAAGGTTTGGGGCATGGGTTGGACCATCATCAGTAAAATGGGTTTCAGACAGCCTTGCGCATTGAGACTCAATGGGGAATTTTAACATAATTTAAAGAATATTTAACAAAATTTTCAATATTGAAAAATATGCCATAAAGAGCCACTTGCATAGGGCAAGGCTGCCTGAAACCCCAAAACTTACGCCGCCAAAAACAAACGGTATGCCGCGTTGTCCGTTTGCTCTTCGTAGGCATAGCCCAAATTGTCTAAAAATGCGTCAAATGCCGCGCTGTCTGATTCGGGCACATCAATGCCCACCAGCACGCGACCATAATCCGCACCATGATTGCGATAGTGAAACAGCGTGATGTTCCAATCGCCTTGCATTTGGTTCAAAAATTGGGCAAGTGCTTGTGGACGCTCGGGAAATTCAAAACTCATCAAACGTTCATTTTGCACTTTGGGGTTGCGACCGCCCACCATATAACGCAAATGCACTTTTGCCATTTCATCGTTGCTCAAATCAATGTAGGGAATTTGGGCTGCCTGAAAATCGCTGGCGATGTTGTTGCTGTCGTGGCTGCCTGATGTTTGAATCCCCACAAAAATGTGTGCCACATCATCATCGCCATAACGATAATTGAACTCCGTGATGTTGCGCGATGCCAACACATTGATAAAATGACGGAAACTGCCAGCACGTTCAGGAATGGATACCGCAAAAATCGCTTCATTGCCCTCGCCCAATTCGCTGCGTTCCGAAACGTGGCGCAAGCGGTGGAAATTCATGTTTGCGCCCGATGTGATTGCCATTAAAGTTTCATCGCGCACACCATTACGCGCCACATAAGCCTTTAAGCCAGCCAAAGCCAACGCGCCCGAAGGCTCACAAATACTGCGCGTATCATCAAACACATCTTTGAGCGCACCACACACCGCGTCCGTATCCACCGTGATGATGTCGTCCAACAAATCGCGGCACAAACGGAAGGTTTCTTCGCCCACCAATTTCACTGCTGTGCCATCGGTAAACAAGCCCACATCTTTCAAAGCCACACGTTCGCCTGCGGCGATGGACACTTTCATCGCGCAACTGTCGTTGGTTTGCACGCCAATCACTTTTATTTCGGGGCGAACTTGTTTGATGAATGCCGCCACGCCCGCCGCCAAGCCGCCACCGCCAATCGGCACAAACACCGCATGAATCGGTTTGGCGTGTTGGCGCACAATTTCCATGCCCACCGTGCCTTGACCTGCAATCACATCGGGGTCGTCAAAGGGAGCAATGTAGGTTAAACCGCTTTGGGCTGCGAGTTTCATCGCGTGGTCGTAAGCGTCATTGTAGGAAACGCCTGCCAAAACCACCTTGCCGCCACGCGCTTTAACCGCGTCCACCTTGATTTGTGGGGTGGTTTCGGGCATGACAATGGTGGCGGTGCAACCCAATTTTTGTGCCGACAATGCCACACCTTGCGCGTGATTGCCTGCGCTGGCGGTAATCACGCCTTTTTGTAAGGCGTTTTCAGGCAGCTTGCTCATTTTGTTGTAGGCACCGCGAATTTTGAATGAAAACACGGGTTGCAAATCTTCGCGTTTCAAATAAACGGTGTTGTTTAAGCGGCGCGACAAGTTGGCGGCAAAATCCAAAGGCGTTTCCACCGCGACATCGTAAACCGATGATGTGAGAATGCGCGTTAAATAATCGTGGTATTCGGGGTAGAAATTGCGTGTCATAATCATAAATGGGTTTTGTGAAAAAACGTTAAGTGTAGGCGCATAGGCTTGGCGTGGCAAGTCGTGTTTTGCCATAATCCCCATTTTTTGTGGAGATGAAATCGTGGCTGAACAAATGATGATTGTGTGGGCTTTGGTATTGGGTGGTTCGTCATTTTTGGCGTGGCTTTGTCTTAATTCGTGGCAATGGCTGTTGGCGTGGATTTGGCTGCCTGTTGTGATGGCGTTGTTGGCGTGGTATTTTGAACCCAGTGGGGTTTGGATTGCGATTTATTTCTTGTCTGTGTGCAGCATGATGCTGCCGCTTTCGGGCATATTTGCTTTAATCATGGGCATGTGGCTGCCCAATCGCGCCGATGAAAGGGTTATGGGTGCATGGGAAAAATGGGACATCAAAGACATGTGGCGCAATCCCACGCCCATGCGCGATAAGCGATAATTTGCTATAATTGCACCTATTTTTCGTTTTCAGGCAGCCTTTCGCTACACCCACAATTTTTTGTGATGTTGCCAACCACCTGTTCCCTCCCCCTTAAAAGGGGGAGGGCTAGGGTGGGGGTTGAAACGCAGATTGGCAAAAATTTGACTTCCACATCAACTGCCTTTCCCCCACCCTAACCCTCCCCGCAAGCAGGGGAGGGGATAAGGTTTCAGGCGGTTTTGTCAAGTCTGGTTGGTTGGTGAAAGGCAGCCTGAAAACGCATTTTTATTCCCATTCAACAACAATGAAAAGCATGAAAAAGACCCTTTTACCCCTTGCCCTAGCAAGCGTTTTATCGGCAAGCGTACTGGCAGCACCCAAAGCCAATCTTGCCGCCAGCGATGTGCAAGCCCAATCCGCCAGCAGCCCCAGCGTGGCAACAAACAATCTCCCACAAAAAAACAATTTGGGCAGCAAGCAGCCTGAAATTGCCGCCACCGCCTATTTGGTTAAAGATTTGCAAAGCAATCAAATCATTGCAGGCAAAAACGTGGACAACCAAATTGAACCCGCTTCGCTGACCAAATTGATGACAGCCTATTTGGCATTTAAGGCTTTGGAAGAGGGCAAACTCAAACCCGACCAAATGATAAAAGTATCCGACAAAGCATGGAAAGCCGAAGGTTCACGCATGTTTTTGGATACGAAAAAATCGGTTAGCGTGAGCGATTTGATTAAAGGTTTGATTGTGGTATCGGGCAACGATGCCGCCATCACGCTGGCTGAAAGCATTGCAGGCGATGAAAGCAAATTCGCCCAACTGATGAACGATGAAGCCAAACGCTTGGGCATGAACAAAACCCATTTTGAAAACAGCACAGGTTTGCCCAGCAAAAATCATTTGACCAGCGTAAACGATTTGGTGATTTTGTCGGCGGCGATTATTCGTGATTATCCGCAATATTATCCCATTTATTCCATTAAAACATTTGCTTACAATGGCATTACCCAAACCAATCGCAATTTACTGCTCTTTCGCGACCCCAGCGTGGACGGTCTGAAAACAGGGCATACCAACAGCGCAGGCTACAATCTCATCGCGTCCAGCCAACGCAATGGTCGCCGCGTGGTGTCGGTGGTGGTGGGTACGGCAAGCAATGAAGCCCGCGCCACCGAAAGCAGCAAATTGCTCAACTATGCTTTGCAAGGTTTTGATACACCCAAAATGTATGCCGCCAATCAGGAAATTTCACAGGTAAAGCTCTACAAAGGCGCGGCAAAATCCGTGCCAGTGGGGTTTTTGGAAGACGCATACATGACGATTCCAACAGGTCAGGTGGAAAACATCAAGCCGATTTTGGAAACCAGCCAACCCCTGCTCGCGCCGATTCAAAAAGGGCAGGAACTCGGTATTCTGAAATTCGTGGAAAACGGTAATGTGCTGGCTGAAAAGAAAGTCGTGGCTTTAACCGATGTGGCAGAAGCTGGCTTTTTTGGCAAGTTGTGGGACGGTATCGTGTTGTGGTTTAACGATATTTTTGCCGATTAAATCATCGCAAAAAACAATCAGGCTGCCTGAAAACGGATTTCAGGCAGCCTGATTGGGTTTGGGTAATGGCAAAATCAGGCTTTCAAGGCTTCTGCCAATTCGCCCGCTTCAAACATTTCCATCATGATGTCTGAACCGCCCACAAATTCGCCATTGATGTACAACTGGGGAATGGTCGGCCAGTTGGCGTATTCTTTAATGCCTTGACGCACATCGTCATTTTCCAATACGTTTACGGTAACGAAATCTTCACAACCCACCGCTTGCAAAATTTGCACCGCACGCGCTGAAAAGCCGCATTGTGGGAATTGTTTGGTGCCTTTCATAAACAAAACCACGCGGTTTGTCGTTACCAATTCTTTGATTTGCTCTTGAATGCTCATATGATGTTGCCCTTTTGTTTGGGGTTGAAAAAACGCGATTATAGCGCAAGCCATGTTTTCAGGCAGCCTTTGTGTACACGACAAAAATTTTTAGGCTGCCTGAAACCTGTTCCCTCCCCCGTCTGGCGGGGGAGGGTTAGGGTGGGGGTGGCTCGTTGGGTTTCTAACCCCCACCCCAGCCCTCCCCCTTGCATAGGGGGAGGGAGCAGCTTTGTGGCAATATTTCAGGCAGCCTGAAAATATTCATCGTACCATGCAACAATCCGCTCTGCCGCTTCCACGCATTTTTCCAACTCGTCCACCAGCGCAATGCGGACAAAACCCACGCCCGAATTGCCATGTGGCGTGTCGCGCGCAAAAAATCGCCCTGCCAAAACTTGCACGCCTGTGGCGCGATACAATTCTTGCGTGAATTTTAAATCATCGCCATCGGGAATGTGCAGCCAAATGTAAAAAGACGCGTCTGGCAGGCGCACATCAAATTTCTGACGCAAAATCGGCAACACACGGTCAAATTTCGCCTGATATTGGGCGCGGTTTTCGGCAACGTGGGCTTCATCGTTCCACGCGGCAATGCTGGCGCGTTGCACGGGCAAACTCATCGCGCTGCCGTGATAGGTGCGATAGAGCAGAAAATCTTTCAACAATTTCGCGTCCCCAGCCACAAAGCCCGAACGCAACCCTGGTACATTGGAGCGTTTGGACAAGCTGGTAAACATGACCATTTTGTCAAAACCGCGTCCCAATTCCGCCGCCGCTTGCAGGCAGCCGAGCGGTTTTTTGCCGTCAAAATAAATTTCGGAATAGCATTCGTCTGACGCGATGATGAAACCGTATTTGTCTTGCAAATCAAACAATTCTTGCCAATCTTGTTTTTGCAACACGCTGCCAGTTGGATTATCGGGCGAGCAGACAAACACCAATTTGCAACGCGCCCAATGTGCCGCGCTCACTTGCGACCAGTCGGGCAAAAAGCGTGGCGCGGTGGTGTTGGCGAACACGATTTCGCCACCGCCCAAAAACGTTGCGCCTTCATAAATTTGGTAAAACGGATTGGGGCTGACGATAACGGGGTTTTCCTGCTCATTCAGCACCACTTGCACGAATGAAAACAGGGCTTCGCGACTGCCCAAAACGGGCAAAATTTCGGTTTCGGGGTTGAGCGTTAAACCATCGTAGCGGCGTTTGAGCCAGCCTGCACACGCCTCGCGCAATTCGGGCAGCCCCAAAGTGAGTGGATATTTGGACAATTCGTCCAATGAATTGATGAGCGCGTCTTTCACCACTTGGGGTGTGGGGTGTTTGGGTTCGCCGATGTAGAGCGGAATTTCGGATAAATGCGCGGGCGGGGTAATGCCTTGCATGGCTTCACGCAAGCGGGCAAAGGGGTAGGGTTGGAGCTGTTGCAAATGGGGATTCATGGTTTCATCCTTTGAATATTTTGGGGAATGGGTTTCAGGCTGCCTGTAATTGCCCGTCTTGCATGGTCAAAACGCGGTTGAATTTGTGTGCCAATTCATCATCGTGCGTTACCACCACCAATGCCGTACCCAAATCGCGTTGCAAATCCAACATCATGTCCAAAATGTTCATCGCATTTTTGCGGTCAAGATTGCCTGTGGGTTCATCGGCGAGCAGGCATTTGGGGCGCGTTACCAAAGCGCGGGCAATGGCAGCACGTTGGCGTTCGCCACCCGACAATTCGGTGGGGCGATGTTGTATGCGTTGCGCCAAGCCCACTTTGGCGAGCATTTCGGTGGCTTGTTGTTCGGCTTGGGCTTTGGGCATTTTGCCGATGAGCAGGGGCATCATCACGTTTTCCAATGCGCTGAATTCTGCCAGCAAATGATGAAATTGATACACAAAACCCAAATTTTGGTTGCGTAAGGCGCTCAATTTGGCTTGGCTCAACTGTCCCAAATCTTGCCCCATGAGCAAAATTTTGCCGCTTGTGGCTTGGTCAAGTCCGCCCAATAAATGCAAGAGCGTGGATTTGCCACTGCCTGACGCGCCTATGATGCTCACGCTTTCGCCTGCCTGAATTTGCAGGTTCATATTGTGCAACACGTCCACTTTCAGGCTGCCGTCTTGGTAGGTTTTTGCCACATTTTGACAATCAATAATCACATTATTATTCATAGCGCAAAGCCTCCGCAGGTTGGGTTTTGGCGGCACTCAAACTGGGGTAAATGGTTGCCAAAAAAGACAAAATTAAAGAAATAATCGCCACGCTCAACACATCGCCAGCCTGAATGTCGCTGGGCAAATGGTCTATGAAATACACTTTGGCAGAAATCAATTTTTGCCCTGAAATGCTTTCTATCCACGCCACAATCGCCCCGATTTTCCACGACAACAGCAAACCCAAAACCACCCCAAAAAACGTACCCATGATGCCCGACACCATGCCTTGTACAATGAAAATTTTCATCACGCCTTTGGGGGTCATGCCCAAAGTCCGCAAAATGGCAATGTCCGATTGCTTATCGGTAACCGCCATCACCAGCGATGACACCAAATTGAACGCCGCCACCATGATGATGCACGCCAACAAAATCGTGAGCATGCGTTTTTCCATTTCCACAGCGTTGAAATAGGTGCGGTTGTTGTCTGTCCAATTATTGACCCACAAGCCTTGTTCGCGTGGATTGGGCATGACTTTTGCCATTTCAGCAGGGGCATTTTGCGGATTGGCAAGTTTCAAACGCAAACCCACCGAGCCATCGTCCACGCGATAAAGCGTTTGTGCGTCTTGCAAGTGAATCAATGCCATGGTTTGGTCGGCTTCGTCCACGCCTGTTTCCATGATGCCAACCACGTTGAATTGTTTCAAACGTGGCACCACACCAGCAGGGGTAACATTGCCTTCGGGACTGATGACGGTAACTTTTCCGCCCATTTCTGCACCCAGCGTGTCTGCCAAACCTTTGCCCAGCACAATGTCAAAACTGTCGGGTTTTAAATCGTTCAGGCTGCCTGAAACCATTTTGTCGGCATAGGTAATCACTTTTGCTTCTTGGTCGGGCAAAATGCCGCGAATTTGCACGCCGCGCACTTCGCCTGCGTTGGAAAGCAAACCTTGTCCTGCGATATAGGGCGCACTTGCCAAAATTTGTGGTTTATCGGCAATCAGTTGTTGCAAATGTTGCCAATTTTGATTGTCGTTGGTGGCGGCAACGTAGCCCATTTCGGCATGGGGCGCGATGTTGAGCAGTTGCCCACGAATGTCGCGCTGAAAGCCGTTTACCACCGACAACACCAAAATCAAGGCAATCACACCCAAAGCAATTCCCACAATGGAAATCATGGAAATGAACGACATAAAACCACTGCGTTTTTTGGCGCGTAAATAACGCAAACCAATCCAAGTTTCTAAACCAGCCATGTTCAGGCAGCCTTTTTCAAAAAATAAAGGCAAATTGTATCAAATTTGGCATAATAAAAACATTCAGACAGCGTGAATAAGGCGTTTTCGGAGAATGGAATATGAGAAAATTTTTGAGTTTGGTGGTGCTGTTGTTTGCCGCGATTTTTGCCTTATCCCCTGAATGGCGATTGCGTGGTGTGGCTTATTGGCACATTGCGCTGTTTCATTTGCAGCCTTTGCCGCAAGCCAACACCTTGCCCAATCCCGTTCCCAAGCACCGTTTTATTGACACATGGGGCGCACCGCGAGGTGGCGGTCGCAAACACGAAGGGGTGGACATTTTTGCCAAACGCGGCACACCCGTTGTCAGCAATATTGACGGCATTGTGTGGAAAATGGAAAACAATCGTTTGGGTGGCACATCGGTTTGGTTGGTGGGCGCGGGCGGTGCATGGCATTACTACACCCACTTGGACAAATATGCCAATATCCAACCACATCAATATGTGAAACGCGGCACCGTGATTGCCTATGTGGGGAACACGGGCAATGCCAAAACCACACCACCGCATTTGCATTATGGCATTTATGTGCGTGGCAAAGCCATCAATCCCTATCCATTGCTGGATAAAAAATCGTGAAATCGCGTTTCAGGCAGCCTGAAAACGCCAAATCGCCAAATTTAAGGGCAAAAATCCCCCAAATTTGGCGATAATCAAACAGCACAATTCAGATTAAGGCAATACGCGAATGATGCCGTTCATCGTACCTTGCCAGTAGCTGTGGTCTAAACCAATGTTACCAACGGTTTGCAAAGGATTGGACAATAAGCCAAAGCTCCAGAATTTTTTCGTGCGCAATGCGCCTGTGTTCCAATCCAGCGTAACAAAATGGTAGCTGTCCAAAGCGGTGGCGTTGTCGGAAGGGCCTGTGCGTTCAATCGTGTAAATCAAATTGTCAGGCACCGACAATTTGGGCAAAGCCGCCGAACGCAAATCGCTCGTCCATTTGGTAACGCAGCCTGAATTGTCGGGTTTCACGTCCACGCGCGTGATGCCGCCGATGAATGGGGCTTTTTCAGGAATGGATTTGCCCGCGCCATCGGGGTATTTGGGATAAGGATAACCATAGGTGGAGCTGGTTACAATCGCACGACCATAAGCAATGGACGAATCTTCCGTACCCGAATTGTTGCTGCCAAACAAGGGCGTTTTGCAGATTTGTTTGCCTGATTTATCGGCGGCATACACCAATAAATTCATTTGTTTGCCATTGTCGGTAATGGTAACAAACTCATCTTGGGTGGCATTGGTGCCAAAGAATGTGGGCGTAGAACCCGTACCCCAGCTTAATTGACCAGGTTTACGTGCAATGCCACGGTCATAGGCTTGTCGCCATTGTACGTTGATTTTGCCATTGCTTTTATCCAGCATGTACAAAGCATGGGTGGTTGCCACCGCAGCGCGGTTGTTGGATGCGGTGGAGAAGGAATTGGCAATCGTTTCACCATTGGCAATTTTGGTGTGAATCACTTTTTTGGTTTTGCGATTGGCAACGCCCACCACACCATTTTGGGTAACAAACCAAACATCATCGGCTTCGCTACCCGGGTTGATGGCAACCACGCTGTCGCAGCCTGATTTTTTGCAATGCCCAATCACGGCTTTTGCCAAAGGAATATTGCCAAAGAAGTTTTTGTGCAACACCCATTTGCCATTTTGGTTTTGGGCGCGAACGGAAATCAGGTTGTGGTGTCCATCTACAAAAATCACTTCATCGCGTTCATTGGCATAGGCATACACGCTGCCGAGCAAGCTGGCGGATTTGAGCATGATGTGGGTCAAAACATTGCCATCTTTATCCAATAAAGTCAGCTTGGGGTCGCGCGTGATGTAATCCACACACATTGCCATCACTTTGCCATCGGACATGACCATCAAATTGGGGCAAGCCGCCGACAGTGAAATCAACTGTGGTGCGCGAGATGAATTGGCAGGTCCGCGCAAAGGGCTGGTGTCGGACGACAAAGTGTCGCCATGGCTGGTTGCACCGCCCGATTTGCCCAAACCTTGCATTAAAGGCACAGGCGCAGCGTGTGCCACCGACAATGCCGCACCCAAAACAAGTGCAGACAGGGTTTTGAATTTTAAAGTGTTTTTCATAATTCAACTCTTGGGGTTAAAGAAAAAATGTTTCAGGCTGCCTGAAATGCCGTTTATGCCGCAATACAATATTGCACCACCGCCTCTTCCAAACTTTGGACGTTGCTTTCGCCTTGTTTGATGGCTTGTTGCAATTTGTCTTGTGCGGCTTGGCAATCGTTGCGCCTTTGCATTTCAGAGGGGGCAATGGGTTCTTGGGCGTAATTTTCCAGCAAATTGACCGTACCATCTTCATTTAATAAAGGTTCGGGCGGCAATTCAATTTCATCATCTTCTTGATTTTTCTTCAAAATCGGTTTTTCGTTAATGACTTTGGACAAACGCCCTGTTTTGGGGTCAAAAATTTGCACATTGTGCAAACGCAATTTGGGCGGCTCATCACCATACACGGCTTGATTTGCCACTTTCCAAATTTTTGTTTCAGCCCAAATGTTGATGGGCAAAAGCCACAATCCCATCATCGCCACAAAACCAAACAAACGCATGATATGCCCTTCTATTAAGGGAGCGGATTCTATGCCAGAGCGATTTGGAAAAACAACTCTTATTTAACTGACATTGATTATTAAAAACAAAGAGAATATTAGTGATTGTTAATTGGCATTCAGGCTGCCTGAATGGGGCGAAAATTTTTTCCCCTTTTTTTAAGATTTGGCTCTATAATTCGCGCCCCGCGCAAGGTCTTGCGTGGCGGCTGCATTTCACAACAACACCGCAGCCGTTTTTTCCAACCCCAAATACGAGAGATGATAACTTAGGGCAGCCTGAATAGGGAAGATTGGCGATTTGGATGAACACACAAACGAATCATCAATAGCCCCTTATGGTCAGCCGATGAAACTTTTCTTATCCTTTGATTTAATGAAAGGAATCCCGTTGATGAATCACATCACACCCACTTCGCCCGTTCAAGCCAGCAACGAATACTATCTGAATCGCCAAAACGCGATGGAATCACAAGTTCGCAGCTATCCACGCAAATTGCCGCTCGCCATTGCCAAAGCGCAAGGCTGCCGCGTTACCGATGTGGAAGGCAATGAATATCTGGATTGCTTGGCAGGCGCAGGCACGCTGGCTTTGGGACACAACCACCCAGCCATTATCCAAAGCATTCAAGACGTGTTGGCAAGCGGTTTGCCCTTACACACTTTGGATTTGACCACGCCACTCAAAGATGCGTTTACCGAAACGCTGTTGTCTTATTTTCCCGAAAATTATGTGTTGCAATTTTGCGGCCCCACAGGTGCAGACGCTGCCGAAGCCGCCATCAAATTAGCCAAAACCCACACAGGTCGCGCCAATGTGATTGCCTTTTCAGGCGGTTATCACGGCATGACGCACGGTGCATTGGCTTTAACAGGCAATTTGGGCGCAAAAAATGCAGTCAATAATTTGATGGCTGGTGTGCAATTCATGCCCTATCCGCATGAATACCGTTGTCCGCTCGGTTTGGGTGGCGCAGCGGGTGTGGACGCATTGACCCATTATTTTGAAAACTTTATTGAAGATGTGGAAAGCGGTGTGGTTAAACCTGCTGCCGTGATTTTGGAAGCCATTCAAGGCGAAGGCGGTGTGGTTACTGCGCCCGTGAAATGGTTGCGTAAAATCCGCGAAGTAACAGCCAAACACGGCATTGCGTTGATTGTGGACGAAGTTCAGGCAGGCTTTGGGCGTTCGGGCAAAATGTTTGCATTTGAACACGCCGACATTCAGCCCGATATTGTGATGATGTCCAAAGCGGTGGGTGGCAGCTTGCCTTTGGCGGTGTTGGCAATCAAAAAAGAATTTGACGCATGGCAACCTGCTGGGCACACAGGCACTTTCCGTGGCAACCAAATGGCAATGGCAACAGGTTTAGCCACCTTGCGCGTGATGAAAGAAGAAAATTTGCCCGAAAACGCGCGTGTGCGTGGCGAATTTTTACAGGCAGCCTTAAACGATTTGAAAGCCGAATTTCCCTGCATTGGCAATGTGCGCGGACGCGGTTTGATGATAGGCATTGAAATTGTGGACGAAAACCAAGCTGCCGACCGCACAGGCGCGCATCCAGCCGACCCTGCTTTGGCGGTGGCGGTGCAAAAAGCGTGTTTCAACAACAAATTGCTGCTGGAACGCGGTGGACGCAATGGCACAGTGATTCGCTTGCTGCCGCCTTTGACTTTAACGCACGATGATTGCGTGGAATTGTTGGCAAAATTCAAGCAATCGTTGGCAGATGCGATTAAAGCGGTTCGCGGATAAGGTTTCAGGCTGCCTGAAAATCGCACCAATGGGTTTTCAGGCAGCCTGAAATCAACTTGTTAAAATTTATGGTAACCCAAATACAAAAAGGGACTCCGTGTAGGGTGCAACTTGTTGCACCAACTCCATGTTTTATCAGGAAAATGGTGCAATAACGTGTACCCTACACTTGTTCTATTTTTAAATGAAATGCTTATCATGGTTGTGTGCCACCATCGGTTAAATGGCGAGTAGATAATGTGGCAATCACTTTATAAACATCAATGGCTGATTATTTTTATGATAGCGTGTGCTTTTGGATTATTGCTGTTCGGCGATAAAACCACACACATTTATCCCGCTCCCTATTTAGATGAAGTGTCGGGTGTTTCGCCAAATCAGTATGCCACGTTTATTGTCAAAAGCCCCTTGTTTCATTCGCCCAAATGCAGCGAAATAGAACAATGGGCAAATAATCATTTACCGCAACATTCAGGTGGTCAAGCCTTTTACTTTTTTATGCGATATGACCCAGCAATCACACCCCAAAATGTTTTTTTGAAGAAAGACTATTTGGCGATTGCTGGCGATTTTGAAATCTGTGCCATGCACCGAAATGATAAAAAGTGTTTTATTTGTAAGGAATAAAATGAATTATTTGAATCAACACCAACGCGCCTTGCTCTGTGCCGCACCGCAATCGCGTGCCGACTACGAATCCGCCATGCACACCGCCATTCAAGCCGTGTCCGCATGGTTGGGCGAAGAAAAAATGTACATAGGCGGCAGCATTCGCCAACTGCGCGAACAAATCCGTTTTGCCCCCACCGCGCAAGGTTTGGGGCTGCCTGAAACTTTATCGCGCCTGAACGAATTGTTTTTAAACAAAAGTTTGAAAGTCCACCACCCTCATTCTTTGGCGCATTTGCATTGCCCCACCATGGTTGCCAGCCAAGTGGCAGAAGTGCTGATTAACGCCACCAATCAATCTATGGATTCGTGGGACCAAAGCCCAGTCGCCTCGCTGATGGAAGTGCAACTCATTGATTGGTTGCGACAAAAAACAGGCTATGGCAAAGGCACGGCTGGCGTGTTCACATCGGGCGGCACGCAATCCAATTTAATGGGCGTGTTGTTGGCGCGAGATGCCTGTATCGCCAAACATTTTGTCAATGAAAACAATGAAACATGGTCGGTGCAACGCGATGGCTTGCCTGCCGAAGCCTTGTCGCGTGTGAAAGTGGTTTGTTCGGAAAACGCGCATTTTTCCGTACAAAAAAACATGGCAATGATGGGCATGGGCTTTCAATCGGTCGTAACCGTGCCGTGTGATGAATTGGGTCGCATGGATTTGCACGCTTTGGATAAAACCTTGTCGCAACTGGAACAAGACGGCAAAATCGTGGCGTGCATTGTTGCCACCGCAGGCACAACAGACGCTGGCGCAATGGACGCGCTGCCTGAAATTCGTGCCGCCGCCGACCGCGTGGGCGCATGGGTGCATGTGGACGCGGCTTGGGGTGGCGCATTGCTGTTGTCGCAAAAATATCGCCATTATTTACAAGGCATTGAGTTGGCAGACAGCATTACGCTGGATTTCCACAAACACTTTTTCCAAAGCATTTCCTGTGGCGCATTTTTGTTGAAAGATGAACACAACTTCCGTTTCATGCACTACGAGGCGGAATATTTGAATTCGGCGTATGACGCGGAACACGGTGTGCCGAATTTGGTCAGCAAATCGCTGCAAACCACGCGCCGCTTTGACGCGCTGAAATTGTGGTTCACTTTGGAGGCGTTGGGCGAGGATTTGTATGCGTCTATGATAGACCATGGTATTGATTTATCACAACAAGTTGCCGATTACATTCGCAGTCAAAATGATTTGGCATTGTTGGTGAATCCCCAATTTGCATCGGTGTTGTTCCGCGTGCAGCCTGAAAATTATCCTGTTGAATTTTTGGACAGTTTAAATCAAAACGTGGCAGACAGCCTGTTTGCACAAGGCGAGGCGAACATTGGCGTAACCAAAGTAAACGGTGTGCAATCGCTGAAAATGACTTTGTTAAGTCCCATTGCCACGCTGGAAAACGTGCAAAAATTGCTGGAACAAGTGCGTGCCGAAGCCGCCAAAATTGGCGATGATGTGAAAAATGGCACTTATCGCCCCGTGATTGATTGAGCATAATGTGAGCTTGGGATAAGTAACTGTCAATGTGCCAGTAAATCAGCCCTCTCCCCAGCCCTCTCCCACAGGGAGAGGGGGAAAGTTACTTCAATTTATCAATGACTTTTATCCCGAACTTGCGTTAAGCATAAACCGAAAGCTGCCTGAATCCATGTTCGGGCAGCTTTTTGGTTCATGAAAAATCAATTACATGCGGCTCAATTCGCGTTGCAATGCTTGAATGTTTTGTTGGCGGTCAAGCACCGCGCTTTCCAATTGACGCACTTTGTTTTGGTGATTGGCATCGGCAGCTGTACCCAAAACCACACGGCCGTCTGCCAAGGCTTTTTGTGCTTGTGCCAAGGCGTTGCGTTCGTTGTTCAATTCTTGCTCCAAAATGCTGCGGCGACCGCTTGCTTTGGCGGTGGTGTTGGCTGTGGGGCGTTGTGGGGCGGCACTTGCCACTTGGGTTAATGGGGTGCTTCGGCGCGCCACTTGCACGGCTTTGGGGGCGGCAACCACGGGTTTGGCGGCTGGTGTGGTTTCGGCTTTGGCAACTTCGGCGGCGGGTTTTTGCGGTTTAACGCTGGTGTAGTAGCCGATTTGTTGTCCCAATTTGGCTTGCCCTTTGCTGGCTTTGGAGTTATCGGTGTAGCAACCTTCGCCGCAACTGTATGTTTTCGCATCAAGCGCGGGGCTGGCGGCAATGGCAACAGTCAAAACGAGTAAAGGTTTTTTCATTGTGTTTTCCTTTGAAACAAAATGGCGCAATGTGCAATCGTGCCGCGCAAATTGTTTTTCAAAAATGATGTGTTGAACAATGTGGCAAAATTACCACAACGAACGCGAATTTTTGTGGCTGAAAACCCCAATTCAGGCTGCCTGAAAGACCATTTTCAGGTTGTGAAAGGCGTGTTCAACGCGCCTGCTTGTTTGGAGTAAAAATTCGCTAATGGCTTGCAAATTCGGCATCTATGGCAAGGTTGAGCTGTTCCAGTTCGTCCTGCCAAGTGAGCCAATTTTCTTCCAATTGCGCCAATTTTACTTTAACTTCTGCCGCTTGCGCCAATTTTTCTTGCAGTTGGCTTTTGTTTTCGGGCAAATAGGCACTTTCTTGCGACAAAAATTCATCGCAGGCTGCCTGTTTTTGTTGCAAGCGTGCCATTTCTTTTTCGGCTTGGTCAATTTTTTGTTGGATGGGTTTGCAGCGTTTGGCTTTTTCTTGGCGGATTTGGGCTTCCAAGCGTTTCACGTCTTTGCGGTTTTGCGATTGGGTGGACTGGGCTGGTGCGGCAAGCGCGTTTTCTTGCGCCAAACGCCATGCGCGGTAATCGTTCAAATCGCCATCAAAGGTTTTCAGGCTGCCTGAATCAATCAGCAAAAACTGGTCGGTGGTGGCTTCAATCAGGCTGCGGTCGTGCGACACCAAAATCATCGCGCCTTGAAACCCTTGCAAAGCCATGGTCAGCGCGTGGCGCATGTCCAAATCCAAATGGTTGGTGGGTTCGTCAAGCAGCAGCAAATTGGGTTTTTGCCACACCAACATCGCCAATGCCAAACGCGCTTTTTCGCCGCCTGAAAACGGTTCAATCGGCTGCGTTGCCATGTCGCCCACAAAATGAAATCCGCCCAAAAAGTTGCGAATGTCCTGCTCTTTTGCCTCTGGCGACAATTTTTGAATGTGCCAAACGGGGCTTTGGTCATCGCGCAGGGTGTCCAGTTGGTGCTGGGCGAAATAGCCGATATTCAGTTGATTGGATTGGATAATTTGCCCGTTTTGCGCGTTCAGGCTGCCTGCAAGGGCTTTGATGAAGGTGGATTTGCCCGAACCGTTCACGCCCAGCAAACCGTATCGCGCCCCATTTTCCAATGATAAATTGATGTTTTTCAAAATGATTTCATTGCCGTAACCCAAATCCACCTGTTCCAATTTTAAAAGCGGGTTGGGCAAATGCTCGGGCGTGGCAAATTCAAAATGAAATTCGCTGTCCAAATGCGCGGGGGCAATCAATTCCAATTTATTCAATGCTTTAATGCGCGATTGGGCTTGGGTGGCTTTGGTGGCTTTGGCTTTGAATCGGTCAATAAACGATTGCAAATGCTTGATGTGCGCCTGTTGTTTGGTGTAGGCGGCTTGCTGATTGGCTAATCTTTGGGCGCGTTCTTTCAAATAAAAATCGTAGTTGCCGCCATAGCTGTGCAATTTTTGTGCTGACAATTCAAGGGTATGCGTGGTGGTCGCGTTGAGAAAATCGCGGTCGTGCGAGATGATGATTTGCGTACAGGGCAAATTTGCCAAATGGGTTTCCAACCACAATACGGTTTCCAAATCCAAATGGTTGGTGGGTTCGTCCAGCAGCAACAAATCGGCACGGCACATCAATGCCTGCGCCAAATTCAAACGCATGCGCCAACCACCTGAAAAGGCTTTGACGGCTTTGGCGTGTTCTTCTTGCGAAAAACCCAGTCCACTCAATAATTTGGCGGCACGCGCTGGCGCGGAGTAGGCATCGATTTCGTCCAATTTGGCGTGGATTTCGGCAATTTGGTTGCCGTTGTTGTCGCGTTCGGCTTGTTGTAAGGCTGTCTGTAAATGCTGCAATTCGGTGTCGCCTTGCAGCACATAATCCAGCGCGGAAATGTCCAATGCGGGCGTTTCTTGGGCTACGGCAGCCAGTTTCCATGTTTTGGGCAAGCCGATTTCGCCTGAATCGGCGGCAATTTCGCCTTTAATCAGGGCAAATAAACTGGATTTGCCTGTGCCATTTTTGCCAATCAAACCAACACGTTGGCGTGGGTTAATCGTGGCGGTGGCTTGATTGAGCAACACTTTGGTGCCGCGTTGTAGGGTTAGATTTTTGATTTCTATCATGATTTGATTGATTTTTGTGAATGTCAAACAGGCGTATTTTACACAAAAAGGCTGCCTGAAATGTTTTTTGCAACACAAACCGTTCCGCTTTTTGCTTTTTTAAAAAGTAAGTCGCCGAAGGCAAAAAACCTTTTTTGTGGGGTAATGAAAGGCAGCCTGAAATTTGCTACCATCGCGTTTTTCTTTTCAAAACACGCCAACATGAACGCGACGATTTACAGCCATTTTTCCCATTTACCCGATTATTTGGCGCATTTTGCCCATTTTTCCGCCAACACGCTGCCTGAACATGGCGTGTATTTGCTTTACGATGAAAGCGGTTTGAGCTTGGCAAAAGTGGGCGAAAAGGGCAGGGTACAAGTGGATTTTGCAAGCGGTGCCGCGCAATATCGGCGCACCAAAGGCGGTGGCGAACTCATCGCAAAAGCGGTGAATCACACCACGCGCCCAACTGTGTGGGACGCAACGGGCGGCTTGGGACGCGACAGTTTTGTGTTGGCAAGTTTGGGCTTGCACGTGCAAATGTTTGAGCAAAATCCTGCCGTGTTTGCGCTGTTGCAAGACGGCTGGCAACGCGCCCAAATGTTGCCTGAAACGGCAGAAATCGTGTCGCGCATGGTTTTGGTTCACGCGGATTTTGCCCAAATTGCACCGCAAATGTTGGCGCAACACGCTCGCCCCGATGTGGTTTACCTTGACCCGATGTACCCCGAACGGCAAAAATCCGCCGCCGTGAAAAAGGAAATGGCGTATTTTCACGAATTGGTGGGGCTGCCTGAACCGCAAGCCGATGACAATCTTTTTCAGGCAGCGCGGCAAATCGCCAAAAAGCGTGTGGTGGTCAAACGCCCGCGTTTGGGCGAATTTTTGTGTGGCGTGAAACCTGCTTATCAATATGAAGGCAAATCCACGCGATTTGATGTGTATTTGCCGTTTCAGGCTGCCTGAAAACGGTATCGTGCCGCGCTTTTACCCCCTCTCCCTGTGGGAGAGGGCTGGGGAGAGGGCAAATGTTCCGCCATTTCAAAAGCTTTACCCTCTCCCTAACCCTCTCCCACAGAAGAGGGAATGAAGTTGTGGCAAATCAAAAAGTGGTGCCGCTTACTTTCAGGCTGCCTGAAATTTGTTAAAATCGCGCTGTTTCAATTATTTTGTGAATGTATTGATTATGCCCCAAATTACGGTTTCCCCCAGCCAAACCCAATTTTCCAGCCAAGCCAATGAAACCATTTTGGCAGCCGCCATACGCAATGGCATCAATTTGCCGCATTCGTGCCAGAGTGGCGTGTGTGGCAGTTGTGCCGCCAAGCTGGTTTCAGGCAACATTTTGCAAAGCGGCGAATACGATGATTATGTGTTGAGTGCAGATGAAATTGCGGCAGGCACAATTTTGCTTTGCTGCTCGCAAGCCGATGGCGATGTGGTGGTGGACATGCCATCGTATGCAGGGGCAAAGGCGATTGCCATTCGCACCCTGCCTGCGCGTGTGGCAAGTGTGGCGATTCGTGGCGATGTGGCGATTTTGTCGGTGGCATTGCCCAAAGCACCGCCGTTTCAATTTCACGCAGGGCAATACATGGAAATTTTGCTCAAAGATGGCAGCCGCAGCTATTCCATTGCCAACGCGCCCAGCCAAAATGGGGTGTTGGAATTTCACGTTCGGCATCATGAAGGTGGCTTGTTTTCGCCACAACTGTTTTCAGGCAGCCTGAAAACGGGTTCCATCATGCGTTTGCGTGGACCTTTGGGTTCATTTTATTTGAATGAAGACGCAGACAATGCCCCCCTGATTTTGTTGGCAACAGGCACAGGTTTTGCCCCCATTAAAGGCATTTTGCAGCATTTGGCAGAAACACAAGCCACGCGCCACGTTCACGTTTACCACGGTGTGCGATTTGAAAACGGTTTGTATGACGAAGTTGCCTTGCGCGAATTGCTGGCAAAATTGCCCAATGCCAAATACACGCCCGTGGTGTCGCGCCCCAGCGAAAATTGGCAAGGCGCAACAGGACACATTACCGAACACGTTTTGCGCGATTATGCCGATTTGTCGGCACATGAAGTGTACGCTTGCGGCTCGCCAGCCATGGTGCAAAGCAGCAAACAAGCCTTGGTGCAACAAGCCAAGTTGCCCGAAAAAGCCTTTTACAGCGATGCGTTTACACCGCACGTTTGATTTTCAGTACACGACAATTTTTGATTTGCCATGAACCTGCGCCTCCCCTCGCCAGATGGGGGAGGGACAGATGCTCCATATTTTCGCAAAAAAAAAGCGGCATGGTCGCCCATGCCGCAAACACACACATCAAGAGGAATCTGAAATCACATTATTGTTTGTGGTTTTGGCTATCGCGTTCAGCCTGCTTTTTTACCCAAAAGAACAAGAACACCGCGATGACCACCACCATTAAAATCGTTACCAAAGAAAACAAACCAAATGGCGTGGATAACATATATTGAAACACGTCCATAACATTTCCTTTTTGTTAAGATATTCAAACAACAAGGGCATTATCAGTTAAGTTTGGCAAATTTGTTTTGACCTAAATCAATATTATCTGCCAATGGCGATTCATTTTATCTTGCTGGTGTATGAAAACAACAAATTCAAGACACAAAATCAATCATCTTGAAACACAATTACAACAAATCATTTAAAGCAGCCTGAAAACATTCCACCAAATACAGCGTTTCGCCATTGAGCGTAAACCACGACCGCCGTGCCAATAAACCATTGGGCAATAAAGCAAATTGCAGTTCGCTGCGTTGCACGTTCAAGCTGCCTGAAAACAAAATCGTGCCAAGCGAAGTGTTGCCGCAATGCAAAATGTCGCGCCATGCCGATGTGGTTTCGCACAAACTTTGCGCTTGCACCACCATTTTGTCGTTTAAAAACAAGCTGACTTGGCGCGTGAACAGCGTTTCAGGCAGCCTGAAATCGGCAAAATGGGGGAAAGATTGCGTTTCGCCCAATTTGTCCAGTTGCACGGCAAAATTGCCGCGTTGCGACAAGGCTTGGGTTAAACTTTCGGCAGTGGCAATGGCGTGGATTGCGTGGGCGGATTGGGGAAAATTTGTTTGCCAAATCAACATATTGTTCTCAAAAATCATTTCATGGAAAAGGGCGGATATGAAATCCGCCCCCACAACAATTTCAATTTTCAGGCAGCCTGAAAAGATTTACGCGATTTGCGTTTGATGTTCATCGCCCACACGTTTGCGGATTTTGCCCAAACGGTACACCGTTTCGCCTTGTGCAGCCAAAAATTCAGCCGCTTTGTCCGCATTTTCGGGCGATACAATCACCACCATGCCCACGCCACAGTTGAACGTGCGGTACATTTCCGCCGTTTCCACATTGCCGCCTTGTTGTAACCATTGGAATAATTTGGGCAATTCCCAAGATTTCGCGTCAATTTGCGCCACGCAATTTTCAGGCAGCACGCGCGGTACATTTTCGGTAATGCCGCCACCTGTGATGTGTGCCATGCCTTTGATTTCAAATTCTTTTAAGGCTGCCAAAATCGGTTTCACATACAAACGGGTTGGCGCAATAATCGCTTGACGCAAAGTTTTGTCGCCATCAAAAGGCGCGTCCAAATCGGGATTATCACGCGCCAAAATTTTGCGAACCAGCGAATAGCCGTTGGAATGCGCCCCATTGCTCGCCAAACCCAACACCACGTCGCCTGCTTTGATGTTGCGCCCGTTGATGATTTGCGATTTTTCCACCACGCCCACCGCAAAACCTGCCAAATCGTATTCGCCATCTGGGTACATGCTGGGCATTTCTGCCGTTTCGCCGCCGATTAGGGCGCAGCCTGATTCTTCGCAGCCTTGCGCGATGCCTTTAATCACATCGGTGGCGCGCGCCACGTCCAATTTGCCACATGCAAAATAATCCAAGAAAAACAACGGCTCTGCACCTTGAACCAGAATGTCGTTCACGCTCATTGCCACCAAATCAATGCCGACTGTGTCGTGTTTGTCCCATTCAAACGCCAATTTCAGTTTGGTGCCAACGCCATCTGTGCCGCTTACCAATACAGGATTTTGGTATTTTTTGCTGATTTCCACCAATGCGCCAAAGCCGCCCAAATCGCCCAGCACTTCGGGGCGCATGGTGCGTTTGGCAAAGGGTTTGATGTTTTCAACGAGTTGGTCGCCAGCGTCAATGTCCACGCCTGCATCGCGGTAGCTTAAAGATTCTTGGGTCATGGTGTTTTCCAATCGTGTGATAAAAAATGGGTTTCAGGCTGCCTTTCAGTACACGACAATTTTTTGAAATAACCACAAACCTGTCTCCTCCCCCGTCTCCAACGGGGGAGGGCTAGGGTGGGGGAAAATTTGTGGAATAAATTAATTGTCTTGAAAATCAACGAACCCCCACCCTAACCCTCCCCCGCAAGCGGGAGAGGGGACAGGTTACAGGCAGCCTGAAAAACGCCATTTTACTGGATTTAACCCAAAAAAAACAGCTTGGCATATCAAGCATATTTTCGGTTAAAATGGGCAAATTTGATAAAATGGGATAATTCAAGGTGTTGATTTTTTTAGATTTTGATGGTGTATTGCATTCTGCCATATCGCGTCCAAATGCGCGTTTATTCAGCCAATTACCGCTTT
The DNA here is from genome assembly GCF_014054525.1 of Alysiella filiformis. Classification (NCBI taxonomy): domain Bacteria; kingdom Pseudomonadati; phylum Pseudomonadota; class Betaproteobacteria; order Neisseriales; family Neisseriaceae; genus Alysiella; species Alysiella filiformis. The sequence continues at coordinate 1,494,341 of NZ_CP059564.1, forward strand.
TGGAAACCTTTTTCAGGCAGCCTGAATGGAAAAATGTGCAATTTGTGATTTCATCAACATGGCGTTTGGGGCGCGATTTGGACGATTTGCGTCGCCCATTTTCTCCCGATTTTCATGCGCGGATTATTGGCGTAACCCCCGATTTACCCCGTTCAGGCAGCCTGAATGGTCATCGTGAACGCGAAATTTTACAATGGTTGCGTGATTTTGAGTGTGAACACACCGCGTGGGCAGCATTGGACGATTTGCCCAGCTATTTTGATAAACACATGGCGCATTTATTTTTATGTACCAGTTCAACAGGTTTGATGGAACATGATTTGCCGCATTTGGCGGTGCATTTACAAGAAAATGGTTTTCAGGCTGCCTGAAACGAAGTTCAGCATAGCTAAAAAACATTATTTGACTGGATTTTGCTTTATTTCGCATAAAAAACAGGCAGCCCATAAAAGCTGCCTGAAAACGAGAAAGGAGTAAAAAAGGAAATTTCTTGGCGCACCCGACTGGGTTCGAACCAGCGACCTTCAGCTTCGGAAACTGACGCTCTTCCAACTGAGCTACGGGTACAAACAAGAGCGCGAATGGTAACAAAATTTAAACAAATTGGCAAAATTTTTATTCACTTATGGGCGTATTTGGGTACAATCATGCTTTTGTTATTTTGAAGTCGTTAAGCCATGAGCGAAAAAACATTAAGCAAACAAGACAAATTGGCATTGAAAGCGCGCGCCCATCACTTAAACCCTGTCGTGATGGTGGGGCAAAGAGGTTTGACCGAAGCCGTGATTCAAGAAACCGAAACCGCATTACGCGCCCACGAATTGATTAAAGTGCGCGTGTTTGGTGATGAGCGCGAAGAACGTTTGAACATTTGTGCCGAATTGTGCGCGGCAACAGGCGCACAACTGATTCAACACATTGGCAAATTGCTGGTGTTGTATCGCAAAAATGAAGACGAAAAAGCAGCAGAATGAGTTTTCAGGCAGCTTGAAATCTTTGCAAAACTCGGTTTGTTGGGGCAGATTGCATATCTGCCCTTTTGCCAATCAATCAGTGAACCAACATCGGGAACAAGGCTTTCAAACCCGCCACCACAATTTCCACCGCCACCGCCGCCAACAGCATGCCCATAATCCGATTGAGTATGGTCAAACCCGTTTCGCCAAGCAAGCCGCTTATTTTCACCGCCAACATCAGGCAAATAAAGCAAATCAGCGCAATCACACCGCCAGCCACCAGCACATTGATTAAATCATTAAACGAATGCGCGGTAGAAGTGTAAATCACCACCGTAGAAATCCCCCCCGGTCCAATCATCATCGGAATGGCAAGCGGCACCACCGCAATCGCGCCCACATTGGCTTGGGGGCGATGTTTAATCGTGATTTCATTGCTTTCGTTGGTGCCGATGTCGGGTTTGGCGGAATTGTTGCCACTGTTCATCATGGAAATCGCAATCAAAAACACCAAAATCCCACCGCCCACCTGAAACGCCCCAACGCTGATGCCCAGCACTTTCAGCAGCCAATTCCCCGTGAGCGCAAACACAATAATCACAATATAAACGCTCAACGAAGCCAGTTGCGCCACTTGGCGGCGTTCGCGTTTGCTGTAATTGCGTGTTAAATCAAGGAATAAGGACAACGCACTAAATGGGTTAATCAGCACAATAAACGATAAAATGATTTTGGCAATATCGGGACTCATCGCATTTTTCCTTGTATTAAAAAACGGTTCAGGCAGCCTGAAAAAGCATTGTAACGGCTTTTCAGGCTGCCTGAAATGTTTTTTTAACAAATTTTAACGCAATTACGCCAATTTTGCCTTCACCAAATCCTGCACCGCAGTCGGATTTGCCTTGCCTTTGGAGGCTTTCATCACTTGACCGACAATCGCGTTCAACGCCTTTTCATTGCCCGCCTTGAATTGCTCCACCGCTTTGGCATTGTTGGCGATGACCTCAAGAACAATCGCCTCAATCGCGCCTGTGTCCGTCATTTGCTGCAAACCGTGTTTTTCAATGATTTGCTCAATGCTGGCATCGGGTTCTTCCCACATTTTTTCAAAGGCGGTTTTTGCCAATTTGCTGCTCAACGTGCCATCGGCAATTTTTTTCACCAAATCCGCCAAACGGTTTGCCGTAATCGGATTGTCTTGCAAATCAATGCCTTCTTTGTTCAAGCGAGATGCCAAATCGCCATTTATCCAGTTTGCCACCAATTTGCCGTTGCCGTTGGATTGCGTGGCAGCCGTTTCAAAAAAGGCAGCCTGAACGCGCGAGCTGGTCAGCAAACGCGCATCGTATTCGCTCACGCCAAAATCTGCCACAAAACGCGCTGCCATTTCTTTTGGTAATTCAGGCATTTGCGATTTGGCTTTGTCCATTTGCGCGTCCGAAATGATGATGGGCAACAAATCGGGGTCGGGGAAATAGCGGTAATCGTGCGCGTCTTCTTTCAGGCGCATCACGCGCGTTTCGCCTTTTTCGGGGTCAAACAACATGGTGGCTTGTTGCACTTTGCCGCCATCTTCCAAAATTTCAATTTGCGCTTGCACTTCGTAGCTGATGGCTTGTTCCAAAAAGCGGAATGAGTTTAAGTTCTTGATTTCACGGCGTGTACCAAATTCCGCTTGACCTTTGGGGCGCACCGACACATTCGCGTCCACGCGGAACGAGCCTTCCGCCATATTGCCATCGCAAATGTCCAACCACGTTACCAAGCCGTGCAAGGCTTTGGCGTAGGCGACTGCCTCGGCTGCCGAGCGCAATTCGGGTTCGGAAACCACTTCCAAAAGCGGTGTGCCAGCGCGGTTCAAATCAATGCCTGTTGCGCCATTCAAGCCTTCGTGGACGGATTTGCCTGCGTCTTCTTCCATGTGGGCGCGGGTTACGTTGATGGTTTTGACTTCATCGCCAACCACAATGTCCAATTTGCCGTGTTCCACAATCGGCAAGGCAAGCTGGCTGATTTGATAACCCTTTGGCAAATCAGGATAAAAATAGTTTTTGCGGTCAAACACGTTTTTGCGGTTGATTTGCGCGTTGAGTGCCAAGCCGAGTTTAATCGCTTTTTCCACCACTTCGCGGTTCATCACGGGCAATGCCCCTGGTAAAGCGCATTCCACCACGCTGGCGTGGGCATTTGGCTCTGCGCCAAAGGCGGTGCTGGTGCCACTGAAAATTTTGGATTTGGTGTTGAGTTGGACGTGGATTTCCAGTCCGATTACGGTTTCCCAAGTCATTTTTTGTCTTTCTTGTTGATTTAAAGATTTAAATTATTTGAAAAATTTTGTTTTCAGGCTGCCTGAAATATTTTAAACATCATCATTGGCATTTCGCACTTTGGCAATGCTTTCTATTTGATTATCCATTTGCCACAAATACACATCGGTATTTTTCGGGCGCACCAATAATTCAAATTCACGAAATTTTGTCATATTCAGGCTGTCTGCATATCGCCCAATCAGTTGCCACAACAACACGCCTATCCAAAAACCATGCCCAAACACCACATACACACCATCGTCTTTTGCCGAAAAATATCGGCGAACATCGCTGATTTGTTGGAAAAATGACGCGAAACTGTCGCAATCATCGCCATCTCTGAAGTCCACATCGTTCAACGCCCAATAGTGTTCCGATTGTGTTTTCACGTCTTGAAACGTTTTGCCTTGAATATTGGCGAAAGACAGATAATTAAATTCGTGCAAATTGGGCAAAATGGTGGGTTGCATGTGTATGGCTTGCACATAAGGTGCGGCGGTTTGCTGGGTACGCAAATAGGGCGAAACGAAAATTTCATGCACATTTTCAATATTTTGCCGTAACCAAATGGATAATTGCTCCGCTTGCTGTTGCCCCAATTCGGTAATGGGAATTTTGGCGTTGGTGTGGGTTACGGTGTCGCTGGTTTTGCCTGCGTTGGCAGCACTTTGCGCGTGGCGGATTAGGTAGATTTGTTTCATTATCTTCTCTAAATCATGTGTTCAGGCAGTCTGAAAACCATTACTGCACAATCGGTTGCGCCATCATTTCTTTTACCGCTTGCAACAATTCATAATCGCTAAATGGCTTTTGCAAGAAACCACGCGCCCCATATTGCAAAGCCAGCAAACCACTGTGTTCATCAGCCAATGCCGATACCACCAAAATGTTGATGTTGCTGTTAATCGCAATCATATTGCGTATGCACGACAAGCCGTCCATATTGGGCATGGTCAAATCCATGGTTACAAAATCGGGCTGGTGTCGGCGGAACAAATCCAAGGCATCGCGCCCATCTTTGGCTTTGCCTATCACTTGCAAGCCCGACAAATGCCCAGCTTGAATATCGCGTTCAATTTTATTGCGAATCACATTGGAATCATCAACAATTAACAGTTTATGTGTTGCAGCGTTCATTTTTTTATCTCTAATACATCAAAATACATCAATGGCATATCGCCTTAAAATGCTTATTTGTCAAAGGGTAAAACAATCGTAAAGCGCGTATATTGCCCAGCCTGCGTTTGAATGCCAATGTTGCCATTGAGCGATTTAATCCGCGAACGCACCACGTCCATGCCCATGCCGCGACCGCCATCTTCGTGGTTTTCGCCTTCGGGCAAAGTGGAAAAATTGGGACGGAAAATGAGCGAAAACAATTGATTGTCGCTCCATTTTTTGATTTCTTCCGCGTTTGCCAATTTCATTTCCAAGGCTTTGTTGCGCAACATATCCAAATCAATGCCGCGTCCATCGTCTTCAATGGTAATGCGGATTTTGCCAGCTTGGGGCAACACATTCAGCTTAATGTGTCCTTCGCTGGATTTGCCATTGAGCGTACGCGCGCGCACAGGTTCAATGCCATGCACCACCGCATTACGCAAAATTTGAATGATGATGTCTTTGACAGCAGGGAAACTTTCGTTTTCTTGGCGCAAATATTCCAAGCCGCCCGTTTCCATAATCACGTTTTTGTTGTGGCGGTAGCCCATATTGACCACAAATTTGCCCAAAATCGTGCCCAAATCCGTTGCGCTGGCGGCGGTGGGGGCGGGAATCGGATTGTTTAAGCGACCCGTGATTTTGCGGTGCAATTCTTCGGCTTGCGCCAATTTTTCAATCAAGCTGTCCAATTCCGTAACCAAAGGAATGAAATCGTTGCCCGATAATTGTTTTTTCTGGTGCAAATCCTTAATCATGTCTTCAAAGGCTTCGGCAGCCAGCCTGAACGCGCTCATGTCCAACATACTGGCTTCGCCCTTAAATGCGTGAATTTCTTGGCTAATCAAGCGCAATTTGTCGCTCAAATCGCTGCTGCTGTTGTTGGGCTGTTTCAAAATTTGGTTGATTTGCGCCAACTGTTTCAAAGAAATGTGCAAAAAGCTGCGCATGATGCTTTCTTCGGCATTGAGCATTTTGCTAATCATTTCAATTTGCAAATCATTTTGTTCTTGTTCGCGTTGCAAGCGGTTTTCAATGCGCACGCTGTCGGTTAAATCTTTTACGCTCACCAGCACTTTGGCGATGTGGTTGCCGTTCATAATCCGCGTAAACTGAAAGCCGATGATGCGCGTTTCATGGGGATTTTTGGGGCAAGTGATTTCCACTTTGTCCAAAGGATTGAGGCTGTGAATCAGCTTTTCCACCACACGGGGATTGTAAAGCTGTTCAATAAACATTTTGGTGGCACTCAATTTTTGCGTGTTGTTCAAAATTTCGCCAGCCAATGCCAAAAAATTTTGCCCATTTTCCGTTAATTGTGGCAACAAACTTTTCAGGCGTTTGGAAGGCTGCATATTGATGTGAAAATCTTCGTGCAACAAAAACAAGCCTTCCGACAAGGTATCCAAAATTTCATGCACTTCCAAATGGGCGGTTTTCAGCACTTGGTCGTCTTTGTGTAATTGGCGGAAAATGTAAATAATCAAAATGATGAAACTGATGACCATCAGCACCACACCCGCAATGGACGCAGATTTGTTGATGGTGGTGGCAATCAAGGCTTCTTTTACCAAAATATTGTTGATGTTGTCAAAGCTGTCTTGCAATTTGTCATCGGCGTGCCGCGCATAAATCACCAAATTGTGAAACGCCTTGTCGCCACGATGACCTGTGTTGATGGCGGCTGCATCTTTATCCAATTCTGATTGGTAATTTTGCCAAGTGTAAACAATGTTTTGCCAATCGCTTTTGAGTATGCTTTCAGGCAGCGTTTTGATTTTGACCGCATTCACTTCGCCGCCCGATTGCAAGGCGGCAAAATAGGCGTGGGTGTATTTGGTTTCTTGATACAAATCATCAAGTTGGCGTGGAATATTGCCTCTGCTGTCGGCGGTGTCGGCATTGAGCCAAATTTGGCGCATGTGGGTGTTGAGCTTGCCCAAAGTATCAATTTGTGCCGACAAATGACCGTGTTTGTTTGAATGAAAATATTGCACGGCAAAAATCACACTCAATATCAACGATAAGCTCAAAAGAACAACAATAAGTGGTTGATAACGAGTGGGAAAGCGTTTTAACCAGCTTTTTGCTGTTGGGTCTTTTTCGGTTGATGTGGTTTTTTTTAAACGTTGTATCAACATGGTTTCAGTCCCAAAGTTTTGGTCAAGTGGGTTTGTGATTGTGGGGCTGTCTGAATGGTGGGTGCGTTTTCAGGCAGCCAAAAGACGTTCAGGCTGCCTGAAAAACACATTTTATTGATTACGCTGGGGTTTTGGTGTGCCAATCGCTGTTCAACTGCATTTGGTGTGCCACGCCCAAAATTTGGCTTTCGCGGAAATAATTGCCAATCAGTTGCACGCCAATGGGCAAGCCTGTTGCGCTGAAACCTGCTGGCAAACTCAACGCAGGCAAACCTGCCAAATTCACCGCAATCGTATAAATATCAGACAAATAGGCTTGAACAGGGTCGCTGTTTAATTCGCCCAATTTGGGTGCGGCGGTGGGCGCATTGGGGGCGAGAATCACATCGCATTTTTCAAAAGCTGCCTGAAAATCGTTTGCCACCAAACGACGTAATTTCTGTGCTTTCAAATAGTAAGCGTCATAATAACCATGACTTAACACATAAGTACCAATCATGATGCGGCGTTTCACTTCGCTGCCAAAACCTTCGGCACGGCTGTTGCCATACATTTCTTCCAAGTCTTTGAATTGGCTGGCGCGATGACCGTAGCGCACGCCATCGTAGCGCGACAAATTGGTGCTGGCTTCGGCAGACGCCAACACATAATACGCTGGAATGGACAATTCGGTTTGCGGTAAAGAAATGTCCACAAATTCAGCACCTTGTTGTTTCAATAATTCAATCGCATTGTTTAAGGCTGCCTGAACGTCCGCGCTGTTGTTGGCGGTAAAATATTCTTTGGGTAAACCGATTTTCAAGCCTTTAAGTGATTGATTTAAATCGCGTGTATAGTCTTCTTTTTCGCGTTCCAAGCTGGTGGAATCGCGTTCGTCAAAACCTGCCATGCTGTTGAGCAAAATCGCGCAATCTTCCGCAGTTTGCGCCATTGGACCTGCTTGGTCAAAACTGGACGCATAGGCAATCATGCCAAAGCGCGACACCACGCCATAAGTCGGTTTCAAGCCTGTGATACCGCAATGGGACGCAGGTTGGCGGATTGAGCCGCCTGTGTCCGAACCGAAAGCGGCAGGGGCTAAACGGGCTGCTACCGCCGCCGCCGAACCACCCGATGAACCACCTGCAACGTGTTGAACATTAAAGGGATTGTGCGTTGCGCCATAAAATGAGCTTTCGTTGGTGGAACCCATGGCAAATTCGTCCATGTTCACGCGACCGAGCGTTACCATGCCGTCATTCAACACGTTTTGCACGACTGTGGCGGTGTAGGGTGAGATGAAATTGTCCAGCATTTTGGACGCGCAAGCGGTGCGCCAGCCTGTTTGACAGAAAATGTCTTTAAAAGCAATGGGTACGCCTGTGAGCGCGTGGGCGTTGCCTTGTGCCAAACGTGCGTCTGCGGCGGCGGCTTCGGCAAGCGTCTTGTCTTTGTCCAGCGTGATGTAGGCGTTGATGGCGGCATTTTGCGTGTCAATCGCGTTCAAATATTCGTTTGCCAATTCGGTGGCGGAGATTTTTTTGCTTTGCAATAATTCGCTGGCTTGTTTTAAGGTGTAAGTGGGCATGGTTTTTTCTCGTTAATAAAGTATTGAAAAATAATTAAAAAAGTTTCAGGCTGCCTGAAAGGTTGAGCCAATTTAAAATTTATCGTTTTCCCACCATTTATCAAAAGTTTTGGGGCAAACTTTACGAATGGTATTTTCATCATCTTCGTCCCATTCAAATTCAAGTTCTGGGTCATTAAAATACAAATCTGAATACATTTTTGCCATTTTATCAAATGCGTTATCGCCATGTTTTTCATCAATCACTTCTTGTGCAATAGCCCAATCTTCGCGCAATGGAATGTCGCCATCTTCAATATCATCAAAAATATCACAGAGATTGTCCGCATTTTTTAAGGCGTTTTCATAAATTTCTTGACCTTGTGCAATCAACCAAGCCCGAAAATCCATAAAACAATCATCGCTACAACCACCCATTACCACATAAGCCACTGCCCATAAATCTTGTTTATAAGAGATGTTATGAAAATAATTCCACCAATATTTAAAGCCAAAAATCTCATCATCGCTTAATTCATTGAGCATTTCATAGAGATTTTCGCCTTTGTTGGATTGGGCAATCAATATCCAAAATTGTGCTTGGGACATTAAATTTTTTGCTTGTTTTAAGTTCATGATTATTCTCTTTTTTTAAATTTAGAATCATGGATATTGTGGTTTTCAGGCTGCCTGAAACCCATCAGCCATAAATATAGCTGCACTCTAATACAGTCTGCGATTTGCCGTTGTTATCCACATCCAATAATTGCGCTTGCAGGGTTTCATCTTCTTCCAAAACAATATTGAAGTGTTTGCGTGGGCGATATTTGTTTGCCAGCACACGGCGAGCTTGTTCAATCGGCACATCGAGCAATAAACGATGAGTATATTCCGAACCTGCGGTGTCGTCCGCTATGAAAGTTTGGCTGTAATCTACCACAGGCAAGCCATAATAATGTCCTTTGAGCGACAGTCGGATTTGGTTAAAGGTGTATTTTTGGCGTTCGTCCTGCTTTTTATGAACGCTGGCTTTTTGCGCCACTTGATTGAGGTATTGGGCAGGCAGCTTAATGTTTGCTACCAAATAATTTTCTACCAAATAAAATTGTCCATTTGTTAATTGCCCATTTGCTTTGATATTGACGCCCATGCTTTCTGTAAACGCGCTCAATGCTGGACTGGTATCGCAACCTTTTTCCCATGGTTTGAACAAGCCCGACCAATCGGCTGGTGCCGCCAAAGCGACAGGGGAAAGTAAACACAAAAATGTGCTTATCAATAAAAGTTTTTTCATGGTGGAAAACCTTTCAGGCTGCCTGAAACCGTTATTTTACTTAATGAATGGGCAATTTGTGGCGCAATCTTTCTTGATTAATGGTTTCAAAAATCATCAGCCATTCTTGATGAATTTCGGGGTGCTGAATGTCAATCGGCTGAATATTGGGCAAACGTGTTTTAATGTGGTGGTCGCGCAATTTGCCTGTTTTTGTATCGCGCAAACGCCATTGGGCAACATAATCGCCTGTTTTTAAATTTAAACTGTCTTGACCTGCACCGTCATTGGCGGCGTTGCCCAAAGCCCAAAAATCGTAGCCTATGTATTGCATTTTGCCGTTAGTGGGGTTGTAGGCGTAGTGAAAACTACTGCCGTGCCTCATCGCATCGCACGAGATGATAAAACCAACACGCGCATTTTTTAACTGGGGTGGTTCATCGCAAACATTGTGTTCGGCGATAACTTTGTTTTGGCTGGATAATTTGATGTGCAACACATCATTTTGCAGCCAAACGCGGTCGGATTTGCCGTCTGCGTCCAAATCTTTGTTTATCCGTGTTTCCGCGTAAATGCTTTGGCTGAATAATAGGGCGAACACGCTCATCAATATGTGTTTTTTCATGATTTTAACCTTTCAGGCTGCCTGAAAACGGTTTTTACGCCACGCATACAGCCCGAATAATCGGATTGTGTTCATCGCGATATTTTTGTTTTTGCTGCTGATTTAATTGGCTGTCATGTAGCCCATCGCGCTCATTGCCGTTCATCAAATGGTCGTATTCAAGTGGTGGGTATGATGTCAATTCATTGGGCAAAATCTCAATTTGCCAACCGCTTGCACTGTGGCGACTGGTGGCAAATGACCAAATGACTTTATTTTGACAATCAATGGCATGGTGGTGTTTTTCGTAATCCACCCATTTGTTGGGATTTTGCCATTCGTTTACATCATTTGCTGCAATAGTGGGCTGTGCAAATTGTTCGCGTACTATGGCATAGGTGTAAATGGGGTGCTGTTGGAGAATAATGCTGCTGTTTTGTAAATAAAATTTGTTGCCGTTTTGCTCGTATAAAAATGTGTGTTGCGATAATTGCGGCAAAGCAAACAGCATCATAATCCCTTTGGTAATCTCATTGAAGAGCGCATTAAACATGATTTTCCACTTTCAGGCTGCCTGAAACATCATTCTTTGGGTGCGCCAATCGTCCAAAAATCGGGTGGCAATTCATCTTGTGCTGGCGCAGTATGGTGCGTTGGCGATGATGTTTCCGTTTCCCCTTTTTCTTCCACTTCGTTGGCAGGTGGGTTTTCAGGCTGTTGGGTGGTTGGGGTTTCTTGTTTGCCTTTTTGGATAAAATCAATTTCGCCGTTTTTGTTGTTGGTGGGTTCGGCTGGTTTGGGTTTGTTTTTGTCTTTTTTCTTGCGTTTGTTTTCTTTGGGTGTGGGTTGGGGGGCAGCCGTTTCGCTGGCGGCTTGGGGTGCAATGGGGTTGTTTGCCGTTGGCGATTCGCCCGTTTCGTTGGGTGTGCTGGTGGGTGGATTGCTTGGTGGGGTAGCTGTAGGGTTGCCTGAAACCGCAGGGGCAGCAGGTTTGTTTTGTCCCACGCGCTGACACACTTCTTTAATCACGCCATCATCGGGTTGCGCCAACAATTTCATTTGTGCGGGCGTGAGTTTGGGGCTGGGGTATTCGTTTGCGTCCACAATTTCGCCCTGTGCATTGTAGTGCGTGGTGGTGAGAACGGTACGGATTTTATTGGCACAATCAATTTCTTCAAACCAATGATTGTGCGTATAGAGCAAACCATTAGACGGCAATTTTTGCGTGTGGGCATAGCGATATTCAATCAATGCCATGATTTTGCCATTGTCTTGTTTAATGCTGTCGGCGAACAAATATTCCCGATTGCCCGATTCGGTTTTGCTGGTCAAAATGCGATTGGGGTCGTTGTCGGGATTGACGGTGGCAGCTGGCGGTGTGTGTATGCTTTCATCAGCCGCCACTTCGGCAGAAGTCCACAAATCCGAATAGGTGGTGCGGGTGGTGGTTTCGGTTTCAGTCATGATTTGGCAGCCTGAAAGGATAAATGCCGAGCAAGTCAATAAAACAAATGGTTTTTTCATGGTATTAAACAATTCAATTAATTGATAAAATGCGGTTTCAGGCTGCCTGAAATCAATCTTCAATCACCTGTGGCACAATGTACAAACGCTGACGAACATCAGGCGCAACCGCTTGATATTGTTCGGCGCGGTCAGATTCCGTAACCACATCATCGCGCAAACGCAAAGCCACTTCGTGTGGGTGCGACATGGGTTCAACGCCATCGGTGTTCACGCTTTGCATTTTTTCCACCAAATTGAAAACCGCATTCAGTTTATCCAAAGTGGCGGCTTTTTCCGTGTCGTTTAAGGTTAAACGCGACAGTTTGGCGATTTTTTCAACATCGTTTAAAGTGAGCGACATCATCATTCCTTTGAAATTTGATTTTGGCAATTTGCTAAATGTAAGGTATCATTGCGAACTTACTTTTCGCTAAACGCGGAATTATAACCGAAAACACGATTTGGGCGAGATGATTTTTGTGGTTTGCCCATGCTGTTTCAGGCAGCCTGAAACAGGTAATATTGTTTATTAAATCATTTGAATTTTAATAATTTTTGGAATTTTTTTATGTTTTTCCGTTTCTTTGCGCGCTATTTTTCCAATGATATGGCAATTGATTTGGGTACAGCCAACACCTTGATTTTCATCAAAGGCAAAGGCATTGTGCTTGATGAGCCATCTGTTGTTGCCATGCAAATGGACCCGTCAGGCAGCGGCAAAAGTTTGACCTTGGCGGTGGGTGCAGATGCGAAAAAAATGTTGGGTCGAACCCCAGGTGCCATTCAAGCCGTGCGCCCCATGAAAGACGGCGTGATTGGCGATTCCAGCGTTACCGAGCGCATGCTGAAAGAATTTATCCGCAAAGTAAACAAAAGCCGTTGGGCGGCATCGCCACGCATTGTGATTTGCGTGCCATGTGGCGCAACCCAAGTGGAACGCCGCGCCATTTACAGTGCCGCGCAATCAGCAGGCGCGTCCAGCGTGTATTTGATTCAAGAACCCATGGCAGCAGCCATAGGCGCAGGTTTGCCCATTGAAGACCCAACAGGTTCAATGGTGGTGGACATTGGCGGCGGCACCACCGAAGTGGGGATTATTTCCCTATCAGGTGTGGTGTATTCGCAATCGGTGCGCGTGGGGGGCGATGCTTTTGATGAAGCCATTGTGCATTATGTGCGCCGCAACTACGGCATGTTGATTGGCGAATCCACTGCCGAAGAAATCAAAAAACGCATAGGCTCTGCTTTCCCAGGTGCAGAAGTGAGCGAAATGGAAGTGAAAGGGCGCAACTTGGCAGAAGGTGTGCCACGTTCATTTACCATCACGTCAAACGAAGTGTTGGAGGCTTTGGCAGACCCCATTTCCCAAATCGTGCAATCGGTGCGCGATACTTTGGAACAAACCCCACCCGAATTGGGCGCAGACATTGCCGAGCGCGGTTTGGTTTTAACAGGTGGCGGTGCATTGCTCAAAGGCTTTGACCGTTTGCTGGCAGAAGAAACAGGGCTGCCTGTAACCATTGCCGATGACCCATTAACTTGCGTGGCGCGTGGTTCAGGTAAAGCATTGGACATGATTGGTAAACTCAATTCCGTTTTCATTACCAATCCATAAATTGAATTATGTCGCATTCTTCTTTTTCGCAGCGTGGCTTTAAGCCCATTACCAAATTGCTGGTATTGGGTGCGCTTTCCATTGTGCTTTTGGTGTTGGATAATCGCTACACGGGCGTGCATCAAGGCAAAAAATATGCCGCGACCTTGCTTTATCCGATTCAATGGGTGGCGAATAAACCCATTGAATTTTATGAATATTTTGAAAATTTTTTTCAATCGCAAGATTATTTGCTGAAAGAAAACCAACGTCTAACCGCCGACAATGCGCGTTTGACTTTGGCGGCACGACAAGCCGCTTTGCAGTTGCGTGAATTGCATGAGCTGAAAAATTTGGCAGGTTTGCAACAATTTGGTATGGTTGCCACCACCACAGCCGAAGTGGTGTCCAGTGGGCGTGAGCCTTTATCCAATCGCATTGTGATTAATAAGGGCAGCCAAGATGATTTGGCGCAAGGCGATGCGGTGGTGGACGAAGGCGGTTTGGTTGGACAAATTACCCAATTGCACCCCAAAAGTGCTGCCGTTAGCCTGCTGACCGATACCACGGTGGTGATTCCCGTTATGGTTGAACGCACGGGGGTACGCAGCCTGATTTATGGCGGTGGTGGCAATTTGGTGTTGCGTTATTTCCCCACCGATGCGGATTTGGAACCCAACGACATTTTGGTTACATCGGGTTTGGACAGCATTTATCCTGCTGGCATTCCTGTGGCGCGGGTTACGCAAACCAGCCGCAATGCGGGTACGCCTTATTATCGCGTTCAGTTGCAAGCCATGGCGAATTTACGCAGCAGCAAATATGTGTTGGTTTTGCCACAAAAACCCGTTTGGCAGCCTGAAAGCGCATCGGCACCCAGCGCAAGCGGTGCATCAACCCCAGTTCAATAAAACATGAATTACGAAGATTCTTACCATCGTTTGCCCAACAAGCTGATTTTTGGCAGTTTTGTGTTGGCAATGATTCTTGACTTTATCCCCTTTTCAGGCAGCCTGTATTGGTTGCCTGAATTTACCGCTCTGATTTTGATTTATTGGCTCATCAATCGTCCGCAGTCGGTGAACATTGGCGTGGCGTTTTTTGTTGGCTTGTTGGTGGACATTGGCACGGTTTCGCCATTGGGCGCACATTCTTTGGCATACATGATTTCGGCTTATTTGATTATTGCCAATCATCATCAATTTGTGATGTTCAATTATGGTTTTCAAACGGTGTTGGTGCTGTTGGCATTGTTGGGCAATGAGTTGATATTGGTGGGCATTCGTTTTTTGAATGAGCAGCGTTTTTCAGGCTGGCTGATTTTGCTTGCGCCTGTGTTGGGGGCGATTATTTGGCCCATTCTCAACAAAATCATGCACGCCCTGATTCACAACAAACGGAAACAGCGATGAGACCAGCTTGGAAAATCCCACGCGAAATGAAGGGCAGCACACGCGCCGCACAAATTTTGCAACGTGATTTCACTTTGCGTTTGGTGGTGGCGTTTGTGTTTATGGTGCTGCTGTTTGCGGGTTTGATTGGCAATTTTGTGTATTTGCAAGTGATACGCCACGATGATTATGTGGTTAAGGCAGCCAGCAATCGCATCACGCTCATTCCCACACCGCCAATTCGCGGCGAAGTGGTGGACAAAAACGGCGTGGTATTGGCACACAATTATCCAGCCTATTCTTTGGAGTTGATTCCCAGCGAATTGGAAAGCGATGTGGACGACACCATTGCCGCTTTGCGCCACTATGTTGAATTGAGCGATGCGGATTTGGCGCGTTTCAAAAAATTTCGTGCCGAATACCGTTCTTATGAAAAAATTCCATTAAAACTTCGCCTTACGCCCGATGAAGCATCGCGTTTGGCGGCGCAGTTGTACCGTTTTAAAGGCGTGGAAATCAATGCGCGTACCTTCCGCGAATACCCATTTGGGCATTTAACGGCACATTTTTTGGGCTACATTGGGCGAATCAGCGACCGCGACCAAAAAGTGCTGGCTGAAAACAATTTGAGCTACCAATATCGTGGCACAACCCACATTGGCAAAACAGGTTTGGAATCGTTTTACGAAACGCAACTGCATGGTTTACCAGGGTATCAGGAAGTGGAACGCGATGCGGCTGGCAACATCATTCGCGTGATTAAATCGCAGCCTGCCAAAACAGGGCAAACCTTGCGTTTGGCAATGGACATTCGTTTGCAACAAGAAGCCGACCGCCTGATGGCGGGCAAACGCGGCGCAATGGTGGCAATAGACCCACAAACAGGCGGTGTATTGGCATTTGTTTCCAAGCCTGGCTTTGACCCCAATTTGTTTATTGATGGCATTGATGGCGAAACGTGGAACAAGCTGAACACCGATTGGCAACGACCCATGATTAACCGCGTTACGCAAGGTCTCTATCCCCCAGGTTCCACATTCAAGCCGTTTATGGGCATGGCTTTGCTGGAAAGCGGCAAAATCACGCAACATTCCGTGGTGCCAGCACCAGGGGCGTGGAGCATTCCAGGGACTTCACATTTGTTCCGCGATTCGGTGCGCAGTGGGCATGGTTCAGCGAATTTGAGTAAGGCGATTCAGGTTTCTTCCGATACGTTTTTCTACAAATTGGGCTTTGAGTTGGGGATTGAAAAAACCCACCCTTATTTGAAACAATTTGGTTTGGGCGAGCAAACGGGCATTGATTTGCCCAATGAATATCGTGGCGTGTTGCCCAGCCCCGAGTGGAAAGAAAAACGCTTTGCCAAGCTGCCTGAAAATCGCCGCAAATGGAATATTGCGGAAATGGTGCCTGTGAGCATTGGTCAGGGCTACAACACCTACACGCCTTTGCAAATGGCTCATGCCACGGCAATTTTGGCAAACAATGGTACGGTGTATCGCCCTCATTTGGTTAAAGAAATTTTGAATCATGAAAATCAAACCATTACCGTGATTGAACCGCAGCCTGAACGCGAATTGCCTTTTAAAGATGACAATTTTGTTTATTTGAAAAACGCGATGGCAAAAGTGATACGCAGCGGTACGGCACGCAAAATTGGCGGTGGCTTGAAATACAGCATGGGTGGCAAAACGGGTACGGCGCAGGTGGTGCAAATTGCACAGGGTAAAACCTACAATGCGGCTGCCTTAAAAGAAATCCATCGCGACCATGCGTGGTTCATCGCGTTTGCCCCTGTTGAAAAACCGCAAATTGCCATTGCGGTGATTTTGGAAAACGCAGGTTGGGGCGCAAAAGCCGCACCGTTGGCGCGTCAGTTGAGCGATTTTTACCTGCTGCTGGTACAGCAAGACAAATTGAGCAAAGACGTGAAAGGCGCAAAATTCACTGCCAATCCTTTGTTGGCTGGCGCACAAAGCAAAACGCACCACCTGCCTGAATCGCCTTATCGTGCTTGGGCAAAAGCGCAAGCGGCATCGCAGCCTGCATCACCCATTCAGAAAACAGACACCGCAAAATGACACCATACGAAAATAACTTTCTCAATAGAATCAAGCGATTGATTTGGGAACCCATGGACACATGGCTGTTTTTTGCCATGCTTGTGATTTATGTGATGAGCATGTTTTTGCTGTATTCTGCCGATGGTCAGGACATTGGGCAGTTGCGCAACAAAACCTTGCACACCATATTGGGTTTTGTGTTGCTGTGGCTGGTGGCGCGGATTCGTCCGCAGGTGTTGAGCAATTTTGCGCCGCCTGCTTATTTGTTGGGCGTGATGTTGTTGTTGGGCGTGCATTTTTTTGGGATTACGGTCAATGGCTCAACACGCTGGCTGAATTTGGGTTTCATTCGTTTGCAACCGTCTGAAATCATGAAAATTGCCTTGCCGATGATGGTGGCGTGGTATTTTCAGCGTTATGAAATGACCATGCGTTGGTATCATTATGTGGTGGCTTTGTTGATTGTGTTGGTGCCAGGGGCTTTGATTTTGAAGCAGCCTGATTTGGGTACGGCAACACTCATCATGGCATCGGGTTTGTTTGTCATCTTTTTTGCGGGTTTGCCGTGGAAAGCCTTGTTTGCGTCCATTATTGGTTTTGCCGCGTCTTTGCCTGTGATTTGGCTTTATGGTTTGCACGATTATCAAAAAACCCGCATTCTGACCTTGCTTGACCCCACCCAAGACCGCTTGGGGGCAGGGTATCACATTTTGCAATCCATGATTGCCATTGGTTCGGGTGGCGTGTGGGGCAAAGGCTGGCTGAAAGGCACGCAAACGCATTTGGATTACATTCCCGAATCCACCACCGACTTCATTTTTGCGGTGTACAGCGAAGAGTTTGGTTTGATTGGCAATATTTTGCTGGTGTTGATGTATTTGCTGATTGTGGCGCGGGGTTTGTACATCGCCGCGAAAGCCCCCACTTTATACAGCCGCACTTTGGCTGGCGCATTGACGATGACGTTTTTCTGCTACGCTTTTGTGAACATGGGCATGGTAAGCGGTATTTTGCCTGTGGTGGGCGTGCCATTGCCGCTTGTGAGTTATGGCGGTACGGCAACATTGTCCATCATGACGATTTTTGCTTTGTTGATGGGCATTTCGTATCAAAGTCGGCAAAAATAGGCAATCAAAAAGGCAGATGATTTATCTGCCTTTTTTAATCAAGCTAGGGGCTAATGACAATTTGGGCGCGAAGTTGGTTTTTCAGGCAAAATCGTCAAATTCAAGGAAAAAATGCGCGTCAATGCCACCCATTGGCGCGTATTTTTGACGCAGAAATTGGCGATTTTGATGAAAAAACAATCGCGAAACGAATTGTCATTAGCCCCTACATCAAAGCCAAAGCGTTCAAACATTTTTCGCGCAAGCCATTTTGGGGCGTTAAAGTCAAATGCGGCAATTCCAGTGTGTAAGGCTGCCTGAATTGGTGCGCTTGCAACACGCGGTAGGTCAGCAAACTTGCCAATTTGTCCACGGGTGTGCCTTGCGGATAATCGCGGTAGGATATGGTGGTGCTGTGTTGTGCGGGCGGTGGTGCGTCAAAGGCTTTGTCCATCAATTCGCCGCGTTTGGCATACACTTTCCACGCAATGTTTTGCAAACCTGCACCTTGTTGGTGGGGCTTTAAATAGGCAAGGTCTTCGCCTTGTGATAGGGCGTGTTGGGGTTTTTGTTCGGGGTCGCTGCTGCTGGTGCTTGCGCCCCAATTTTGGTGCGACAAGGGCGCGGCGTATGCCACCGCATTGGTCTGCCACAACAAGCGACATTCGGCATGAAACAAACCAAATGGCGCGGAACTTGCCACTTTCAAATACAAATCTTGGGGAAATGCGCCGCGTTTTTGAATGGGAATGTGCCATGTGGTGTTTTGCGTGTTCAGGCTGCCTGAAAAGTCGGTGCGTTGCCATGCGTCAGATGAGTGGGTGTCTTTCTCGTCAAAATGGGGTGCGTATTCGCCGCGCCACCAAAACACGCGCAAACGTTTGGCATCATCGTGCCAAGTTAATTGCACCGATGCGGTTTCGCCTGCAAACACTTCATCGTGAAAATCGCACGACACTTGCAAGCCCAATAATTGCCGCTTGGTCAGCAAAGCAGCCACGCCCACAAATCCCACCACCCAAAAACACACCGCATACGCCACATTCACTTGATAATTGACCGCGCCAATCCAAATTGCCGCACTCAACACCAGCAAGCTGACGCTCAATTTGGTGGGACGCAGGGTAAGGTGTTGGGCGGCAATTTTGCCATTTTGTGAAAAAAGTAAAATTTCTTTGGGTTTAAAAAACAACATGATGGGAAAATTTTGTGTTGGAATAAAAGGAGGGTATGGCGTTTCAGGCAGCCTGAAAGCAACAAAATACTGTTTTAAAAATAAAAAGATGTATTTTGGTTTAATCTTTGCAGGCTATCTGAAATGTTTGTTTAAAACGAAACCGTTCAGCTTTAATTTATTTGGCTTACTTTTTTAAAAAGTAAGTCGCCGAAGGCAAAATCCATTTTTTGTCGGGGCGTAAAAGGCTGCCTGAAAATCAAACTGCCACGTCTTGCAAAATGCGTTCCAGCAAAGCCACGCTGCTTTGTTGTTGCAAAGATTGAACGCGATGATTGCCCACCGCCACCCACACCGCTTTCACGTCTTCGGGCAAAACAAAATCGCGTCCAGCCAAAAACGCCCACGCTTTTGCCGCGCTTACCACCGCCAAGCCCGCGCGTGGACTCAAACCCACCGCAAACAAACCCGCCTGTCTCGTTGCCGAAACCAAACGGTACACATAAGCCGCCACCGCCTCCGACACCGTGATTTCACGCACCTGATTTTGCCAAGCCAATAATTGCTCGGGCGATGCCAAAGTGGGGATTTTCGGCACAAGCTGGCGGCGGTCGCCCATGTGATACAACATTGTTTCCGCCTTTTCAACGGGATAGCCCATGCTCAAACGCATCATGAAACGGTCAAGTTGGCTTTCAGGCAGGGGAAATGTCCCCAGTTGTTCAGATGGATTTTGCGTTGCCACCACCAAAAATGGCGTGGGCAAACGATAAGTTTTGCCGTCCACCGACACTTGCCCTTCCTCCATCGCCTCCAAAAGCGCAGATTGTACTTTGGGCGATGCGCGATTGATTTCATCGGCAAGCACAAACTGATTGAACACCGCCCCCTGATGAAACACAAACTGCCCCTCGTTGGGCGCAAACACATTCACGCCAATCAAATCCGCAGGCAGCATATCATTGGTAAACTGCACACGCTGATAATGCAAACCCAGCACCGCCGACAAACTGCTCGCCAGCGTGGTTTTGCCCACCCCAGGTACATCTTCCAGCAAAACATGTCCGCCAGCCAAAATGCAAGTCAGCAACTGTTTCAAGATGTCTTCCTTGCCCAAAATGACCGTATTCAGTTGTTCCAATAATGGGGTAAATTGTGGATTTTGCATATCTTCTTTCATAAATTTGAGTTATTGCCGATTTGCCTTTTCAGGCAGCCTGAAACACAGATTTTCAATCAATTTTGATGTATTCCACTTTCAAAATGATGATTTCCTCGCGTCCATTGGGCAGATTCAGCCACACGCCATCGCCTTCACGCGCCTTAATCAGGGCGCGTGCCAAGGGCGATTTCCATGAAATTTTGTTTTTGCTCATGTCAATTTCATCTTCGCCCACAATTTTCACGATTTGTTCCGTGCCATTTTCACGTTCAATCGTAACCGTTGCCGCAAAAAAGACTTGGTCGGTGGGTTCGCGCGTTTCAGGGTCAATCACCAGCGCGTCTTCCAAGCGTTTGGTTAAAAAGCGGATTCGGCGGTCAATTTCGCGCATGCGGCGTTTGCCATACAAATAATCGCCATTTTCGCTGCGGTCGCCATTGCTGGCAGCCCAATTAACCACCTGCACAATTTCAGGGCGTTGCTTGTGAACCAAATCGTACAATTCCTGTTGTAAAGCGGCTTGCCCTTGTGGGGTCATGTAATTTTTGATTTCGGACATGAATAAACAATCTGTTTGAGAACAAGCCCAATATTGTAAAACAAGCAGCCTGAAAGCGCAAAAAACCCAGTTCCGAAAAACTGGGTTTTTAAATTTGGTGCCGGCGGCAGGAATCGAACTCGCGACCCCCTGATTACAAGTCAGGTGCTCTACCAACTGAGCTACACCGGCAATAAAGCGTGTATTATGCTGGCGATTGGCGTTGGTGTCAAATGCAAAATGGCGGTTGAATTTCAGTTTTTTGTTTTAAAATGAAAAATAATTTTGTTTAAAAAATAATCTTGCCCAAATGATGTGTTCACATTGTGCTTGTGATAAAATTTCGCCTTATTTTCAAAACCTTTCTGAATCGGAGTTTTTTATGTTATTGGTAAACAAAAACAAATGGTTGGCAATGGCGGTTTCGTGCATGGCAATGGCGGTTTCGGCTTGCGGTGGACAAAATTCAGGCAGCCAAACTGCACCACAAGCCAGCCAGCCAGCCGCTACCCCAGCCAGCAGCGCAAGCGGCACGGCTGCCACCAGCAATGGCAAAATCCTGCGCGTGGGTTTGAATGCCGAATTTGCCCCATTTGAATTTTTGGACAATAACCAAAAACCACAAGGCTTTGACGTGGATTTGATTCAGGCTTTGGCAAAACAAGGCGGCTTTGAAGTGGAATTCAAACACACGCCTTGGGATAGCCTGTTTCCCGCATTGAACAATGGCGACATTGATGTGGTGGCTTCCGCCGTTACCATTACCGAAGACCGCAAAAAAACCATGGATTTTACCGAACCCTACTACCAAATCACGCAAGTGGTGCTGGTGCCACAAGGTAAAAACGTTACCAACGTGGAAGATTTGAAAAAATTGAATAAAGTGGGCGTGGTAACAGGCAACACAGGCGATTTTGCGGCACAGAAAATTTTTGGCGCAACCAGCAGCAATGTGGCGCGTTTTGAAAATGTTACCTTGCTGCTCAAAGAAGTGGAAAGCGGTGGCGTGGACGCTGCCATCAGCGACAGCGCGGTGGTGGGCAATTATGTGAAAAACAACAGCGATAAAGGTTTTTCCATTATTGAAGTGCCTGATTTTGAAGTGGAAAATTATGGCATTGTGGTGCGTAAAGGCGATGCGGCAACTTTGGGTCAGTTGAATGCGGCTTTGAAAGCGGTGCGCGACAATGGCGAATACGCCCAAATTGAAGCAAAATATTTTGCCAAAGCGAAATAAATCAACATAAAAAACCTTTCAGGCAGCCAAAAATGGTTTTTCAGGCTGCCTGAAAGGTTTTTTATTGGGCATTTTCGTGCATGAAGAAAATGCGTCAGCAATCGTGTTTGCCGTAAGTTTCGCTGCGGAGCAAATCGCGTACGGCTTGTTCAAATTGCTGCAAGGTGCTTTGTGCGTGTTGGGCGTTGTCGCCTTTCACGTCCAGATACAGCTTGATTTTCGGCTCGGTGCCAGATGGTCGGATAATCAGGCGGCTGCCGTTGTTCAAATGGTAAACCAAGATGTTGTTGGGTTCTGCGCCATTCATGTAATCTTTTGATTGGACAACCGCATTTTCGCCAATTTGGGCGGGTGGATTTTGGCGGAATGCGTCTGTTAATTTGCCAATGTCTGCCAAATCATTGACGCGCAAGGAAATTTGGCTGCTGGCGTATGCGCCAAATTCTTGTGTAAAATCATTCAGATAATCTTGAATGCTTTTGCCTTGTGCTTTCAGGCTGCGTACCAAATCCACAAAAACCACGGCGGCGGAAATGCCGTCTTTGTCGCCCACTTTTTGTGGGTCCACCAAATAGCCCAAGGCTTCTTCAAAGCCGAACACCAAATTGGGGACTTTGGCGATGTATTTGAAACCCGTCAGCGTTTCTTCGTTGGCGAAACCGCATTTTTGCGCGATGTTTGCCAAAGCAGGCGAGGATACCAGCGAACACGCCAAAGTGCCTGATTTTTCAGGGCGATTTTTGGCAATGTGCCATGCCAGCATACAGCCCACCACGTTGCCATGCAGGGGTTTCCATTCGCCCTGTTCATTGGGAATGGCAACGGCTAAACGGTCGGCATCGGGGTCGTTGGCGATGATGAATTCGGCATTTTTTTCTTTTGCCAATGCGATTGCCAAATCCAACGCGCCTTTTTCTTCGGGATTGGGAAAGGCAACGGTGCTGAATTTGGGGTCGGGTTCGGCTTGCGCGACCACAATGTGGGGCAGGGGCAAATTGGCTGCCTGAAAGGTTTTGAGCAAGGTTTCTTTGCCCACGCCGTGCATGGCGGTGTACACATAATTCAAATCGCAGGCTGGCTGAACGGCAAGTTGTGCGGTTTTTTCAATGTATTGATTGATGACTTCTTCACCCAAAATGTCAAAATTGGGGCTACGCGCATAATCGTTGATGTTGATTTGTGCTGCCAAATCAATTTGTTGGGCGATTTGAATATCGGCTGGCGACACGATTTGTCCGCCACCATGTTGTTTGCCCAAATAAACTTTGTAGCCATTGTCATCGGGTGGATTGTGGCTGGCTGTAACCATCACGCCAGCCGTGGTGTTGAAATGGCGAATCGCATAAGCCAACACAGGCGTGGGCAACAAGCGTGGCAAAAGCAGCGTTTTGATGCCTGCACCTGCCATGATTTCAGCCGTGTCTTGTGCGAAGATTTGGGAATTTTTGCGCCCATCGTAGCCAATCACGATGGAGGGTTCGCGGTCGTTTGCCAGCAAATAATTTGCCAAACCTTTGGCGGCTTGGGCAACCAAAACGCGGTTCATGCCCATGCTGCCTGCCTGCAAACGTCCGCGCAAGCCAGCCGTGCCAAATTGCAAGCGGTCGGCAAAACGCGCCGCCAATTCTTTTTCCGCAGCCGCATCGCCCGATTGGGCTTGATTGAGCAGATTTTGCAATTCGGTGCGCGTTTCGGTGTCGGGGTCTTGGGCGAGCCAGTTTTGGGCTTTTTCGTATAATGGGGTCATGGTTTTTCCTTAATTTTGTGGGGAAAATGTTTTCAGGCTGCCTGAAATCAGTTGCTCACACGTTCTTGGCGGCGCAACAGCGTGATTAAATCGCTCAAACGCTGTTTCATTTCGCGGCGGTCTATGATTTGGTCAATCGCGCCTTTTTCCAGCAAAAATTCAGCGCGTTGGAAACCTTCGGGCAATTTTTCGCGTACGGTTTGTTCAATCACGCGCGGGCCCGCAAAGCCAATCAGCGCATTGGGTTCAGCCACCACCACATCGCCCAAAAACGCAAAGCTGGCTGAAACGCCACCCATGGTGGGGTCGGTTAAAACCGAAATAAATGGCAAGCCTTTTTCATTGAGCAAATGCAAAGCCGCGCTGGTTTTGGTCATTTGCATGAGCGAACTCAAACCTTCCTGCATGCGCGCCCCGCCCGAAGCGGCAACGCAAATGAAACTGCAATGGTCGGCAACCGCACGGCGCACGCCTTGCACAAAACGTTCGCCCACCACCGAACCCATTGAACCGCCAATAAATTTGAACTCAAACGCGGCAATGACCACAGGCAAACCGTTCATTTCGCCTTTCATGACCACAATGGCATCGTCTTCGCCTGTGGCTTTTTTGGCGGCGGAAAGGCGGTCGGGGTATTTTTTGCTGTCTTTGAATTTGAGTATGTCGGTGGGTTTGACGTTTGCGCCGATTTCTTCGCGGTTGTTTTCATCAAGCAGCAAATCCAAACGCTGACGTGCGCTCAAAGCCGTGTGGTGATTGCATTTGGGGCAAACATGGGCATTTTGCACCAAATCGGTTACATACAAAGTGGCGGAACACGCATCGCATTTGTGCCACAAGCCTTCGGGTACGGCAGATTGGGCGTTTGTTTCGCGTTTGATTTTTGGGGGGAGGATTTTGTCTAACCAACTCATTTTGGGGAAACTCCAAATAATTCAATTTTTAAATGATTTTTGGGGGAAGAGGGTTTCAGGCAGCCTGAAAAGTTCATTCTTCGCCATAAAAACGGTTCATGGGGGTAGGGGGTCTGCCCTCCCAACTGCGGGTGGAAATGCCCTCGGGTTCATCTTTAACCAAAACCGCCGTTAATTGGCGGTGGGTGGAAAACGACAAATAATAAAATGCCGCCATATTCACTTTATGAATGGTGTGCGAAAAATGCCCAGCCGCCAGTTGCAATTCCTGAATCAAGACATCTTGTAATTGCTCATAGCGCAAGCCATAAACGTGAAAATCGTTGCGGCTTAATTGGCTGGCTTGCATGTCTTGTTTTGCGCTCAAATGCAGCATTTGGGTAATCACGCGGCGGTTGGTGCCAGAAATCAGCAAATGATTGTTCAGTTTCAAGCGGCGTTTGTCGGCACTCAAATTGGGGTGCGTGGCAATCATTTCATAATCTTCTAACGATAAAGTGTACAAATAAAAAGTATTCATCGGGCATTCCTGTGTGCTTGCAAACCCCGTTGAGGGCAAGGGTCGCATTTAAATGATTACTCTATTGAGTGGGCAGAATTATAACGTATCTTATGTAAAAAACGCCAAAATAGCCAGTTAATTCTTTGCAGGCAGCCTGAAAAATCCCCACACCACATCACACAATGGCGTGTGAAACAGGTATAATTGGCGCGATTTTTGTAGGGGCATAGTCCCATTTTATCTTGTTAAATTAGGAGCTGGATATGAGCGCAATTGTGGATATTTTCGCGCGTGAAATTTTGGATTCACGCGGCAACCC
Source organism: Alysiella filiformis (assembly GCF_014054525.1). NCBI lineage: Bacteria > Pseudomonadati > Pseudomonadota > Betaproteobacteria > Neisseriales > Neisseriaceae > Alysiella > Alysiella filiformis. The sequence goes on from NZ_CP059564.1 coordinate 1,519,584, forward strand.
CACCGTAGAATGCGATGTGTTGCTGGAAAGCGGTGTGATGGGTCGTGCGGCGGTGCCAAGTGGCGCGTCCACAGGACAAAAAGAAGCGTTGGAATTGCGCGATGGCGACAAATCGCGCTATTTGGGCAAAGGCGTGTTGAAAGCGGTGGAACACGTTAATAATGAAATCGCCCAAGCCTTAATCGGCATTGATGCCAGCGAACAGGCTTACATTGACCAAATCATGTTGGATTTGGACGGCACCGACAACAAAGGTCGCTTGGGTGCGAATGCCACTTTGGCGGTTTCATTGGCGGTGGCGCGCGCGGCAGCCGAAGATGCAGGTTTGCCTTTGTATCGCTATTTGGGCGGTGCAGGACCTATGGCTTTGCCCGTGCCAATGATGAACGTGATTAACGGCGGCGAACACGCCAACAACAGCTTGGACATTCAAGAGTTTATGATTTTGCCCATTGGCGCAACTTCATTCCGCGAAGCCTTGCGTTGCGGTGCAGAAATTTTCCACGCGCTGAAAAAATTGTGCGACAGCAAAGGTTTCCCCACCACCGTTGGTGATGAAGGCGGCTTTGCCCCCAATTTGAACAGCCACGAAGAGGCTTTGTCTTTGATTGTGGAGGCGATTGAGGCTGCTGGCTACAAAGCAGGCGAAGATGTGGCTTTGGGCTTGGATTGTGCGTCCAGCGAATTTTACGAAAATGGCAAATACCATTTGTCTGCCGAAGGCAAATCGTACACCAGCGAAGAATTTGCCGATTATTTGGAACAGTTGGTGGAAAAATTCCCCATCATCTCCATTGAAGATGGCATGGACGAAAACGACTGGGCTGGCTGGAAATATTTGACCAAAAAATTGGGCGACCGCGTTCAGTTGGTGGGCGATGATTTGTTTGTTACCAACCCCAAAATCTTGGCAGAAGGCATTGACAAAGGCGTTGCCAACGCTTTGTTGGTTAAGGTAAACCAAATCGGCACTTTGAGCGAAACCTTGAAAGCCGTGGATTTGGCAAAACGCCACCGCTACACCAGCGTGATGAGCCACCGTTCGGGCGAAACCGAAGACAGCACCATTGCCGATTTAGCCGTTGCCACAAATTGCATGCAAATCAAAACGGGTTCGTTGAGCCGCTCCGACCGCATGGCAAAATACAATCAACTGTTGCGCATTGAAGAGGAATTGGGCGAAGCAGCTTACTACCCTGGTATTGCGGCGTTTTATCAGTTGAAAAAATAAGGTCAATTTAATATCAGAATCTGCGTTTGCACACAGGTTCTCAAAAAAGCTGCCTGAAAGTGGGTTTTCAGGCAGCTTTTCGGGCAATTTGCACAAAAAAGGAAAGAAAGTGAAATTCATCTCATTGGCACTGGCGTTGGTGCTGATTGCTTTGCAGTATCAAATTTGGTTGGGCAATGGCGGCTTGAAATTCCAACACGAAGCCATGAAACAAAAAGCGCGGCACATGCAACAACACAACAAACAATTAAGTGCGCGTAATCAAGAATTAAAAGCAGAAGTTGATGATTTAAAAAATGGTTATGAAGCCATTTCCGAAATCGCACGCAGCCAATACAAATTCATTCAGGCTGGCGAAACGTATTACAAAATTCAATAAAATGGCTTTTCAGGCAGCCTGAAATGCTTTATCGTAAGGAATTTTCTTATGAAAATCAGTACCCAATTTGACGCAGGCTCAATCATCGTCAAAGATTTGAGCAACCCCAGCAACATTCGTTTGGCAATTCGCCCCGACAATGCCTCTGAATTTGCCCAATGGTTTTATTTTCGTTTGCAGGGCGCGGCATACACGCCTTGCATCATGCACTTCGAAAACGCGGCACAATCTGCCTATCCCGCAGGCTGGGAAGATTATCAAGCGGTGGCATCTTACGACCGCCAAAACTGGTTTCGTGTGCCATCTCGTTATGAAAATGGTGTGTTTACCATTGAGCATACGCCCTTGTCCAACAGCATTTATTATGCGTATTTTGAGCCTTATTCCGAAGAGCAGCATTTGAATTTGCTGGGCGAAGCGCAGGGCAGTGGCTTGTGTCAAATTGACGATTTGGGCAGCACCATTCAGGGGCGCGACATCAATTTATTGACCATTGGCAATCAAGCGCAAAGCGATTTGAAAATTTGGGTTATCGCTCGCCAACACCCAGGTGAAACCATGACCGAATGGTTTATGGAAGGCTTTTTATCGCGCCTGCTTGACCATCAAGACCCAACCGCACGGGCTTTGCTCAATCAAGCCACTTTTTATGTGGTGCCGAATATGAATCCCGATGGCGCGTTTTTGGGCAATTTGCGAACCAATGCGGCTGGCGCAAATTTGAACCGCGAATGGCAAAATCCCAGCTTGGAACGCAGCCCCGAAGTGCATTATGTGCGCGAAAAAATGCACGAAATTGGCGTGGACATGTTTTTGGATATTCATGGCGATGAGATTATTCCCTATGTGTTTGTGGCTGGCACGGAGGGTGTGCCGTCTTACAATCAACGCATTGCCGATTTGGAAACGCAATTTAAGACTGCTTTTCAACAGGCATCGCCCGATTTTCAAGATGAATTTGGTTATGAAAAAGACGCGCCCAATCAAGCCAATATGACCATGGCAACCGCCTATGTGGGTCATACATTCCAATGTTTGGCATACACTTTGGAAATGCCGTTTAAAGACAATGCGAATTTGCCCGATGATGATTTTGGTTGGAACGGTCAGCGTTCTTTGCGTTTGGGCGAGAGCATTTTGAGCGCGATTTTGGCGGTTTGCCCCAATTTGCGTTGAGCGGAAAAAACATGACACAAGTTTTTTGCCTTCGGCGACTTACTTTTTAAAAAAGTAAGCCAAATAAATGAATGCCCAAAGATTTGTGCATAAACAATATTTTCAGGCAGCCTAAAAGTAGCAATGCACTGTTTTTAAAAAATAAAAGAGATGTTTTGTGAGGTGTTTGGCTTACTTTTTCAAAAAGTAAGTCGCCTGCGCGGCGATAGAGCACATCACTTTTTCAAATGCCTAAAATTTTTGTAGGGGAATAAAAAGGCAGCCTGAAACCAAAATTCAGGCTGCCTGAAATGTTTTTATTTGAAAAATCAATCGTTTAAAATCAACACGCCTTCGGCTTCAACCAACGCACCGCGTGGCAAACTGGCTACGCCCACCGCAGCACGTGCTGGGAAAGGCTGGCTGAAATATTGCTCCATCACTTTGTTGAAAGTGGCGAAATTGCCCAAATCGGTCAAATACGCATTGATTTTCACGATGTCGTTCAGGCTGCCACCTGCCGCTTCGCACACCGCTTGCAAGTTTTTGAAAACTTGGTGGGTTTGTGCTTCAAAGTCGGTGTCGGAAACCAACTGCATGGTGGTGGGGTCAAGCGGAATTTGTCCGCTCAAATAAACCGTGTTGCCTGCGCGAACCGCTTGGCTGTATGCGCCAATGGCGGCAGGGGCTTTGTCGGTGTGAATGATGTTTTTTGCCATGGTTTCAAATCCTTATGTTGATTTGCGTTGAAAATACAAAAAGCCAATCGCGCCCAAAACAATCATGGGTGCGCTCAACCATTGTCCCATTGATAAGCCCAAGTTCAATAAACCCAACTGCTCATCGGGCTGGCGGGCAAATTCTGCCACAAAGCGGAATATGCCATAACCTGCTAAAAATACAGATGAAATTTGACCGATTGGACGCGGTTTGCGCGAAAACAACCACACAATCACAAACAAACACACGCCTTCTAATGCAAATTGATACAACTGCGATGGGTGGCGCGGCAACACGCCATATTGTGTAAGCCATTGTGCGTATTGGGCGTTGGCTTGTGCCAAAAGCATATCGGCATGAGCGGCTTGCGGAAAACCCATTGCCCAAAAGTTTTCAGGCTGGGTAATGCGTCCCCACAGTTCGCCATTGATGAAATTGCCAATGCGCCCCGATGCCAAACCCAAAGGCACAAGCGGTGCAACAAAATCCAAAACTTGCAAAAATTTCATATTGTGGCGTTTGGCATAGAGCCAAATGGCGAACACCACGCCCAAAAATCCACCGTGAAACGACATACCGCCTTCCCACACTTTCAAAATGGCAAGCGGATTGGCAAAATAGCTCGCGCTGTTGTAAAACAAAACATAGCCCAAGCGTCCGCCCAAAATCACGCCCAACACGCCATAGGTTAGCAGGTTGTCCAAACTTTCGTTGGTAAACAAGGTGTTGCCTGCCTTAATGCGTTTGCGCCCCAGCCACACAAACAGCACAAAGGCAACAATGTAGCTCAAAGCATACCAACGTATCGCCACAAAGCCGATTTGCAGCGCGACTGGGTCAAATTGTGGGTGAATAATCATGTGTAAACCGTATTTTATTGTGGGAAAGGGTTTTCAGGCTGCCTGAAAATACGCGACAAAAACAAAATAGGGGCATTTGAGTTCTGTTGCCGCGCGGGCGACTTACTTTTTGGAAGAGTAAGCCAAACACCTTACAATGTATCTATTTTATTTTTTTAAAACAGTATCTTGCTGCTTTTTGACTGCCTGAAAATGTTGTTGATGCACAAACCTTTGGGCATTCATTTATTTGGCTTACTTTTTTAAAAAGTAAGTCGCCGAAGGCAAAATTCGTTTTTTGTCGGGTAGTGCAGGCTGCCTGAAAGCTGCTTAAACGTATTGTTTGATGGTTTTCAGCATTTGCACCAAAATTTTGGGATTGGCAGCAACGATATTGCCTGTGTCCAACCAAGTTTGTTCGCCTTGCATATCGGTAACAATACCGCCTGCTTCTTGTACAATCAATGCGCCTGCGGCAATGTCCCAAGGTTTGAGATTAAACTCAAAAAAGCCGTCAAAGCGTCCTGCTGCCAAAGCGCACAAATCCAAAGAGGCTGCACCTTCTCGTCTTGCACCTGCGGTTTTGCTTAAAAAGTCTTTTAAAATGGCAAGATAAGTGTCCATCATCGTTTGGTTTACCACTGGAAAACCTGTGCCGATTAAGCATTGGTTCAATTCAATGCGATTGGAAACGCGAATGCGGCGGTCGTTGAGCAATGCGCCTTGACCGCGTGATGCGGTGTACAAATCGTTGCGTTCGGGAGCATAAACAAGGGCTTCTTTTAAAACGCCTTTTTCCATTAAGGCAATGCTGATGGCGTATTGGGGGTGTCCGTGCAGATAATTGCTGGTGCCGTCTAGTGGGTCAATAATCCATGTGAAATCGGCATTTTTTTTGCCAATTTGCCCTGTTTCTTCGGTCAAAATGGCGTGGTGTGGGTAGGCTTCTTGCAAAATGTCCACGATAATGGCTTCGGCTTGTCTGTCCACATCGGATACGAAATCGTTAAAGGCTTTGCTGTCCACCTTGATGGCGGGCAAATTTTGGGCGGCGCGCATCATCATGTCGCCAGCGCGGCGAGCGGCTTTGAATGCGGTGTTCAGCGCGGGATTGAGTGTACTCATGGCAAAACTTTCATCATATTGAAAATCAAAATGGCGGTTTTTAAAGAACAAAATGCGTTTCAGGCAGCCTGAAAAGCGAAATTCAAAAAAACGAATTATACCGATTTTCCAGCTTTACGGCTATGCGGCTTTGGGTTTAGCATTCGCCTTTTTACACGAGAATTGCCCAATATGCACACCGAAACATCACAAAATGGTTGGAAATATGCCGTGGCTTGTTATGTCATGTGGGGTTTGTTTCCGATTTATTGGTATCCTTTGAATCATTCCGCCATGCCCGCCGAGCAAATTTTGGCGCACCGCATTGTGTGGTCGGCGGTGTTTGCCTTGATTTTGCTGTGGGTTTTTCGTCAAACCCAGCCTGTGCTTGCCGCGTTCAGGCAGCCTAAATTGTTGGGTGCGTTCGCGCTGTCGGCTTTTTTAATTGGCTTGAATTGGCTGGTGTATTTGTGGGCAATCATCAATCATCGCGTGTTGGACGCGAGTTTGGGTTATTTCATCAACCCATTGGTTAATGTGTTTTTGGGCAGATTGGTGTTTAAAGAAAAACTCAATATCGCGCAAATGCTGGCGTTGTTGTTGGCTTTGGGCGGCATTTTGTGGCTGGCGATTCCCGTGGGGCAGATTCCATGGGTGGCATTGTTGCTGGCGAGCAGTTTTGCCGCTTATGGTTTGATACGCAAACTCATGCCCATGGACGCATTGGCAGGTTTGACTTTGGAAACATTATTGCTGTTGCCTTTTGCTTTGGCGTATTTGGCGTGGTGTGCATGGCAAGACACTTTGATTTTCAGCCAGCTTACCACCCTACAAACCAGCGTATTGCTGGGTGCAGGCGTGGCAACCACCTTGCCCCTATTGTGTTTTGCCGCCAGCGCAAAACGGATTTCCATGTCGCTTTTGGGCATGTTGCAATACATTTCGCCCACTTTACAATTTACTTGCGGTTTATTGTTGTTCAACGAATTGTTTGATGTACAAAGATTGGTTGGATTCGGTTTGGTGTGGGCTGGCGTGTTGTTGTTTTTATCGGGCATGTTTTGGCATAAAAATCAGGCAGCCTGAAAACATCACCAAAAAGCTGCCTGAAAAACTTGACCTTATCGCATAACAAGCGTATCATTGCGCCCTTTGCAACCTTGCTGCCTTTTTGCATGAAGGGGCGGCTGATTTAAAACCATAAGGATAGATAACATGCGTCATTACGAAATCGTGTTTATCGTTCACCCAGACCAAAGCGAGCAAGTACCCGCTATGGTTGAACGCTACAAAACCATGATTACCGAAGCAAGCGGCAAAATTCACCGCTTGGAAGACTGGGGGCGCCGCCAACTGGCTTACCCCATCAATAAAATTCACAAAGCACACTATGTGTTGATGAACATTGAAGCCACGCCTGCTACTGTTGAAGAGTTGGAAACCGCATTCCGTTTCAACGATGCCGTATTGCGTCATCTGACCATTCAAACCAAAGCTGCGATTACCGAAGCCTCTCCCATGATGCGCGAAGAAAAATCCAAAAGCCTGATTTCAGGCGAAGCAGCAAGCGAAGAAACTGCCGAAGCATAATTGGAAAACCAATTTACCTTGACCGCCACCTTACACAAAGTGGACGTGTTGCGCCACACCCCATCAGGCATACCCGTATTGGAAGTCGTGCTGCAACACAACAGTTGGCAAGAAGAGAACGGCATACCCTGCCAAATCAAATTTGAATTGCCAGCCAAAATCATCGGTCAAAATGCCCAAGCATGGCAACACAAGCAAGGCGAAATCGTTACCGTAAGCGGTTTTTTGGCACAACGCAGCCAACGCATTTTTCGCCCCGTGTTGCGGATTCAACACATTACAGAATATAAAGGTTAAACGACATGGCTCGTCAAACATTTAAACGCCGCAAATTCTGCCGTTTTACAGCAGAAAAAATCCAAGAAGTGGATTACAAACAAGTTGATTTGCTGAAAGATTTCATTACCGAAAACGGCAAAATCATTCCCGCTCGCATTACTGGCACCAAAGCACACTACCAACGTCAGTTGGCAGTTGCCGTGAAACGCGCACGTTTCTTGGCTCTGTTGCCTTACACCGACCAACACAAATAATTAGGAGTATCACATTATGCAAATTATCTTGTTGGAACGCGTTGCTGGTTTGGGCAACTTGGGCGATGTGGTAACTGTAAAAAACGGTTATGCACGCAATTTCTTGATTCCTACTGCAAAAGCAAAACGCGCAACCGAAGCAAACTTGAAAGAGTTTGAAGCACGCCGCGCTGAATTGGAAGCCAAACAAGCCGCTATTTTGGCAGACGCACAAGTGCGTAAAGCCAAATTGGACGGTCAAACCATTACCATCGCACAAAAAGCGGGTGTGGACGGTCGCTTGTTCGGTTCTGTTACCAATGCCGATATTGCTGACGCAATTAAAGCAACTGGCATTGAAGTGGTTAAATCAAACGTGCGTTTGCCAGAAGGTCCATTCAAAGCGATTGGCGAATACGAAGTGGAAGTGGCTTTGCACGCTGACGCGGTTGCCAGCATCAAATTGGTGGTGGTTTCTGCTGAATAATTTTCGCAGCGCATAAATCAATTCAGGCTGCCTGAAACGGTGTTTTCAGGCAGCCTGAATTTTTTATCCAAAATAAAAAGGCGAATATGCCATTCGCCTTTTGGGTTTATCTGACTGGATTAAGGATAAGCAATGTAAGCATAAGCAGAATGATTGTGTATGGACTCAAAATTTTCGCTTTCCACTTCAAAGGCGTGAATGCGTGAATCTTGACGCAATGCCACCGCAATATCGCGCACAATGTCTTCCACAAATTTTGGGTTTTCGTAGGCGGTTTCGGTAACGAATTTTTCGTCTGGGCGTTTGAGCAAGCCATACAGTTGTGATGAGCCTTGTTGTTCAATCAAATCAATGATTTCTTCTATGCTGATTTGGTCGTTGTGTGAATGCAAGGTCAGGGTAACGTGCGAACGTTGGTTGTGTGCGCCATATTGTGAAATTTCTTTGGAGCAAGGACACAAACTGGTAATCGGCACCAGTATTTTCAGGCAGCCTGAAAACGCCCCGTTTTTGATTTCACTGGTCAGGGTAACATCGTAATCCAAAAACGATTGTATGCCTGAAACGGGCGCGGCTTTTTTGCGAAAAAAGGGAAACGCCATGCTGATTTTGCCTGAATGGGTGTGCAGTTTGTCCAACATTTGTTCGGTCAGTTGGCGCAATTTTTGAAAATCAAAGGCTTGTTGATTTTCTTCCAGCAATGCCACAAAGCGCGACATGTGTGTGCCTTTTTGCTCGGCAGGCAAATAAACGGTCATGGCAAAATGGGCAATGGTGTGCTGTTCGCTTTGCGCGGTTTTGAAACGAATGGGAAAGCGCAAGGCTTTAATGCCCACTTGATTGATGGGCATATTGCGTACATCGGTGGTGCTTTGTACGTCTGGCATTGGGGTCATGCAAAATTCCTTATGAAAAAATCAGGCAGCGTCTTCGTTGTCGTTGATGCTGACATTGTGGTTGATGAGTGTGGGGTGGTATTTTTCTGCCAAAATGCGTTTTTTGCTGGCTGAAAGTTCATTTAAATAATCTTCGTCCACATCGCCTGTGATGTAGCAGCCACTAAAACACGATGAGTCAAAACCTTGAATTTTGGGATTCAATTCACGAATCACGTTTTCCAAATCGCTCAAATCTTGAAAAATGCACAAATCGGCATTGATTTCTTGGGCAATTTGGCTGGGGCTTCTGCCGTTGGCGATGAGTTCTTCGCGCGTGGGCATGTCAATGCCATAGACATTGGGGTAGCGCACTTCGGGTGCGGCGGAGGCGAAAAAGACTTTTTTGGCACCTGCTGCGCGAACCATGTCCACAATTTCGCGGCTGGTGGTGCCGCGCACAATGGAATCATCTACCAGCAACACGTTTTTGCCTGCAAATTCGCTGGGAATGGGGCTGAGTTTTTGGCGTACCGATTTTTTGCGTGTGGCTTGTCCAGGCATGATGAAGGTGCGACCGATGTAGCGGTTTTTGATTAAGCCTTCGCGGTAGGGTTTGTTGAGGTGTTTTGCCAATTCCATTGCGCTGGGGCGGCTGCTGTCGGGAATGGTCATGACCACGTCAATATCATCTAAATTGATGTGTTGTTTGACTTTTTCAGCCAGTGTGATGCCCATATTGGCACGCGCTTGGTAAATGGAAATGCCATCAACCACCGAATCGGGGCGCGCAAAATACACAAATTCAAACAAGCAAGGCGACAATTTGGCATTTTCAGCACAATGCTGGCTGAAAAATTGTCCGTCCAAAGTGATGAACACGGCTTCGCCCGCGTCCAAATCGCGCACAATTTCAAATCCATCAACGCAGGTAAAGGCGATGTTTTCCGAAGCCACCGCGTAATCCACCGTGCCATCGGCATTTTCGCGTTTGCCCAAAACCAAAGGGCGTATGCCGTTGGGGTCGCGGAACGCCAGCATACCGTATCCCGCAATCATGGCAACCACACCATAAGCACCGCGTACCCGTTTGTGCAATTCGGTAACGGCTTGAAAAATGCTCGCCACACTTAATTGGTGGGGCGTGGGGCTTTGGGTAACTTGCTGACGCAATTCGTGGGCGAACACATTGAGCAGCACTTCGGAATCAGATTGGGTATTGACATGGCGCAAATATGTTTTGTAAACCGAGTCGTAGAGTTCTTCGGTGTTTGTCAAATTGCCATTGTGCGCCAACACAATGCCAAAAGGCGAACTGACGTAAAACGGTTGCGATTCTGCCGAGCTGCCTGCGTTGCCTGCGGTGGGGTAGCGCACATGGGCAATGCCAGCGTTGCCGACCAATTCACGCATATTGCGGGTGCGGAACACTTCGCGCACCATGCCTTTGCCTTTGTGCATATGAAAACGATTGCCTGTTAAGGTAACAATGCCAGCCGCGTCTTGTCCGCGATGTTGCAGCATTTGCAAGCCGTCATACAAAATTTGATTAACCGCTTCGTTTGCCACGAAACCCAATACACCACACATGATTTTACTCCGTTGATTGAGACGATTTTTTGGATTGAGCGTTGGGGGTCAGTATTTCTTTTTTGGGGGCGGCAGGTGGCGCACCTGCATTGGCAGTGTGTTCGGGAAAATGAATTTGACTGCCTAAAAATGTGGGCATATACGATGCCATGATTTCCACATTGCGTTCAAAAAAACGCGATGAAAAGGCGGTTTGCCATTCTCTGCTTTTGGGCAAATCGCTGAATGACAACACAAACACCCCCAAAGTAACAAATAAAATGCCTTTGAGCATACCCAACACCGCACCCAATAAGCGATTCAACCGCGATAATTTGCTGGTATGAATAAAATGATTGAGTGCGTAATTCAAAAGATGCAAAAAAATTCGGGTTAAAATGAAAACCAACACAAAGGCGCACAAAATTGCCATGCTTTCAGGCTGCATATTGGGAAAGGCGGCACTTGCCACATTGCTGGCAAACACACGCGCCAAAATCAAGGCAAAAATCCAGCCAAAAAAATCAAACAATTCGGCAACCATGCCGCGTGATGTGGAGAGCAATATGCAACCCAAAATCACGCCAGATACGGAAACGTCAAAGGTATTAAATTCCATGATTATTTTCCAACAACCATGCCATTTACCCCTTTGTTTTGCAATTTATTTAATGCGCTGCGGGCTTCGCTTTCGTTGCTGAAATTGCCTGTGCGTACGCGATACATTTTGCCTTTGCTGGTTTGAACTTCTTCTAAACGGGCGGCGTAATTCAAATCTTTTAATTGCTGCTGCATGCGGCGTGCGGCTTCTTTGTCGGCAAATGCGCCTGCCTGAATGCTGGATTTGCCACCACTGCTTGATTTGTTGTTGTTATTGTTGGCTTTATTGCTGTTGGCGGTGGCAACTTGTGCTTGACGTTGGGCGCGTTGTTTTTCTTCGGCAGCGCGTTCGGCAGTCAGTTGGGCGCGTTCGGCATTGCGGTTGCGGTCGGCGGCGGCTTGGGCTGCACGGGCTTTATTGGCAACGGCACGTTCGGCTTCCAAGCGTTTGGCTTCGGCTTCGGCGGCTTTGCTTTGGGCTTTTTGGCGGCGTTCTTCGGCAGCTCGGGCTTCTTCACGCGCTTTGGCTCGCTCTTCGCTGCTTTGTGCGCTGGGCTTGCTGACGCTTGGTGTGGGCTTGCTGACCGTTGGGGCGGCTGCCATTGTGGTGGGTTTGGCTTTGTTTTGTTGGGGCAATGGTGGGGCTACGCTGTTGTTTTTCAAAACCAAAGGCGCGGCTTTTTCATTGTCCATGCTCAAATCAATTTTGTTTTCGCTGCCTGCTGGACGCAAAATTTCGGTTTGCACTTGCTCAACGGGTTTGACGGGGTTTAATTGCGGTGTGTTTTGCACATTGTCTTTGGAGGCGGCGGCAAACAGGCTGCCTGCAACCAAAACCAAAGCACCTGCACCCACCAAACGGCGGCGATTTTTGCGTTTTAATTGCTCGTATTCGTTGAGTGAAACCGCCACATTTTCTGTTGTGCTGCTGCCTGAATCGGCAGGGGCTGCTGATGGGGTGTCGGGTGCTGTGTCTGTGGTGGCGGCATTTTCGGTATTCAGGCTGGCTGCAACGCTGGCATTTGCCTGTTGTGCATCATAATGCGCGTCCAAAGAATAAACCGTGTCTTCATTGGCTGGCGTGTTGTGATTTTCTGCCACTTCAACTTCGTTTTCAAGGTGATTGATGGGCGTGGCAGGGCTTGCCGTTTCGGGCGCGGTTTCGGTTTCGGGCAATGTGTTTGCGGCAACAACGTTATCCATTGCAGGTGCGGTGTTTTCAGGCTGCGTGGGGGCTGGGGTGGCTGCCTGTTTTTTTGCGGTGGCAAAGGGGGCAGGGGCGTTGCTTTGGGTGATTTTTTGTTTTCTGTGGGACTTGTGTTTTCTGGACATAATGGGCTACCTGATGAAATATTTATTTGCAAACCGCCATGGCTTCCGCAACCGTGTGGAATGAACCAAATACGACAATTCTATCATTTTCTGTTGCTGCTGATAAAGCAGCTTGGCACGCTTGGGCAATGCTGTCAAAACTTTTGACGTGTTGAATGTGATGTTGGCTTAATTGCTGTTGCAGTTGGTCGTTAGTCATGCCGCGCGGCAAGTGCAAAGGGGCGATGTACCACTCATCAAATTGGTCTTTCAGGCAGCTTAACACACCGCCGATGTCCTTGTCTGCCAATATGCTGAACACGGCAATGCGGTGCTGGGCAAAGGGCAGGGCAATCAAACTTTGACGCAAAGCATGGGCAGCATGGGGATTGTGTCCCACGTCCAAAACCGTAATGGGGCGACCTGCCAGCACCTGAAAACGCCCCTTGTTTTCCACCAAGAGCAAACCGCGTTTAATTGCCCCCAAATCCACAGGCAAACGCGCATTCAGGCATTCCAAAGCCGCCAAAGCGCAAGCCGCATTGTTGATTTGATAGCTGCCACGCAAAGCGGGCAAAGGCAGGGCATTGCGATTGCGTTGAGCCAATTTCAGGCTGCCTGAACGCGGTGTGAATTGAAACGACCATTGCTGTTCAAAACGGCTGAAATCAAAATCCTGTTTGATGACAAGCAATTCCGCCCCAATTTGTGCCGCGTGATTTTGCAAAGATTGCGGTGGCGGATTTTGCCCACAAATCGCAGGGCGTTGGGCGCGGAAAATCCCCGCTTTTTCAAAACCCACTTGCTCAATCGTATCGCCCAAAAAGGCTTGATGGTCAAGGTCTATGCTGGTAACGATGGCGCAATCGGCATCAAAAATATTGACCGCGTCCAAACGACCGCCCAAACCCACTTCCAAAATCATCACGTCCACATTTTCGCGGATAAAAATGTCCACCGCCGCCAAAGTGTTAAATTCAAAATAAGTGAGTGAAATCGCACCACGCGCCGCTTCAATGCGTTCAAATGCCGCCACAATTTGTTCATCAGACACCGCTTCGGTGTTCAGCGCAATGCGTTCATTAAAACGCAGCAAATGTGGGCTGGTTAAAGTGCCAACGCGGTAGCCTGCCTGCTTGTAAATTTGCGACAAATACGCGCACACCGAGCCTTTGCCATTGGTGCCGCCCACCACAATAATGGGGCAATGCGGCTGCAAATTCATATTGTGTTTGACTTGCGATACGCGCGTTAAACCCATATCAATCAAGCCATTGCTGTGGGCGGTTTCCAAATGAGACAGCCAATCTTGAAGTGTGCGTGGCATGGTGCATTCCTACAAAAAACGGTTTCAGGCTGCCTGAAAAAAAGCGTTCAGGCAGCCTTTATCAAAACAAGCAGATTATTGATTTTCAGGCTTAATGGGTTGAGCAGGTTCAGCAATCAGCAATTCATTGCCTTCACGCAAACGCTTGATGTTGTCCTTGTGGCGATACAGCACCAAAGCCGAAATCAACATCAAAGACCAACCCCATTGTGGGTGATGTGGTTGCACAATGAAAAAGATGAAAGGCGCACACGCAGCCGCCACCAAAGCTGCCAGCGATGATTTTTTGAATTTGAACGCCACCACCAACCAAATCGCCAAAGTCCAAACGGTTGTCCAAAAAGACAAGCCCAAAATCACGCCCAAAGCCGTTGCCACGCCCTTGCCGCCTTTAAAATCAAAGAATAAAGGGTACATATGCCCCAGCACCACCGCAATGGCGGCAAAAGCCACGGTGGTATCATTATCGCTGACCAAACGCGCCAACAGCACCGCCAGCAAGCCTTTGAGCGCATCGCCCAACAAAGTTAAGGCAGCCGCGTCTTTGCGACCACTGCGCAAAACATTGCTGGCACCAGGGTTGCCCGAACCATAGGTGCGTGGGTCGCTCATGCCCAAATAGCGCGACACGATGATTGCCGCCGACAATGAACCTAATAAATAGGCAACAATGGTCATCAACAAAGTGGTGAACATAAATTTCTCCCAAAAAATGGTTTACAATAAGATTTCTGCTATTTTAACGGAACTTAACCAAATGGACAAAATTTTCCTGCGTGGCATGAAGGCAAAAACCCTGATTGGCGTGTACGAATGGGAGCGTCAGCACCCCCAAACCCTTGTTTTGGATTTGGAAATTGGTGTGAATCAATTTGCCCTTGCCAGCGACAACATCAACGAAACCGTGCATTATGGCGTGGTGTGCGAAGTGGTGCGCGCGCATTTGCAAACGCGCAGTTTCATGCTTTTGGAAACTTTGGCACAGGACATTGCCGATTTGCTGTTTGCGCGATTTGATGGCATTGTGCAACTGGATATTCGCGTGGTCAAACAGGGCATTTTGCCGCATGTGGACGAAGTGGGTGTGGCGATTCAGCGTTTCAAAACCCCCTGATTTGGCAACAAAAGGCTGCCTGAAAAAAGCGTATCCCAAATTGTGTTGAGATACGCTTTTGTTGTGATTTTAGAATTTCGCGCCAGCTTGGTTTGCCATGTAAACCACAATCGCTTTCACTTCATCATCGCTCAAATCGGTAAAGCCACCTTTGGCTGGCATCATACCGCCTTTGGGGTTGGTAAAGCCTTCAATGGCGTGTTTGAACAAAATTTCTTTGCCTTGTTTGATTCGGGGTTCCCAATCGGCTTTGTTGCCCAATTTGGGGGCAAAGGGAATCGCGGAATTGGCAGCATGGCATGCCACGCATTTGGATTCAAAGTGGGCTTTGGCTTGGTCGCTGCCTGAACCTGCGGCTGCTGGGGCAGGGCTGGTGGCGTTGTCGGCAGGAGCGGCCGCTTCGCTGGCGGCGGCATTGTCGCCTTTAACAGGTGGTTCGGTAAAATTGCCGCCTGATTGGTTTGCCATATAAGCCACAGCGCGTGCCACTTCATCATCGGTCAAATCGGCTGCACCGCCTTTGGGTGGCATGGTGCCTTTGTCTTTGAAACCGTTAATGGCGTGGTCAATCAATACGTTAAAGCCTTTGGCAATGCGTGGTGCCCAGTCGTCATTTTTGGTTACTTTGGGGGCATGGGCTACGCTGGCATCGGCTGCGTGGCATTGTAAACAAATCTTATCAAATACTTGTTTGCCTGTGCGCTGTCCTGGTTCGGTGCCATCGCCCATTTTCAGGCTGCCGCTTGGCATGATACGGGTTTCGGTTGCGCTTTCGGTGGTTTCGGCTACGGTTGATGTGTAGCCACTGTTTGCCAATTTAATCAGCAAAAATAACACTGTTGCGATAATCACAATGCCGCTTAACAAGGTAAAAAGGGCAGAGCCACGTTGTTTGTTTTTCAAAGAAATCATTTGTTTGCCTCGCCGTGTGGTCGTTTTTGAGGGTGGTTGTGTTTGAGATTCGTTAATTTAAATTAACATGAATTTGCTGGATTATACTGAAATCAGGCGTTTTTTCCAATGGCAAAGTTTGGTTTGTATCAAATTTTTGTGGGAAGATTGCGCTGGGTTTCAGGCTGCCTGAATGGGCTTTAATTGCCCATTTTTTGGTGTAATGCAATCACGGTTTCGGGCTGTAATTGGCGCAAACAATCGGTGTGTCCGAGTGGGCATTCTCGCTTGAAACAGGGGCTGCACGCCAAATTCAAACTGGCAATGTGTGCGGTGTCGCTCAAAGGTGGCGTGTGATGTGGGCTGGACGAGCCGTACACCGCCACCAATTTTGCGCCCACCGCCGCCGAAAGGTGCATGAGTCCACTGTCGTTGCACACCACGCCATCGGCACATGAGAGCAAATCAATGGCTTCTGCCAAGCTGGTTTTGCCGCATAAATTGACACACAAGCTGCCTGAAAGCCGATTGATTTCTTCTGAAATTTCAAAATCTTTGTGTGAGCCAAACAGCCAAATCTGCCAACCCTGTGCGGCATAATGCTGGGCGGTGGCGGCAAAATGTTCAGGCAGCCAACGTTTTGCCGAGCCATATTCCGCGCCCGCGCACAAAGCCATGATTTTTTTGTCGCGTTGTAAAGCGTATTTTTGCAAAGTGGCGTTCAGGCTGCCTGAATCAATGTGCAAACGTGGCTGGCTGGATTGCCCTGCAAAATCGCAAGCCAAAGCGGTGTATCTGTCCACCATCAGTGGCAATTTTTGCTTGTCCAATTTGTGTAAATCATTCAATAGGATATAGCGCATTTCGCCCACATAACCCGTGCGCTGTTTCGCGCCCGTAGCCGCCGCCACGATTGCCGATTTGAGCGAATTGGGCAACACAATCACTTGGTCATAACCGCGTTGCCCCAGTTCGCGCCCTACGCGCCAACGTTCGCGCAGTTGTAAAGCACCATGCCCAAAAGGATTTTCAAGCACATGGCGAATTTCAGGCATGCGCTCAAACACCGCCATTGACCATTTTGGTGCAAAAACATCAATTTGGCAGTTGGGGTGGATTTGGTGCAGGCGGCGATAGAGCGGTTGGGTCATCACACAATCGCCTATCCAAGAAGGGGAAATAATCAGGATTTGTTTGGACATAATGGGGGAAGTGGGTTTCAGGCAGCCTGAAATTCATTTTTTCAACAAATGTGCATTGCGGCGCAACAGCTTTTCCGCGTCATCGGTGGACAAGCCAAATTGGGTGCGTATGGCACGAACATCATCAATCGGATTGCCCGTCAAATGATTTTGCAACCACGTTTGCGTGGTAGGATTGCGGGCAACTTGTTGATACAAATTGATTTTGGGTTGGCTATTGGCACGGCGGCGGTCGCGCCAAAACAAATAGCCACCCCACGCAATGCCCGAAAACAACATCAATAAAGACAAAAATAACATCATGATTTAAATCTCAATTTTATTGGGCGTAAAGGTTTCCCATTTGTTGCAGGCAGGGCAATGCCAAAAATAAACCTGTGATTTAAAATGACAATTTCGGCAACGATACATCACCGCCTTTTGTAATTGGCGACCCATTACACCGCGCATCATGTCTGCGTCTGCCTTCCATTGCGGATTCAAATCTGACATTTGCAAACCCAACAGGCGATACATGCCATTCAAATCAGGCTTGGCGCGAATGAGTTCAATGGCAAGCTGGTTGGCTTTGGCTTCACCGTCCAACAGCAGCGATTTTTCATAAATCACATTCAGCAAATCCAAAGCAGGAAAGGTTTTCGCATAGCCAATCAGCACGTCCAAACCCGCGCGCGCCTTGTTTTGTGCCTGATAAGCGTCAAAAATGCGCTCGCCCACCATGCTCAAATAAGCGTGATTTTGCGATTCAATCGCCGTGTATGCCGCAATAGCCGCGCCATAATTGGCGTGTTTTTGCTCAATGTCGCCCAAAATCATGTTGGCGCGGGTGCATTTTTTGTTGGCGTTTAAGGCTGCCTGAACGTGTTCACGCGCTTGCACCAAATCATTGCGAAACAAAGCCGCTTGCGCCATTTCACAATAAAATTGAGCAATTTCAAATTGATAAGTTTGCTCATCGTGCGCCAAAAGCTGGGCGGTGGTGATGGCTTTTTCCCAATCGCGGTCTTGTTGGTAAATATTGAGCAAGACTTCATTGGCTTGTTTTGCCATATTGCCGTTTTGAATTTCCAAAAAAATTTGCTCGGCGCGGTCAATCAAACCTGCACTTTGGTAATTCAAACCCAATTCATACAACACACGCTCGCGTTTTTCGCCCACCGTGTCGGGCGATTGCAACAGCGTTTTGTGCATGGCAATCGCCTTATCGTTTTCGCCACGCTGACGGTAGAGCTTGCCCAAGGTCAAGTTCAAATCATAAGAACCTTGTTGTTGGTCAATCACTTCTGCCAAATGCCGTGCTGCTTTGCCCGTGTTTTTGTCCACCAGCGCGTCCAAGCTGGCATAAAAGCCTGTGGGAACGGTTTTGGCGTGTTTCAGCACGGTTTTCATGTCCACCCGTGCCGCAAACCAGCCCATGCCGAAAAACACAGGCAGCAAAATAATCGGTACCAGCAGCCACCAAATTTCCATATCCATACGATTATTTCTTTTCAATAATGGTGGGAATGGACTGCTCGGCAGGTGCCGACAAATCTTGGCGAGTCAAACGTGCCGTTTTTTGCACTTCGCCACGCAAACGTGCCACTTCACTGCGCAAACGCAACAAACGCCCAAACATGGCAAACACACCAAAAATCGCCCCCACCACAAACATGCCAAACAGCACCACAATCAAAGGCAAATTCAGCGATTGACCAGGGAGATACGAAAATTGCACCGCATTGGTGTTGATGAACGCCAAAATCAGCAAAATTGCCAAAATAATGAATTTGATGCCCCAAGAAACAATCTTTAAAAATTTCATCATGTTTTTGCTCCAAATGGAAATACCGCGAAAAAATGTGCGATAGTGTAAACGATTTGCGTGTTTTTTGATACGGCTGCGTTTGTTTCGGCGTGGCTCATGTGTATAATCGTATCGGTTTTGAGACAAGATGGGCAGGTAAAATGAGCAGAATTGCCTTAAAAAAGGGTTTGATTTTACTTGCGAATGGGTTAAATTGTTATTACAATAAATCATGAAAATTGAATTTGACCCACAAAAATCCGAGCGCAATATTCGGGAACGCAACCTGCCATTTGATTTGGTCTGTGATTTAGATTGGCAAACGGCATGGGTGTGTGCAGATACGCGCCATGATTATCCCGAGCCGCGCTTTGTGGCGTTGGCATTGTTGCAGCAGCGATTGCATGTTGTCGTGTTTACACCCATTGAAGGTGGCATTCGTGTCATCAGTTTTCGCAAAGCCAATTCAAGAGAGAGCAGAAATTATGAACAGTTTACCCAAGCTGATTGATGATATGGGCGAAGTACCTGAATTAAGTCGTCAAGATTTGACGCATTTTCGCCCAATTAAAGAAGTGATGTCGCCTGAATTTATGGCAATGCTTCATCAACACAGTGAACAACAACGTAAAACACGCGGTAAACAAAAAATGCCAACCAAACAAATGGTTACTTTGCGTTTATCGCCCGAAGTGATTGCGGCTTTTAAAGCCGATGGCAAAGGTTGGCAAACGCGAATCAATGAAGTGTTGTTGCGCCATGTGCAGCAATCTTAAAAATACATTCAGGCAGCCTTTTGCCATATTGTTTAAACAGTAATGCTGCCTGAAACACATCTTTCTCCATTTTTAAACAACCATTATTCAAAGGAATCTGTATGAGCGCACCCACCCCCACCGTTGCATTGAGCGACCGCGATGGCAAAATTTGGTACAACGGCGAATTGGTTGATTGGCGCAATGCCCAAACCCACGTTTTGACCCACACCTTGCACTATGGCATGGGCGTGTTTGAAGGCGTACGCGCCTACGAAACCCCAAAAGGCGCAGCCATTTTCCGTTTGCAAGACCACACCAACCGCCTGTTCAATTCAGCCAAAATCGTGGGCATGAATTTGCCCTTTACCAAAGAACAAATCAACCAAGCACACATTGATGTGGTTAAAGCCAATGGTTTGACATCGTGCTATTTCCGCCCCATGGCGTTTTACGGTTCGTTCAAATTGGGCATTGCCCCCAAAGCCGATGATGTGCAAATGATTGTTGCGGCATGGGCTTGGGGCGCGTATTTGGGCGAAGAAGGTTTGCGTAAAGGCATTCGTTGCAAAATCAGCAGCTTCACGCGCCATCACCCCAATGTAACCATGATTAAAGCCAAAGCCAATGGCAACTACATGAACTCCATCATGGCAAATACCGAAGCCCATCAAAGCGGCTACGATGAAGCCATTTTGTTGGACGCGGCTGGTTATGTTGCCGAAGGTTCGGGCGAAAACATTTTCGTGATTAAAGATGGCGTGTTGTACACCCCCGCTTTGGACGTGGCTTTGGACGGCATCACACGCCGCACCGTAATGGAAATTGCCACCGCCATGGGCGTGAAAGTGGTTGAAAAACGCATCACGCGCGATGAGTTGTATGTTGCCGATGAAGTGTTCTTCACAGGCACTGCCGCCGAAGTTACCCCAATCCGCGAAATCGACAACCGTCAAATCGGCATTGGCGAACGTGGCGAATTAACCACAGAAATCCAAAAACGCTTTTTTGACATCGTTCAAGGACGCAATCCCGACTACGAACATTATCTGACTTATGTAGGATAATCCCCAAAACGCACTTTCAGGCAGCCTGAACGTGCGTTTTTGCCTTAAATTAGGCAAATTATGTGGAATTGGGCTTATCAAAAGGCGCAAATTTCTTTACAATAACCCCAATTTGAACAATTACCGATAAGTGATTTAAACCATGTCCATGCAAATTACCGACCTTTTGGCGTTTGGTGTGAAAAACAAAGCATCTGACTTGCATTTGTCCGCAGGTTTGCCCCCCATGATTCGCGTTCATGGCGACATTCGCCGCATCAATCTGCCTGAAATGAGTGCAGAAGATGTGGGAAACATGATTAGTTCAGTGATGAACGACTTGAATCGCAAAAATTACCAACAAAATTTGGAAACCGACTTTTCATTTGAATTGCCCAATGTGGCACGTTTTCGTGTGAATGCGTTCAACACCAATCGCGGGCCAGCCGCCGTGTTCCGTACCATTCCCAGCAAAGTTTTGACTTTGGAAGAATTGAAAGCACCGCGTGTGTTCCAAAAAATTGCCGAAACCCCACGCGGTTTGGTGCTGGTAACAGGGCCTACGGGTTCAGGTAAATCCACCACCTTGGCGGCGATGATTGACTATGTGAACCAAAACGAACCCGCCCACATTTTGACCATTGAAGACCCGATTGAGTTTGTGCATCAATCCAAAAAATCGCTGATTAACCAACGCGAATTGCACGAACACACCCACAGTTTTGCCAACGCGCTGAAATCGGCATTGCGTGAAGACCCCGACATCATCTTGGTGGGCGAGATGCGCGACCCCGAAACCATTGGTTTGGCATTGACCGCCGCCGAAACGGGACACTTGGTATTTGGCACTTTGCACACCACCAGCGCAACCAAAACCGTAGACCGTATCATTGACGTGTTCCCAGCAGGCGAAAAAGAGATGGTGCGCTCCATGTTGTCGGAATCTTTGCGTGCCGTTATCGCGCAAACGCTGCTGAAAACCAAAGACGGTAAAGGTCGTGTTGCCGCCCATGAAATCATGATTGCCAATGCCGCGATTCGTAACTTGATTCGTGAAAACAAAATCGCACAAATGAACTCCGTATTGCAAACAGGTCAAAACTACGGCATGCAGACACTGGACCAGTGCTTGCAAGATTTGGTACGCCGCAACATCATTTCTTTGGAAGACGCGCGCGCCAAAGCCCAAAACCCCGATATGATTAACTGATTTTTTCAGGCAGCCTGAAAAGAAACCGAATCATTCATATTGTTTAAAAAATCATCATCATGAAAGAGTTAAAGTCATGAGTGAACAAAATAAACCCGATGTGGCAGCCCTGTTGTCAGGTTTGGTTAATGATTACAAAAACACCCACCCCGAACTTGCCGCCAAAGAACGCGCACAAGCACGCATGGCAGCCAGCGAAGCCGTTTCGCGTGGCGAAATGCCCGCAGTTGGGGGCATGGGTGCAGGTATGCCCATGGGTGGTGGCATGGCTGGGCAAGCCCCCATGTTGGGTGGTACAGCACAGTTGCACCCTTTGTTGGAAAAAATGGCTGCCGAGTGTGAAAAACGCTTGGCATCGGATATTTTCATCAGCGCAGGTTTTCCGCCATCGTTCAAAATCAATGGCGAATTGATTCCTGTGCCATTGAAACCCTTGTCGTCTTCTGATACGCAAATGCTGGTGTATTCCACCATGGCACCCGACCAACGCATCAAATTTGACAAAGAATTGGAATTGAACTATTCGGTTATGTCGTCAGCAGGTGTGCGTTTCCGTGTGAATGCTTATCACGAGCAAGGTCGCGTGGGCATGGTGTGGCGGCGCATTACCACCAAAATTTTGACGGTGGACGATTTGCAATTACCACAAGGTTTGAAAGAATTGGCAATGCAGCCACGCGGCTTGCTGATTTTGGCAGGTGCAACGGGTTCGGGTAAATCCACTTCCATGGCGGCGATGTTGGACTGGCGCAACAAACACGCGGCAGGTCATATTGTTACCATTGAAGACCCTGTGGAATATTTGCACAAACCGATTAAATCCATTTTCACGCAGCGCGAATTGGGCGTGGACACCAATTCTTGGTCTATGGCGGTGCAATCTGCCATGCGTCAAGCACCAGACGTGGTGTGTGTGGGCGAGGTGCGTAACGAACACACCATGGAATATGCCTTGCAACTGGCACAAACGGGACACTTGTGTATTTTCACGATTCACGCCAACAATGCCGTGCAAACCATTGAGCGGATTATGAACTTCTATCCCGAAGAGCGTCATCAGCAGGTGTTGATGGACTTGGCTTTGAACGTGGTGGGCATCATTGGTCAGCGTTTGGCGCGTTTGAAAGAGGGCGGTCGCACGGCGATTGTGGATTTGCTGATTAACACGCCTGCCATGCAAGACCATATTTTCAAAGGCGAATTGATGGAAGCCATGTCGTTGATGAATCGTTCGGAAGTGGACGGTATGCAAACGTTTGACCAAGATTTGTTCCGTTTGTACACCGAAGGGCGCATTACTTATGATGAAGCCTTGCGCCAAGCTGAATCGGTGAACGACTTGCGTTTGCGCATTAAGTTGTGGGAAGAGGGCAATGCCGAAACCCATATCTTTGAACGTGTGAATGAATTGACTTTTAACTGATTCTAAAATCGCAACCGCAAGACTGATTTGGGTTTGCGGTTGTTGTTTTTCAGGCAGCCTGAAAACCCATTTTCCCCATTTTATTAAGGACAGCAATCATGCCCTTTTCTCTTCCTTCATCAAGCGGCGAAGTGTTTGACGCGGCACAACATTTGCCTTTGATTGTCTATTTTTACCCCAAAGACCACACCGCAGGTTGCACCACCGAAGGCTTGGATTTCAACCATTTGCTGCCTGAATTTCGCGCATTGGGTTACACGGTGGTCGGCATTTCGCGCGACAGCGTCAAAACCCACCAAAATTTTTGCGCGAAACAGGGCTTTCAATTTGAATTGTTGAGCGATACAGATGAAAGTGTGTGCAAACAATTTGATGTGTTGAAATTGAAAAAAATGTATGGAAAAGAACATCTTGGTGTTGAGCGCAGCACTTTTGTTTTGAATGAACAAGGCGAGATTGTCCACGAATGGCGCAAGGTAAAAGTTGCCAATCACGCGCAAGAAGTGCTGGATACCGTGAAACGCATTCAGGCTGCCTGAAATCAGTAGGGTGCAGCAATCTCTCTCCCTCTCCCTGTGGGAGAGGGCTGGGGAGAGGGGGCTTTAATCTTAAAATTTACCCTCTCCCTAACCCTCTCCCACAGGGAGAGGGGACAGTATAGTGGCACTTTTCAGGCTGCCTGAAAATAAACAAAAAAGGTTTAAACCAATGAAAATAAATCCAATTTTACCGCCAGCCATGTTGGGCATTTTGGGCGGTGGGCAGTTGGGCAGTATGTTCACAATGGCTGCAAAAACAATGGGTTATCGCGTTACTGTGCTTGACCCTGACCCGAATGCGCCTGCTGCACGTTTTGCCGATGTGCATTTGTGTGCGGCATTTGATGATGCCAATGCTTTGAAAGAATTGGCAAAATGTGCCGCCATCACCACCGAATTTGAAAATGTGAACGCCCAAGCCATGCGCGATTTGGCGCAACACACGCGCGTGTCGCCAAGCGGCGATTGTGTGGCGATTGCCCAAAATCGCATTTTGGAAAAACAATGGATACGCCAAGCGGGTTTGCAAACTGCACCTTATCAAGTCATTGAAAAAGAAGAAGATATTGGCGAACAAAGTTTGCCCTATTTATCGGGGATTTTGAAAACCGCCACTTTGGGTTATGACGGCAAGGGGCAAATTCGCGTGAACACGCTGCCTGAATTGCGGGCGGCATTTGCGGCGCATTGCGGTGTGCCTTGTGTTTTGGAGCGGCTGGTGGATTTGCGTGCGGAAATTTCTGTAATTGTGTGCCGTTTGAACGATGATGAAATTGCCACGTTTGACCCTGCCGAAAATCATCATGAAAATGGCATTTTGGCGTATTCCATTGTGCCAGCGCGGCTGCCTGAAACGCTGCAAAATCAAGCGCGTGGCATGGCAATTCGTTTGGCGAATGAGTTGGATTATGTGGGCGTGTTGGCGGTGGAAATGTTTGTGGTGGGCGATGAAGCCCATTTGCTGGTTAATGAGATTGCGCCGCGTCCACACAATAGCGGTCATCACACGATAGATGCTTGTTTATCCAGCCAATTTCAGCAGCAGGTGCGGCTGATGTGCGGTTTGCCGCCTGCGAAAACCGATTTGCTGTCGGCGTGTTGCATGGCGAATATTTTGGGCGATGTGTGGGGCGAAAATGGCAGTGAACCGAATTGGCAAGCGGTTTTCAGGCAGCCTGAAACGCATTTGCATTTGTATGGCAAAACGCAAGCAAGGGCAGGGCGCAAAATGGGGCATTTTACCGTGTTGGCAGACCACGCCAATCGCGCATTTGATTTGGCAAAACAAGCACATGGCGAATTGAGAAAATGACAAAAAGGCGGATAATGGCATTTTATCCGCCTTTTTGTGTTTTCAGGCTGCCTGAAATCAAATCACATCGGATTTACCCGAGCAGCCTGCCACCAAATCTTTCAATGCACGGGCTTGCAAAATTTGAATGTGTTTGTGTTCCACCGAAATCCAGCCTTCTTGGTTGAAACGCGACAAGGTTCGGCTGACCGTTTCCAGTTTCAAACCCAAATAGCTGCCAATTTCCTCGCGCGACATACGCAAAATGAAATCGTTGGCGGCAAAACCGCGCGTTTGCAAACGTTGTGATAAATTCAGCAAAAATGCCGCCAAACGCTCTTCGGCGCGCATATTGCCCAACATCATCATCACATTTTGGTCGCGTATGATTTCTCGGCTCATCAGGCGCATAAAATGCGTTTGCAGGCTGGGTACGCGCTTGACCAAATCTTCCATACGCGCAAAGGGCAATTCACACACTTCGCTGTCTTCCAGCGCAATGGCATCGTTGATGTAGATGTTGTTGCCGATGCCGTCCATGCCCATCAGTTCGCCCGACATGAAAAAGCCCGTAACTTGGTCGCGCCCATCTTGCGTGCCAACGGTGGTTTTGAAAAAGCCCGTGCGTATGGCAAACAGCGACACAAAAGTTTCGCCAGCGTGAAACAGGTAATCGCCTTTTTTTAAGCGGCGACTTTGGCGAATCACGCTATTGAGTTGTTCCAAATCGTGTTTGTGTAAACCAACAGGCAGGCAAAGTTCGCGTAATGAACATTCTGAACACTGGGTTTTGATGTGCAAAATTGGGTTCGCCATGATGAATTTAAGCCCATTTTTCAAAAATTTTTAAAAACAAATACACAGAACGGCTGATTTTGATACAAATCAAAGCGAGTATATTTAAATCGCGCTATTTTAACAAATTTTCCCCAAATTCGCCCAAAATCTTTAAAATAGCCTTTCTTAAAATGAAAACCGATACACAAATCCATGAAAACAATCACAATTACACAAGAAAATCACACGCTGTTTGATTTTGACCGCGATTTAATCGCCAGTTTGCCTGCCAGTGGTCCACGTTACACATCGTATCCCACCGCCGACCGCTTTCATGTGGGTTTCAGGCAGCCTGAATATGAAAACACTTTGGCAAAAACCTTTAAAAACAATCTTGAACCTGTTTCATTGTATGTGCATATTCCGTTTTGCAATGTGATTTGCTACTACTGCGGCTGCAATAAAGTCATCACCAAAGACACGCGCAAAGCCGATGAATATTTGCTTTATTTGGAAAAAGAAATGGCTTTGCTGCAACCGCATTTGCACGGCAAACGCCCTTTGGCGCAACTGCATTTTGGTGGCGGCACCCCCACTTTTTTGAACGATGAACAGTTGGAGCGCGTGTTCAAAATGATACGCGAACATTTTGAATTGCTGCCCGATGGCGAATATTCCATTGAAATTGACCCGCGCAAAGTCAGCCGTGAAAGCGTGTTCAAATTGGGCAAATTGGGTTTCAATCGCATGAGCGTGGGCATTCAGGATTTTGACCCCAAAGTTCAGGCAGCCGTAAACCGCATTCAAACCGTTGAAGAAACAAAAGAAGTGATAGACGCGGCGCGTGAGGCAGGTTTCAAATCCATCAGCGTGGATTTGATTTACGGCTTGCCACACCAAACGGTGGAAAGCATCAAACCCACTTTGGATACGGTGCTGTCGGAACTCAATCCCGACCGTTTGGCTTTGTATCATTACGCGCATTTGCCGCACATTTTTAAGCCACAACGCCGCATTGACACCAATGCCGTGCCGTCTAGCGAAGAAAAATTGGACATTTTGCAATATGCCGTGCATTTGTTGGACGAAAAAGGCTATGTTTTCATTGGCATGGACCATTTTGCCAAACCCGAAGATGAGCTTGCCATTGCGCTGAAACAAGGGCGATTGCAACGCAATTTCCAAGGCTATTCCACCCATGCCGATTGCGATTTGGTGGCGATTGGTGTGAGCAGCATTGGCAAGGTGGGCAACACATACAGCCAAAATGAAAAAGAGTTGCCCGAATATTATGCCGCTTTGGATGCAGGACATTTGCCCATTTTGCGCGGCTATGAGTTGAACGATGACGATGTGTTGCGCCGCCAAATCATTCAAGATTTGATGTGCCGTTTTGCGCTGGAATTGTCGGAATATGGGGTTGATTTTGCGGATTATTTTGCCGATGAAATGCACGATTTGGGCAATATGGCAAAACTCGGCTTGATTGAGTGGAATGCGGTTTCAGGCAGCCTGAAAGTAACGCCCAAAGGTCGTTTTTTGATTCGCAATATTGCCATGATTTTTGATTACCACTTGCGCCACAAAGAAACGCAAGCCAAATATTCGCAAACGGTGTAAAAAAACAGGCTGAAACCTGTGCAAAACCCACTTTTAAATTGATGTAGGGGCGGATTTTATATCCGCCCCTTTTCAATTTAGGTTTCATGCATTTCAAAATAGGACAAGTGTAGGGTGCAACTTGTTGCACCATTTTCCTGATAAAACATGGATTTGGTGCAACAAGTTGCACCCTACATGGTGTTTCATTTTGTATTGATAAAAATAAAAATTTCTGCAAGTTTAAACAGGGCAGATATGAAATCTGCCCCTACGAATTGAGTTTTGCAAAAGTTTCAGGCAGCCTGAAATCCAATTCAATTATGCCAAATCTTGAAACAAAGGCGTGGACAAATAACGTTCGCCATAAGAAGGCAACACCACCACAATCAATTTGCCTGCATTTTCAGGTTTGGCAGCCAACTGCAATGCCGCCCACACCGCCGCACCCGATGAAATGCCCACCAGCACACCCTCTTTTTGCGCCATATCACGCGCGGTGGCAAAAGCCGCCTCGTTGGGTACTTGAATGATGCCGTCATACACTGCCGTGTTCAATGCTTTGGGGATAAAGCCTGCGCCAATGCCCTGAATGGGGTGAGGTCCTTTTTGTCCACCGCTCAACACGGGCGAGGCTTCTGGCTCAACCGCAAAAACCTGCACATTGGGGTTTTTCGCTTTCAGGGTTTCGCCCACGCCAGTGATGGTGCCGCCTGTGCCAACGCCAGCCACGAAAATGTCCACTTTACCGTCTGTGTCGCGCCAAATTTCTTCGGCGGTGGTGTGGCGGTGGATTTCGGGATTGGCAGGATTTTCAAACTGTTGTGGCATAAAATACACATCAGGATTGCTGTTTACCAATTCTTGTGCTTTGGCAATCGCACCGCCCATGCCTTCGGAGGCAGGGGTCAAAACCAATTCTGCACCGTAAGCGCGTAAAAGCATACGGCGTTCTTGGCTCATGCTTTCGGGCATGGTAATGACCAATTTGTAGCCTTTTGCCGCGCAAACCATTGCCAAGCCAATGCCTGTGTTGCCCGAAGTGGGTTCAACAATAATGGTATTGGCTTTGATTTTGCCTGCTTTTTCGGCATCGGCAATCATGGCGGCGGCAATGCGGTCTTTCACGCTGCTGGCTGGATTGAAAAATTCCAATTTGGCAACGATTTTGGCAGGCAAATTTTCGCTGACGCGATTGAGTTGCACCAAAGGGGTGTTGCCGATTAAGTCGGTGATGTTGTTGGCAATATTCATCTTTTCCAAATCCTTATTCTTGATAAAAAAACAAATGGCATTCTAAAAGCAAAGCAGGCAAAAAACAAATAATTTATCTGACTTTGGTTTAGAAGTGGTACTTCTAAATGGCAAAAAATGCGCTAAATAACGCGAATTCGGGATAAAAGTGATTGATAAATTGAAGTAACTTTACCCCCTCTCATTGTGGAAGAGGGTATGTGTTCAACAAGACCTCTCTCCAATTCTCTCCCATAGGGATAGAGAGCTGGTTTGTTGGCAAATTAACCGTTACTTACCCCAAGTTCACGTTAAATAAAGACAAACAGCCCCATAAATCCACTTTTCAGGCTGCCTGAAAAACCGACAAATGCACTCAACAATGCTAAAATACGCACCGTTAAAAATACACATCAAGGAACAAATCATGGCTTTATTGCAAATTGCCGAACCGAATATGTCTGCTGCGCCCCATCAACACCGTTTGGCGGTGGGCATTGATTTGGGGACGACCAACAGCTTGGTTGCCACCGTTAAAAGCGGTGCAGCGAGCTGTTTGCCAGATGAAACAGGTGCGGTTGCCGTGCCATCGGTGGTGCGTTATTTGGGCGATGATAATGCGGTTGTGGGAAAAAAAGCCCTTGAACAACAAAAACTTGACCCGCAAAACACCATTTCATCTGCCAAACGTTTAATTGGGCGCACACTGCCTGAAATTGACACCACGCATTTGCCCTATCGTTTTGGCGCGTCAGACAAAATCATTGAATTGCAAACCAAAAATGGTTTAAAAACCCCCATTGAAGTGTCTGCCGACATTTTGCGTGTGTTGAAAGACCGTGCCGAGCAATCGTTGGGGGGCGATTTGGTGGGCGCGGTGATTACCGTGCCAGCCTATTTTGATGACGCGCAACGCCAAGCCACCAAAGACGCGGCACGTTTGGCAGGTTTGAACGTGTTGCGTTTGCTCAACGAACCCACCGCCGCCGCCATTGCCTACGGTTTGGACAACGCCGCCGAAGGCACGTTTGTGGTGTACGATTTGGGTGGCGGCACGTTTGACGTTTCCGTGTTGCAGCTTTCCAAAGGCTTGTTTGAAGTGAAGGCAACGGGTGGCAATTCTGCTTTGGGTGGCGATGATTTTGACCACCGCTTGTTTTGCCATATTGTTGAAAAACATCAACTTTCCATTACCGATGAACGCGATGTGCAACTGTTGTTTGGTTTGGTTCGCGCTGCCAAAGAAGCGTTGAGCAGGCTGCCTGAAACCGAAATCGCCACCGAATTGCAAGACGGTACGCCACTTCGCACCGTCATCACACGCGCTGAATTTCACGCGTTGACCCAGCATTTGGTCGCCAAAACCCTTGAACCTGTTAAGCAAGCCCTGAAAGACGCTGGCGTGTCCAAATCCGACATCAAAGGCGTGATTATGGTGGGCGGTGCCACGCGCATGTTGCACGTTCAACAGGCGGTGGGCGCGTTTTTTGGGCAAACGCCACTCAATAATTTGAATCCCGATGAGGTGGTGGCTTTGGGTGCAGCCATGCAAGCCAATGTTTTGGCTGGCAATAAAAACGATGGCGAATGGCTGTTGTTGGACGTAACACCGCTTTCTTTGGGCTTGGAAACGTATGGCGGGCTGGCTGAAAAAATCATTCCGCGCAACAGCACTTTGCCCACCGCGCGCGCCCAAGAATTTACCACTTTCAAAGACGGTCAAACCGCCATGACCATTCATGTGGTGCAGGGCGAACGCGAATTGGTTTCAGACTGCCGCAGTTTGGCGAAATTCACTTTGCGTGGCATTCCGCCCATGGTGGCTGGCGCGGCGCGGATTCGCGTTACGTTTCAGGTAGATGCCGATGGTTTGTTGTCGGTGTCGGCGCGTGAGCAAACCACAGGCGTTCAAGCGCAAATTGAAGTGAAACCATCTTACGGTTTGGACGATGACACGATTATGAATATGTTGCGCGACAGCATGAGCAACGCCAAAGACGATGCCATTGCCCGCGCCCGTGCCGAAGCCAAAGTGGAGGCAGAAGGCTTGATTGGCGCAATTCAGGCAGCCCTAACTTTGGACAGCGATTTATTGAGTGCCGATGAAATCCAAAAAATCAATGGTTTAATGGATAAGTTGAACGCCAGTTTGCCCACGCACACCGCCGAGCAAATCCGCGCGATGATTCACGATTTGTCGCACGCCACCGATGATTTTGCCGCCAAACGCATGGACAGAAACATTCAGCGCATGTTGCAAGGGCAAAATGTGGCGGATTTGAATGTTTGATTGTGTATGAAATGGTTTCAGGCAGCCCAACACCAAATTGGGCTGCCTGAACATTTGATTGATGCGTTTACCAATAATTCAAGATTTTCCACCACACGCCGCCAACCACGGCAAACACGATGAAATTGACCACGCTCATGATGAAACCTGCTTTCCACCATTCACCCATGGTGGTGTAGCCCGAACCAAACACAACGGGCGATGTGCCTGTGGCGTAGTGGGTCAAACTCATCATCAGGCTGGACGCAGCCGCAAACATCAAAGCCGTGAGCATGGGTGGCGAACCCAAAGAAATGGCTGCCCCCAAAAATGCCCCAAACATGGCGGTAATGTGGGCGGTGGTGCTGGCAAAGAAATAGTGCGCGTACATGTACGCCAATACCAGCAGCAAACCTGCCATCATGCCACTGACACCAAAACCGCCAATGGTCGTTTCAAGGCTGCCTGAAAACCATTTAATCACGCCCAATTTGTTCAAATAAGTTGCCATCATGATTAAAGCACCAAACCAAATAATGGTGTCCCAAGCACTTTTTTCTTTCAAAATATCGTCCCAAGTCAAGACGTTGCTCAACAGCAGTAAACTCAATCCAATGAATGCCGTGGCGGTGGCATTGACCGCATAGGCTTTGCCCAACAGCATTTCAGGCACACCCGCCCACAGCAGCAACAAAATCACAAAAATCGCCAACATGATTTTTTCATCAAGCGACATTTTGCCCATTTGCGCCAATTTTTCTTTGGCAAAAGCAACCGCATTGGGGGTTTCTTTGATTTCAGGCGGATAAAGCCAATACAGCACCAAAGGCATTAAGGCAAACGCCACCAAACCCGGTACCAGCATCGCCCAAGCCCACGCGCCCCAACTTAAACGAAAATCGCTGCCCACCACTTCCGCAATCAAATTCACCACCAAAGGATTGGGCGCGGTGGCGGTAATGAACATGGTGGAACTGATGGGATTGGAATGGTAATTGACCAATGCCAAATATTTGCCCATGTGTTTTTCGGTGCCTTTTTCGGGGTCGGAATCGTAGCTGCCTGCAATGGATTTCATAATGGGGTGCATGATTGCGCCACCGCGAGCCGTGTTGCTGGGTGTAACAGGCGCAAGCAGCAATTCGGATAATGCCAAACTGTATCCAATCCCCAAGGTTTTTTTGCCAAACACGGCAATGAATAAATAAGCGATTCGCGCCCCCAAGCCCGTTTTCAGCAAACCGCGTGAAATCATGATGGCAATACCAATTAACCAAATCAACGAATTGGCATACGATGACAAAGCATGGTCTATGGCTTGACTGGGTTTATCTGCCGTAACCCCCGATACCGCCACCAACATCACCGCCACAATGGACATCGCACCAATGGGCATGGCTTTGCCAATAATCGCCGCAATCACGCCCACAAACATCGCCAACAAATGCCAACCTTGTGGCGATACGCCTTCGGGTATCGGGCTGAACCAGATTATCAATGCCAGCGCAATGGCAATCAGGGTGGGAATGGGTTTGAAACCCAATTCGCGTTTCATAAAATTCTCCTTATCTGTGTTGTGAAACTGGGTGTAATTGTACGCTTTTGCGACCCGAGTGCATTTGTGTTAGCGCAAATTTTTTTTTGGGTGGGGGAAATTTTGTTTCAGGCAGCCTGAAAATCACCAAAAATCAATCCCATTTTCGTGTGGTTTTCCTGCTGAAAAAGGCGCTTTATCATAAAATATCGCAAATAAACGCAATTTAACACTTTACGAACAAATCTAAACTCGTTTATATTACAACTTATTTCTTGTAACCCAATTTCAAACCCTGATAAAGGAATGGCATCATGACAAAAAAAATGGTCTCACAACTCAGCGTATTGGCAGCCAGCCTGATGTTGGCGGCTTGCGGTGGTGGCAACAACGCCCAATCCACCGCGCCCGCGTCTGGCGAAACCGCCAAAACCGCCCCAGCCAGCAGTTCAGGCAGCAAAACCTTGGTTTACTGCTCCGAAGGCAGCCCAAGCGGTTTTGACCCTGCGCAATGGACGGACGGCACGTCTTTTGATGCCAGCGCATACCCCATTTACAATGGATTGGTGCAATTCCCACGCAATGGCACCGAAATTCAGCCAGCCCTAGCCGAAAAATGGGACATTTCCGAAGACAACAAAACCTACACCTTCCATTTGCGCAAAGGCGTGAAATTCCACAGCAACGAAAGTTTTACCCCATCGCGTGAATTCAATGCCGATGATGTGGTGTTCACATTCAAGCGTTTGAGCGACCCCAATTTTGCATTCAACAAAGCCTATCCAACCGAATTTCCTTACGCGGTAGATATGGGGCTGCCTGACAACATCGCCAATGTGGAAAAAGTGGACGATTACACCGTCAAAATCACATTAAAAGAAGTGGACGCGCCATTTTTGCAAAACATTGCCATGCCTTTTGCCTACATCGGTTCGGCTGAATATGCCGACAAATTGGAAAAAGCAGGCAAAGCGGCAGATTACAATACCCAGCCCATTGGCACAGGTCCATTCAAATTCGTTTCCTACAATAAAGATTCGCAAATTCGCTATGCCAAACACGCCGATTATTGGAATGTGAACGATGTGCATATTGACAATTTGGTGTTTGCCATTACCAAAGATTCAGCCGTTCGCGCTCAAAAAGTGGCGGCTGGCGAATGCCACGTTTCCGCTTATCCCAAAACCGCCGAAGTGGAAGCCGCGAAAAAAGCAGGTAAAATCAATATCATTGAACAATCGGGCTTTAACTTGGGCTATGTGGGCTACAATGTGGAAAAAGCCCCATTCAAAGATTTGAAAGTGCGTCAGGCTTTGGACATGGCGATTAACCGCGATGCGATTATCAATGCCGTGTATCAAGGTGCAGGTAAAGCCGCCACCAACCCCATGCCCCCAACGCAATGGAGTTACAACGACACCCTGAAAAACGCCCCTTATGATGTGGAAAAAGCCAAATCCCTGTTAGCCGAAGCAGGCATCAAAGAAGGCACGGAAATTGAATTGTGGGCAATGCCTGTGCAACGCCCCTACAATCCCAATGCCAAATTGATGTCGGAAATGATTCAGGCAGACTGGGCGAAAATCGGTTTGAAAACCAAAATCGTCAGCTACGAATGGGGCGAATATCTGAAACGCCTGAAAAATGGCGAAGGTGGGGCATACTTAATGGGTTGGACGGGCGACAATGGCGACCCCGACAACTGGTTGGGCAATTTATTGACTTGTAAAGCAAAAGGCAGCAATTATTCCCGTTTCTGCCATGCCGAGTTTGACAAATTGGTCAATGACGCGCGTGTGCTGACCGACAAAGCCCAACGTGAAGACAAATACAAACAAGCCCAAGTGATTTTCAAAGAACAATTACCTTGGACAACCATGGCGCATTCGGTGGTAACTGTGTTTACCGCGAAAAATGTACAAGGCTTTGAAATCAGCCCATTTGGTAATATGCGTTTTGATGGCGTGAAAGTGGAATGATGTTGCTCGCCACCCCATGCTAAAATGACAACCGCCGCCGCTTTGGGATTGCGGCGGTGGTTTTTTGATGTTGAGCCGTTTTCAGGCAGCCTGAAAACCCAATCCCCCCAATCTAAAAACAAAAAACAAGAACGCGAGCCAACCATGTTTTCCTTTATTATCAAACGCATTCTGATTTTGATTCCCGTGTATTTGGGATTGACCCTGTCCACATTCACGCTGATTCGCCTTGTTCCAGGCGATGTGGTGGAAATCATGATGGGCGAAAAAGCGGTAGACCCAGCCGTTCACGCTGCCGCCATGAAACGTTTGGGGCTAGACCAACCCTTGCCCATACAATATTTCAATTATTTAAAAGACATTTTTAGCGGCAATTTTGGCACATCGTTCCGCGACCGCACGCCCGTGTTGGACGACTTTTTATCGCATTTTGTGCCAACTTTGGAGCTGGCTTTGTGTGCCATGGTCATTGCCACCATTTTGGGGGTGGCATTGGGCATCACGGCTGCCTTAAAACGCGGCTCGTGGCTGGATTACACGCTGATGAGTGGCGCATTGGCAGGTTATTCCATGCCCATTTATTTGCTGGGTCCCATTTTAACGGGCTTTTTTGCGCATTATTTGGGCTGGCTGCCTGTATCGGGCGTGATTAGCGTGTTTCAATTTTTGGACGTGAAACCGCTTTACGGTTCGTGGCTGCTTGGCTCATTAACCAGCAATCAACAAGGTGCATTTATTGATGTTTTGAAACATTTTGTGTTGCCGTCCATTGCGCTTTCTACCATTCCTTTGGCGATGATTGCGCGTATGACACGTTCAGCGTTTTTGGAAGTGTTGGGCGAAGATTATGTGCGTACGGCAAAAGCCAAAGGTTTGTCGCCCATGCGGATTATTTTGGTACACGTTTTGCGTAACGCGATGATTACGGTGGTAACGGTAATTGGCTTGCAAATGGCAATGTTGCTGGCGGGCGCGATTTTGACCGAAACCATTTTCAGTTGGCCGGGTGTCGGCAATTGGCTGTTGGACGGTTTTCACAACCGCGATTACCCGATTGTTCAAAACGGCATTTTGCTGGTGGCAACCGCGCTGATGTTGGTGAGTTTGTGTGTGGACATTTTGTATGGATTGATTAATCCGCGTATTCGTCATTCGTAAAAAATATTTTAGCTACGCTGAACTTCGTTTCAGGCAGCCTGCAAAACAAAATTTTTGATGTACCATAAATCTTATCCCCTCTCCCTTTGGGAGAGGGTTAGGGAGAGGGAAAAACGTTCAGATAACGGCAATTTACCCTCTCCCCAGCCCTCTCCCAAAGGGAGAGGGAGTAAAGAAGTTCAGGCAACCTGCGCAATAAAATTCAAAAAATTTAAAGGAAAAAACATGAGCACAAACCAAGCAACGGTTTCCACAATCCAACGCCCCAAACCGCCTACACAATGGCAACTGTTTTACCGCACATTTTGTGCCAACAAAGGCGCGGTGTTGGGTTTGATGGTGTTGGTGGCGATGATTGTTTTGGCGTTGGCTGCGCCCATCATTGCCCCGCACGACCCCTATGAATTGTTCACAGGCAAAGAGCAATTACCCCCCATGTTTATGGAAGGTGGCGACAAAGCCTTTCCATTTGGCACAGACGATGCAGGGCGCGACACCTTATCGCGTTTGTTATACGGTGCGCGTTATTCGCTGTTTATCGGTTTGTGCGCGACCATTTTGTCCATGTTGGGCGGCATCAGTTTGGGTTTGTCTGCCGCGTTTTGGGCGAAACGTTGGGGTAAAGCCGTGATGTTGGTCAATGACATTTTGATGTCTTATCCCAGTTTGTTGTTGGCGATTATCATCGCGGCAATCTTGGGTCCGAGCATGACCAACACCATCATCACGATTGCGCTGGTGTGTTTGCCGCCCTTTATCCGCTTAACACGCGCCACCGCCATGGTGGAATTGCAACGCGACTACGTTACCGCCGCCCGTGTGATGGGGGCAGGGACACCGCGATTGCTGTTCATTACCGTGTTGCCAAATTGCCTTGCGCCCCTGATTGTGCAAGCCACGATGATTTTTTCTGCCGCGATTTTGGAAGCGGGCGCGATTGGCTTTTTGGGATTTGGGGTGCAACCACCCGATGCGGAATGGGGCGCGATGTTGGGTACGGCACGCCAATACATCCAAAGCAATGTATGGCTGGCGATTTTCCCCGGTACGGCAATTTTCCTGTCGGCATTGGCGGTCAATTTAACGGGCGATGGCTTGCGCGATGCGCTTGACCCAAAATTGAAACAGGTTTCGTAAAAATATTTTTCAGGCAGCCTTTCAGTACACGACATTTTTTGATATTGCCACAAACCTACCCCCTCACCCTATGCAAGGGGGAGGGCTGGGGTGGGGGTTAGAAACGCAACGTGCCACCCCCACCCTAACCCTCCCCCGCCAGCAGGGGAGGGGACAGGTTGCAGGCAGCCTGAAACCCCAAAAGGACACAAAAATGAACACAGAACCACTCTTACAAATCCAAAACCTTGCCGTAACCTTTGGCAAGGGCGAACGCGCGTTTCGGGCGGTGGACAATGTTTCGCTCAACATCAACAAAGGGCAAGTGCTGGCGGTGGTGGGCGAATCGGGTTCGGGCAAATCGGTTACGATGATGGCGTTGATGGGCTTGTTGCCCAGTTCTGCCACGATTACGGCAGATAAATTGTTGTTTAATGGGCAAGATTTGCAAGCCATGTCTGCCAAACAAAAACGCCAAATCATCGGCAAAGACATTTCCATGATTTTTCAGGACGCGATGACCAGCCTGAACCCCAGTTTTACCATTGAAACGCAAATTGCCGAAGTGCTGAAAGCCCATTTGGGCTTAAAAGGCGCGGCTGCACGAGCGCGTGTTTTGGAATTGCTTGATTTGGTTGAAATTCCAGACGCAAAAAATCGCCTGAATGTTTATCCGCATCAATTATCGGGCGGCATGAGCCAGCGCGTGATGATTGCCATGGCGATTGCTTGCGAGCCGCAACTTTTGATTGCAGACGAACCCACCACCGCTTTGGACGTTACCGTGCAAGCGCAAATCATGGATTTGTTGGGCAAATTGCAGCGCGAAAAACACATGGCAATGATTCTGATTACCCACGATTTGGGCTTGGTGGCAGAAAATGCGCGTGATGTTGCCGTGATGTATGCAGGGCAAGTGATTGAAACCAATCAAGTTCCCCACGTTT
Organism: Alysiella filiformis; assembly: GCF_014054525.1. NCBI lineage: Bacteria > Pseudomonadati > Pseudomonadota > Betaproteobacteria > Neisseriales > Neisseriaceae > Alysiella > Alysiella filiformis. The sequence continues at coordinate 1,557,152 of NZ_CP059564.1, forward strand.
TCAGGCAGCCTGAACACCCCTACACCCAAGCCTTGCTTGCCGCAATTCCCGAATTGTCGGTGGGGCAAAAACGTCTGGCGAGCTTGGCTGGTGTCGTGCCGAGCCAATATGACCGTCCGCAAGGTTGTTTGTTGTCGCCACGTTGTCCGCATTTTCAGGCAGCCTGCGACACGCCGCCGCCCATTCAATCTCACCCCTTTGGCGTGGTGCGCTGCATACGCACCAATCAAGCGCGAGCAGGAGAATCAGCATGACACAAAATATTGTATTAGAAGCAAAATCTTTGGCGCGATACTATCCTGTGGCGCAAGGTTTTGGCAAACCGAAAAAATCGGTCAAAGCCTTAAACGGCATTTCATTTCAATTACAGGCAGGCAAAACCTTGGCGATTGTGGGCGAGAGCGGTTGTGGCAAATCCACTTTGGCGCGTCAGCTCACATTGATTGAAAGCCCATCGTCTGGCGAATTGTTGATTAACAATGCCAGCACGCACAATCTTTCCAAATCGCAATTAAAACAGTTGCGTACCGAAATCCAAATGGTGTTTCAAAACCCTTATGGCAGCCTGAATCCGCGTCAAACCATTGAATATCAACTCACCGAACCTTTGACCATACACACCTCATTATCGCGTGCCGAAAAGCACGAAAAAGCGGTGGAAATGATGAGAAAAGTCGGTTTGCGCCCCGAACACGCCCAGCGTTATCCGCACATGTTTTCGGGCGGGCAACGCCAACGCATTGCGCTGGCACGCGCCATGATGTTGAACCCCAAAATTGTGGTGGCAGACGAACCCACTTCCGCTTTGGACGTTTCCATTCAAGCGCAAGTGTTGAATTTGTTTATGGATTTGCAAGATGAATTTCACACGGCTTATGTGTTCATTTCACACAATTTGTCGGTGGTGCAACACGTTGCCGATGAAGTGATGGTGATGTATTTGGGCAAAGCGGTGGAACACGGCAGCCGCGATGACATTTTCAATGCGCCACAACACCCCTGCTCGCCGCCGCGCCCAGCGTGAACGGACACAAAACGGATTTGAAATTGCGTGGCGAATTGCCCAGTCCGCTTAATCCGCCAACGGGTTGTGCTTTGCACCAGCGTTGCCCCCACGCCAACGCGCAATGCGCCCAAACTGAACCGCCTTTGCGCGAATGGAAGGGCAGAAAAGTGGCGTGTTTGCGTTTGGAAGAAATTGCCGCGTAAACACAAAAAACATTTCAGGCAGCCTGAAAACAAGCTGCCTGAAATTTTTTGTTTATTGCAAAGCCAATAAATCCAATTTTTTCATCAAAACTTGGTCGCTGTCCTCATCGGGGTTGCCTGATGTGAGCAGTTTGTCGCCATAAAAAATGGAATTTGCCCCTGCCATAAAGCACATCGCTTGCACCGATTCGGGCATATCGGTGCGTCCTGCGCTTAATCTGATGAAACTTTGCGGCATGGTAATTCGTGCCACGGCAATGGTTCGCACAAATTCTGTCCAATCCAAATCTTCGGCGTGTGCCAATGGTGTGCCTACGGTTTTGACCAACTGGTTAATTGGCACGCTTTCAGGCTGCGGACTGAGATTGGCAAGGCTGGCGATTAAACCTGCGCGTTCGGGGCGCGTTTCGTTCATGCCGACAATGCCGCCGCAACACACTTTCAGCCCTGCGTGGCGGACTTTGCCCAATGTGTCCATGCGGTCTTCATGGCGGCGTGTGTGTATGATGTCGTTGTAGCGGCTGGGGTCGGTGTCCAAATTGTGGTTGTAGTAATCCAAGCCTGCTTGTTTCAAATCTTCTGCCATGCCGTCTTGGAGCAACCCGAATGTGCCGCAAGTTTCCAAACCCAAATCTTTGACGGCTTTGATGATTTCGCTGACCAATTTCACATCGTCAGGCTTGGGACCGCGCCACGCTGCGCCCATGCAAAAACGGCTTGCACCGCGTTCTTTGGCAATTTTGGCTTTGGCGACCACTTCTTCTACGCTCAATAGGGCTTGTTTTTCCACGCCTGTGTGGTAGTGGGCGGATTGGGGGCAGTATTCGCAATCTTCGGGGCAACCACCTGTTTTAATAGACAATAATGTGGATAATTGGATTTTTTGTGGGTCAAAATGCTGGCGATGTACGCTGGCTGCCTGAAAAACGAGTTCCAAAAAAGGTTGATTGAACAATGCTTCCACTTGGCATTTGCGCCAATATTGGGCGGTGGGGTGTGGCTGCGTTTCAGGCAGGGCGCGGCGAAAAGCGATGGGGGATAAAGTTTGTATCATGATGATTTCTCCTTGATTTTATTGGAATAAAATTTGCCCAAAATACAACATCACAATGGCAAACAATGCCAAAATCACGCCCAAGTAATTTAATTTGTTCACTTTTTCGTGAAATGCCAATCCGCCCACCAAAGTACCCAACACAATCACGCCCATGTTCATGCCTGCAAACACCAGCGTGGGGCTGTCTTTAAACGCTTGGTGGGCTTTGATGTAAAACAGAATGTTCATGAAATTCAGGCAGCCCAGCAATGCGCCAGCGAGCAAATTGTTTTTGTGCCAAAGTGTGTTTTTGCTCAATAAATATGCAAACATCAACGCCCCCGCCAGCACAAACACCACCAACAGGCTGCCTGAAAATGCCGCGCCTTGCTTGGATAACTGTTTGAATAAAATATCAATCACACCATAACCCAACCACACGGCAAGCAACCATTTTGCTGCGCCTTGTTCGCTGGTGGCGGTGTTGTTTTGCGGTTTATGCAGCACCAACAGCAGCGCGAAAATCGCCAAAATCAAGCCCACCAAACGGTGCGGCAAAATGGTTTCGCCAAAAATCGTAAAAGCCGCCAACACGGGCAAAAACAGCGACAGGCGTTGCGCCGCGTCCGATTTGACAATGCCAGCCACCGCCACCGAACGCCCCATGGCAATAAAAATGGTCGGCAACAACACCCCCAAAGCCACAAACAGGGCAATTTGGCTGCCTGAAAAATTCAGGCTGCCCAGTTGCGTTTGCGGCTGCAAAAAGGCGATGGTTAAAATCGTGGCAATCACATAATTGCTCGCCACCATTTGTTCAATGGACAAACCGCGTTGCCGCGCCACTTTGAGCAATGCCGCCACCGACACGCTCGCCAAAATACTGCAAATCAAAAATAACATGGTTTCAATTTCCATAAAAATCAAAAAAATCAAATTTCTGCGCAATGTAGAACATTTGAGCCTACCGCCAATCGGTTGAGCAAACGCTTTATAGCGAAAAATACGCAAAATGGCAAACAAAAAACTGCCTGAAAAACCACAATCGGGCTTTTCAGGCAGCTTGAAACCTTTGCAAAACTCGGTTTGTAGGGGCAGATTTCATATCTGCCCCGTTTAGGTTCGCAGAAATTTTCATTCTTATAGTCAATTCAAAATAAAATAGTACAATACCCTAATTTTTAGGATTAAAAAATGGCACATTCAACAGAACTGCGAAATAAAGCATTAAGCTATTATGAACAATGCAAAAATATCAGTAAAGTCGCCCAAGCTTACCAAATATCCAGAAATACGCTTTACCTATGGATACGCTTGAAAGCGCAAACAGGCAGCTTAAATCATCAAGTAAAGGGGCAAAATGCCAATAAATTGAACAGCCAAAAATTGGCTGAACATATACAACAACACCCTGATGCTTATTTGCATGAAATAGCTGAACATTTTAATTGTTCAAAATCAGCCATTTTTTATGCACTCAAAAGAATGGGTATCACGCGTAAAAAAAGACCACCACATACAAAGAACAAGACCCAAATAAAGTAAAAGATTATTTAAATCAACTGGCTGAATTTTTTGACTATCAGCGTGTTTATTTGGATGAAACGGGATTTGATACTTACTTATTTCGTCCTTATGCGCGTAGCCCAAAGGGGCAGGTCATCAAAGCCCAAATCAGTGGTAAAAAGTACCAACGCTTATCGCTTGTTGCCGCACAAGTCGGCAACAAACTGATTGCCCCTATGATTTATCAAAACACAATGACCAGTGCTTTTTTTGAAACATGGTTTGAGCAATGTTTATTGCCTATTTTAAATAAAAAATCTGTCATTATTTTGGATAATGCACGATTTCATCGTATGGGTATTTTGCGTGAAATGGCGCACAAATGGGGGCATAAAATCTTGCCGCTTGCACCTTATTCACCAGAGCTTAATCCCATAGAACGGACATGGGCAAACATCAAGAGATATATGCGAGCCATTTTACCTAGTGGAAGGCATTTTACTGATACGTTAGTGTCCTATTCTTATTTTAACTGAATATACATAAATTGAAAAGAGGCGGATATGAAATCCGCCTCTACATCAGTTTAAAAGTAGGTTTTGCAAAGGTTTCAGCTTGGCAATTGTGTTCAAGAACTTTGCGACACGCAACCCAGCGTAACCGCTTTCAGGCGTTCATTGAAATTGGCTTCCAACTTCATGCTTTGTTTGCTGACCAAATCGGGGTTGCCGCCTAATTGTTTGCTGGCTTGTTGGGCTTCAATTTCGGTGGCAAAGGGTTCAGGCTGCGCGTTGCTGCTTTCTGGCACATTGGCATAATACACGGTTTGGCTGGCAGGCGGATTTTGTGCCAAAGCCGATTTGATTTTGCTGAAATCTTCTTGCACCACCACATAGGGCGTTTGCCAGCCGCGCATTTCGTTGCTGTTGCTGTCGCCAATTTCAATATTGACCGCCAAGGCTTGCAAAGGCATACCGTGATAAGTGGCATTTTGCAAAGGCAAAATGTAGTGCATATCGTACCAGCCATCTGCCGAATCCAAACGCACCGTCATGCCATTCAAATTGGCTTGATACGGTTGCGGCAAGGCTGGCTGAAAACGTTTGGCATCTTCGCTCACGCAGGCTTTGTCTATTGTGCCGTGGGCGTCTTGGCAACGGGCAAAGGGAAAATCCAATTTCATCGCCAAATGATTGATGTCGGAATTGGGGCGGCACATGGTGTCCACCAAAGCCGTCCAATCGGTGGCGTGGTCGGAAATTTGGGTGCTGGGCAAAGGTTCGTGTTCGGTAGAATGGCTGCCGTTGGCGTGGTTGGCGTTCAGGCTGCCTGAATCGCGCGCGCTGACAAAATAAGCACTTGCCACCGCCACACCGCAAACAAAAGAAACCGCACTGGCAATCAAAATATTTTTGTGTGGTAACATGGGTTTATCCTTTATTTTAAATCTGCCACACATTGTTTATCACGCGCTGTGAAAGCCGCCTCGCCACCAAGCAAAGCCAACTGCTCGGCGGTGCTGATTTTGGCAAACGATTGAATTTGCTTGTCGCTCAATTTTTGCAAGGGCGCGTCCCACATGCACACGCAATATTGGGCGACCAATTTGCCTTCGGGGTCTTGCAAGCCACGCGCGGTCAAATCGTTTTGCCATTTTTGGGCAAACGGCACGTTTTTGATACAGCTTTCCACAATGGCGGCTTTGGCTTTGGGTTTGCTCATGCCGCATTGCGCCAAAAAGAAAAATCCCACAAACAACAAAGCAATCACGCGCAACCAAATGATGAGTGTGCGGCGTTTTTTCGCTTTGAGTGCCAACTGGGCTTCGTTTTCGGCATTCAGGCTGCCTGAAACCGATTGTGTGGCGTTTTCAGGCAGGTTTTCGTCATTTTTTTTGTCAAAATCAACCATGTAAACTTTCCATGCGAATCATTGTTACAGGGGCTGATACACAATCTTGCGCTTCAATGGCGGCAATGGCGGTTTTCACATTTTTTTCAATGGTGTGGTGGGTCAAAATCACGATTTCGGCTTGATTGTTGTCCAACACCGCTTTTTGGATTAGGGCTTCAATGGAAACGCCCTCGTTTGCCAACAAAGTGGCAATTTTGCCCAACACGCCCGCTTCATCGGCAGCCTGAACGCGCAAATAATAGCTGCTGCTGATGTTGTCCATGCTCACAAAATTTTGCGCTTTCACTTGGCTGGGTTGGAACGCCAAATGCGGCACACGGTTTTGCGATGGCGCATTCATCAATCGGGCAATGTCCATCAAATCGGCAACCACCGCGCTGGCAGTGGGCAACGCGCCAGCACCTGCACCATAATACAGCGTTTCGCCCACCATATTGGCGTTGATGCGAACGGCATTCATCACACCATTCACATTTGCCAACAGGCGACTTTCGGGGATTAAAGTGGGGTGAACGCGCAATTCAATGCCTTTTTCCGTTTTGCGCGTGATGCCCAATAATTTGACGCGATAGCCCAATTCTTCGGCATATTTGATGTCGCGGCTGTCTAATTGGCTGATGCCTTCCAAATAGCACGCGCCAAAATTCACAGGCGTACCAAATGCCAAAGCACTCATAATCGTGATTTTGTGTCCAGCGTCATGACCTTCAATGTCAAAAGTGGGGTCGGCTTCGGCATAGCCCAAGCGTTGCGCTTCTGCCAATACATCTTTGAATGCGCTGCCTTTTTCGCGCATTTCACTTAAAATGAAATTGCTGGTGCCGTTGATGATGCCTGCCACCGATTGAATTTGGTTTGCCGCCAAACCCTCGCGCAAGGCTTTAATCACAGGAATGCCGCCTGCCACCGCCGCTTCAAAATGCACCATCACATTGTTTTTTTCAGCCAGCGCGAAAATGTCGTTGCCGTATTCAGCCAGCAGTTTTTTGTTGGCGGTAACAATGTGTTTGCCGCATTCAATGGCTTTCAATACCGCATCTTTGGCAAGCGTGGTGCCGCCAAACAATTCCAAAACCACATCAACATCATCGCGTTGCACCAATGTCAAAGGGTCGGTTTCCCATGCGGCTTGGGGGCAGAGTTGTTGTACGCGCTCTTGGCTGCGTGAGCAAACCGCGCTGATGCGGATTTCGCAACCCAAACGGCGTGTCATTTCTTGTGTGTTATCGCGCAATAATTCGGCAACGCCACGCCCCACAGTACCCAATCCCAATAAACCTATGTTGATGGTTCGCATTTTGTTTCCTTCAAAAATCAACTGAAAAATAGGGCTAATGCTAACCGATTTTGCGCCCATTTGCCATGTTTTTGATGTGGCTTTCAGGCAGCTTAACGTTTTAAAGCCAGCACCAACACGCCTGCGCCAATCAAAACAATGCCCAACCACTCTTGTCCACTGGGGCGTTCGCCCAAAAACAGCACGGCAAACAGCGTAACCAACACCACGCTGAATTTGTCTATGGGCGCAACTTGCGATGCGTTGCCCAGTTGCAGGGCTTTGAAATACGCCAACCATGACGCACCCGTTGCCAAGCCCGATAAAATCAAAAACAGCCAATTTCTGCCCGATAAACTGCCCAAACTTTGCCATTTGTGGGTGTAGCTCAAAAACAGTGCCAATGCGCCAATGATGACCACCGTGCGAATGAATGTGGCAAAATCGGAATCAATGCCTTGTAAACCCATTTTGGCAAAAATGGCGGTGAGTGCCGCAAAAATCGCCGATGCCAATGCCCAATATAACCATGCTTGTGCCATAATCTTGTCTTTCATAAGGGTATGGTGAATGAAATTAACGCGAGTTCGGGGTAAAAGTGATTGATAAATTTAAGTAACTTTGCGCCCTCTCCCTTTGGGGGAGTGTTCAATAAACCCTCTCTCCGACTCTCTCCCACAGGGAGAGAGAGTGGGTTTGTTGGCAAATTGACAGTGGCTTGTCCCGAGTTCACGTTAAGGGTATGTGTTGATGTGTTCAGGCTGCCTGAATGTGTGTCAGCCCTTGCAAAATCGCTTTGCGCCACCATTTTACCTTTGAATAAACTTATTTTTCAAAATTGGAACAAGCCAACCATGAATTTAACCCATCACTTTTTAATTGCCACGCCCAATTTGGCAGACAGCCTGTTTTCAGGCAGCGTGGTTTATGTTTGTGAACACAATGAAAATGGTGCAATGGGCATCATCATCAACAAACCTTCGCCCATTGGCATGGAGGTGGTTTTTGCGTCCAGCGGCAACCGCATTCCCGAGCGTTTTATTGACCATTTTGTGATGATGGGCGGGCCCGTGCAGGTGGACAGGGGTTTTGTGGTGCATACCCCCATTGGTAATTGGCAAAGCACGTTGAGCATTACCGATGACACCGCCATCAGCACATCACGCGATGTGATTGAGAGCTTGGCAAAAGACGAACGCATCAACAAAGCCATTTTAAGCATAGGCTATTCAAGCTGGACAAAAGGGCAACTGGAACGCGAAATTGCCGAAAACGCATGGCTGGTTGCCCCTGCCGATTCGCACATCTTGTTTGATACCCCCATTGAAGAAAAACACGGTGCAGCCTTATCCAAATTGGGCATCAATGCCGTGAATTTGATGAACGGAGTGGGCTATGCCTGATTTGTCGCGTCCGCAAGGTTGCGCTTTGGCGTTTGATTTTGGCGAAACGCGCATAGGCGTGGCGCAAGGCAGCACCGAAGTGAACATTGCCCACCCCATCGCCACCGTTACAGGCAGCAGCAACGATGAAAAATTCGCTGCCATTGCCAAATTGATACGCGAATGGCAACCGCATTTTTTGGTGGTGGGCATACCCACCCACGCCGATGGCAGCGAACACGACATGACGCGCTTGGCAAAAACCTTTGGGCATAGGCTCAATGGGCGTTTCAGGCTGCCTGTTTATTGGGTGGATGAGCGTTTTTCATCGGTTTATGCCGAAGAGTTGTTGCGCCAATCGCAAGTGTTTGGTAAAAAACAAAAAGCCGTGCTGGACCAAGTTGCCGCCCAAGCCATTTTGCAAACCTGTTTTGATGGCGGCATTTTGGGCGTGTTTGAGGGTTAGAAAACCAATGTGCCACCCCCACCTTACCCCGCCAGCGAGGTAGGGGACAGATTGCAGACAACCTTTTCAAGTTTTGTCGTGTACTTTCGGCAGCCTGAAAAATTTTGATTTGTGAAATTTGTTAAAATGCAGCTTTTGCATTTGATTATTTGTTTTTTGGAGCGAGAAATATGTCTCAATACGTTTATTCCATGTTGCGCGTGAGCAAAGTTGTGCCACCGCAAAAAACCATCATCAAAGACATTTCCCTGTCGTTTTTCCCTGGTGCGAAGATTGGCTTGCTGGGTTTGAACGGCGCAGGCAAATCCACCGTACTCCGCATCATGGCGGGTGTGGACAAGGAATTTGAAGGCGAAGCCATTCCAATGAGCGGTTTGAAAATCGGCTATTTGCCGCAAGAGCCAGAACTTGACCCCGAAAAAACCGTGCGCGAAGAAGTGGAAAGCGGTTTGGGCGAAGTGGTTGCCGCGCAAAAGCGTTTGGAAGAAGTCTATGCCGCCTATGCCGAGCCTGACGCGGATTTTGACGCGCTGGCAGAAGAACAAGCGCGTTTGGAAGCGATTATTGCCGCAGGTTCGTCCAGTAGCGGTGGCGCGGAGCATGAGTTGGAAATCGCGGCAGACGCATTAAGGCTGCCTGAATGGGACGCGAAAATCGCCCATTTGTCGGGTGGCGAAAAACGCCGTGTGGCATTGTGCAAATTGCTGTTGTCCAAGCCCGATATGTTGCTGCTGGACGAACCGACCAACCATTTGGACGCGGAATCCGTTGAATGGCTGGAACAATTCTTGGTGCGTTTCCCGGGTACGGTGGTGGCGGTAACGCACGACCGCTATTTCTTGGACAATGCGGCAGAATGGATTTTGGAGCTTGACCGTGGACACGGCATTCCTTGGAAAGGCAATTATTCGTCTTGGTTGGAACAAAAAGAGCAGCGTTTGGCAAACGAAGCCAAATCCGAAGCCGCGCGAATTAAAGCGATGAAACAAGAGCTGGAATGGGTGCGCCAAAACGCCAAAGGTCGCCAAGCCAAATCCAAAGCGCGTTTGGCGCGTTTTGAAGAAATGTCCAATTACGAATACCAAAAACGCAATGAAACGCAGGAAATTTTCATTCCTGTGGCAGAGCGTTTGGGCAATGAAGTGATTGAATTTGTGAATGTTTCCAAATCGTTTGGCGACCGCGTTTTGATTGATGATTTGAGTTTCAAAATCCCAGCAGGTGCGATTGTGGGCGTGATTGGTGCGAACGGTGCAGGTAAATCCACGCTGTTCAAGCTGATTTCGGGCAAAGAGCAGCCTGATTCGGGTGAAGTGAAAATCGGTCAAACCGTCAAATTGTCTTTGATTGACCAAAGCCGCGAAGGTTTGGGCAACGACAAAACCGTGTTTGATGAGATTGCCGAAGGGCGCGACATTTTGCAAGTGGGGCAATTTGAGTTGCCTGCGCGTGCGTATTTGGGGCGGTTTAACTTCAAAGGCAGCGACCAAAGTAAAATCGTGGGCAATTTGTCGGGCGGTGAGCGCGGACGTTTGCATTTGGCGAAAACGCTGATTGCAGGCGGCAATGTGTTGCTGCTGGACGAACCGTCTAACGATTTGGACGTGGAAACTTTGCGCGCTTTGGAAGACGCTTTGCTGGAATTTGCAGGCAGCGTGATGGTCATTTCGCACGACCGTTGGTTCTTGGACAGAATCGCCACGCACATTTTGGCGTGTGAGGGCGATTCCAAATGGGTGTTTTTTGACGGCAACTATCAGGAATATGAAGCGGACAAAAAACGCCGTTTGGGCGAAGAAGGTGCGAAACCGAAACGGATTAAGTATAAGCCTGTAACACGTTGATTTTGTGGTATTTAGGCAGCCTGAAAATGCGAAAATGGCGTTTCAGGCTGCCTGAAATTTGTCTCCAACAAAAAAGGAAATCAAGATGAACAGTTTATTTGATTGGCAACAATGGGGCGAGGAAGTCGCACACATCATCAGCACCACCGCACACATTGTGGGTTTTTTGGGCATGATGTGTGTGGTGTTGGCGTTTTGGCTGGTGGTCAGCGAAAAATGGAAACCGACTTCTTTGTCATACAATTTACTCAATGGCGGTGGGGCGATTTTGTTGATTTTGAGCTTGTGTGTGCATTTCAATTTGGGTTCGTTTGTGATTGAAGTGTTTTGGATTGCGATTGCAGGCATGGGCATTATCAAAAATCTGAAAGCCAAAAAATCGCAAAAGAATGATTTGCCGTAAAATCAGATCCAATATCATCAAAAAGCTGCCTGAAAAATGATTTTCAGGCAGCTTTGTTTGTCTTAATTAGAGGGCTGGTCTATTGGCAAATTGACAGTTACTTATCCCGAATTCACGTTAATCAAACCATTGTTTTAACGTTTCTTTGGCTTTTTGGGTGTGTTCATCTTTGATGTGTGCGGCAATCAAGGCGATGGCTGCGGCAAGTGCGCCCAAATCATCGGTATAGCCCAAAATTGGCGTTAAGTCGGGAATGGCATCAATGGGGGAAATCAAATATGCCAATGCGCCATAAGCGGTTGTTTTTGCCCACATTGGTACATCGGGGTCTTGGGTTGCATAGTAGAGTTTTAAGGCAGGTTGCAACACGCTTTCGCCCATGTCTTTGGCGTAACGTTTGACTTTATCCCAAAAACCTTGTTCGGTGTATTCTGTATTTGGTTCAGACATCCGTATCCCTTTCTATTTTTGATTGGCTATACCTAAAAGAGCGGCACAAAAACAACCAAAGCCAAGAACAAGAGCAGCCAAAACAGGGTTCTCCTTTGCGATGGTTGAAATTGCCGATGGAATTTCTTTCATTGGGTCAAGATTATCTTTCATTGGGTCAAAATTATTCATAATACATTTCCTTTAAGTGATTTAAAGTGGTGAACTGCTGATTTTATTGCTATTGCATTGCGGACAAGAACGTGGTGGGTCGGAGCGAAGTTGGCTTGTCCACTGATGTTTGCAATCCAAACATTTTGCACGATATTTTAATTGTGGCATAAATTCTCCTTGTAAATCAAAAGCTGTCTGTTAAAAATGTAACCTATGAGTTACAATTATCGTACACTTTGTTTTTTAAAATGTCAATTATAGTGCGTGAACTGATAAAGAGTGAACTTATAAAGCGTTATATCATAAAGGTTTATCATTTAGGATTTGCCTTTTTGTAGGCAAGGAAAATGCAACAAGACCCATTAAAATCATTTGGTTTGCGTTTGGTTCAACTTCGTAAGAGCAAGGGGCTTTCGCAAGAAAAATTGGCATTGGAAAGCGGCATTGCCCGAAGTTATTTGAGTGGCGTGGAGCGTGGTCAGCGCAATATTGCGTTACTGAATATTCATAAATTGGCAGATACATTGGGCATTCCAGCGTCAAGTTTATTGGAATTGCCTGATGATTGAATGTTCAGGCTGCCTGAAAAAAGGTAAAATGCACGCCAATTTTCCCTTTTTTTCGTTTTCAGGCAGCCTGAAAACCCTACAGAAAGCAAAATCATGAAAAAACAACGTGTTCTCACAGGCGTAACCACCACAGGCATACCGCATTTGGGCAATTATGTGGGGGCGATTCGCCCAGCCATTCGCGCCGCCGCGCAAGACAATGTGGAAAGCTACCTGTTTTTGGCAAATTACCACGGCATCATCAAATGCCACGAACCCGAGCAGATTCATCAATCCACACAGGCGGTTGCCGCCACTTGGTTGGCTTGCGGTTTGGATACGGAGCGCACCACCTTTTATCGCCAGTCGGACATTCCCGAAATTTTGGAATTGAACTGGATTTTGACCTGCATCACAGGCAAAGGCTTGATGAACCGCGCCCACGCCTACAAAGCCGCCGTAGATAAAAATCTTGCCGAAAACCAAGACCCTGATTTTGAAATAGAAATGGGCTTATACAGCTACCCCATTTTGATGACCGCCGACATCATCATGTTCAATGCCCACACCGTACCCGTGGGGCGCGACCAAATCCAACACGTTGAAATGGCGCGTGATATTGCCCAGCGTTTCAATCATCGTTTTGGTAAAAACATTTTCACTTTGCCCGAAGTGCAAATTGATGAAAACGTTGAATTATTGGTGGGATTGGACGGGCGCAAAATGTCCAAATCCTATGGCAACACGATTGAGTTGTTTCTCACGCCCAAGCAACGCCAAAAAGCGGTAAACAAAATTGTGACCAATTTAAAAGAACCCAATGTGCCAAAATTCAAAGGCGAAAGCGCGATTTTTGAAATTTATCAAGCCTTTGCCACGCCAGATGAATATGCCGAATTTGAAAAACAGCTCAACGAAGGCTTGGCTTGGGGCGAGGCGAAAAAGCTGCTTGCCGCCAAAATTGGCGAAGAATTGGACGATAAAACCGATGCTTATCACGATTTGATTGCCAATCCCAAACGCATTGAAGACATTTTACAGGCAGGCGCAGCCAAAGCGCGTGTTCAAGCGCGTGAATTGCTGGTAGAAGTGAAAGACGCGGTTGGCATTCGCACTTTGGCATAAAATTTGCTTGTTTTCAGGCAGCCTGAAATATTTGAAATGCCGCGAACTTGTCCCCTCCCCCGTCCCCAACGGGGGAGGGCTAGGGTGGGGGAAATGCTTGAAGTAACAAAAAATGGTATCGCCCCACGAACCACCCCCACCCTAACCCTCCCCCGCGAGCGGGAGAGGGAATCAAGTTAGAGGCAGCCTGAAAAAAATTCCCCCATAAAATATTTGATTTTTGATTGGAAAAAATCATGACCCAAAGCACCCCATCCCCCCAAATCATCGACATCACACCACACGATTTGCCCCTGCATTGCGCTGGCGCAGACAACGAAACGTGGAACGGACACCCACGCGTGTTTTTGCCGATTCAATCCAACAGCCAAATTGAATGCCCCTATTGCGGCGCGGTGTACCGTTTGCACGGCGAGGCGAAAGCGCATTGATGTTTCAGGCTGCCTTTTCCCAACTTTAAAATTGATTGAAAAAAACAATAATCATGGCACACCCCCAAGTTACCCAAATTGACCGCCCCAAACTCACTTTACCCAATGGCGCAGACAAATTGCTGTTGCATTCATGCTGTGCGCCTTGCTCGGGCGAAGTGATGGAAGCCTTGCTGGCAAGCGGCATTGACTACACCATTTATTTTTACAATCCCAATATTCATCCGCTCAAAGAATACGAAATTCGCAAAAACGAAAACATCAAATTTGCCGAACAACACGGCGTGCCATTCATTGACGCAGACTATGATGTGGACAACTGGTTTGAACGCGCCAAAGGCATGGAATACGAACCCGAACGCGGCATTCGTTGCACCATGTGTTTTGATATGCGCTTTGAACGCACGGCTTTGTATGCCTACGAAAATGGCTTTCCCGTCATCAGCAGCAGCTTGGGCATTTCACGCTGGAAAGACATGAACCAAATCAACGGTTGCGGACACAACGCCGCCGCCAAATACGATGGCGTAACCTATTGGGATTACAACTGGCGCAAAGGTGGCGGTTCATCGCGCATGATTGAAATCAGCAAACGCGAGCATTTTTATCAACAAGAATATTGCGGTTGCGTGTATTCTTTGCGCGATACGAATGCGTGGCGCAGAGCGCGCGGTCGCGAACCCATTAAATTGGGTGTGAAATATTATGGCGATGATGAAGAATGATTTTTCAGGCAGCCTGAAAACCCATTTTGATGTTGCTACAAACCCACTCCCTCCCCCTATGTAAGGGGGAGGGGACAAATGGCAGACAGCCAAACAATTTTTGTCTCGTACTGTCATGATTGATGAAAAAATTGAAGGAAAACCCATGTCCACCGAAAACCAAGAACCCTTACCCAGTTTAACCCGCTTTGAACAATACGTTGAACAAAAAGATTACGAAGCTGCCTGCAATGAATTGCTGTCCATTTTAACCAAAATTGACAGTCAATTTGGCATGATTCAAAACATTGAATTTCAATATCCCCAGCAATTCAATGCCAATTTGGAACAGGAATACTATGTGTATTTCTGTACGCGCATGGCAAACGCCATTACCCAATTATTTACCGACCCCGCTTTGAACATTTCGGATGTGGGTACGCAGCGTTTCTTGACTTTACAACGCTGGCTGGCATTGATTTTCGCCACTTCACCCTTTATCAATGCCGACCACATTTTGCTCACCTACAACCGCCACCCCAATCCCAGCAACCCCTATTTGGATTACGAGCTGGCAAACAACCCTGCGGTGTGGGCAAAATTCGCCATTTTGTATTTGCCCGAATCCAATATCAGCATTCAATTTGACGCTTTGTACCAAATCGCGCCCAAATTGGCAGGTTCGTTGGCATTTGCTTTGCAATCGCCGCGTTTCATTGGCACGCCCAATGCGTTTAACAAACGCGCCGAGATTTTGCAATGGTTTCCCCAGCGTTTGGCAGAATTTGAAAATTTGGACGGCTTGCCAAGCGGCATTTCCCACGATGTGTACATGCATTGCAGCTACGACACCGCGCCCAATAAACACGATGTGAAAAAATCGCTCAATCAAGTGATTCGCCGTCATTTGTTGGCTTTGGGCTGGCAAGACCGCGATGTTTCACAAATCGGCTACAAAAATGGCAAACCCGTGATGGTGGTGTTGTTGGAGCATTTTCACGCATCGCATTCCATTTATCGCACGCATTCCACGTCCATGATTGCGGCAAAAGAACATTTTTATTTAATCGGCTTGGGCGGCAATGCGGTGGACGCGGCAGGCAGAGCCGTGTTTGACGAATTTCACGTTTTGGACGGCAAAAGCCTGTATGAAAAAGTGGAAGCCTTGCGTGAAGTTTGCGAAACCCATCAGGCAGCCATTTTCTATATGCCCAGCATTGGCATGGATTTAACCCCCATTTTTGCCAGCAACACGCGCCTTGCACCCATTCAAGCCATCGCTTTGGGACACCCCGCCACCACGCATTCCGATTTCATTGAATATGTGATTGTGGAAGACGATTATGTGGGCAGCGAAGATTGTTTCAGCGAAACCCTGTTGCGTTTGCCCAAAGACGCGCTGCCTTATGTGCCATCGGCGTCTGTACCGCAAAACATTGAATACAAATTGCGTGAAAACCCCGAAGTCGTTCACATTGGCGTGGCTGCCACCACGATGAAGTTGAATCCCTATTTCTTGCAAGCGTGTCAGGCGATTCGCGACCGCGCCAAAGTGAAAGTGCATTTTCATTTTGCTTTGGGGCAGTCTAGTGGCATCACGCACCCTTATGTTACGCGCTTTATCAAATCGTATTTGGGGTCAGATGCCACCGCGCACCCCCATCAAGCCTACGACCGCTATTTGAATGTGTTGCACAACTGCGATATGCTTATCAATCCTTTCCCATTTGGCAACACCAACGGGATTATTGATATGGTTACTTTGGGCTTGGTGGGCGTGTGCAAAACGGGTGCAGAAGTGCATGAACACATTGACGAAGGCTTGTTCAAACGTTTGGGGCTGCCTGAATGGTTGATTACGCAAACGGTAGATGAATATGTGGCATGTGCCATTCGTTTGGCAGAAAACCACGAAGAGCGTTTGGCATTGCGCCGCCACATCATTGAAAACAATGGCTTGCAAACTTTATTTACAGGCGACCCCAGTCCGATGGGGCAGGTGCTGTTGGCAAAATTGCAAGAGTGGGGCGCGGCAAATGGCGTGAAAATTGGGGCATGATGGTCTTTGGGTTTTCAGGCAGCCTGAAAACCCAATCCATACACGGTTTTACCCAAATTCGCTGTGATTGTGCCGATTTTGCGGTACAATGTGCGCGTCATTTTGACGCTTTTTCAACCTTTTCAACAAGGACAAACACATGGGATTATTCAGCTTTATTAAAGACGCAGGCGAAAAACTGTTTGGTTCAGACGACCCGCTTGAAATCCAAAACAAAATTCAAGAATACGTTGCCAAACAAAACTTGGGCATCAATATGTTTACCGCCATTTACGACACCGCCAGCGAAACCGTTACTTTGCGTGGCTATGCCCCCAATCAAGAGGCGATTGAAAAAGCGGTTTTGGCGGCAGGCAATGTGCATGGTGTATCCAAAGTGGATAACCACATGAAATTGCAAGAAGAAGTGGCAGCCGCAGCAGCACAAGAAGCCGCAACGGTTTATCACGATGTGGTGGCAGGCGACACGCTCTCTGCCATTGCCAAAAAATATTATGGCGATGCCAATCAGTATCCCAAAATTTTTGAAGCCAACAAACCCATGTTGAGCCACCCCGATAAAATTTATGTGGGTCAAAAATTGCGCATTCCTCAATAATGATTGATGAGTTGATGTGATTCAGGCAGCCTGAAAAATGATTTTCAGGCTGCCTGAATATTGAGAACCCGTATTCACAATCTCAATAGCTTGCTTTTATCGCCACTTTATGCGCCTACTGCGTTGGCTTTTCACGCCAATATGTTCAATATTGGCATGAAAATCCGCCTTGTATTCGCAATAATTGACCATAAAATCAAGCCATTCATCTTATGAATACAGGTTCTGATATTTATTTGCCCAATGCGCTTAACACATCGTTTTTCACGGCATCAACGCTTTGTGTGCCGTTGATTTTGTGGTATTTGGGGGCGTTGTCGCCTTGCAAATTGCCGTAAAAACCAATCAAAACTTCGGTTTGTTCGTGGTACACATTCAGGCGTTTTTTCACGGTTTCGGCTTTGTCATCATCGCGTTGGATTAAGTCTTCGCCTGTAATATCGTCTTTGCCGTCCACTTTGGGCGGATTGTGTTTGATGTGGTAAGTGCGACCCGAAGCCAAATGCACACGGCGACCGTCCATGCGTTCCACAATGGTTTCATCGGGCACGTCAATTTCCACCACCGCGTCCAACAACACACCAGCGTCTTGCATGGCTTGGGCTTGCGCCAAAGTGCGCGGAAAACCGTCAAACAAAAAACCGTTGGCACAATCGGCTTGGGCAATGCGCTCTTGCACCATGCCGATGATGATGTCATCGCGTACCAAACCGCCTTCGTCCATGATTTTTTTGGCTTCCAAGCCCAAAGGTGTGCCAGCCTTGATTGCCGCGCGGAGCATATCGCCTGTGGAAATTTGTGGAATATTAAAGGCTTGGGTAATGAATTGCGCTTGTGTGCCTTTGCCAGCACCTGGTGCGCCCAGCAACAATACTTTCATTTTGTGTTCCTTGTAGAGGGTTTGTTGAAGTGAGAACCTGTTTCACATCATGATGGTCATCAGCCTCTGCTGATTTTCAGGCAGCCGTAGGGGCTAATGATAATTCGTTTCGCGATTGTTTTTTCATCAAAATCGCCAACTTCTGCGTCAAAAATACGCGCCAATGGGTGGCATTGACTCGCATTTTTTCCTTGAATGTGACAGCGAAGCGGTGTTTGCCTGAAAAACCAACTTCGCGCCCAAATTGTCATTAGCCCCTACGGCAAAGCTGCCTGAACGACATTATATTTATTTTTTCGGTGCAGGCGCATTACCTTTGGCAGCACCTTTTTCAATTTTCACGATTTTCATATCAAAAATCAAAACCGAATTGGCAGGGATTTTGGGGCTGTTTTGCGGACCATAAGCCAAATGCGTGGGAATGTAGAGCGTGTATTCGCCACCTTCTTTCATCAGTTGCAAGCCTTCTGTCCAGCCTTTAATCACGCTGTTGCCCGTTAAAGGCACGGCAAAGGGCTGACCACCGTGTTGAGCGGTGCTGTCAAATTCGGTGCCGTCAATCAATTTGCCCGTGTATTCTACCAAAACGCCATCGCCCATGGTGGCGGTTTCGCCCGTGCCTTCTTTGTTCACTTTGTATTGCAAGCCTGAGGCGGTGGTTTTGATGCCGTCTTTGGTTTTGTTTTCAGCCAAGAATTTTTCGCCTGCTTTCAGCGTTTCGGCGGCTTTGGCTTGATTCGCTTCCATTTGGGCTTTCATTTCTTCCGATTTTTTCTTCGCGTTGGCTTCTAAAATCTTTTGAAATTCTTCCACCGCTTTTTGTTTTTGTTCGGGCGACAAGGCGGAAGGTTTGTCGGTTAATTGGTCTTCAACCGCGCGGGTAAAGGCTTTGATGTCCACATCTACGCCACCCTCTTTTTTCATCAGCGCCAATTCGCGACCCATGTTTTCGCCAAAAATATAGCTCATTTGTTGCACATTGCTTTCCAAACCTTTGGGCAAGGCAGCACCTGACGCGGCTTGGGCGGCGGTTGCGCCAGAAGCGGCGGTGGGCGTACCCACATTTTGGTTGCACGCGCTCAATGCCACAGCCGTTGCCAACGCGATAAGGCTTAATTGAATCGGTTTCATATTCACAAAATTCCCTTTAAACTCTGGTTAAAAAAACGGCATTATAACGTGTTTTCAGGCAGCCCATTCACGATATAATGCGATTTTTCAATCTTTTTGAATTGCCTAAACCATGTTTACCGAAACCCTAGACGAAACTTTTGACGAAGCGCAACGCAGCCTGAAAACCGTACGCGATGTGATTCGCTTTGCCACAAGCCAATTCAATCACCACCAGTTGCACTTTGGGCATGGCAGCGACAACGCCTACGATGAAGCCGTGTATTTGATTTTGCACACGCTCAAATTGCCAGCCGATGCGCTTGACCATTTTTTTGATGCCACCGTGTTGCCCAGCGAAAAAGAGCATGTGCTGCATTTAATCCAACGCCGCGTGCAAGAGCGCATTCCCGTTGCCTATTTAAGCAACCACGCCAAACAAGGCGACTTTGATTTTTATGTGGACGAGCGTGTGATTGTGCCACGCTCCTTCATCTACGAACTGTTGGGCGAACCCTTGCGCCCATGGATTGAACACGATGAATTGATACACACCGCTTTGGATTTGTGTACAGGCAGCGCAACTTTGGCGATTCAAATGGCGCACCACTATCCCGATGCCCAAATTGACGCGGTGGACATCAGCCTAGACGCACTGGAAGTTGCCAGCGTCAATGTGGAAGACTACGGCTTGGAAGAGCGCATTAGCCTGATTCACACCGACCTATTTGAAGGCTTGGACGACAAAACCTACGACCTCATCGTTTCCAATCCACCCTATGTGGACGCAGAAAGTGTCGCAAACCTGCCGCCCGAATACTTGCACGAACCCGAACTCGCACTCGGTAGCGGCGAAGACGGCTTGGAGGCAACACGCGAAATTTTGCTGCGTGCCGCCAAACACCTTAATCCCAAAGGCGTATTGCTGGTGGAAATCGGACACAACCGCGAAGTGCTGGAACGCGCCTACCCCGAATTGCCCTTTGTGTGGCTGGAAACAAGTGGCGGAGACGGTTTCGTGTTCCTGCTCACGCGCGAGCAATTATTGGGCATTGCCTAAATAGGGTCATAGAACAAGTGTAGGGTGCAACTTGTTGCACCAAATCCATGTTTTATCAGGAAAATGGTGCAACAAGTTGCACCCTACATGGTGTCCCATTTTATATTGGGTTTACCGTATTTTCAGGCAGCCTGAAAAGTTTTTTTGAGCCACAAACCGTTCAGCGTTCATGTATTTGGCTTACTTTTTTAAAAAGTAAGTCGCCGAAGGCAAAACCTTTTGGGTGCAGACGTGGCGTTGCGCCGCCACACCCACGCTTTAAAATGCAGGCACGCCAAAAGGGGCAGCCTGAAACACCACTTCATTGGAAAAAATCATGCAAATTTATCTGGTAGGCGGAGCCGTCCGCGACCAACTGCTTGGCTTGCCCATCAAAGACCGCGATTGGGTGGTGGTGGGCGCAGACCCCGAAACCATGCAACAACAAGGCTTTCAAGCCGTGGGCAAAGATTTTCCCGTGTTTTTGCACCCACAAAGCCACGAAGAATACGCCCTAGCCCGCACCGAACGCAAAACAGGCAAAGGCTACACCGCCTTTGCCGTTCATGCCGACAAAAACGTTACGCTGGAACAAGACCTGATGCGCCGCGACTTGACCATCAACGCCATGGCACAAGACGAACACGGTAACATCATTGACCCTTTTGGCGGACAAACCGATTTGCAAAACAAAATCTTGCGCCACGTTTCCCCCGCCTTTGCCGAAGACCCCGTGCGGATTTTGCGTATCGCCCGATTTGCCGCGCGATACGGCTTTGAGGTGGCAAGCGAAACCATGCAGCTCATGCGCCAAATGGTTCAGGCAGGCGAGGCAGACGCGCTGGTTGCCGAGCGCGTGTGGCAAGAATTTGCCAAAGGTTTGATGGAACGCAATCCACGCCGCATGATTGAAATTTTGCGAGAATGCGGCGCATTGCGCGTCTTGTTGCCCGAAGTGGACGCGCTGTTTGGCGTACCCCAACGTGCTGATTATCACCCCGAAATTTGTTCAGGCGAACACACCTTGCTGGTGTTGCAATGCGCTGCCGATTTGGGTTTGAGCCTGCCTGAACGCTATGCCGCGCTGTTGCACGATTTGGGCAAAGCCCTTACGCCAGCCGATATTTTGCCGCAACACATCGGACACGATTGGCGTGGCATTGAACCCGTACGCCAAGTCAATGCCCGTTGGCGCGTACCCAAACATTGCGCGGAATTGGCAGAATTGGTGTGCGAATACCACATCATGTTTCATCAGGTTTTGCAAATCAAAAAGCCCAGCAAAATCCTGAAATTGCTCAAAAACGTGGACGCATTGCGCCGCCCAGAACGCTTTCAAGCAGCCTTAAACGTGTGTGTGGCAGACATGCAAGGGCGTTTGGGACGCGAAAATGCAGCCTATCCGCAACGCGATTATTTGTTGGCGATGTTGGCGGCGGCACAGTCGGTGCAAACCTCAGCCATTGCCAAACAATTTGCGGATAAACCCAAAGTCATTGCCGAGCAAATTGATTTGGCGCGTACCCAAGCCATTGCCCAAGCCATGAAAAACCGCAGCGCGGATATTTAGGCAGCCTTTGCGGTGTGCAACAAAATCAAAATTTTTGCCTTTGGCGACTAAAAGTGATTGATAAGTTGAAGTCATTTTACCCCCTCTCCCTTTGGGAGAGGGTTGGGGAGAGGGAAAGCTGTTCAACAAACCCTTTCTCCAACGCTTTCCCAAGAGGAGAGAGGGCTGGTTGCTTGGCACATTTACAGTTGCCATACCGAGTTCACGTTGCATCAAAGCCGAACGTTTTTTGTTTCAAAAAATATTTCAGGCAGCCTGAAAACCCATTTAAGGGATAACATCATGAATTTCAAAGAAAAATGGCAAAGTCAAATTGCCCAAATCGTCTCGCCCAGCAATTTGCCCACCGACCCCAGCCCCTTTTTGCTGGACCAGCGCAAACGCTACACCAGCGAAAATTGCCTTGTTGTTCAACCCGATAGTGTGGAAAAAATCCAAAATTTGGTGCGATTTTGTGCCGAACATCGCTTGCCCATCGTGCCACAAGGCGGCAACACAGGTTTGGTGGGCGGCAGCTTGGCAAATGGCGCAATCGTCTTAAACATGAGCAAACTCAATCGCATACGCGAAATCAACCTTGCCGACAACAGCCTGACCGCAGACGCAGGCTGCATTTTGCAAGACATTCAGGCAGCCGCCCAACAAGCCAACCGTTTCTTTCCATTGAGTTTAGCCAGCGAAGGCTCATGCCAAATCGGTGGCAACATCGCGTGCAACGCAGGCGGCTTAAACGTGTTGCGCTACGGCACCATGCGCGATTTGGTCATCGGCTTGGAAGTGGTGTTGCCCAATGGCGAAATCGTTTCCCATTTACAGCCTTTGCACAAAAATACAACGGCTTACGAACTCAAACACCTGTTTATTGGCAGCGAAGGCACGCTTGGCATCATCACAGGCGCAACGCTCAAACTGTTTGCGCCACCGCAAGCGCAAGCCACCGCGTGGGTGGGCGTGAACGACATTCAGGCAGCCGTTCAGTTGTTGTCGCAAATGAAAAATCATTTTGCCGAACGCTTGTGCAGTTTTGAACTCATCAGCGAATTTGCACTAAAATTATCCGCGCAATACAGTAATTTGGCGCAGCCCGTTCAGGCAGCGTGGCACGTTTTGATTGAGCTAACCGACAGTTTGCCGCGCGATGATTTGGGCGATGTGTTGGCGCAATATTTGTACGAAAATGGCTATGAAAACAGCGTGTTGGCACAATCTGAACAAACGCGGCGCGACTTTTGGGCATTGCGCGAAAACATTTCAGCCAGCCAGCGCGTTTTGGGGGCAAACATCAAGCACGATATTGCCGTGCCGATTGCCAAAGTGGCTGATTTTGTGGCAGATTGTGAACGCGATTTGTGGCAACATTATCCGCAAATTCAGTTGGTTGTTTTTGGGCATTTGGGCGATGGCAGCCTGCACTACAACACCTTTTTCCCCGAAGTGCTGAACAACGATGTGTATCAATTTGAAGATGCGGTCAATGCGATTGTTTACGAAAATGTGCTGAAAAATCAAGGCACCATTGCCGCCGAACACGGCATAGGCAGCCTGAAACGCCACTGGTTGCCGCGCGTTCGCAGCGCAGACGAAATCGCATTGATGTGGGCGATTAAACGCCAGCTTGACCCGCACCATTTGTTTAACCCCAATAAATTGCTGCCTGAAAATTAAATTCTTTTAAAAATCAAATAAAAGAAAATTTTTTCGCAAAAGGGTTTTGACAAAAACAAGTTGGGCGCGTATAGTTGCGGTCTTCAACAGCAACGTAAGGTTGCAACAAAATTTGGGGGTATAGCTCAGTTGGTAGAGCGCTTGCATGGCATGCAAGAGGTCAGCGGTTCGATCCCGCTTACCTCCACCAAAACAAAAGACTTAGCTGATACCGCTAGGTCTTTTTTGCTATCTATGATTGGGATAATCACAATGAATGCACTTGAATTGCTCACCACGCGCCGTTCCACCAAAACATTGGGCTTGCCCGTGCCTGATGAATTGCAACTGCACACCATTTTACAGGCAGCCAGCCAAGTTCCCGACCATGGGCGTTTAACCCCATGGCGTTTTGTGGTCATTCAAAGCGAAGCAGGCATGAGCCGATTCCGCCAAATTTTGTTGGACACCGTTACCGAGCTGAACATGGGCGATGAAGCCCGCGCCAAAGCCGAAAAAGTGGGCAAAATGGCACCCATGGTGTTGGCGGTGATTGCCAGCCCCAAAACGGGCAAACCCGAATGGGAACAGCATTTGAGCGCAGGTTGCGCGGCTTATGCGGCACAACTGGCGGCAAACGCACAAGGTTTTGATAATGTGTGGCTTTCGGGTTTGTGGGTCAATTCGCCTTTGCTCAAAGCCGCGTTTGATTGCAATGAGAAAGAAAAAATCATCGCTCTGATTATGTTGGGAACGGCAACCCGTTCGCCAGCCGAGCCGAAAAACACCGATGTGCAGGCATTCACGCAATTTTGGTAAAATGCGTTTTTTGGGCGGCGAGACCATTTGGGGCTGCCTGAAAGATTTTTCCCATAAGAAAGAATATTTATGAAACAAAAACAACGCATTTGCTCATTTTGTGGCAAAGCCGAACACGATGTAAAACATTTGATTGAAGGCGATGATGTGTTCATTTGCGATGAATGTGTCAGCGATTGCCACACCATGTTAAATGGCAATGCCGCCAGCACCAGCAGCGCACCCGATTGGAACGAAAACGACCCTTTGCCCACCCCAGCCGAATTGGTGGCGCAACTGAATGAGCATGTGATTGGTCAAGACCACGCCAAAAAAGCCCTAGCGGTGGCGGTGTACAACCACTACAAACGCCTGCGCCAGCCTGCACAAGATGGCAAGGTGGAATTGTCCAAATCCAATATTTTGCTGATTGGTCCCACGGGTTCGGGCAAAACATTGTTGGCGCAATCGTTGGCGCGAAAATTGAACGTGCCATTTGCCATGGCGGATGCGACCACGCTGACCGAAGCAGGCTATGTGGGCGAAGATGTGGAGCAAATCATCACCAAATTGTTGGGCAAATGCGATTTTGATGTGGAAAAAGCCCAGCGCGGCATTGTTTATATTGATGAAATTGACAAAATTTCACGCAAATCCGACAACCCCTCCATTACACGAGATGTATCGGGCGAGGGCGTGCAACAGGCTTTGTTGAAATTGGTTGAAGGCACGATTGCCAGCGTGCCACCACAAGGCGGTCGCCGCAACCCCAATCAGCAATTTATTGATGTGGACACCACCAATATTCTGTTTATTTGCGGTGGCGCGTTTGCGGGCTTGGAAAAAGTGATACGCCAGCGCACCGAAAAAGGCGGCATTGGCTTTGGTGCAACGGTACACAGCAAAGATGAAGATGCCAACATTACCGAAATTTTCCAAACGGTTGAACCCGAAGATTTAATCAAATTCGGCTTGATTCCCGAATTGATTGGACGTTTGCCCGTGATTGCCACTTTGGCGGAATTGGACGAGGCTGCCTTAATCAATATTTTGACCGAACCGAAAAACGCGCTGGTCAAACAATTCCAAGCCTTGTTTGCGATGGAAGATGTGGTTTTGGAATTTGAACCCGAAGCCTTGTCTGCTATTGCCAAATTGGCAATGAAACGCAAAACAGGGGCGCGTGGTTTGCGCTCCATTGTGGAACGCTGTTTGCTGGACACGATGTACATGCTGCCTGATTTGAAAGAGGTGAAAAAAGCCGTGGTCAGCCGCGATGTGATTGACAATGGCACCGCCCCCAAACTTTTCTTGGCAAATGGCAAAGAATTTAAAGTCAATGCTTAAACGGATTTTTCAGGCAGCCTGAACGGAACACCCCTTTCAGGCTGCCTGAAAACATTTTTGGAGAATCAACCCATGCCCAGCGTTTCTGTGCGCCGTTTGTATCAAGAAAATCAGAAAAAATTGGCAATGGCATTGGTGGCAGGTACGGGCGGTTTGGACAACCGCATTGCCGTTGATGCCGACAAACCTGCTTTGGCTTTGGTCGGGCATTTGAATTTCATACACCACAACCAAGTTCAGGTGTTGGGCGTGGCGGAAGTGGAATATTTGCATAAATTGGCACAATACAATCTGCCCAATAATTTAGATGAATTGTTTGATTTTCCCATCGCCCTCATCATTGTGGCAAACGATTTGCCTGTGCCGCAAAATTTGCGCGATTATTGCCACACCCACAATGTGCCATTGCTCACGTCCACTTATGAAAGCCCGTATTTGATGGATGTGTTGCGGATTTATTTGCAACGCGAATTGGCGGTTTCCACCACCAAACATGGCGTGTTTTTGGACGTGTTTGAAGTGGGCGTGTTGTTGGTGGGCAAATCGGGCTTGGGCAAAAGCGAATTGGCTTTGGAGCTGATTTCACGCGGACACAGCTTGGTTGCCGATGATGCGGTTGAATTGCACCGCACCGCGCCCGAGGTTTTGGAAGGGCGTTGTCCGCCTGTGTTGCGTGATTTTTTGGAAGTACGCGGTTTGGGCGTGTTGAACATACGCCACATGTTTGGTGAAACCGCCATACGCCCCAAAAAACAGCTTAAACTCATCATCAATCTGGTCAATGCCGATGACGATTACATGAAACAGCTTGACCGTTTGAGCATACGCACCGAAACCGAATCCATTTTGAATGTGGCGATTCGTTCGGTGGTGCTGCCTGTGGCGGCAGGGCGCAACTTGGCGGTGTTGGTGGAAGCTGCCGTTCGCAACCACATTTTGCAATTACGCGGCAAAGACAGCACCAAAGAATTTTTAGACCGACATCAAGCCATGTTGAAAGAAGAATCGCTCAATCAAGAAGATGTGGAACAGGCAAATGATTGAACGTGCTGGCAACGTGAAACGCATCAGGCAGCCTGAAATGTTTGTTTGAAATGCCAACCGTTTGTTGTCGTGTACTGAAATGCTGCCTGAAAAAACCTTGCGAGACCCCCCATGCTGACCTACACCCCTCCCGAACATCGCCCCCAAGCCCCCACACACGAATACCCATGGCTGTTGTTGCTGTTGGTGTTTGCGTGGTTGTGGGCAGGCGTGTTTTCGCACGATTTGTGGAATCCTATTGAACCGCGCACCTATGCCGCCATTACCGAAAGCCAAAGCGTGTGGTTGCCCACGGTGTTGGGCGAGGCGCATTTTCATTTGTCGCCACTTTATTTGGCGGTGGCAGGCAGCCTGAAAACCCTGTTCGCGCCCCACATCATGAACGATTACGCCGCCGCACGTTTGGCAAGCGTTGTGTTTACCGTAGTGGGCTTAATCGCAAGCGGCATGGCATCATCCAAATTATTGGGCAGACAATGCGGTCGCAGCACCGTGTTGATTTTGATTGGTGCAGCAGGTTTGTTGCCGATGGCGCATTTTGTGAGCGGCATGTCGGTGGCATTTGCAGGCGCAAGTTTGTGCTTGTGGGGATTGGCGGTTTCCAATCGTCAAGTGGTGTGGGCGGCATTGTTGTTGGGGGCAGGGGGGATTTTGTTGGGGCAAACGCTGGGGTGGTTGGCAACGGTGGTGGTGTTGCTGTTGTCGTTGAGCCTGCTGGCGCATCCACAATGGTTTGGACACCGATTGCTGACCGTTACCGTGGGCGCAATGGTGCTGATTTTGCCTGCCTTTGCCATACAGTTGTTTATTTTGGCAAAAATCAATCCTGCCGCTTTTCAAATTTATGTGGGGCAACACATTTTTGGTGCTTGGGGTGGCTTAAACGGCATTCAGGCAGCCTTCAATTTGCCTTATTATGCCAAACACCTGTTGTGGTTTGCGTTTCCAGCTTATCCTTTGGCGATTTGGTCGGCGATTCGCATGAAAGGGCTATTGCGGCACAAATTGGGCGCATTGAGCGTGGCATGGTTGTTTTTATTTGGTATGTGGCTGGTGTTCAATCCCCAAATGTATCAAGACAACCTGATTGTGTTGCTGCCCATTTTGGCGATTTTGGGCGCGGCACAATTAGACTGTTTAAGACGTGGCGTTGCCGCCTTTTTGAATTGGTTTGGCATTATGGCATTTGGGGCGGCGGCGGTGTTTTTGTGGGTGGGATTTGTGGCGATTCACTATGGCGTGCCAAGCAAATTGGCAGAACGCGCCGCCTATTTCAGCCCCTACCACACGCCCGACATTGACATCATGCCGATGATGGTGGCAATTTTGTTTACCCCCGCGTGGTTGTTTGCCATCACGCGCAAACGCATACGCGGTCGCCAAGCCGTAACCAACTGGGCAGCAGGCATGACTTTGGTGTGGGCACTGACCTTTACCCTGTTTGCCGATTGGCTCAATGCCGCCAAAAGCTATCGCCCCATTGTGCAACAAATGCAAGCCGCCATGCCAAATGGCGTTTCAGGCTGCCTGAAAATTGCGCCACAACACCATGCCGCACGTTTGGCATGGCAAGAATACGGGCATTTGCCCATTCAAAACGAAGGCGATTGCGCCTACGAATTGCACCAAATTCACCCCAAAGAAGAGTCATCACATTGGCAAAAACGCATTGTGTGGCAAGGCAAACGTCCGCGCAACAAGCACGAAGCGTTTATTTTATTGAAAAATGAACCCCATTCCGATAAGTGAATGATTTTAGGAAAAAAATATGAAAAAACAATTATTTGTGGGATTGATGTTGCTGGCATTTGCCCATTTTGCCCAAGCCGAAAGCCGCGACTGGAACGACAATTTCACCGAAACCCGCAGCGAATTTCAAGAAACCGAAATGGACTTGCCCGATTTACCCAATCCCAACGAAGGCGATTGGCTGGATTTGTACATCAGCGAAACCCACAAAGGCACAGCACGCATTTTATTGAGCAGCGTACACATCGCCCCCGACCGAAGCGTGCGCTACATTTTGAATCAGCGTTCCGCGCAGGGCTACGACAACGTATCGGCAGAAGGCATATTGTGCATGACAGGCTATCGCTTTTTGGATTCGGGCGGGGCGAAAGTCAAAACCTTTGGCTATGGCGATTGGCACAATCAACGTTGGATAACACCGCGCAAAAGCGATTGGGCGGTGTTGGGCGGCAAAATGAGCCACACCGATAAAGTACGTGGCACCATGTATCAATTACTGTGCATAGACGGTTTGCCCAAAAACGATGACGACTTACGCAAACGCCTGCACACCCATGGCGGACGCAACGACCGTGAACGTGAACTTTCACGCAAAAACAGCCGCGATGACGATTGATGTTCAGCATCCGTATTCATGATTTTGCGATAAAATCCATCTGTTAATCTGATGAATACAGGTTCTAAAAGGAAAAACGATGAATTTTCAAGATGCTTTAAAAGATTTGGGCAAACAAGCGCGTGAAGCCGCCAAATTGCGCGAACAAGCCGAACAGGAAGCCAAAAAAATCCAACAAGAACAAGCCGATGTTGATTTTGCCGCCTTGATGAAAGACGTTACGCCACTCAAAAATGCCCATGCCAATTATGTGCCACCGCGTGATACTTCGCCCATCAAATTGCGCCCCAAAGACACGGAAAGCGACAAAGAAAACCACTTTTACATTGGCGAAAGCGGTGTGATTTTGGACATTCCCGACACGTTCAGCAAAAACGGGCAGGGCGCAAATGACATCAAACGTTTGCTCAATGGGCATTATGAGGTGGTTGCCGATGTGGATTTGCATGGCTACACGCAAGAATACGCGCAAGAAGTGTTGAATGAATTCATTGAATTTGTGCAAAAACGCGGTGTGTGTGGCGAAATTGTGCATGGCAGTGGTTTGGGTTCATCGGGCTACAAGCCTGTGCTGAAAACCATGGTGCGCCGTTGGCTCATGCAACACCCCGATGTGCTGGCTTATGCCCAACCGAGCAAAAACAACGATGGGGCGGTACGCATTTTGGTCAAACGCCAACGCCGCATTGACCCTTTTGCCGAAGAAAAATGATTTCAGGCAGCCAAAAACGGCATTTGGCTGCCTGAAAATTCAGATTTGCCAATCAATCGGTTTGATGTGATGTTGTTGTAAATAATCATTGGCTTGCGAAAAATGCTTGCAGCCAAAAAAGCCACGATACGCCGACAAAGGCGAAGGGTGGGGGCTTGTAACACCAAATGCTTGTTGCGATTGATGAACGCGCCTTTTTTTTGCGCGTGGCTGCCCCACAGCATGAAAACCAAATGTTCACGATGTTGATTTAATTGGGCAATCACAAAATCGGTAAATTTTTCCCAACCCAAATTGGCGTGAGAATGCGCTTGATGGGCGCGTACCGTCAAAACCGTGTTGAGCAGCAGCACGCCTTGGTCTGCCCAATGCGTCAAGCAGCCGTGTTCAGGCTGCCTGAAACCCACAATATCATCAGCCAATTCCTTGTAAATGTTGAGCAAAGAGGGCGGAATGGCAAGTCCATGTCGCACCGAAAATGCCAAGCCATGCGCTTGATTTTCATTGTGATAGGGGTCTTGTCCCAAAATCACCACCTTCACATCGGCAAAGGGCGTGTGGCGAAACGCATTAAAAACATCAGACGCGGGCGGATAAATCGTTTGACCGCTTTCCCGTTCCGCGCGAACGCTGGCTAAAATATTTTGAAAATACGCCAACGTTTTGTGTTCGCCCAAAACATCGTGCCAAGTTTGCATAAATAATCCTTTTGTTGCCAAATCCAAAACCGTTATAATAACGCATTTTTTCAGGCAGCTTTTCAGTTCACGGCAATTTGATGATATTGCCAGCCATCTGTTCCTTATCCCTAAAAAGGGGAGGGAACAGGTTTCAGCTAACCCAAACATTTTTTTCATGTACGACAAGGCAGCTTGAAAGCGAAAAAATGCTTTTTGCAAATAAAATCATATCAAGGAAATCCGATGACACACGATTTGCACAAAATGACCTGTATTGAAGATTTGCGTCAAGTGGCGCAACGCAAAGTCCCCAAAATGTTTTTTGATTATGTGGACTCAGGTTCGTGGACAGAATCCACCTATCGCGAAAACAGCAGCGATTTCCAAGCCATTAAATTGCGCCAAAAAGTGCTGGTGGACATGGACAAGCGCAGTCTAGCCAGCAAAATGATTGGGCAAAACACAACCATGCCCTTGGCACTTGCCCCCACAGGCTTTACAGGCATGATTTGTGCAGATGGCGAAATTTTGGCAGCCCGCGCTGCCGAAAAATTTGGTGTACCCTTTACCCTATCTACCATGTCCATTTGTTCCATTGAGGATGTGGCGGCAAACACCACCACACCATTTTGGTTTCAACTTTATGTGATGCGTGACCGTGAGTTCATGCGTAACCTGATTCGCCGCGCCAAAGAAGCCCAATGCTCGGCTTTGGTTTTAACCGCCGATTTGCAAATCATGGGACAACGCCACCGCGACATCAAAAACGGATTATCGCACGTGATTCGCCCCACTTTGCCCAATTTGTGGGATTTGGCGCGTAAACCCGAATGGCTGATGAAAATGGCAAACACCAACCGCCGCGAGTTTCGCAATATTGTGGGACACGCCAAAGATGTGCACGATTTACACGCCTTTGCAAATTGGACGGCACAGCAATTTGACCCCACTTTAAGCTGGACAGATGTGGCAGAAATCAAAGAATTGTGGGGCGGCAAACTCATCATCAAAGGCATTTTAGACCCCGAAGATGCCGAAAAAGCCGTGCAATATGGCGCAGATGCCATTGTGGTTTCCAATCACGGTGGACGACAACTGGACGGTGCTTTATCCAGCATTCGCGCCCTGCCTGATATTGTGAGCGCAGTGGGCAGCCAAACCGAAGTGTGGCTAGACAGTGGCATTCGCAGTGGACAGGATATGCTCAAAGCATGGGCATTGGGCGCGCGTGGTTTCATGACGGGACGTGCCTTTTTGTATGGTTTGGGCGCATTCGGTGGCGAGGGCGTGTTACGTGCTTTGGAAATCATGTACAAAGAAATGGACATTTCCATGGCATTGACGGGACACCGCCATTTGCAAAATGTGGGTCGTGATATTTTGGTTAAAGGCACTTACCCCATTTCCGAACGCGAGCAAAATGAAACGGTTGAGCAAAAACGCCGCCGCATTTATGAAGAGTTGTATGGTTGGCCTCGCGCGTCATTGCGTTTTGGGACGATGTGGTAAAAAATCGGCAAAAAAGCTGCCTGAAAATGGGTTTCAGGCAGCTTTTTTTGTGGGCATCACAGATTTTGTTGGCTGATGAACACGCGTGTTTGGTGGGAAATGGGGTCGCTGAATGTGATTTGTTTTGCCAATAATTGGAGTGGCTTGCGGTAATCTTCGCTGCCCACTGGCAAAACTTGGGGATAGAGCATATCGTTTAAAATGGGCATACCCATTTTCATCATGTGAACGCGTAATTGGTGCTTTTTGCCTGTGATGGCGTGTAATTGATACAGGCTGTTTGCGCCACGATTTTCCAATAAATGCACGATGGTGTGGGCGTTGGGTTCGCCATTTTCTTCTTTGGTCAGAAAAAAATCATCGCCGCGCACCAAACGCGATTGGATTTCAAGTGGATAGTCCCAATCCAAGCGTGTGGGCGCAAGTGCGTGATAGGTTTTGTGTATGGTTTTGCGCTCAAACATTTGTTGATACAGGGCGCGGCTTTGCGGATTGTGCGAAAACAACATCACGCCTGCGGTGTCTTTGTCCAAACGGTGTATGGGGGTGAGGGCGGCAAGATTCAAATGCTGCAATTTGGGGTGCAAGCGCAAGCGGGTGAGCAGGGTTTCACGCAAAAAGCGTCCGCTTGGGGTTACGGGCAAAAAGTGGGGTTTGTCCACCACGAGCAGGTGTTCGTCCAAATGCAAGATGTGTTCGTGAAAGGGTATGGGGGTTTCTTCATCGCGGCTGATTTCGCGGTAGTAGAAAATGGTTGCGCCTGCCTGAAAGGGGCTGTGTTCGTTGAGCGGCGTGCCGTGTTGATTGACCACCATGCCACTGTTCAAACGCGCTTGCCATGCCTGTTGCGACACAAAGGGAAAGTGTTGGCACAGAAAAAACAACAGCGTTTGTCCTGCATATTGTGGGTTGTGCGGCAAAACCAAATAGCTGGGTTTGATGCCATTTTGAATGGGTAGGGGGCAATGTTGTTTCATCCTGTTTCCTTTTGGGTTGAAACCTTGTCATTTGTGGCGGTAGAATTGGGTTGGGGCTTAACCTTGTCCCAATCAGGGCAGCACACATGGGGCGATGTTTTATGTCTTGAAACAGCCAGCCTGTAATGCGATAAAACGCAATGCGGCTTCATAGCCATACGTTCCCAAACCGACAATCACACCCACGGCTTTATCGGACAAATAAGAGTGGTGGCGAAACGCTTCTCGCGCATGAACATTGGAAATGTGCACTTCCACAAAGGGGATTGCCACGCCAGCCAAAGCATCGCGAATGGCAATGCTGGTGTGGGTGTAAGCTCCTGCATTGATGATGATGTAATCCACATCGCCACGCGCGGCATGAATGCGCGACACGATTTCGCCTTCGCCATTGTGTTGAAAATGGCTGATTTTCATGCCATATTCTGCGCCAACCTGCGCCAAATGCGCCACCACATCGTCAAGCGTTTGTGCGCCATAAATGTGCGGTTCGCGTGTGCCGAGCAGATTTAAATTTGCCCCGTTGATGATGAGAACGTGTTTCATATTAAAATCCTTTTACAAATAAGGCTGTTTGAGTTGGGTCATTTTAAAGCATTTTGAATGGGAATAAGCGACCGTGAATGAAATCATGGCGTGGAATGCGCCACCATCTGCCACCGTTTTGCGGCAATTTTCGTGTGTGCCGCATTTGTTGGTTTGCCTGCCTGAAAATGCCTTGCCCGATTGGTCGGACGATGCGATTTTACAGGCAGCGTTGTCGTGTGTGCAATTTTCTGGCGTGAATGTTTTGGAAAATGTGTTGCCCAATCAAACGCTTTGGTTGATACCGCCAGCGCATTCGGCACATTTGCGCGATTTTTTTGGCGAACGACACATGGTTTGGCAAACGCCACCTGTTGAACAAAAGCCTGTTTTGGCGGAAAAAATGTGGTTCAGGCAGCCTGAAATGGCTGCACCACAACACGTTATTGTGGTGGGCGCGGGCATAGCGGGGGCGGCAACGGCACACGCTTTGGCGCAGCGCGGTGTGCGCGTTACCGTTGTGGACGCGGCAGCGCGTGTGGCAAATGCCGCATCGGGCAATCGCCAAGGTTTGCTTTATGCCAAAATTTCGCCACACAATACGCCCCAAACGGAACTTTTGTTGTCGGGCTATGGCTATGCGCGGCGTTTGTTGGCGAATGTGCTGCCTGAACGCGAAACGTGGGGCGCGAGTGGCGTGTTGCACATCAATCACGATAAGGCGGAAACCGCGCGTAACGCATTGTTGGCGCAAGATGATTTTCACGCCCATTTGTATCGTGGCGTTACTGCCGCGCAAGCGAGCGAATTGGCTGGTGTGCCTGTGGCGCAGGGAGGTTTGTTTTGGGCGCAAGGTTGTTGGTTGAATCCATTGGCTTGGGTTGAGCAATTGCTGTCTCATCAATACATTGATTTGAAATTGAATTGCCATTTGATTTCGGCACAACACGATGGCGAAAATTGGCAAATGCGCACCAGTCAAGGCGCGTTTTCAGGCAGCCACATTGTTTTTTGCACGGGCGCAAGCAGCCGACACGCCCCCATTGTGGGCGAATTGCCCTTTCAAATCATACGCGGACAAACCAGCGTGGTGCGCGAAACCGCTTTTTCAGGCAGCCTGAAAACGGCATTATCGGGCGCGTCCTACATTGCGCCAGCGTGGGGCGGTTGGCACACATTTGGCGCAACATTCCTGCCCAATAACGATGACGACACTTGGCGCAACAGCGATGAGCTTGCCAATCAAAACGAATTGGCAAATTTAAATCCACAATTACATCAATCATTTGCCTTTTCAGGCAGCCTGAAAGGTCATGCCGCTTTGCGTTGCGATGCCCACGACCATTTGCCCGTGGTGGGCGCATTGGGCAACAGCACCGCCATGCGGCAAGTGTATGCCAAATTGGCTTTGGACAAAAATTATCGCCTGAACGCGCCCTGTCCCCATTATCCCAATGCCTTTGTGAACACCGCGCATGGCAGTCGCGGATTGGCAACCGCCCCCATTTGTGGCGCGTATGTGGCGGCGATGATTTGCGGTGCGCCTTTGCCCTTGTCGCGGCGTTTGCAAAATGCGCTCAATCCCAATCGTTTGATTATTCGGCAGATTGTGCGTTCATCATCATGATGATGGCAATTTAAATTATAATTGCCGTATCGTTTACTTTTTCAGGCAGCCTAGGGGCTAATGACAATTTGGGCGCGAAGTTGGTTTTTCAGGAAAAATTGTCAAATTCAAGGAAAAAATGCGAGTCAATGCCGCCCATTGGCGCGTATTTTTGACGCAGAAGTTGGCGATTTTGATGAAAAAACAATCGCGAAACGAATTGTCATTAGCCCCTACCATTTTGCGGCATACCCACCCAACACCATGAAACTCAATCCCCAACAACAAGAAGCCGTTGAATATTTAGGCGGTGCGCTGTTTGTGCTGGCAGGCGCAGGCAGCGGCAAAACGCGCGTGATTACCGAAAAAATCGCCCACATGATTACCCAAATCGGCTACAAACCACAGCACATTGCCGCCATCACCTTTACCAACAAAGCCGCCAAAGAAATGCAAGAGCGCATCACAGCACGTCTGGGCAAAACACAAACGCGCGGCTTAACCGTGTCCACCTTTCATTCGCTGGGCATGAGAATTTTGCGCGAAGAAGCCCCACACATCGGCTACAAAAAAAACTTTTCCATTTTAGACAGCGCAGACAGCGCAAAAATCATTGCCGAAATTTTGGGCGACAATCGCCGCGATGCCATTTTCAAAGCCCAACACCAAATTTCATTGTGGAAAAACAATTTATTGCAAGCCGATGAAGTGTATGCCCAATGCCAAGACAAATGGCAAATGCAAATCGCCCAAACATACAGCCTGTATCAAGCCACATTGCAGCATTATCAAGCGGTGGATTTTGACGATTTAATCAGGCTGCCTG
This sequence comes from Alysiella filiformis, assembly GCF_014054525.1. Lineage (NCBI taxonomy): Bacteria > Pseudomonadati > Pseudomonadota > Betaproteobacteria > Neisseriales > Neisseriaceae > Alysiella > Alysiella filiformis. The sequence continues at coordinate 1,592,888 of NZ_CP059564.1, forward strand.
CCATTTTGTTGCGTGAAAATGCCGAAATTCGCCAAAAATGGCAAGCACGTTTGCGCTATTTGCTGGTGGACGAATGCCAAGACACCAACGCTTGCCAATACGCCTTGTTGCGCTTGCTCACGGGTTTTGAGGGCAAATTCACCGTGGTGGGCGATGACGACCAGTCCATTTACGCATGGCGTGGCGCGAATATGGAAAACTTGCGCCGTTTGCAAGACGATTATCCGCACATCAAAATCATCAAATTGGAACAAAATTACCGTTCCACCGCGCGAATTTTGCGCGTTGCCAACCAAGTGATAGGCAACAACCCCAAATTGTTTCCCAAAACCTTGTGGTCAAATTTGGGCGAGGGCGATGCGGTCAAAATTGCCCAATGCCGCGATGAAATCCACGAAGCCGAGTATGTGGTGCAGCAAATTGCCAGAAACAAGCTGATTCATCAAGCCAATTATGCCGATTTTGCGATTTTGTATCGCGGCAATCATCAAGCGCGTGTGTTTGAAGACGCTTTGCGTTCGGCGCGGATACCTTACCAAATTTCAGGTGGGCAAAGTTTTTACGACAAGGCGGAAATCAAAGATGTGTTGGCATACATGCGCTTGCTTGCCAATCCGAATGATGACCCTGCTTTTTTACGCGCCGCCACCACGCCCAAACGCGGCATTGGCGACACCACTTTGGGCAAACTCAACGATTATGCCAAAATGCACGAATGCAGCTTGTTTGAAGCCGCAGGCAGCCTGAACGCTTTGGCGGATTTGTCCAGCAAAAGCCGCGAATCGGTACAGCAATTTATGGCTTTGCTCCACGATTATCGCCGCCGAGCCGAATGCGATGACGCTGGCGAAACGATACAAGATTTGCTCACCGACATTCAATACGAAAATCATCTGCTGGAAATGAATGCCGAAAGCGTTAAGCTGGCTGAAAGCCGTTGGAAAAACGTGCAAGATTTGTGCGAATGGCTGGCGCGAAAAGGCGAAGAAGGCGAACGCAATCTCATTGAATTGACGCAAACCATCGCGCTGATGACCTTGCTGGAAAACAAAGATGGCGAAGAAGTGGACGCGGTCAAATTGTCCACCCTTCACGCTGCCAAAGGTTTGGAATACCCGTTTGTGTATTTGGTGGGCTGTGAAGAGGGCTTGTTCCCCCATGCCGATAGCGTGGAAGAGGGCAAATTGGACGAAGAACGCCGCTTGATGTATGTGGGCATTACCCGCGCCAAGCGACAACTCACGCTCACGCATTGCAAAAAGCGCAAACGGGCAGGGTCGTGGCAATATCCCGAACCCAGCCGTTTTTTGGACGAAATGCCTGTCCAAGACCTTGTGTTTGAAAACCGCGAAGGCTCGGGCAAATTGGTCAGCCAAGAAATGGGTCGCCAAAACGCACAAAATTTGCTGGCAATGTTGCAACAGAAAAAAGCGAAATCGTGAAATTCAGGCTGCCTGATTTGCGGTAAAATAACGCTTTCAACTTTACGGAATCGCATTGTGAATGCCACTCAACTCCAACACAGCAGCCAAGTTTTGACCGATATTTTGACTTTCAGGCAGCCTGCCGATGCGGTTTTGTCGCATTATTTCAAAAACCATAAAAAACTCGGTCGCCAAGACCGCCACGAAATTGCCGAAACTGCCTTTGCCGCTTTGCGTCATTATCAAAAAATTGCCGCCATTTTGCGCCGCCCACACGTTCAAGCGCGCAAAGCCGCCTTGATTGCTTTGGTGTTGGGGCGCGGTTTCAACATCTCCCAACTCCATGATTTATTGGAAGAAGGGGAAGGCGATTTTTTGGCAGAAGTCAAATCGCGCAAAACCGAATTTTCAGGCAGCCTGAACACGTTTGCCGAATTACCCGAATGGCTGATTGCGCGTTTACAAGTGCATTGGGAAAACGAGCAAATTCAAACCTTTGGGCGCAGCGTGGCACAAACCGCACCGCTTGATGTGCGCGTGAACACGCTCAAAGGCAAACGCGACAAAATTTTGGCGCAACTGCAAAGCGAGTTTCCCCAAGCCATTGCCACACCCTACGCACCGCACGGCATTCGTTTCCCCAATAAACCCGCCTTAAACAAACACGAATTGTTTTTGGACGGCACTTTGGAAGTGCAAGACGAAGGCAGCCAAATTTTGGCGCAACTGGTGGGTGCAAAACGCAGCGAAATCGTGGTGGATTTTTGTGCAGGCGCAGGCGGCAAAACTTTGGCGATGGGCGCACAAATGGCAAACAAAGGGCGAATCTATGCCTTTGATGTATCAGAAAAAAGATTGGCAAATTTAAAACCGCGCATGGCTCGCGCAGGATTGAGCAACATCACGCCCGAGCGCATTGAAAGCGAACACGACCCACGCATTGCCAAATTGCACGGCAAAGCCGACCGCGTGTTGGTGGACGCGCCCTGTTCGGGTTTGGGGACGTTGCGCCGCAATCCCGATTTGAAATACCGCCAATCGCCTGAAACCATTGACAATTTGTTGCGCCAACAGCAAAGCATTTTACAGGCAGCCAGCGCATTGGTACGCGAAGGCGGACGTTTGGTGTACGCCACGTGCAGCGTTTTGCCCGAAGAAAACGAAATGCAAATTGCCGAATTTTTGGATAAAAATCCGCAATTTGAATTGCTGGATTGTGGCGAAATTTTGGCAGCGCAAAAAGTGGATTTGAACACGGGCAAATTTTTGCAAATGGACACGGCACAACACAATACGGACGGTTTTTTTGCAGCCGTTTTGCAGCGCAAATGAATTTCAGGCCGCCTGAAACATCAATCCATTTTAGGCAGAATATTTTGAATAACCAACAATCTGGCTCTCTCTCCCTATGGGAGAGAGTTGGAGAGAGGGTTTGTTGGGCGAAGAACCCTCTCCCCAGTCCTCTCTCTCCATAGGGAGAGGGAGTGCAGTGGGGTGGCAAGTCATTTCAGGCAGCCTGAAACAATATTTTTCAAATAAAAACAAGGAAAAATCAAAATGATGATTAAAATCAACGAAATTGAAGTTGCCAACGAAAAGCCCTTCGTTTTGTTTGGCGGCATCAATGTGTTGGAAGATTTGGACAGCACCCTACACGCTGCCGAACATTATGTGCGCGTTACCGAAAAATTGGGCATTCCCCTTGTTTTCAAAGCGTCTTTTGACAAGGCAAACCGTTCATCGGTGCATTCCTATCGCGGCGTGGGTTTGGACGAGGGCATGAAGATTTTTGCGCGTGTGAAACAAGCATTCGGCTGCCCCGTGATTACCGATGTACACGAACCTTACCAATGCGCCCCCGTTGCCGAAGTGGTGGACGTGTTGCAACTGCCTGCATTTTTGGCGCGACAAACCGATTTGGTGGCAGCCATGGCGGCAACAGGTCGCATCATCAACGTGAAAAAACCGCAATTTTTAAGCCCCAGCCAAATGAAAAACATCGTGGAAAAATTTGCCGAAGCAGGCAACAAAAACGTGATTTTATGCGAACGCGGCACGCAATTTGGTTACGACAATTTGGTGGTGGACATGCTCGGCTTTGGCGTGATGAAAAAAACCTGTGCCAATGCCCCTGTGATTTTTGACGCCACCCACGCCTTGCAACAGCGCGAAAGCGGTTCGGCGGCATCGGGCGGTCGGCGCAGTCAGGTGTTGGATTTGGCTTTGGCAGGCATGGCAACGCGCTTGGCAGGCTTGTTTTTGGAAAGCCACCCCAATCCAGACCAAGCCAAATGCGATGGCGCAAGTGCTTTGCCTTTGCATTTGTTGGAAGATTTCTTAATCCGTGTGAAAGCCATTGACGATACCGTTAAATCACACGCTCCTTTACAAATTGATTGATTTTCAGGCAGCCTGAAAGGAAAAAACATGAAATTTCACCCCGAAATCATGACCGTGGACGCATTGGCGGAAAAAATCCGCAAAATCCCAAATTGGCCACAAGACGGCATTTTGTTTCACGACATCACGCCCGTGTTGCAAAGCCCCGAATATTTCCGCTTGTTGGTGGATTTGCTCACCTATCGCTATATGGGTCAGCAAATTGACGCGGTGGCAGGTTTGGACGCGCGTGGTTTCATCATCGGTGCGGCATTGGCGTATCAACTGAATGTGGGCTTTGTGCCGATTCGCAAAAAAGGCAAATTGCCCTACGAAACCATCTCGCAAAGCTATGCGCTGGAATATGGCGAAGCCACGGTTGAAATCCACAAAGACGCGATTAAAACAGGGGCGCGTGTGTTGTTGGTGGACGATTTGGTGGCAACAGGTGGCACAATGCTTGCTGGTGTGGAATTGATTCGCCGTTTGGGTGGCAATGTGGTGGAGGCGTGTGCGATTTTGGAGTTTACCGATTTGTCGGGCGCGCAAAAAATCCGCGACAATCATGTGCCATTGTTCACTCTGCTGCAAAACGAAGGCTGCCTGTAAAAGCGTCAATATGGGGTGCAAGTGTTTGTACCCCATTGTGATGGCGTGTTGGTTTTTTTGTGCCAGATTATTGTAAAAATTGGATTATTTGCGTTATTTTTGCGCCAAATGCTTTAAATGACGTGATGAAAGTGTTACCATAAAAAATGTGGCTTTTCAGATTGAGAAGTAAAAGTCATTGATTTAAATCATTTTTTTGTTGAGATAAGGAAATAGGAACGATGAAATTAAAGAAACATTTTTGGGTGGGTATGAGCGCATTGAGCATGATGTTTTCCACCGTTGCCCACGCCAACGATGACACTTTGGGCGCGTTTTTGGAGCAGAATTTCCCTGCCATTCATGCTGCCGATACCAGCGATGACCCCATTCGCGCCTTTGCCAATCAATTACCACAGCAAAATGTGGCTTTTCAGCCAGCCGTGTCCAATGCACCGTTTAACACTTATGGTGCGTCATCTTATGCCTACGGTCCTTTGTTGAATGCCCAATCGGCTTTGATTATGAATGCCAACACGGGCAAAGTGTTGTATCAAAAAAACATGGACAGCGTGCGTTCCATCGCGTCCATTTCCAAATTGATGTCGGCAATGGTCTTGCTTGATGCCAATTTGAACATGAATGAACCCATTACCATTACCGAAGCCGAAATTGACCGCTTGAAAGGCACAGGCAGCCGTTTGTCTATTGGCACCACTTTAACGCGCGGCGAATTGTTGCACATCAGCTTGATGAGCAGCGAAAACCGTGCCACCCATGCTTTGGGGCGCACCTACCCTGGTGGCATGGGTGCATTTGTGGCGGCAATGAATGCCAAAGCGCAAAGTTTGGGCATGAACAGCACCCGTTTTTATGAACCCACAGGTCTTGACCCACGCAATGTTTCCACCGCGCGTGATTTGAGCGTGATGGTGCGCGCGGCAAGCAATTATGCCACCATTCGCAGTTTGAGTACGTCCAATTATGGTTCTGTGTACACCAGCAATGGCAGATTGCAATCGTACAAAAACACCAATTCTTTGGTGCGCGAAGGGGTGTGGGACATCACTTTGCAAAAAACGGGTTACATTCGTGAGGCGGGTCGTTCTATGGTGGTTCAGGCGAATTTGGACAATCAACCGATGATTATTGTGGTTTTGGGGGCATCTACCACGTCAAATCGTGTGAGCGATGCTCATCGTTTGAGCAGCGTGATTCGCCAAACGCCATTGTAAACGCATTGAAAAAGGCTGCCTGAAAAGGCATGACCATGCGTCAATCCCACCAATATCGTCCCCAAAATGCTCAAACCGATTGCGCCTGCACTCACCCACGCCAGATTCAATTTGCCCTTGCTGTATTTGGCGCAAACCACCGACCCCGTGGCAATGCCCACCGAAAACAACGCCAACATCAAATTGAACACATTGTCGTTGCCGCCCAAATGGATTTTCACAAAGGTGGGCAACTGGGTGGTGTAAACCGCCCCAATAAACCAAAACCACGAAATCCCAATGATGGCAATGAACAATTCAGGCTGTTTTTTCGTGTCGCGCAACAGTTGTTTGGTGGATTGCATGATGTGGCGCGATACGATTTGTTGCGGATTTTGCGGCGGTGTGCTGGGCATGAACGCGCTGCTTGCCAAACCCAAGGCGGCAATGAGCAACACCACCCCTGCCACGACATGTGTGCTGCTGCCTGCAATGACCGTGCCGATGATTTGCCCCAACAAAATCGCCAAAAATGTCCCCGATTCAATCAAACCATTGCCCATCATCAATTCTTTTTCGCGCAAATATTCGGGCAAAATGGCGTATTTCACGGGACCAAACAGCGTGGATTGCGCCCCCATCACAAACAAACACAACATCAACAAAAACACCGATTGCAACAAAAAGCCCAATCCCGCCAAAGCCATGATTGCCACTTCCAGCATTTTGGTGTAACGCGCCAATTTGGCTTTATCATGGCGCGTGGCAAGCTGCCCCGACAGCGCAGAAAACAAAAAATAGGGCAACACAAACAGCAAAGCCCCCACGTTCAACCATTGGCTTTCAGGCAGCCACGAATCACGCGCCAAACCGTAAAACGCAATCATCACAAACAGCGCGGTTTTGAACACATTGTCGTTGAACGCCCCCAAAAATTGCGTGGCAAACAAGGGCGCAAATCGGCGGCTGAATGCAAATTCAGGCAGCATTTTTTTTATCATTTTTGGGATTCTTTCGTGTGAGAAGTGTCGTCATCGTCCATTAAAATGCGTTGGGCAGGGCCTTCCAAATCGTCAAACTGCCCATTTTTGCCCGACCACCAAAAAAAATAGCCTATCGCCAAAGCCAACACGATGCTGATGGGAATCAAAATGTATAAACTTTCCATGATTAAATTGCGCCCGTTAAATCGTTCAAAATAAAATATTGTTTGCCAACGCGAAAAATTTCTTGCTGAATGCTGCCCCAATTTTGCCCATCGGCATCGTTTACCCACACTTTGTCGCCATCAATGTGCCAATGCAAGTCGGTTTGTTGCGCCAAATGGGGCAAATCGCCCAAAACATTGCCCAAATGCGGCGGCAATTCAGACAGCAAACGTATGGCAAGTTGCCCCGATTGCGCCTCATCATCAGGCAGCATTGCCACAAAACCGATGTGTTCATCATCGTGGGTGTGTAAACTGAATGTGTGCATGATTTTTCCTTAAAAATAAGGCGCATTTTAGCGTGTTTCTTTGCTACAATCGCGATTTTTGACGAAACTTTAATTTTGGAGATGAATATGTTTGGTAAAGCAGGTTTAGGCGGCTTAATGCAACAAGCCCAAAAAATGCAAGAAAACATGAAAAAAGCCCAAGCCGAATTGGCGCAAACCGAAGTGGAAGGTCAAGCTGGCAACGGCTTGGTTAAAGTGGTGGCAACGTGCAGCCACGCCATTGTGAAATTGAGCATCAGCCCCGACTTAATCGCCCAAGCCACCGATGACGCAGAAATGTTGGAAGATTTGATTTTAGCCGCTTTGCAAGACGCACACCAAAAAGCCGAAGCCACCACATCGGCGCGTATGTCGCAATTTACCGCAGGTTTGCCTGCTGGCATGGGCGATTTCTTTAAATAAATTCGATGGCACATTTTCAGGCAGCTTTTTTGTTTTTGTGAGCGCAAAAAGCTGCCTGAAACAAAATTCAACGTAGCCAAAATACCTTCACACACCATTCAAACCGTTTTCAGGCAGCCTGAAAATCATTTTAAGGAGCAAAATCATGTTATTAGGCGTGAACATCGACCACGTTGCCACCTTACGCAATGCACGCGGCACCACTTACCCCAGCCCCATTGAAGCAGCCCTGCTTGCCGAAACCCACGGCGCAGATTTGATTACCCTGCATTTGCGCGAAGACCGCCGCCACATCAAAGACGCAGACGTGTTCGCCATCAAAAACGCCATCAAAACACGCATGAATTTGGAAATGGCAATGACCGAAGAAATGCTCGCCAACGCCATTAAAGTGCTGCCCGCAGACGTGTGCCTTGTGCCAGAAAAACGCGAAGAAATCACCACCGAAGGCGGCTTGGACGTTTTAAATCAACAAGATAAAGTGGCGCATTATGTGGAAACCTTGCACCACGCAGGGGTGCGCGTGTCGCTGTTTATTGCTGCCGATGTGCAGCAAATTCAGGCAGCCTACGATGTGGGCGCGCGCGTGATTGAATTGCACACAGGCACTTATGCCGATGCCCCCATTCATCATCAAAATCAAGAATGGCAACGCATTCGCGCCGCCGCCGAATTTGCCCACAAACTCGGCATGACCGTCAATGCAGGACACGGCTTAACCATACAAAACGTTGCCCCCATTGCCCAAATTCCGCAAATTGTGGAGCTGAACATTGGGCATTCGCTGATTGCCCAAGCCGTGTTTTTGGGTCTGCCCGAAGCCATACGCCAAATGAAAGAAGCCATGTATCGGGCGCGCAGCTTGATGTGATTGATGATGTTTTCAGGCTGCCTGAAAATCACCCCAAAAACAAAAGGATACCACCATGATTTACGGAATCGGCAACGACATTTTGTCCATCAAACGCATAGAAGAATTGTACAAAAAATACGGCGAAGCCCTGCCACGCCGCATTTTAAGCCGCATTGAAATTTTGGAATTTGAACAATTTGCCCATCAACAAATCAACGCAGTGCGCTTTTTGGCAAAACGCTTTGCCGCCAAAGAAGCCCTGTCCAAAGCCGTAGGCACAGGCTTTCGTGAACCCGTGAGCTTGCACAACATCAGCATTGGACACAACGATTTGGGCAAACCCGAATTTTTGTTTGAAAGCGCATTGCAAAACTGGCTGGCTGAACATCGCATTGGCAAAATCCATTTGAGTTTGAGCGATGAACAAGATTATGTTGCCGCCATGGTGGTGGCACAAATTACTTGATTTTACGCCACTTTTGCCAATTCATCGCGCATGGCGGCAATCACGGCAGCATAGTCAGGCTGGCTGAAAATGGCTGAACCCGCCACAAAAGTGTCTGCCCCTGCTGCGGCGATTTGGGCGATGTTGTCCACTTTCACGCCGCCGTCCACTTCCAAGCGTATGTGCCTGCCGTTGTGTTGTGCGTATGCGTCCAACATGGCGCGAACTTGCTTGATTTTATTCAGGGTTTGTGGAATAAAACTTTGTCCACCAAAACCAGGGTTTACCGACATGAGCAAAACCATGTCCAATTTATCCAATACATTTTCAAGCACATAGGCTGGCGTGGCGGGATTCAACACCAAACCCGCCCGTTTGCCCGCCGCTTTGATGAGCGACAAGCTGCGGTCAATGTGGCGCGAGGCTTCGGGGTGAAACGTGATGATGTCGGCACCTGCACCAATAAAGGCTTGAATCAAATCATCAACGGGTTCAACCATCAAATGCACGTCCATGAGCGCATTGCCTGCATAGGGCTTGATGGCTTGACAAACCATTGAACCAAAAGTCAAATTGGGTACATAATGGTTGTCCATCACATCAAAATGAATGTAATCTGCGCCTGCCTGAACCACGCGGCTCACTTCCTCGCCCAAACGGGCAAAATCTGCCGACAAAATGCTGGGGGCAATGTGAAATGTGGGATTCATGATAAATAGTCCTTGTGTTTAGATGAAATTGGCTTAAAATAAAGGTGATTTTCGCCATTTTAACGCAAAAAATCACATAAAATTCAAATAATGGGATTTCAGGCAGCCTGAAATCTGGTGCAAAACATCTAACAATCGCGTATGATGTGGTGATTGTTTCTCAGAAAGTGTGTCCAATGAAACCTTTTTTCTTAAATTTTGAACAACCGATTGCCGAACTCAACCAAAAAATTGAAGAATTGCGCTTTGTGCAAGGCGATTCTGCGGTGGACATTTCCAAAGAAATCGCCCAATTACAGAAAAAAAGCGATGATTTGACCAAATCCATTTACAGCAAACTCACGCCAGCACAAATTTCGCAAGTGTCGCGCCACCCACAGCGTCCCTACACTTTGGATTACATCAGTGCATTGTGTACCGATTTTCAAGAATTGCACGGCGACCGCCATTTTGCCGATGACGATGCCATTGTGGGCGGCTTGGCGCGATTCAATGGGCAAAGCGTGGTGGTGATTGGGCATCAAAAAGGGCGCGATACCAGAGAAAAAATCCGCCGTAATTTTGGTATGCCGCGCCCCGAAGGTTATCGCAAAGCCCTGCGTTTGATGCACATGGCGGAAAAATTCAAGCTGCCCGTTCTCACTTTTGTGGATACCCCTGGTGCTTACCCTGGCATTGGCGCGGAAGAGCGCAATCAGTCGGAAGCCATCGGCAAAAATCTGTATGAATTGACCAAATTGCGCGTGCCTGTGATTTGCACGATTATTGGCGAAGGCGGTTCGGGTGGTGCTTTGGCAATCGCGGTGGGCGATTATGTGAACATGTTGCAATACGCCACCTATTCGGTGATTTCGCCCGAAGGCTGCGCGTCCATTTTGTGGAAAACCGCCGAAAAAGCCGCCGATGCCGCCGCCGCATTGGGCATTACCGCCGACCGTTTGCTCAAATTGAATTTGATTGACCGCATCATTGAAGAACCCGTTGGTGGCGCACACCGCGATTATCCCGAATTGATGAAGCGCGTCAAAATCGTGATTGAAGACCAGTTGCGCGAAGCACAAGATTTGTCCACCGATGAATTGCTCAATCGCCGCTTTGAGCGCATTATGGATTATGGGCAATTTTTGGATAAATGATTGAGATAAATGGTTTTCAGGCTGCCTGAAAACTTTGCCAAACTCGGTTCGTAGGGGTGGATTTCACATCTGCCCCATTTTCATAATGGGTTTGACAAAGGTTTCAGGCTGCCTGTTGTACATCAACAATATTTTGATTTTCATTGATTTTCATCAACCACGCTGCCCGATAAGCCATTAAATTCCCAAATGCTGCCGTCCAAATGCGTGCTTAAATAAAACTGTTTGCCTTTCGCCTCCAAAGTGGCGGTGTGCCAAAAACGTTTGTTTCGTGCAGGCAGCCAAATGAATGCCACATGATACGGCTCTTGCTCCACCGCATTGACTTGCTTGGCTTTTTCGCGCCAAACTTGGGCAATGTGCGGCACTTGGGCAAAATCCACTTCCGCCAACGGCACCAAATGGCGCGATAAATTTTTGATGTGCGCCACATCTTCCGCCTCGCCTTTTGTCCATTTGCCATGCTCAAAGGTGTAAAACACCAGCGTATTGGGCAAAGCGGGGTTTTCCAACGACACTTCTATGCGCGGTCGCGTGCCATTGAAAAAATCCACTTTATTGTATATCAACAATGTTTTGCCCTGAAATTCAGGCAACGATTGCAAATCGGTTTTGGCTTTTTGCAACAATTCGCCATTGTCCAACAAATTTTGGGCAAGCTGAACGGCAATTTGCGGTTCAGATGCCGCCACCCTTTCGGGCGCATTGTCGCGCAAAGGTTCAGATTGCGCGTTTTGCTGCCAACCCAACAATGCCGCCAGCAACCACGCCGCCAAATAAAAGCTGCCTGAAATCGCCATCATGAATGCTCCTGTAACAAATTGCGCTGATACACGGCTTGCGCCAAAGTGCCAGCGTCCACATACTCCAACTCGCTGCCAAGTGGCATACCTCGCGCCAAACGGCTCACTTTATACGGCTGCTGTTTGAGCAATTCCGACAAAATGTAGGCGGTGGCATCGCCCTCTGCCGTGAATGCGGTGGCGATGATGATTTCTTGAACGGGGCTGTCTGAAAGCCGCGCCACCAGTTTTTCCAAGGCAATTTGTGATAAATCCATGTTTTGCGTGGGATTCACATACCCCATCAACACAAAATACAAGCCATCATGACAGCGCGCCGCCTCCATTGCTGCCACATCGGCAGGCATATGCACAATCATCAAGCGCGTGGGGTCGCGTTGCACATTGGTGCAAATGCCACACAATGCGTCTTCACAAAAGGTATTGCACATTTGACAATGATTGACCTGTTTTAATGCCAATTCAATGGCTTGCACCAAATCTGCTGCCCCTTGACGATTGTGTTGCAGCAATGTGTGCGCCATGCGTTGTGCGGTTTTCACGCCCACATTGGGCAAAATTTGCAAATGTTTGATGAGATTGGCATAAGCATCGATTTTTTTGTTGGACATGGTTTCAGGCTGCCTTTTACTACCCTACAACTAAAATAGGGGTATATGGGGATTTGCGCTCTGTTGCCGCATGGGCGACTGTTGCCCACCGCAGGGTGTACTTTTTGAAAAAGCAAGCCAAACAAACCAAAAAACAAAGATTATTTTCATTTTATTCAATGATTTAATCTTTTCAGGCAGCCTGAAAATATTTTTGAAATGAAACTGTTCAGCTTGAATTCATTTGGCTTACTTTTTTAAAAAGTAAGTCGCCGAAGGCAAAAAATTTTTTGCGTGTTTTAAGTTTTGGGCAAAGTAACGCCCGTTTGCCCCATGTATTTGCCATTGCGGTCTTTGTAGGACGTTTCGCAAATTTCATCGCTTTCAAAAAACAAGACTTGCGCCACGCCTTCGCCTGCGTAAATTTTGGCTGGCAGGGGCGTGGTATTGGAAAATTCCAGCGTAACATAGCCTTCCCACTCGGGTTCAAATGGGGTAACGTTCACGATGATGCCGCAACGCGCATAAGTGGATTTGCCCAAACACACCGTCAAAACATTGCGCGGAATGCGAAAATATTCCACCGTTCGCGCCAAAGCAAAGGAATTGGGCGGAATAATGCAATAATCGCCTTCTACGCTGACAAAATTTTTGGGGTCAAAATTTTTCGGGTCAATGATGGTGCTGTTGATGTTGGTAAAAATTTTGAATTCGTGGGCGCAGCGAATGTCGTAGCCATAGCTTGATGTGCCATAGGAAATGATTTTTTCGCCATTTAAAGTTTTGATTTGATTGGGTTCAAATGGTTCTATCATGCCGTGCTGTTCAGCCATGCGGCGTATCCATTTGTCGGATTTGATGGTCATGTTTTTCCCTTAAATTGAAGATTTTTTGCTTTCGTTGGCTTGATTAAAAGCGGTTTCAGGCAGCCTGAAACATCATTTTTCCTGCCAACCGCCCAAATGCCCCACCAATTCCGCAATCATTTGCGACACATTTTCCGCCATCAAAATTTGCGATGCCATGGCAAGGCTGGCGGCATCATCGCCATATTGTTCGGCTTCTTCTTGCAAAACGTCCAAATATTGCATGCGCTTAAACGTGAAATTGTCAGCCAGCACAAACGCAATTTGTTCGCGCCACACCAAGCCCAGTTGCGTTACCGTTTTGCCTTTTTTGATGTGTTGAATCACTTCATCGGCAGCCAAATCTTGCTTGTTGATTTTAATCACAGGCGCAGCCTCGCCCGAACCTTTCAATTCGCAACTGTCGCCCAATTCAAAGCCGCCATCGCATTGCCCGCGCAACAGCCAATCGGTCATCAGGCTGCTGGGCGATTGTTGGGTGTGGGGCAAACGCACGTCCAAGCCACCCAAAGCCTCGCGCAATTTGGAAACCAAATTTTCCGACTTACGCGCATTAGCTTGATTAACCAGAAAAAAACCATACTCCATGGCACAAATCGCCTGCACATGGCTGTTGCGCGTGAAAGCGCGTGGCAGCAATTCGTCAATGATGTTTTCTTTCAAAACCAATTTTTCTTTGCGCCCCAAAGTGCGTCCTTCGTTTTCGGCAATTTCCGCCACGCGCTCTGCCAAAATATCGCGCACCACCGCCGCAGGCAGCACCTTTTCCGATTTTTTCAATGCCACCGACCATGTTTTGTCTGCCACAAAAACCAGCTCGGGCGAAAACGCATGGGGGGGCGCAAAGCCTTCGCTAAACCAATCCAAACCCGTTACGGGGACAAAAGGCAAATTGTTCAATTTTTCCGCCAGCTTATCCCATTCAGGCAGCTTTTGGGTGGCGATTGGGTAAAAAGTCATTTGTTTGAACCACATGGCGCAAAGTCTTTTCGTTGTGTACAAACGGTTGATTATAGCATTTTCAGGCAGCGCATTCGCAAAAAAAGGCTGAAACCTTTGCAAAACCCCCAAAAATCCTCTAAATTCTCTCTACCAAAGAATTGAGAGGATTTTTCCATGAGCAGCTTATATTTCGCCCATTACAGGGGCAAGCAATCATTCATTGATTGAACAGTATCTTAGGCGCACCCCATGAAGTGTAGCTTGCATTCTTTTTAAGCTTAATCAGCCCTTGTATAGCCAATTAAAAACAAAATCACTACAAATATCGGTCAAATAAAATTTCAATATCAGAAATCATGTATTTGCGCCGCGTATTTTTGGCATAAGCCCAGTATTGTTCAATAGGATTCAAATCAGGACTGTATGCAGGTAAATACAGCAGCTTATGCCCACTTTGTGCCACCAATTGACGAATCTCTTCACCGACATGAAAGCGAGCATTATCCATAATCAACACACTCTTTTTATTCAATTTTGGTATTAAATCTTCTTTTAACCATTGAATAAAAACCGCACGATTAATCGTATGATGAAACAAAGCAACTGTAAACAAACGCCCATTTAACAATGCACCTATTGCATTGGTTTGTTTACGTATTTGCCAATCGTAAGTCGCATAACAACGCCGCCCAATCGGGGCATAGCCTTTTGGACGATGAACGGTTTGTGCAAAACCACTTTCATCAATATAAACCATTTGATAGCCCATTTTTTTGTAAAAACGCAATTTTAAATGGTACTGATTTCGCTGCTCTGGTTCTTGTTTTGGGTGTTGGCTCGTCTTTTTTAACTGAAATTTTGAGCTGTTTGAGTGCGTAACAAATTGCACTTGCGGTAACACCCAAACGCTTGGCACGTTCGTATTGGAAGGCATCAGGGTAGTTTTCAACATCTTTTAATAATGCTTCATGATTAACTTTTAATGGTTTGAATTGACGTTTTTTTTCTTTCAATCCCATTTCGTTTCCATTGGTTAATGGTATGTGTACTGATGCCATAAAATGTGGATGCTTGACGTATCGTCATGCCGCTTGCAACGCTTTTTAGGATTTGTTTACGTAAGTCTTGGGAGTAAGCCATGATAAATTTAATATTGTAGTGATTTTAGTTTTAGTTAGCTATACAAGCTTATTTTTCTCAACCTGTTGTGTCAACAACGCGGTTTATTTCTACAGTTTTTAATGGGTATGAATGGGGCAAATTTGGGTAGATATTGTCATTTTTGTTGAAAACCCCAAAGCAGTTGCATTGCTTGGGGGTTTTGCAAAGGTTTCAGGCTACCTGAAAAATCATTCCGCCAACAATTTTTGCCAACGCGCAATTTGCAACTTCACTTGCTCGGGTGCAGTACCGCCAACGTGGTTACGCGCATTCAGGCTGCCTTCGGGCGTGAGAATGTCGTAAACATCGTTTTCAATCAAAGCACTGAACCCTTGCAATACGCTCAAAGGCAAATCCGCCAAATCACATTGTTGCGTTTCGGCATGGCGCACGGCTTGCGCCACAACTTCGTGGCTGTCGCGGAACGGCACACCTTTTTTCACAAGGTAATCCGCCAAATCGGTGGCGGTCGCAAAGCCTTGCAACACGGCTGCTCTCATGTTTTCGGGTTTCACGGTAATGCCGCGCATCATGTCGGCATAAATCCGCAGCGTGTCAATCACGGTGTCCACCGTGTCAAACAAAGGTTCTTTGTCTTCCTGATTGTCTTTGTTGTACGCCAAAGGTTGCGATTTCATCAACAAAATCAAGCCTGTTAAATGACCCACCACGCGCCCCGATTTGCCGCGCACTAACTCTGGTACATCAGGGTTTTTCTTTTGCGGCATGATGGACGACCCCGTACAAAAACGGTCGGCAATATCAATAAACGCAAAACGTGGCGACATCCAAATAATCAATTCTTCGCTCAAACGGCTCAAATGCACCATCAGCAAGCTGGCGGCGGCGGTAAATTCAATCGCAAAATCGCGGTCGGAAACCGCGTCCAGTGAATTTTGGCAAATTTGTTCAAAATCAAGCAGTTTTGCGGTGGTTTCGCGTTGGATTGGGAAAGTGGTGCCTGCCAACGCCGCCGCACCCAAAGGCATTCGGTTCACGCGCTTGCGGCAATCTGCCATGCGTTCATCATCGCGTCCCAGCATTTCCACATACGCCAGCAGATGATGAGCGAAACTCACAGGTTGTGCCACCTGCAAATGGGTAAAACCCGGCATAACCGTGTGCACATTGTTGCTTGCCAATTCCAGTAATGCTGACTGTAAATCTTTGATTAAAAAACGAATGGTGCTGATTTCATCGCGCAACCACAGGCGAATATCGGTTGCCACTTGGTCGTTGCGGCTGCGTCCTGTGTGCAAACGCTTGCCCGCGTCGCCGATTTTGTCGGTTAAGCGACGTTCAATATTCATGTGTACGTCTTCCAAATCCAGCGACCATTTCAGGCTGCCTGAATCCACTTCCGCCTGAATTTCCGCCATGCCGCGTTGAATATCCGCCAAATCTTGTGCCGACAACACGCCCGCTTCGTGCAACATTTGCGCGTGTGCCAGCGAGCCTTGAATGTCCCATTTTGCCAAGCGTTTGTCAAAATCAATCGAGCCTGTGTATTGTTTGACCAATTCCGACACGGGTTCGTTGAAACGCCCCGACCAAGTTTTATTACTCATTTGTTTTTCCTTTTAAAAATATTTTCAGGCAGCCTGAAAACAAGCTGCCTGAAAATGCCATTTCACATTACCACATATTTTTCAAGCCCAAAGTTTCGCGCACTTCGGTTTGAATGTGGTCAAGCAAATCCAAATGTTCCGCCAAGTTTTTGCCCAAAGACGGAATCATGGCTTGCAATCTCGCTTCCAAATCAGGGATTTTGTTGCCGAAACATTTTTGCAACACAACCAACATCGCCTGCACCGAAGTCGAGGCACCAGGGGACGCGCCCAACAAAGCCGCCACCGAACCATCAGCCGCGCTAATCACTTCCGTGCCAAATTGCAACACGCCACGTTCTTTGGGTGTGTCTTTGATGATTTGCACGCGCTGACCTGCTTCAATCAATTCCCAATCTTCCGATTTGGCATCGGGATAAAATTGGCGCAATTCGTTCATGCGTTGTTCTTTGCTCAATTTCACTTGCTCAATCAAATAGCGCGTCAAATCCAAGTTTTTCGCACCAGCCGCCAACACGGTGGTCAAATTGTGTGGACGCACCGAGCTGGGCAAATCCATCACCGAGCCATGTTTCAAAAATTTGGGCGAAAAACCCGCAAAAGGACCAAACAACAAAGTGCGCTGACCATTCACAAAGCGCGTATCCAAATGCGGTACCGACATGGGTGGTGCACCCAAAGCGGCTTTGCCATACACTTTGGCGAAATGGCGTTCTGCCACTTCGGGGTTTTTGCATTGCAAGAAAATGCCGCTTACGGGAAAACCGCCCACATGATGACTTTCGGGAATGCCTGTTTTTTGCAGCAAATGCAGGCTGCCACCACCTGCGCCAATGAACACAAATTTGGCGTGATGGGTGCGTGTTTTGCCTGTGTTTTTGTCTAAAATGGTGATTGCCCAGCCACCATCTGTCATTCTGATGAATGATTTAACGGTTTGATTTAAATGTGTTTTAACGCCTAAATTATCCAAATGGGCAAACAATTTGCGCGTTAATGCGCCAAAATTCACATCGGTGCCTGTGGGAACATGGGTGGCAGCAATGGGCGTGGTTTCATCGCGGTTTTCCATCATCAAAGGAAACCATTGTTTCAACACTTCGCGGTCTTCGCTGTATGTCATGTTTTTGAACAGGGGGTGTTGCACCATGGCTTCGTAGCGTTTTTTCAAAAATGCCACGTCTTTTTCGCCTTGCACAAAGCTCATGTGGGGCAGTTGTTGAATGAATTCTTCTGGCTTATCAATCAAACCTTTGCTGACCAAATAAGACCAAAATTGCACCGATAATTTGAATTTTTCGTTGATGTCAATGGCGCGTTGAATGTTGATGCTGCCATCGGCTTGTTCGGCGGTGTAGTTCAGTTCGCACAAAGCGGCATGTCCTGTGCCTGCATTGTTGAGTTCGTGCGAGCTTTCTTTGGCAACGGTGTCCAGTTGTTCAAAAACGGCAATCGTGGTTTCGGGGGCGACTTCTTTCAACAAAGTGCCGAGTGTCGCGCTCATAATTCCCGCGCCAATTAAAACAACATCGGTTTTCATGGTTTCTGTTGCTGGTGCGTTCATGGGTGTTCCTTTGTGCGAATTGATTGGGCTTATTTGAATGGACGTGTCGCAACACACATTTTGACACGAACTTAACGATTATAACCGAAACTGTAAAAAAGTGTTAGTTTATGCCAAATGAATGGGTTTCAGGCTGCCTGAAAACCCATTTGTGTTATTCATCGGCATTGGGGTTGCGCGACAAAATCGTGCGTTTGCCCGAGCGGTCGGCTGCCGACAAAATGCCTTCGGCTTCCATTTGTTCAATCAAAATGGCGGCTTTGTTGTAGCCTATGCCCAAATGACGTTGCAAGGCGGAAATGCTGGTTTTTTGGGTGCGCAACACGGTTTCTACGGCTTGGTCAAACAATTCGCCTTTGTCGCTGTTGTAGCTGCCTGCTGGGGCGAAATCATCGCTTTCGGGGCTTAAAATGGCGTCAATGTAATCAGGTTCGCCAAATTGTTTTAAATATTCAACCACTTGATGGACTTCGCTGTCGGCAACAAATGCGCCGTGTACGCGCTGTGGATAGCCTGTTCCCGGTGGCAAGAACAGCATATCGCCTTGACCGAGCAGGTTTTCTGCGCCCATTTGGTCTAAAATGGTGCGGCTGTCTATTTTGCTGGACACTTGAAAGGCAATGCGCGTGGGAATATTGGCTTTAATCAAGCCTGTAATCACGTCCACGCTGGGGCGTTGGGTTGCCAAAATCAGGTGTATGCCTGCGGCACGCGCTTTTTGGGCAAGACGGGCGATGTGTTGTTCCACTTGTTTGCCTGCAATCATCATTAAATCGGCAAATTCGTCCACCACCACCACGATAAAGGGCAGTTTTTCCAAAGGCTCGGGTTCTTCGGGTGTGAGGCTGAATGGGTTGGCGTATTTTTCGCCACGCATTTGCGCGTCCACGATTTTCATGTTGTAACCCGTGAGATTGCGTACGCCCAAATGCGACATCAAACGGTAGCGTTTTTCCATTTCGTTCACACACCAATTCAAGGCATTGGCGGCGTATTTCATGTCGGTAATCACGGGCGCGAGCAAATGCGGAATGCCTTCATAAACCGACAGTTCCAACATTTTCGGGTCTATCATAATCAGGCGAACGTCATCGGGCGTGGCTTTGAACAGCAGCGACAATATCATGCTGTTTACGCCCACCGATTTGCCTGAACCTGTGGTGCCTGCCACGAGCAAATGGGGGGCTTTTGCCAAGTCGGTAACCACTGGGCTGCCTGTGATGTCTTGCCCCAAAGCCAAAGTGAGTTTGGAGCGGCTTTCGGCAAATTCGGGCGAATTGAAAATTTCGCTGATGCGTATGATTTGGCGGCGTGGATTGGGCAATTCGATGCCCATGCAATTTTTATCGGGTATGGTTTCCACCACGCGAATGGACGTTTTGCCCAATAGTCGCGCCAAGTCTTTTTCCAAATTCAAAACGGCATTGCCGCGCACGCCTGTGTCTGGCTCAATTTCGTAGCGTGTGATGACAGGTCCTGAAACCGCGTCCACCACTTTGACTTTCACTTTAAATTCAGCCAGCTTTTCTTCAATCAAAATGCCGTTTTCCAGCAGTTGTTCGGCGGATTGTACGGCTTCGTGATTGAATTGGGGGGGCAGCAGCAACTGGGTGCTGGGCAGGGGGTAGGACGTGCTGATGGGGTAGGCGGCTGGGTCTTGATTGCCCCATTCTTCGTCTGGGTCGTTGTGGTCGTGATTCAGGCTGCCTGAAAAGGCTTGTGGCAGATGATAACTTTGAAAATCGCCATAATTTTCCATGATTTGTGGCGCGGCAAAGTGCATATCTGGCACGAAAGCTGGCTCGGCAACCGCCACAGGGTGCGCCAAACTTAATTGTTGGCGTTGTTTGGCAAAGCGCATGAGCATGTCTTCGGTAGGCGGCACGCGATACAAATCATCATCGTGCTTTTTTGTGGGGGCTGCCTGAACGGTAATCAGCGATGCCTCGTTTAAAGGTGCGCTGCGTTTGGTTTTGGTACGGCGATTGATGGGCGAATCGGTGCGCGCCAAATTTGCCATCACTTCATTTTCGGGAATGACGTGCAAAATGGTGCTGTGAATGGGGGCTTCGGCAATGGTTTGATGATGACGTGCGCGGCGTTGGCGCATCAGGCTATCGCGAATGTCGTCCATGCCGATGGTTTCCGCATCGCTGGGGGCTTTGTATTTGTTGGACAACAAATCATCGCGTTGCAAAGTGCGTTCGCGTACCGATGAAAAGGTTGCCAACAATTCTGCTTGCGGTTGGGGTTTGATGGGTTCGGGCAGGGCGGCAATGCTGTCTTCCACATTTTGCCAATCGCGCAAGGCGGTTTCCAGCGTGATGATTTCCAAATTGGGTGCTGGACGTTTGGCTTTGGGAATGGACAAGCGGCTTGATGTGTTCAATTTGACCGTTTCCAGTTGCGGACGCAAAGGGTGGCGCAAATTGCGTACCGTTTCTTCAAAGGTAATCACATCGCGGCGCGGTGGTTCAACCAATTCAAAAGTGATGGCGCGTGTGGGTTGGGCTGCCTGAACGGGTGGTTCGGGTTCGGGCGGCGTTTCGGTGGGGGTGGGTGGGTTGTCATCGGATTCCGATGGCATATCGTGCGCCACTTCTTGAAAATGATGGGGCGCGTCCCATGCTTGCTCATCTTCATCGTTTTCATCGTTGAGGTGGGCGGCTTGGGGCGAAATGGGGTCTGTTGAGTCGGAAATGGTTTGTTTGGGTTGAAAATTTTGGGGTTGTTCGGGGTTGGTTTTTTCTTCTTTGTGGGATTCTAATGCGGTGTAGGGTTGCGCTTCGCTGCGATTGGAGCGTTGGCGTTCAGGCTGCCTGAAACCCATCACGCTTTGCGGTTGCGGCAAAATGTGGGCATAGATTGCGTTTTCATCGTGTGCTGCGGTGTGATTGCTGGGTGTGGAGTCAAAGTCGTTTTCTTCATTTTCATTTTCTTCATCTTCGTTTTCATTGGGCGCAATTTCAGACGCGGCTTGATTGGGGTCAAGCAGCGCAGTATCTTGATATTGTTCTACTTCTTTTTGCCAAGCGCGTTCTTGTTTGTTGTAATAATACAGCATGACCGCTAACACGGCGGCTGGCACGAGTATAAAAAGAAAAATCCACATGACGAAACGGCAATCAAAATAATCAAAAAAATAGCCAGTATTTTACCTTGTTTTGCGCTGAAACAGAATGCCAATGCACAATTTTATTGCGCGAAAACGGCAAAAATCATTTTCAATAAAACAATTCAGGCTGCCTGAAAAAGTTTCGTGAATTTGGCTTGTTTTCCATGTAAAAAATAGTAAAATGCGGCTTTTCTTTGTTTTGCGATGGTGGGCGAGGCGCACAGCCACACGCTCATTTTCACAAAACAGCAAACTCAACAGAGAGAACAATAAAATGGCGTTAATCGTTCAAAAATATGGCGGTACATCGGTAGGCTCTGCCGAGCGCATTAAAAATGTCGCCAAGCGCGTGAAAAAAGCGCGTGATGAAGGTCATGATGTGGTGGTGGTGGTGTCGGCAATGAGCGGCGAAACCAACCGCTTGGTGGCTTTGGCGCACGAAATGCAAGAGCTGCCCGACCCACGCGAATTGGACGTGGTGTTGGCAACAGGCGAGCAAGTAACCATCGGCTTGCTGGCAATGGCTTTGAAAAACATTGGTGTGGACGCAAAAAGCTACACAGGCTGGCAAGTTGCCGTGAAAACCGACACCGCCCATACCAAAGCCCGCATTGAAGAAATTGATGACGAAAAAATGCGCGCCGATTTACAGGCAGGCAAAGTGGTGATTGTGGCAGGATTCCAAGGCATCAGCAGCAATGGCGACATTTCCACTTTGGGACGCGGCGGTTCAGATACTTCGGCGGTGGCATTGGCGGCTGCCTTAAAAGCAGACGAATGCCAAATCTACACCGATGTAGATGGCGTTTACACCACCGACCCGCGCGTTGTGCCAGAAGCCAAACGCATGGACACCATCACATTTGAAGAAATGCTGGAATTGGCAAGTTTGGGCAGCAAAGTTTTGCAAATTCGTTCGGTTGAATTTGCGGGCAAATACAAAGTTCGTTTGCGCGTTTTGAGCAGCTTGGAAGACGGCGGCAACGGCACATTAATCACATTTGAGGAAGACCAAAACATGGAAAGAGCCATTGTATCAGGCATTGCCTTTGACAAAAATCAAGCGCGCATCAATGTGCGCGGTGTACCCGACAAACCTGGTATTGCCTACCAAATCTTGGGCGCGGTGGCAGACGCAAACATTGAAGTGGACATGATTATTCAAAACGTGGGCAATGAAGGCACCACCGATTTTTCTTTTACCGTGCCACGCGGTGATTACAAACCCACTTTGGCATTGCTCTCTGATTTGAAAGACACGATTGGCGCAACCGAAGTGAGCGGCGATGACGCAGTATGCAAAGTTTCCATTGTGGGCTTGGGTATGCGTTCGCACGTTGGTGTGGCATCCAAAATGTTCCGCGCTTTGGCGGCAGAAAGCATCAACATTCAAATGATTTCCACGTCTGAAATCAAAGTTTCTGTTTTGATTGATGAAAAATACATGGAATTGGCAACCCGCGTGTTGCACAAAGAATTTGGTTTAGACCAATGATGTTTCAGGCAGCCTGAATGGTATTTTCAGGCTGCCTGAACCGTTTTTGAAAATAGAAAAATACGGTTTTTCAAGGAGATTTTCGCCATGAATCCAATGTACATCACTTTTGGGATTTATTTGGTGGCGGTGTTGGCAATCGGTTTTATTGCCTACCGTTCCACGCGCAGTTTTGACGATTACATTTTGGGCGGACGCAGCTTGGGCGCATTTGTAACCGCCTTATCGGCAGGGGCTTCGGATATGTCGGGCTGGCTGCTGATGGGTTTACCAGGGGCAATTTATGTGTCGGGTTTGAGCGAATCGTGGATTGCCATTGGCTTGACCATTGGCGCGTGGCTCAACTGGCTGTTGGTGTCGGGGCGTTTGCGCATACACACCGAGTTCAACAACAATGCGCTGACGTTGCCCGATTATTTTTATCATCGTTTTGGCGCACAAGGTCATGCGATGAAAGTGATTTCAGCCAGCATCATTTTGTTTTTCTTTACGATTTATTGCGCTTCGGGCGTGGTGGCAGGGGCGCGTTTGTTTGAAAGCCTGTTTGATTTGACTTACACCCAAGCCATGTGGTTGGGCGCAGGCGCAACCATTGCCTACACCTTTATTGGCGGCTTTTTGGCGGTGAGCTGGACGGATACCATTCAAGCCAGCCTGATGATTTTCGCGCTGATTTTAACGCCAATTATGGTGTATTTGGGTTTGGGCGGTGCAGATGAAATGAGCGCAGCCATTCAGGCAGCCGCACAAAGCACAGGCAAAGAATACGCCAGCTTGTTTGCAGGCACCACTTTCATCGGCATCATTTCTACCGCAGCGTGGGGTTTGGGCTATTTTGGACAACCACACATTTTGGCGCGTTTTATGGCAGCAGACAGCGTGAAATCACTCAAAAACGCCCGCCGCATTGGTATGACGTGGATGATTTTGTGTTTGGCAGGTGCTTGTGCGGTGGGTTATTTTGGCATTGCCTATTTCGGTCAGCACCCCGACCAAGTGGCAACCATGCAAGACAATCCCGAACGCATTTTCATCGCCTTAACCACCATTTTGTTTAACCCTTGGATTGCAGGCGTGATTTTATCGGCGATTTTGGCGGCGGTGATGTCCACTTTGTCTTGTCAATTATTGGTGTGTTCCAGCGCGATTACCGAAGATTTCTACAAAGGTTTCTTGCGCCCCAAAGCAGCACAAAAAGAATTGGTGTGGGTGGGTCGTGCGATGGTGTTGCTGATTGCCGTGATTGCGATTGTGATTGCCTCCGACCCCAAAAGCCAAGTATTGGGTTTGGTTTCCTATGCTTGGGCAGGATTTGGCGCGGCATTTGGTCCTGTGGTGATTTTGTCGGTGTTTTGGAAACGCATGACGGGCTTGGGCGCATTGGCTGGCATGGTTGCGGGTGCGGTAACGGTGGTGGCGTGGAAACCACTTACAGGCAGCACTTTGTATGAAATCATTCCTGGCTTTATTGCATGCTGGGTGGCGATTGTGGTGGTGTCATTGTTTGGCAAAACCGCCAGCGCAGAAGTGCAAAAACGTTTTGATGATGCCGATGAAGCCTACAAAAAAGCGGCTTAATTGAAACCAAATTCAGGCAGCCTGAAACCGATTTTCAGGCTGCCTAAAATGTTTTTTAACGTAAACTCGGGATAGGTAACTGTCAATGTGCCAATAAATCAGCCCTCTCTCCCTTTGGGAAAGCGTTGGAGAGAGGGTTTGTTGAGTAGGCACACCCTCTCCCCAGCCCTCTCCCACAGGGAGAGGGGGCAAAGTGACTTAAATTTATCAATCATTTGTATCCTGAACTCGCGTTTTTAAAAAAAACGCAAACCATTTAAAAGTAGCGACAAGCAAAAACCCTACGCGCTGTGCAAAAAGCGCATTGCCGCTTCCATGTCGCCGTCCAAAAACAGGGGTAAGCCTTGCAACGATTTGCGAATGCTGTCGTCAATTTGTTGGCGTTGTTCGGGGCTGGGCTTGTTCAGCACATAGCCAACCACCAAGTTGCGGTCGCCAGGGTGGTCTATGCCCAAGCGCAAGCGGTAAAAATTGGGTGTACCCAGTTTGGCTTGAATGTCTTTTAAGCCGTTGTGTCCACCGTTGCCGCCGCCCAATTTCAGGCGAATTTTGCCGCAGGGAATATCCAATTCATCATGCACCACCAAAATTTCATTGGGTTGAATTTTGTAAAATTGCGCCAATGCCGACACGGCTTGACCCGATAAATTCATGTAAGTGTGCGGTTTCAACAGCCAAATGTCGCTGCCTGAATGACTGGCACGCGCCACTTCGCCGTGGAATTTTTTTTCTTCGCGCAAATTCACTTTCCATTGCCACGCTAATTCATCTATCAGCCAAAAGCCTGCGTTGTGGCGTGTGTGTTCGTATTCTGTGCCTATATTGCCCAGTCCGACTATCATTTTAATTTTAATCGTCATTTTGATTTTCCTGTTGTTTTTGAACGCGCTTGCGCCGTGCTTCTTTGGGGTCGGCGAGCAGGGGGCGATACAATTCCACGCGGTCGTTGTGGCGCAGGGGGGTGTCATCGCGCACCATTTTGCCGAAAATGCCCACAGGCGCAGACAAATCCGCTTGCGGATAATCGCGCAACACATCGCTTTGCAGCACGGCTTGACGCGCGGTGGTGCCTTGTGCCACTTCATAACGGTAAATGTGTTGGCGTTGGGCTAATCCATACGCCACTTCAATTTGGATTTTATTTGCCATAGCGTTTGTCTGCTTCTTTTACAAATGCGTCCACCAATTTGCTGCTGATGGTGCTGAAAACGGGGCTGATTAAACGGCTCAATAAGCCCAATAATTCGTATTGTAATTCAAATTCCACTTTACAAGCGTCATCGCCAATGGGGGTGAATTTCCATGTGCCGTGCAGGCTTTTAAAGGGACCTTCCAGCAGATTCATGTGGATTTCGCGTCCTGCCACATTGTGATTGTGGGTGGCAAACGATTGATTGACCCCCATGTAATCCATGTGCAAACGGGCTTTTAATTCGGTGTCGGTGCGTTGCAGCACTTCGGTTTTGCCATACCAAGGCAAAAACTGGGCATAATCTTCTACTTTATCAACTAATTCAAACATTTGTTCGGCACTGTGTAGCACCAATACTGATTTTTTAATGGTGGTGGCAGACATGATTTGGGGAAAAAATGCGTTCAAATGGGTGCGATTATACCTGAAAACGCGCAACTGTTTTCAGGCTGCGTTTTGCGTTAAAATGGCTTTTTGATTCTTAAACCGCAACCATGTTTCACACGCCTTTAACGGCTTTGCCGCCGCTTTCGCTCTATGTTCACATTCCGTGGTGCATTCAAAAATGCCCTTATTGTGATTTTAATTCCCACAAAATCAAAACCACTTTGGACGAAAATGCCTACATCAATGCGCTGCTCACGGATTTGCAAACCGAATTGCCGCATTTTTGGGGGCGGCCGATTGACACGATTTTCATTGGCGGTGGCACGCCCAGCGTGTTTCAGGCTGCTGCGATTGATAAATTGTTGAGCGGCATTCGCGCTTTGGTGAAACTCAATCCGAATGCGGAAATCACACTGGAAGCCAATCCCAGCACTTTTGAACGGGATAAATTTCAAGGTTTTAAAGACGCGGGTGTGAATCGCCTTTCTATTGGTGTGCAAAGTTTTGACAATCAGCACCTGAAAATTTTGGGGCGCATACACAATGCCGATGAAGCCAAATCTGCCATCGCCACCGCCAGCCAAATTTTTGAACGGGTAAACATTGATTTGATGTACGCTTTGCCGCACCAAACGGTTCAGGCTGCCTTAAATGATGTGCAGACCGCCATTGATTTTGGCGTGTCGCACATCAGCGCGTATCAATTAACGCTTGAACCGAACACCCCTTTTGGGCATACCCCTCCGCAAGGCTTGCCCGAAGACGAATCCGCCCAAGACATTGAAGATGCGATTCACGGCACGTTGCAATCATCGGGTTTTGTACAGTATGAAACCAGCGCGTTTGCCCAACACGCCAGCCAAAGGGCGCGGCACAATGTGAATTATTGGCAGTTTGGCGATTACATTGGCATTGGGGCTGGGGCGCATGGCAAATTGTCGCACCACGACCGCATTGAACGCACCACGCGCAAACGCCACCCCAGCGATTATTTGACCGCCATGCAAGGCAATCCGCATGATGCGATTGAACGCAAAATCGTGCCAACATCGGATTTGCCATTTGAATTCATGATGAATGCGCTGCGTTTGGTGGACGGTGTACCCAGCCATTATTTTGCCGAACGCACGGGCGTGAGCATGGCGAAAATCGCCCCGCAAATCGCTTTGGCGCAACAAAAGGGTTTGTTGGACGGCAACCCCATGTTTTTGCGCCCCACTGATTTGGGCAGGCGTTTTTTGAATGATTTGATTGGGATTTTTTTGTAGCAGACGGCGACTTACTTTTTCAAAAAGTCAGCCAAAAAAGCATTTCAGGCAGCCTGAACAACACATTCAGGCTGCCTGAAACGTTTTTTTACCCATTAAAATGGAATGTCATCATCAATGTCGTCCACAGGCGCAACGGGGGCAACGGGTGCTTTGCGTTGTTGCGGCGCGGCAGGCGGTGGGCTGTCTGGACGCGCATATTCGTCATTGTAGTCGTTTTGGCTGGTGTTGTTGCCATACGATTTGGGGCTGTTGTCCCAAGCGCGGTCTTCGCCACCCATGTCGTTTTTGCCGCCGAGCATTTTCATTTCATTGGCAACGATGTCGTAGGCGGTGCGCTCCACGCCCATTTTGTCGGTGTATTTGCGCGATTGAATGCGACCTTCAATGTAAGTCAGGCTGCCTTTTTTCAAATACTGCCCTGCAATTTCCGCCAAACGACCATACATGCTGATATTGTGCCATTCGGTGCGTTCCACTTTGTTGCCGCTTTTTTTGTCGTTCCAGCTTTCCGATGTGGCAAGGCTGAAATTGCACACCGCCTCGCCGCTTGGCATATAGCGCGTTTCGGGGTCGCGTCCCAAGCGTCCAATCAAAATCACTTTGTTCATAGATGACATAAACTACACTCCTGTTAAAATTTGTTTGACCTGTTCTTCATCAAATCCAATTTGTAATGCTTTGATAAATATTGTATTTTTATCTTCGCTAAACGAAACCGATTCCACGCCAGCCACGTTTTTCAGGCTGCCTGAAAGCTCGTCCAAGCGCGAATGCCACGCTTGGGGCAGGGCGAACATGATGTTTTTCACGGGTTGGGGTGCAGGTGCGGTCAGCGCAACCAACAGCCACACCGCCACAATCACACAACAAAATCCAAACACCCCCACAAAACCAAAATGGGCATACATTCGGCTGCCCAACATACCGCCCATAAACACGCCTATGGATTGCAAAGTGTTGTACACCCCCATTGCCGTGCCTTTCAAATCAACAGGCGCGATTTTGGACACCAAAGAAGGCATACTCGCCTCCAAGATATTGAATCCAATAAAATAAACAATCAGCACCGCAGCAATCAACCAAATGGCATGCAGGCTGAAAATCAACGCAAATTGCGCCAACAGCACCAAAGCAATGCCCAGCACAAACACCTGTTTCAATTTATTGCGCGTTTCGCCAATCACAATGGCAGGTATCATCAAAATCAAGCCAATTACGGTGGCAGGCAAATACACTTGCCAATGTTCGGTTTTGTCCAAACCCAGTTGGCGCAAGGCAAAAGGCAGCGCGGTAAAAATCGCCATCAAACCCGTTTGCAAAACAAAAATACCAAAATTTAAACGCAATAATTGGGTGTTTTTCAGCACTTCGCCAATGCGACTGGTTTGGGCTTGGGCATCTTGGTGCAGACGCGATTTTTCGGGATTGGGCGTGTAAAACGCGACCAAGGCGATGCTTGCCGCGCTCAATGCCCCCATTATCACAAACAAACCGTCCACGCCCACCCAGCGCGTTAAAATGGGCGACAACACCAAACCCACCGAAAAGGTTAAGCCTATGCTCAATCCTATCATGGACATGGCGCGTGTGCGAACTTCTTCGCGCGTTAAATCGGCAACCAAGGCGGTAACGGCTGCGCTAACCGCTCCTGCGCCCTGTATGGCGCGGGCAATGACCAAAGTTTCCACCTGCGTGGCACTTGCCGCCAAAAAGCTCCCCCCTGCAAACACCGCCATGCCCAAGTAAATGACTTTTTTGCGCCCAATTTTGTCCGACAAAATCCCCAATGGCAGTTGCAACAGGGCTTGGGTTAAGCCATACATCGCCATAGACAAACCCACCATTTTAAGCTGTTCGCTTTCAGGCAGGTGCGCCGCCAAACCGTGCGCGTGCAAAGCCAACACGGGCAGTACCAAAAACATACCCAGCATACGCAAAGCATACACCCCTGCCAATGATGTGCTGGCGCGCCATTCGTGGGGCAACATGGCAATTTTTGCTTTTCGTGCCATAAATTTGATTTCCTTGATATTTTTTGGGAATGTGCGTTCAGGCTGCCTGAAATGTTTTTTTGAGCCACAAACCATTCAGCGTTCATGTATTTGGCTTACTTTTTTAATAAAGTAAATTGCCGAAGGCAAAACCGTTTTTTGTCGTGAACCGTAAGGCTACCTGAAAAATAGCGCGAATTATAACAGCAAAATTGCACTATAATCGCGATTTTACTCACAACAGGAAAAACATCATGCAAAACCATTCATCTGCTTTGCAAACGGCTTTGGCGCACCGTTCCATTCGCAAATTTACCGAGCAAGCCATTGACCGCGAAACCTTATCGCAACTGATTTATGCAGGACAAATGGCATCAACATCAAGCTACATGCAAAACGTGAGCGTGATTCGCGTGAGCGACCCTGCCAAACGCGCCCAAATTCGCGCCATTTGCACCCAAGCCACAGGCGGCAAAGGTCATGCTTATGTGGAACATTGTGCCGAATTTTTGGTGTTTTGCATTGACGGTTCGCGCCACAAACATTTTGCACCCCACGCACAGTTGGACTGGACAGAAGTGCTGTTGGTGGGCGCGGTAGATGTGGGCATTTTCGCGCAAAATGTGATGTTGGCGGCAGAGTCCATCGGTTTGGGTGGCGTGTACATTGGCAGCATTCGCAACAACATGGCGCAGGCAGCCGAAATTTTGCAAACACCTGATTATGTTGTGCCTTTGGTGGGCATGTGTTTGGGTTATCCCGACCAAGACCCTGCACAGCGTCCGCGTTTGCCTTTGGACAATGTGTTGTTTGAAAACGAATATGGCGCACCCAATGAAACGGCATTGAGCGAATACAATCAAGTGGTTAAGCAATATTACCAAGAACGCAGCAATTTGGATTTGTCGTGGCAGCAGCAAATTGAAAACAATTTGTGTACCGAAGTGCGCCCCGAAATGTTGGCGTTTTTGCAAAGCAAAGGGTTTGCGAAACGCTAAAATGCCAAACGGTTTTTGTTTTAAATTGGGGTTTCAGGCAACTTTTTTGTGGCTTTTTCATCACCCTACAAAAACGTGAACTTGGGATAAGTAACTGTAAATGTGCCAATAAACCAGCCCTCTCCCACAAAGAGAGGGGGGAATTACTTAAATTTATCAATTACTTTTATCCCAAACTCGCGTTATTTTTCAATGAATTAACCCTAAATTGAAAAAGGGGCGGATATGAAATCCGCCCCTACGCATTTTGTGGGTTAGCGACCAAATTGCCCTTTATTTTTGCCTTTGCCTTTGTGGGCTTGTTGCATTTTCATGCTTTCTTGCATGGCGGCTTGTTTGGTGATTTTTTCGCTCAAACGGCGTTCGGCTTCTGCCACCGAGCAATTCATGGCGCGTGTGGCGATAAACAGCGCGTCTTTGCGGGCTTGTCCGCCGCTAAAATACATTCGGCGCAAATCGGCTGGGTTGATTTTGCCGTTTTTCAAATCAATATTGAATTTGGCTGCGCTGTCCAGCAATTTTTTTTGTTTGAAATACATGAATCCCGTTGCACCGCCCACAATCGCCGCCACCAGCAATACGCCAATTACCACAGCCCACAGCCACGATGCACCCAATAAATAGGCAATCACGGTAAAAACGGCTGCCATTGCCAGCCAAATTAAGATTAAACGTTGTTTGTCCATGTTTGTGTTTCCTTGTTGAAATGTTGTTTGTTGTCAAATGTTTGGGGGTTCAGGCTGCCAGATTCAGCAGCAGGTGTTTCAAATTTGCCCACGCATTGCCCGATTCTGCGCCTTTGATTTGGCGGTCAATTTGGGCGCAAGTTTGCAATGCGTCCACCAATTTTTGGGCTGAAAAACGCGCCACGGCTTTGGGGGCTAGGGTTTGTTTGTCGCCCCACAAACGCAATTCATTGCGTACGGCTGCCACGGTTTTGCCTTGTTTTAAGGCTGCCATCAGGCGCAACAGTGTGCGTATGTCTTCTGCCACCGCCCACAAAATCAACACGGGTTCATCGCCTTCGGCTTCCAAGCCTTCTAGCAATCGCACCACGCGCTTGGCATCGCCCGACCACCACGCGGCAGACAACTGAAATGCGTCAAAACGCGCCACATTTGCCACGGCTTGTTCCACATCGTTCATGTTGAGCTGCGTTTTTGGCGGGTAGAGCAGCGACAGTTTTTCTATTTCTTGTTTGGCTGCCAACAAATTGCCTTCTACGCGCTCGGCAAACCATGCCAAGGCATCGGTTTCAATGTCCAATTTGTGTTGTTGCAAACGCTTTTTAATCCAAGTGGGCAGGGCGTTTAGGGTAATGGCTTTGGCTTCTACCACGCAACCGTGTTGTGCCAAACTGCTGAACCATTTGCTTTGCAACTGGGCGCGTTCCAATTTGGGCAAGGCAATCAACACGCAAGTGTCGTTGGGCAAATGGTTTGCCAATTCGTGCAGGGCATCGCTGCCTTGTTTGCCCACTTTGCCGCTTGGTAGATGAATTTCCAGCAGTTTTTTGTCGCCAAACAAACCTGCGCTGCCTGCGTTTGCCAGCAATTCTTGCCAATCAAATTGGGGCGAATCGGCAATGTGGCTTTCTTTGATGTAGCCGTGTTGCCGTGCGGCGTGGCGAATGTGGTCTAGGCTTTCTAAACGCAACAAATCTTCTTCGCCATGAATCACATACAGGGCTTGCAAACCCGATTTCAGGCTGCCTGAAAGCTGTTCTGAATCCAAAGCCGCCATCATTCATCTTTCAAAAAAGCCATTTGGCGGACGATTTGTTGGGCGGCATCGTGTTGCATTTCTTGCCAAATTTGTTCTTCTTCGTATTGTTTGCCCAAAATCATGCTGTCGGCATAGGGCATGATGCGTTGTATTTGCAACGAAATGGGTTCGCCCCAAGCGCGATTGCCACGATACGCTTGTACCACGATGCGCATAGAAAGCAAATATTCATTCAATTTGGCAGCGCGGGTAATGGTGTAGATGTCTTTTTTGGTTTCGTAGTGGAGCAATTTAATTTGCGCTTGTGCATTGGGATTGACGCTGGCTTGATTGTGCCGCAATGCGCTTTCTAAATGCGATTGCAACACATCGCCTTGCACCGACCATGTGTTTACAGGCAGCACGGCATGGGGCAAATTGCCTTTCAAATGAAAGCCGCAAGCCGACACGCACAGCAGCATTGCCACGGCAAAAAAACGAAGTTGGGGCAACATAAATTTTCGGTTTAGGTAAAAATGAGTGTGCATTATACAAAGTTTCGTTCATTTAAACCACGACAGGCTGAAACCTTTGCAAAACTCAATTCGTAGGTACAGATTTCATATCTGCCCTTTTTTCAATTTATTGATAACGCGATTTCGGGATAAAAGTGATTGATAAATTTAAGTCACTTTACTCCCTCTCCCTGTGGGAGAGGGCTGGGGAGAGGGTATGCTGCTCAACAAGCCCTCTCTCCAACTCTCTCCCATAGGGAGAGAGGGCAGGTTTGTTGGCAAATTGACAGTGACTTATCCCGAGTTCACGTTATTGATAAAAATAAAAATTTCTGCAATTCTAAACAGGGCAGATGTGAAATCTGCCCCTACAAACCGAGTTTTGCAAAAGTTTCAGGCTGCCTGAAAAACTATACCACTTGCCAAACCTGTTCCACGCAATCGCGCAGGGTTTGTAGGGCGGGGTCTTCGCCAAATTCATCTAAATAAATGAAATTTAAAGGTAAACTTTGTTCAAATTGTTCAATAATCGCAATGGGGCGATTTTGTTCAATGGCGGCTTCGGCTTTGCTTTTTGGCACCATTGCCAAGCCCGAGCCGCTTACCACCAAATCCACAATGGTTTGCGGATAATCACAAATGATTTGTTTTTTGGGCGTGAGTTTGTGGCGATGCCAAAATTGTTGCAAATTTTTGTGGCTGCCTGAAATGCCCGACATTTCAATCCAAGTAAATTCATTCAGGCTTTTGGGCAAGCCTTTGAGGATTTCATCATAATATTTTTTGTGGCAAATCAATGAATAAGGAATATTTTCCAACATAATCGTTTGCAAATTGCGCTGATTGATGTGTCCCAAAAAAAAGCCGCCGTGCAGTTTTTTTGCCAAAATGCGCGTCAAAATTTCGCCGCTCATGCCGTATTGAATGTGTAATTGTGTTTCGCTGTTGTTTTGGACAATTTCGTCTATCAATTCGGTGATTTTTGCGGGGTGTACGGGGTGAATCAAACCCAGTTGCACGCTTTGCACATAGCTTTCAGACAGCGTTTTGGCAAAAATTTCCAAGCGATGTTTGTGTTGTAACAGGGCTTCGGCTTCGGGCAAAAACACTTCGCCTGCGCGTGTGAGCGTCATGCCACTGCTGTTGCGGTTGAACAGGGGCGTGCCAATGTGCGATTCCAAAGACTTGATTTGCGCCGAAACGGCAGGTTGCGAGAGAAACAATTTTTCAGCAGCTTGCGTTAAATTTTGGGTGTGTGCCACGGTGATGAAGGATTTGAGTTGCGTGATGTCCATGCGTTTGACTCTTTATTCTGTTTAATTTTGTTGGCATTTTTACATTTTTCAGGCTGCCTGAAAAGGTTTAATTTGGAAAATATTGTTTTTAAAAATCATAAAATTAAATTTCAATATCAATTTTACAGATAGGGGGCATTAAAATTTCCAATTACCAGAGTCTTGCGTTCAATAAAAAATACATTTTCTTTACAAATCATAAAATTAAATAACAGTATCACTTTTATGGATAGCCGTTATTTAAATTTACAATTATGTGTTTTGATTCATTTTGCCTTTTAATACCCCCCAAGCAGCACATAAGAACCATATTTTTAGGAGATGATTTTATGGAACACAATAAACCCGATGTGGCACAAGAACGCGAATTGGCACAACGCGTTTTGTCTCACCCCAAATTCAAAGCCATGGAAAAACAAAAATCCATTTTGGGTTGGAGCTTTTCAGCCGTGATGTTTTTTGTTTATGTGGGTTTTATTTGGACAATTGGCACCAATCCCCAAGCATTGGGCGCAAAAATGGGCGGCGGCATCATGACCGTGGGCATTTATGCAGGTGTGGCAATGATTATTTTTGCCTTTTTGATTACACTGATTTATGTTTGGCTGGCAAACGGCAAATATGAAGACATGACACAAGAAGTGGTCAAAGAAGTGATGGGAGAAAACAAATGAACAAATCGCTTTTGGGTTTGATGACCCTGCTGTTTTCAAACAGCGTGTTTGCCGAAGCCTTTTCGGGCGATGTGCAAAAGCAGGCAACCAACTGGACTGCCATCATCATGTTTTTCATTTTTGTGGGTGCAACTTTGTACATCACAAAATGGGCAGCCAAACAAAATAAATCCACCAAAGATTTCTACACAGGCGGCGGTGGCATTTCGGGTTTCCAAAATGGTTTGGCGATTGCGGGCGATTACATGTCGGCAGCCTCATTTTTGGGGATTTCGGCAATGGTGTTCACATCAGGTTATGATGGCTTGATTTATTCAACAGGTTTCTTGGTGGGCTGGCCGATTGTGTTGTTTTTGGTGGCGGAGCGTTTGCGTAACTTGGGTAAATTCACATTCTCTGATGTGGCGGCTTACCGTTTGGCGCAAAAACCTGTGCGTTTGTTTGCGGCGGGTGGTTCGCTGGTGGTGGTGTTGCTGTATCTCATCGCGCAAGTGGTGGGTGCGGGTAAACTGATTCAACTGCTGTTTGGTATGGACTATTTGTTTGCCGTGATTTTGGTGGGCGTGTTGATGGTCGCTTATGTGATGTTTGGCGGTATGTTGGCAACCACTTGGGTGCAAATGATTAAAGCCGTATTGCTGTTGGGCGGTGCAACATTCATGTCGCTGATGGTATTGAAACACACAGGATTCAGCTTTGAAGGCATGTTTCAGGCAGCCGTGGACACCCACGAAAAAGGCGAAGCCATTCTTGCCCCTGGTGGTTTGGTTAAAAATCCGATTGACGCATTGTCTTTGGGCTTGGCGTTGATGTTTGGTACAGCAGGTTTGCCACACATTTTGATGCGTTTCTTTACCGTACCCGATGCGCGTGAGGCGCGTAAATCGGTGGTGGTGGCAACAGGTTTCATTGGTTATTTCTACTTGCTGACGTTTATTATTGGTTTTGGTGCGATTATTTTCTTGACCAAAAACCCAGATTTCTTTAATGAAGTAACCAAAAACGGCAAAACCGTTTATGAAATGATTGGCGGCACGAATATGGCTGCGGTTCACTTGTCCAAAGCGGTGGGTGGCGACTTGTTGTTGGGCTTCATTTCTGCGGTGGCATTTGCAACGATTTTGGCAGTAGTAGCTGGTTTGACCTTGTCTGGCGCGTCTGCGGTGAGCCATGATATTTACGCTTCGGTTATCCGCAAAGGTCAAGCATCGCAAGAAGAAGAAATGCGCGTTTCCAAAATGGCAACTTTGGCTTTGGGCGTATTGTCCATCATCTTGGGCTTGGCGTTTGAAAATCAAAACGTGGCATTTATGGTGGGCTTGGCATTTGCGGTGGCGGCTTCGGCTAACTTCCCCGTGTTGATGTTGAGCATGTTCTGGAAAGGTTTGACGACTCGTGGCGCGGTAGTGGGCGGTTTCGCTGGTTTGATTGGCGCATTCTTGCTGATTATCTTGGGTCCAAGCGTGTGGGTAAGCGTGTTGCACAACAAAGAAGCCATTTTCCCATATGGCAACCCTGCGATTTTCACGATTCCTTTGGCGTTCATCGTTTCCATCATCGTGTCTTTGTTGGACAATTCGGAACAAGCGAAGAAAGACAAAGAAGGCTTTGAAGCACAATATGTGCGCTCTATGACAGGCATTGGTGCGGCAGGCGCGTCTGACCACTAAACGCTGTTATCCCAATCAAAAGGCTGCCTGAAAGGATTTTTCAGGCAGCCTTTTTGGGGTTTGAAATGTGGACGATGAACAATGGGCATTTAGCGCAAATAAGCGGCAGGATTAACGTGTTTGCCGTTGATGCGCAATTCAAAATGCAAGGCGGTTCTGCCATCATTGCGACCCGTTTCGCCCACCGATGAAATGATTTGCCCTGCGCGAACATTGGTTTTTTCAGCAACCAGCACATTGTCGTTGTGGGCATAGGCGGTGATGGTGGTGGGGCTGTGGCGAATCAACACCAATTTGCCATAACCACGCACACCTTGTCCTGCATAAATGACCGTGCCATCGGCTGCGGCATGAACCAAAGTGCCACGCGGTGCGGCAATGTCCAAGCCCTTGTTGGCGCTGCTGTATGTGGCGATAATGGTGCCTTGCACAGGCATTTGCAGGGCAATGGCATTGCTGGGACGCGGTGCATTGTAAACAGGCGCACTGCCGCGCACAATCAAGGCTTGACCAATTTGAATGGTGTCGCTGCGTAAATGGTTCCACGCTTTCAAATCGTTTACGCTGACTTTATGGCGTTGGGCGATGCGGCTTAATGTGTCGCCCGATTGCACGCAATATTGGTTTGATGCCAAATTTTTGCACACGCGCGTGGTGCTGGTTTTGCCGCTACTGGAACAGGCAGCCAAAGTGCTTAAAATCGCCAGCGAAAGTGCAAGCGGACGAATAAAATGGGAAACCGATAGCATAAATTGCGCCCTTTCAATAAAAAATCAAAGGGGCGATTATAGGGATTTTTGCTTGATGATTAAAGCAAAATGCGGTTTTGCTTTACCTGTTTTTACAGGCAGCCTGAAAAGCGGCAACTTGTAAATCAAAGGGTTTGGCATTATTTGGTCTTCATCAATACAGAAAGGACAGACTATGCAATTTGTGGGTATTTTCTTTTTCGTGGCGTTTATTTTGGAGATTTTGTCCATCGTGTTTGTGGGCAAGCTGCTGGGCGGTTTGGCAACATTTGGCTTAATGATTTTGAGTGCCATGTTGGGTGCATTTTTGTTGCGCAATATGGGCAACATCAGCAAAGTGATTTTGGCAGGTGGCGTGCTGAAAAACGGAACGGTGTCTTGGTATGAATTGCTGTTGCCGATTCGTGTGCCTGTGGCAGGTTTGTTGTTGATTTTGCCAGGGTTTTTGAGTGATGTTTTGGCTTTGTTGTTGTTGATACCGTTTTCGGGTAAAGCGGTGGCAACGCCCAATTCACAATCGCATTTCAGCGCAAACGGTTTTCAATACCACAAAGCCAAGCCCGATGATGATGTGATTGAAGGCGATTTTGTGGTACGCGATGCAAATGGCAATGCCCAAGCCAAACAATCCCAAAAAAATCAAGATGTGATAGAACATCGCCCTTAAAAACACCAAAGCTGAAACCTTTGCAAAACAAATGCGGTATAATTCGGCATTTTCGTATTTTTGAAGCGTACACCGAAAGGCAGAATCATGACAATTGAACTGAAAGTCCCCGACATTGGCGGACACGAAAATGTGGACATCATCGCCGTAGAAATCAAAGTGGGCGATACCGTTGAATTGGAACAAACTTTAATCACTTTGGAAACCGACAAAGCCACCATGGACGTGCCAGCCACCCACGCTGGTGTGATTAAAGAAGTGAAAGTGAAAGTGGGCGACAAAATCTCCGAAGGCGGCGTGATTGCCCTTGTGGAAGCCGCAGGTGCAAGCGAAACCAAGCAGCCTGAATCCCCCAAACCCGTTGAAATCAAACAAGAAACCCCTGCACCGCAAGCCGCCAGCTTTTCAGGCAGCGCAGACGCAGAATACGATGTGGTGGTATTGGGTGGCGGGCCAGGTGGCTATTCTGCCGCCTTTGCTGCCGCAGACGAAGGCTTGAAAGTGGCGATTGTGGAGCAATACAGCACTTTGGGTGGCGTGTGCTTGAACGTGGGTTGCATTCCGTCCAAAGCCCTGTTGCACAACGCGGCAGTGATTGACGAAGTGAAACATTTGGCAGCAAACGGCATCAAATACCCCGAGCCAGAAATTGACATTGACCAGTTGCGCGGCTACAAAGAAAAAGTCATCGGCAAATTGACTGGCGGCTTGGCTGGCATGGCAAAAGCGCGTAAAGTGGATTTGATTCAAGGATTTGGCAAATTTGTGGGCGCAAACCACATTGAAGTGGCTTTGACCGAATCCACACAATACGAACACGCCAGCGAAACAGGCGCGAAAAAAACCGTGCAATTCAAAAACGCGATTATTGCCGTGGGCAGCCGCGTGGTGAATTTGCCCTTTATCCCCAAAGACCCACGCATTGTGGACAGCACAGGCGCGTTGGAATTGCGTACCCAAAACGGCAAGCTGCCTGAAAAAATGCTGGTTATCGGTGGCGGCATCATTGGTTTGGAAATGGGCACGGTGTACAGCACCTTGGGCGCGCGCTTGGACGTGGTGGAAATGATGGACGGCTTAATGCAAGGCGCAGACCGCGATTTGGTTAAAGTGTGGGAAAAAATGAACGCCCATCGCTTTGACAACATCATGACCAACACCAAAACCGTTGCCGTAGAAGCCAAAGAAGACGGCATTTACGTTACGTTTGAAGGCGAAAAAG
This sequence comes from Alysiella filiformis, assembly GCF_014054525.1. Taxonomy (NCBI): domain Bacteria; kingdom Pseudomonadati; phylum Pseudomonadota; class Betaproteobacteria; order Neisseriales; family Neisseriaceae; genus Alysiella; species Alysiella filiformis. Next base: position 1,631,553 of record NZ_CP059564.1, read on the forward strand.
CCCCCAAAGAGCCGCAAAAATACGATTTGGTGTTGGTTGCCGCAGGTCGCGCACCGAATGGCAAACTGTGTGGCGCGGAAAACGCAGGTGTTGCCGTTACCGAACGCGGTTTCATTGAAGTGGACAAGCAACAACGCACCAATGTGCCACACATTTACGCGATTGGCGATGTGGTCGGACAACCGATGTTGGCGCACAAAGCGGTGCATGAAGGACACGTTGCTGCCGAAAATTGCGCGGGACACAAAGCCTATTTTGACGCGCGTGTGATTCCGGGGGTGGCGTACACCGACCCCGAAGTGGCGTGGGTAGGCGTTACCGAAGAAATCGCCAAACGCGATGGCATTAAAATCACCAAATCCGTGTTCCCATGGGCGGCGAGCGGTCGTGCGATTGCCAACGGTCGCGATGAAGGCTTTACCAAACTGATTTTTGACGCGGAAACGGGTCGCATTATTGGCGGTGGCATTGTTGGCACACACGCTGGCGACATGATTGGCGAAATTTGTTTGGCGATTGAAATGGGTTGCGATGCGGAAGACATCGGCAAAACCATTCACCCACACCCCACTTTGGGCGAAAGCATTGGCATGGCGGCAGAAGTGGCTTTGGGCGTTTGCACCGATTTGCCGCCACAACGCAAAAAGAAATAATCGTGTAAAAACATGAAAAAAGGCTGCCTGAAATGCTGTTTCAGGCAGCCTGAAACCTTTGCAAAACCTACTTTTAAACTGATGTAGAGGCGGATTTCATATCCGCCTCTTTTCAATTTATGTAAAAATAGGACGAGTGTAGGGTGCAACTTGTTGCACCATTTTCCTGATAAAACATGGATTTGGTGCAACAAGTTGCACCCTACATGGCGTCCCAAAAATAAAAATTTCTGCAAGTTTAAACAGGGCAAATATGAAATCTGCCCTTGCGAACCGAGTTTTGCAAAAGTTTCAGCCTGAATTTTATGAACACAGGTTCTATTTTTGTTTCATGGCATGGGCGGCGGCTTGGGCAACGGGGCTTTGCGGATAACGCCGTATGATGTCGCGCCAAGTGTCTTTGGCGATGTCGCGCTGCTGAATTTGCCATTGGCATTGTCCCACCGCAAACAACGCTTGGGGTGCATTGGGGCTGCCTGAAAAGCGCGAGGCAAAATGTCTGCCCATTTGAATGACCGATTGGCAATGATTCAATTTCAAATGGCTTTGCAACAGCAAAAACATCTGCTGCTGGGCATTGGGGCTGCCATCGCCGCCACTGTCGGCACCGCGTAATTGTTCAATCACGGTGTGATACTGTTTTTGCGCGTAGGCATTTTGCGCTGCCTGTAAGGGATTGACGGTGGGTGGGGGATTGTCTTCCTGTTCAGGCGCATGGTTTTGCGCTTTGATGGTAAGGGTTTTTTCAGGCAGCAATTTGCGTTTGGTGGCAGATGGGGGCGTGGGACGTGCCACTTTGGGCGGTGGTGTTTGGGCATGGCGTTCTAATTGGCGAATGCGCGTGTTGAGTTGAGCCATTTTTTCTTCTAGTTGATTGATTTTTATGATTAATTGGTCAATTTGATTTTGCTTGTCCAAAGTGGGGTAGGGCAAAGATTCGCTTTCAGGCTGCTGGGCAATGTCGCTGGCAGCCTGAATTTCGGGCGCGGCAAGCACTTCGCTGGCAGCTTGAACCGCCATTTCGCTGTTGGGGGTGGCGTTGTTGGGCGATGAAGTGGCACAGGCATTGAGTGCCACTAATCCAAATAAGATGATGATTTTTTTAAACATGATTATTTTTTCATCAATAAAGTTAAGCCATCGCCCAAGGGCAGGGTAAACGGCACAATGCGTGGGTCGTGGGGCAGGCTGGCGTTGAATTTTTGTAAAATGGCGTGGCTGGCAGGGCTGTTTTCATTGGGATTTTGCGTGATGCGCCCATTGAGCAGAATATTGTCTATGGCGATGATGCCGCCGCGCCGAACCAGTTTCAGGCAGCTTTCGTAATAATGGGGTGTGGGCGGTTTGTCGGCATCAATAAAGGCGATGTCGTAGCTTTCGGCTTCGCCAGCGTCCAGCAGTTCTTGCAATGTGATGAGTGCGGGTTGCAAGTGCAATGTGATTTTGTGTGCCACACCAGCGCGTTGCCAATTTTGCTGGGCGATGTCGGTAAAGGTAACGTTGATGTCGCAACAGGTTAGCCGTGCGTGTTCGGGCAGGGCAAGTGCCATGGCGGTGCTGCTGTATCCTGTGAATGTGCCGATTTCCAGATATTTGCTTGCGCCCATCAATCGCGCCAGCCACGTTAAAAAGGCGGCTTGTTCGGGGGCGATTGCCATTTTGCCCAAGCGATGTTGTGCGGTTTCGTGGCGAATTTGGGTGAGTATGGGGGATTCGGTTTCGCTGATTTGGCGCAAATATGCCAAAAGTTCGGGCGTGAAAGTGGGAGCGTGAACGGTCATGTTGATGGATAGAAAGGTTTTTCAGGCAGCCAGCCCACGCTGGTGGGGCGGCGCGCCCCCTTACATAGGGGGAGAGGGCAAATGGCACAAATGGTCGTGTACGGTTAGGCTGCCTGAAAATGTTTTAGTCGGGCTGATAGGCGTAGGGTTTTTTGGGCAATTTGGCGGCTTCGTATTGGGCTTGCTCTTCGGGATTGAGGGTTACGTCCCACAACAGGGCGCGGTTTTGCAAGCGTTCTTGTTCCAGTTCGGGGTTTTTTTGGATTAAATCGTTTAAAAATTGGGTGGTGTCGGATTGGTATTTGTCGTACATGATGAATGCCTTTGTGGAAGAAATTTGCGCCATTTTACAATATAGTCAATTCAAAATAAAATAGTACAATACCCTAATTTTTAGGATTAAAAAATGGCACATTCAACAGAACTGCGAAATAAAGCATTAAGCTATTATGAACAATGCAAAAATATCAGTAAAGTCGCCCAAGCTTACCAAATATCCAGAAATACGCTTTACCTATGGATACGCTTGAAAGCGCAAACAGGCAGCTTAAATCATCAAGTAAAGGGGCAAAATGCCAATAAATTGAACAGCCAAAAATTGGCTGAACATATACAACAACACCCTGATGCTTATTTGCATGAAATAGCTGAACATTTTAATTGTTCAAAATCAGCCATTTTTTATGCACTCAAAAGAATGGGTATCACGCGTAAAAAAAGACCACCACATACAAAGAACAAGACCCAAATAAAGTAAAAGATTATTTAAATCAACTGGCTGAATTTTTTGACTATCAGCGTGTTTATTTGGATGAAACGGGATTTGATACTTACTTATTTCGTCCTTATGCGCGTAGCCCAAAGGGGCAGGTCATCAAAGCCCAAATCAGTGGTAAAAAGTACCAACGCTTATCGCTTGTTGCCGCACAAGTCGGCAACAAACTGATTGCCCCTATGATTTATCAAAACACAATGACCAGTGCTTTTTTTGAAACATGGTTTGAGCAATGTTTATTGCCTATTTTAAATAAAAAATCTGTCATTATTTTGGATAATGCACGATTTCATCGTATGGGTATTTTGCGTGAAATGGCGCACAAATGGGGGCATAAAATCTTGCCGCTTGCACCTTATTCACCAGAGCTTAATCCCATAGAACGGACATGGGCAAACATCAAGAGATATATGCGAGCCATTTTACCTAGTGGAAGGCATTTTACTGATACGTTAGTGTCCTATTCTTATTTTAACTGACTATAATTTTCAGGCTGCTTTGCAATAAATTTTGGCTGCCTGAAAACCGTTTCGTGCCACGCGCCCAAAGCGTGGGTGTGGCGGCGCAACGCCACGTTCACAGTTCAAATTCTGCGATTGTTGTTTTGGTGCGCTGTTTATCAAAGAGCCACCCCCACCCTAACCCTCCCCCGCCAGCGTGGGAGGGGACGAGTTGCAGGCTGCTTGAATGTTTACAGCAATCGTTCAATCGGCAACCACGATAAAATTTTGCTGATGGTGCGTTTCCAAAAACGGGCTTCGGGTTCGCGGTGGCTGGTTTTGCCTGTTTGGGGGTCTTGCCATTGGGGTTTGCCGTGTGGGTCGAGGCTGACGCGGTAGGCGACTTCTTGGGCTTGCTGTTGCATTTGGCGTTGCATTTGGCTGGCGAGCGCAGCATTGTGTATGACCACGCCCATTTCGGTGTTCAGCCGCGCGGAACGGGGGTCGAGATTGAGTGAACCGACAAACACGCGCTGTCTGTCCACGATAAAGGTTTTGGCGTGCAGGCTGGCTGATGAGTTGCCTGTTAAGCCTTTGTCTTTGTTGGACGGTACGGCGTGGTCGGGCTTAAATTCAAATAGGCGCACGCCTGCTTGCAAAAGTGCTTTGCGATAACGTGCGTAGCCCGAATGCACGGCTGCCACATCGGTGGCGCGCAGTGAATTGGTGAACACGGTGATGTTTTTGCCTTGTTTTGCCCATTCTTGGATTTTTTGTGTGCCTTTTTGGGTGGGCACAAAATAGGGGCTGACCAGATAAATTTCGCTTTGGGGCTGCTTTAAGGCGGCGTTGAGGCTGCTGGCGATATTGACGCTGGTGTGGCGGTCTAGGGCTTTGGCTGGGTCATCGCTGATTAAATCGGCTTGGGCGGGCAGGTGTTGCACGTTTTTGTGGGCGATGGCTTGGTTTAAATCGGTGTTTTTCAGGCTGTTTAAATACAAATGGGCTTTGGGTTGCGGTGGCGATTGGAGGATTTGTAGGGCGTTTGCCAACTGGGGGGCTGGGATTTTTTTGATGATGCTTTCCAGTGGATAAGATGAGTTGCTTTGCCAGTAGCGGTCAAAATCGGCAGAAATTTGGGTAACAATGCTGCCTGAAAGCAGCACGTCCATGTCGGAAAACAGGGTTTCGGCATGGGTGTGGAAATATTCATCGCCCACATTTCTGCCGCCAATGATGCTGACGCGATTGTCTGCGGTAAACGATTTGTTGTGCATGCGGCGATTGACGCGCGGAAAATCGGACAAATAGCCCAATGCCCGCCAGCGTCTGTTTAAAAAGGGGTTAAACAGGCGCACTTCAATTTTATCGTGTTGATTTAATGCGAATAAAATATTGTCCATGCCGCGTGTGTTGTTGTCGTCCAGCAGCAGGCGAACGCGCACGCCACGTTGGGCGGCTTGCCACAGTTTTTGCAACAGCAGCCTGCCTGAAACATCATCGCGCCAAATGTAATAGCGCAAATCCAATGACACATCGGCATGGTCAATCAGCGTGGCGCGTGCAACAAAAGCGTCTTGCGCCTTATCCAAAATGTGAACGTGGGCATTGGGTGGCGCGGTGTGTTGCACCGATGGCAGTTGCAGCACCTGTTCCAAGCGTGGCGCGTGTTGGGTGGGAATGTAAATGCTGGGCGTGCGCTGTTGCAAATCGGGCAAGCTGGTGCAAGCCGACAACACACACGCCAGCAGTAAAATCACATAACGAAACATGGTTGATGAAATGGGAAAAGGGATTTCAGGCAGCTTTTCTCGCTCCCACAAAAAGGGGTTTTGCCTTCGGCGACTTACTTTTTAAAAAAGTAAGCCAAATAAATCAATGTTTAAGGGTTTTGCTTTAAAAAATATTTCAGGCAGCCTGAAAAGGTTAAGCCATTGAATAACGTGAACTCGGGTGAGGCGTGGTTGAGCAGCATACCCTCTCCCCAGCCCTCTCCCACAGGGAGAGGGAGCAAATATCCCAAACTCACGTTGAATAAAATGGAAGTAGCCTTTGTTTTTGGGTTTATTTGGCTTACTTTTTTAAAAAGTAAGTCGCCCGCGCGGCGATAGAGCGCAAATCCCAATATGCCCGAGAGCGAAAGGCAGTCTGAAAAGCCCCATTACGCAGGTTTAAATTGCAAAAATTCCTGTTGTTTGGCTTTGGCTTTGCCGCTTAACAGGGCATCTTGTGCCAGAGCCAAACCGTCTTTCAGGCTGCCTGCCACATTGCCCGCATACAAACACGCCGCCACATTGAGCAACACAATATCGCGTGCCGCAGGTGGCGCAGTGTTGTCCAAAACCGCATTCATCATGGCGAGCGATTGGCTGGGATTGTCCACTTTCAGCGCGTCCAAATCGGCATAAATGGGCAAACCCACTTCTTCGGGGTGGAAATCGTATGTGTGAATCACACCGTTGTTCAGTTCAGCGATGCGCGTGCTGCCTGTAACCGTGATTTCGTCCAAACCATCGCTGCCGTGTACCACCAAAGCGTGTTCCGAACCCAACTGTTGCAACACGCGCGACAGCGTTTCACACAAATCAACATGAAACACGCCAATCAACTGATTGGTGGCAGCAGCAGGATTGGTCATGGGGCCCAAAATATTGAACAGCGTACGAAAACCCAAAGCCTGACGCACAGGCGCAACATGGCGCATTGCCGAATGATGATTTTGGGCAAACATGAAACCCAAACCACATTGCGCAATTTGTTGCGCGATTTGCTGGGGCGACACGTTCAAATCCACCCCCAAATGCGCCAAAACATCAGCCGCGCCACTTGATGATGACACCGAACGCCCACCGTGTTTCGCCACTTTTGCACCAGCCGCCGCCGCCACAAACATGGCGGTGGTGGAAATGTTAAAGGTTTTTGCGCCATCGCCACCTGTGCCAACAATGTCCACCAAATTGTGTGTGTCTTGCACAGGTACTTGGGTGGCAAATTCGCGCATCACGCTGGCAGCCGCCGCGATTTCCGACACGGTTTCCCCTTTCATGCGCAAACCCACCAAAATGCCAGCCATTTGTTCGGGTGGCACTTCGCCGCGCATGATTTGGCGCATTAAATCTTGCATTTCATCATAATGCAATGCTTTGTTATCTACTAATTGGGCAAGGGCTTGTTTGGGGGTAATCATGAAATTGCCTTTCAAAAATGGGGTTAAGAAATGGCTTGCTTTTGTCGCCACTTCAAAAGACAGACAGGCAGCCTGAAAGCCAAATTTCCACTTTCAGGCTGCCTGAATTTTACACAATCAAGCGATTAAGCCACATTCACTTTTGCCGCCACATCATTGTATTCAGGAATTTCATTGAAATTCATGTAACGGTAGATTTTGTCGCCGTTTTCGTTGATGATACCGATGTTGGCTTGGTATTCTTCCACAGTCGGGATTTTGCCCAATTTGGAGCAAATTGCCGCCAATTCAGCCGAACCCAAGAACACATTGGTGTTTTTACCCAAACGGTTGGGGAAGTTGCGCGTTGAAGTGGACATCACGGTTGCACCTTCGCGAACTTGCGCTTGGTTACCCATACACAGCGAGCAACCTGGCATTTCCATGCGCGCGCCTGCACGACCCAATACGCCATAGTGTCCTTCATTGGACAATTCTTGCGCGTCCATTTTGGTAGGCGGTGCCATCCACAGGCGCACAGGAATGTCGCTCTTGCCTTCCAGCAATTTGGACGCAGCGCGGAAGTGTCCGATGTTGGTCATGCACGAACCGATGAACACTTCATCAATCACCGTGCCTGATTTTTCCGACATGAAACACACATCATCGGGGTCGTTCGGGCAAGCGATAATTGGCTCTTTGATTTCGTCCATATTGATTTCAATCACGGCAGCGTATTCCGCGTCTTTGTCGGCTTCCAACAGTTGTGGGTTTGCCAACCATGCTTCCATCGCTTTAATGCGGCGTTCCAAAGTACGCGCATCGGCATAGCCATCGGCAATCATGTTCTTCATCAACACGATATTGGAAGTCATGTACTCAATAATCGGTTCTTTGTTCAAATGAACGGTACAGCCAGCCGCAGAACGTTCCGCAGAAGCGTCTGTGATTTCAAAGGCTTGTTCCACTTTCAAATCGGGCAAACCTTCAATTTCCAAAATGCGACCCGAGAAAATGTTTTTCTTGCCTGCTTTGGCAACGGTCAGCAAGCCTTGTTTGATGGCGTACAAAGGAATCGCGTTGACCAAATCGCGCAAGGTTACACCAGGTTGCAGGCTGCCTGAAAAACGCACCAACACCGATTCAGGCATATCCAAAGGCATCACGCCAGTTGCCGCCGCAAACGCCACCAAACCCGAACCTGCTGGGAATGAAATGCCAATGGGGAAACGGGTGTGCGAGTCGCCACCAGTACCCACAGTATCGGGCAAGAGCAAGCGGTTCAACCAAGAGTGAATCACGCCATCACCAGGGCGCAAAGACACGCCACCGCGCGTAGAAATGAATTCAGGCAGCTCTTTGTGGGTGCGAACGTCCACAGGTTTGGGGTAAGCAGCCGTGTGGCAGAATGATTGCATCACCAAATCCGCCGAGAAACCCAAGCACGCCAAGTCTTTCAATTCATCGCGTGTCATCGGACCAGTCGTGTCTTGCGAGCCGACTGTGGTCATGCGTGGTTCGCAGTAAGTACCTGGGCGAACGCCTTGACCTTCGGGCAAACCGCAAGCGCGACCGACCATTTTTTGTGCCAAAGTGAAACCTGCTTTGCTTTCGGCAGGGGCTTGTGGCAAGCGGAATTTGTCAGAGGCTGGCAAACCCAAAGCCTCACGCGCTTTGGCGGTTAAGCCGCGACCGATAATCAAGTTAATGCGACCGCCAGCCTGAACTTCGTCCAACAAAACTTGGGATTTCAATTCAAATTGGGCAACGGTTTCGCCATTTTTCACGATTTTGCCTTCGTATGGGAAAATGTCCACCACATCGCCCATTTTCAATTCAGACACGTCCACTTCAATCGGCAACGCGCCAGAGTCTTCTTGCGTGTTAAAGAAAATTGGGGCAATTTTGCCACCCAAGCACACACCGCCAAAGCGTTTGTTTGGCACAAATGGAATGTCTTCGCCCGTATGCCAAATCACGGAATTGGTTGCGGATTTGCGAGATGAACCCGTACCCACCACATCGCCCACATAGGCAACCAAATTGCCTTTGGCTTTCAATTCTTCCAAAGTTTTAATGGGGCCGATTTCGCCTGCTTTATCGGGGGTAATGCCATCGCGTGGGTTTTTCAACATTGCCAATGCGTGCAAAGGAATGTCGGGGCGCGACCATGCGTCAGGTGCGGGCGACAAGTCGTCTGTGTTGGTTTCGCCATCTACTTTGAACACGGTAACGGTGATTTTTTCAGGCACGGCAGGGCGCGATGTGAACCATTCCGCGTCTGCCCAAGATTGCAACACGGCTTGCGCGTTCACATTGCCTTTGTCGGCTTTTTCTTTCACATCGTGGAAAGAATCAAACATCAACAAAGTGTGTTTCAAACCTTCGGCGGCAATGGGCGCGAGTTTGTCGTTGTCCAACAATTCAATCAGGGGGTGAATGTTGTAACCGCCCAGCATGGTGCCGAGCAATTCGGTGGCGTATTCGGGCGACACCAGTGGGCTGGATACGCTGCCTTCGGCAATGGCTGCCAAGAATGAGGCTTTGACTTTGGCGGCATCGTCCACACCAGCAGGTACGCGGTTGGCGAGCAAGTCCAACAAGAATTCGCCTTCGCCAGCAGGTGGGTTTTTCAACAATTCAGCCAAATCAGCCATTTGTTGGGCGGTCAAAGGCAGGGCGGGAATGCCTTGTGCAGCGCGTTCGGCTGCGGCTTTGCGGTAGGCTTCTAACATTTCTTTTGTTCCTTATGTTTGGGGATATGTTTTTCTTTTAAATGGGTGTTTCAGGCTGCCTGAAACGGTGTGTAGTCGTGCGACTATTTCATAATCATAGCTGAAATTTACAAAATTTGGCAATATATTTTCAGGGGGAAATCGGCTTTTTCAGGCTGCCTGAAAATGTGTCTCAAAAATCTGCTTGCCAATTTAGGCATTCGTGTTTACACTAAAATAAAAATGACACCGATGTCATTACCTCAGTGCGGCAAATAAACCGCTTTTCTGTTTATTCCACAAGGAATGTGCCATGAAACATTTCCCCATTAAATTGGCATTGTTTATCAATTACTTTGTCTTTGCCATTTTGCTCAATAGCGTGGGCATTGTGATTCAACAATCGCTTGCCAACTACGGTGTTTCCGCCACCGAAGCCAGTATTTTAGAAGCATTTAAAGATTTGCCGATTGCGATTGTGTCGTTTTTCGTTGCTTCATTTTTGCCGAAATTTGGTTACAAAAACAGCATGTTGCTCGGCTTGGCATTGGTGTTTGCAGGCTGCCTGACCATGTATTTGGGTAACTCGTTTGGCAGCAGCAAAATCCTGTTTTTAACCATAGGCGTGGCATTTGCCTTTATCAAAGTGTCCGTGTATTCCATGATAGGCTTGTTCACCAACAGCAAGGAAGAACACAACAGTTTCATGAGTTCCATTGAAGGCTTTTTCATGATAGGCATTGCGTCCGCCTATTTCCTGTTCCCCGCGTTTTTTGACGCGAACGACCCCAATGGCTGGCTGCGCGTGTATTTGCTGTTGGCGGCTTTGGTGGCGGTGGCATTTTTTCTGTTGCTGTTTACCAAAGTGGAGGTGGAAACACCCAAATCTTCAGGCAGCCTGTCCGATGATTTTGTTGGTATGTTGAAAATGGCGGCATTGCCTTTGACGATTTTCTTTGTGTTGAGCGCATTCTGTTTTGTGATGGTGGAACAAGGGATTATGACTTGGCTGCCGACTTTCAACCAAAAAGTTTTGTCGCTGAATGAAACATTGAGCGTACAAATGGCGAGCATTTTGGCATTGTCATTGGCGGCTGGGCGTTTTTTGGCGGGGCAGTTGGTTAAAAAAATCCATTGGCTGACTTTGCTGATTGGCTGCCTGTTGGCGGCGGCTGCGGTGGTGGTGTTTGTGTTGCCATCGGCTTTGAACGCCAACCCACAAACCATTCATTCATTTAGTGACATTCCCGCGATTGGCTTTATTTTCCCTTTAATTGGCTTGTTTATTGCACCGATTTACCCCTTGATTAGTTCGGCAACTTTGTCCGCCTTGCCCAAACATTTGCACAGCCCGATGACGGGTTTGATTGTGATTTTCTCCGCATTGGGCGGTACTTTGGGTTCGCGCATTATTGGCATGTTGTTTGAAAATGTGGGTGGCGCACAGGCGTTTTATTTCATGTTAATTCCGATTGCGATTTTGATTGTTTCATTGATTTTGTTGAACAAATTCATTAAAGGATACGGCAATGCAGCTTAAAATCAACCGCGACCAAATCTTAAACGACTTATTGGCGCAACAATCCACGCAAGGCACACGCACCATTACCATTGACGACACAGGCAACAAACAATTTACCGTGTTTGGCGAAAATGGCGAACAATTTGACGTGCGCGGCACTTATTATTTAGCCAATTTATTGCAAGAAGTGTGGCTGGGCAATGGCGAATTGGACACCGAAAAAGTGTTGATGCTTCCATTGGAACGCGTTGATTATTTAATGAAAAATCATTATTGGAACGTGTTGAGCCGCCGCATGAATGCCGACAATGTGCTTGCCAATTTGTTTGATGAAAAACGCAGCAGCGAAAAATCCTATTTGTATGTGCCAGCTGCCGATGTGGACGGTTTGGCGTACTATCGCCGCATTACCGCTCAATATGACAATATTGAGATTATTGAGCTGCCTGCTCCGCCTTATTCTGCTGATTTATTGAAAGAAATTGATGAGAAAGCGGGTTTATTGGCATTGAAATACGACAAAGCAACCGACCAACCTTTGCCCTATGTCGTACCAGGGGGGCGGTTTAATGAAATGTATGGCTGGGACAGCTATTTCATCGGCTTGGGCTTGATGGCGCACGACCAATACGAATTGGCACGCGGTATGTTGGAAAACATTGCCTATCAAATCAAATACTACGGCAAAATGCTCAACGCCAACCGCAGCTATTATTTGACGCGCTCGCAGCCACCGTTTTACACGCCCTATTTAGCCGCGTTTTACCGCCAATATGCCGACAGGCTGCCTGAAAACTGGCTGGCAGAGCATTTGGCAATCGCCATTCAAGAATACGAACAGGTTTGGCAAAACCCGAACACGCATTATTTTGCCGACATCGGTTTGAACCATTATTTTGACGAAGGCGTGGGTCGCCCCAAAGAAACCGAAGAAGGGCATTTTCGCGTGATTTTGCAGCAATTTGCCGACAAACACGGCATGAATTGGCAAGATTTTGAGCGCGAATACGATTCAGGCAGCCTGAAAGAACCCGAGCTAGACCGCTATTTTGAACACGACCGCGCCATGCGCGAAAGCGGACACGACACCACCACCCGTTTGGACGATGTGTGTGCCGACACCGCTTGTGTGGATTTGAACGCCATTTTGTATCGCGTGGAAGCGGATATTGCCCAATTATTATTGGAATATTATCCACAAGGTTTTGAATTTGCAGGTCAAACTTATTCGTACGACCGCTTTTTTGAATACGCAGAAAAACGCTATCTCGCCATGCAGCAATATTTGTGGAATGAAGCGGACGGCACATTCTACGATTACAACCATTTGACGAAAAAGCAAAATGCGTTTGTATCCGCCAGCAATTTGTTTCCACTTTGGGCGAAGGCGTGCAGCCCCACGCAAGCGAAACGCGCGGTAGCCAGCCAGTTGCCGCAACTGTTGCGCGTGGGTGGCATTGCGTCCACCGCCCCCATTTCAGGCAGCCTGAATGTGGAACGCCAATGGGATTATCCCTACGGCTGGGCACCGCACCAAATTTTGATTTGGGAAGGTTTGCAACATTTTGGTTTTGCTGATGAAATGCACCAAGCGGCATTTGCGTGGGTGCAAACCATTGTCCGCGCAACGGTGGAATACAACGGTTTGATTCCCGAAAAATTCAACGTGGAACAAAGTTCGCACAAAACCAATGTGGAATATGGCAATGTGGGGGCGGTGTTTGACTATGTGCCAGCAGGCGGTTTTGGTTGGACGAATGCGTCTTTGATTTTGGGTATTGCAAAATTGACCCAAGCGCAGAAAGATGAATTGAATGCGCTGGCAGATTCAACGGTTTGATTTTCATCGTTAAAAACATTCAGGCAGCCTGAAAAATGCGTTTCAGGCTGCCTGAAATATTTTTAGCTTAAATAAAAATCCTGCGCCACCAACGCGGGCGGCACATCGCGCCCCAAACTCATCAACAATTCGCGTTCCATTAAAATGACCATGCTGTCTAGCGGCAAATCATTGTCTTGCGTGCCAAATGGCTCTTCCAGTTGCAAACTCAACGCGTCCAAACCCAAAAACATGTACACCAGCCACGCCACCATCAACGGTGTCCAAAAACCCAGCTCGCTGTGTATCGCAAAGGGCAACATCACGCAAAAACTGTACACCGCACGGCGCAATAATGCCGAATAAACAAAGGGCAGGGGCGTGCTGGCAATGCGGTCGCAGCCTGCCTGAATGCTGCCCAGCGATGTAATGTGGGCGGTCAGTTGCGTGTAGATGATGTCGCTGATGTGCTTTTGTTGGTGTGCGGCAATCAGATTGTTTTGGATTTGTTGTAAACAATATTGTGGCAAATTAATGTGTTGTTTAAATTGAATAATATCATTTTCATCAAATTGCCCATATCGCGAAAATAATTCGGGCGCGGCTGCCTGAACGCGCAAACGGTCGCGCAACAAATGCACAAACACAATCACGCGCTCCAACACGATTTCGCGTTGTTCGGGCGGCAAAATGGCGGTGTCGCGCGCCAAATGGCGTTCGGTCGCAATCAACGCGCCCCACAATTTGCGACCTTCCCACCAACGGTCGTAGCAAGCGTTGTTGCGAAAGCCCAAAAACAGCGACAGCACCACACCAAAAATCGTGAAGCCCACCAATGGTGGCGCAGGCACGTCCAGCCAGCGATAATGCACCACCATTGCCAGCACCACCGACAAAGCCGATAAGCCCAAAATTTCAGGCAGCACTTGCGGTAAAATCGTGCCACGCCACGCGAAAAGCAGCGTAAAAGTATTGTTTTTATTGCGGATAATCATAATATTGTTTTGCGAGAAGGTTTTTCAGGCTGCCTGAAAATATTTTTTAATAAAAGACAAGGTTATTTGATGTATTCATATAAGAAAATTTTTCTCAATCCAAATATATTGTATACTTCAATATATTTAACATTTTTACATCTGTTTGGTTCTACAGTAAGAAAATCTTTATATCCTTTTCCCAATGGAAACTGAAGCCATTCTTTTCTTTTAATCAGAAAAGCCCTATGTCGTAAAGGTAAAATATCTCTATCTGAATAATATTTCCCTTCAATTTCAATAATTGTTTCATCAATATATTTCCCTTTGTTTGTTTTAATTATGTAAGCACAAGCAGTTTGAAACTGACCTTTTTCTGCTTTTGTTATTGCAATGTAAGGAAAAATTGTGTTTGTAAATAAAAATAATAAAAATATCCACCAGACAAAAATAAAATGGTTATCCATTATTTTTTTTATAAATGTCATAATTTAATCTTAATTTTTTGAAATTAAATTTATGTTTAACGCAAATTAAAAAAGCCAGCGTAGGTCGGTTCTCCGAGCCGAAACCTACTCTGAAAGGCTGAAACCTTTGCAAAACCACTACCATCGTCATTCCCGCGTAGGCGGGAATCCAAAGTTGAGTTACACAAACTTTTGTTTCTTAAAGTTAAAAGTGGATTCCCGTCTACGCGGGAATGACGGCAGTTTTTCTGTTTCAGGCAGCCTGAAATAATGTAGGTTGGGTTTGACAGCCCAACCTACACACATCAACACTCCACCACACGCACAGAAATGGGAATGGCTTTTTTCTTTAAAGTAACCGCCAAACCCGCCAGCGAAGTTTCTTTGTAGGTGGATTTCATGTCCAAGCCTGTTTGCAGCATGGTTTTGATGACCATGTCCAAGCTCACTTTTTTGTTGTTGCCGTCTTCCAGCAGCGACAGTTGTGCCAATTTAATCGCTTTTTCGGCGGCAATGCCGTTGCGCTCAATGCACGGGATTTGCACCAAGCCGCCTACGGGGTCGCAAGTTAAACCCAAATGGTGTTCCATTGCCATTTCTGCCGCGTTTTCAATTTGCGCGGTTGTGCCACCACTCACGGCTGAAAACGCGCCTGCTGCCATGGAACACGCCACGCCCACTTCGCCTTGACAACCCACTTCCGCCCCTGAAATGGAGGCGTTGGTTTTGTACAAAATGCCGATTGCGCCTGCCACCAGCAGGAAATCTTCAATCGCACGCGGCGCGGCAAGTGGATGAAATTTATGGAAATAATACAATACCGCAGGCACAATGCCAGCCGCACCATTGGTGGGAGCGGTAACAACACGTCCACCAGCCGCGTTTTCTTCGTTCACCGCCATCGCGTAAATCATCGGCCACAAATGCGTGTTCAACTGACCTGCCTCACGCAAATTTTGCATTTTCACTGCCAAATCGGGCGCACGGCGTTGCACATTCAAACCGCCAGCCAATACACCGCGTTGCTGCAAACCGCGTTCCACGCAATCAAACATGGCTTGGGCAATCGCAGCCACGCGGCGGCGCACGGCAAGCGGTTTTTCGCCGCTTATTGCGGCTTCGTTTTGCACCACCACTTGCGCGATGGACAAATCTTCTTCATCACAAATGCGCAGCAAATCCGCCATGTGCTTGAAAGGATAGGGGACGCTGGTCGCATTGCTTTGTTCTTTGCCAAATTGTTCATCGGTAACGATAAAACCGCCGCCGATGGAATAGTAAATTTGTTCGTGCAAAATTTGCTCTTGGGCATCGTAGGCGATGAAACGCAAACCGTTGGGGTGTTTGGGCAGGCTGTCGCTGTATCGCACCACCATATCGCGCGCCACTTCAAAATCAATGGTTTGTGTGCCATTCAGTTGTAATTGGGCGTGGGCGTTGATGTGTTCTAGGCGTTCGGGCAGGGTTTCCAAATCCACATTGTGTGGCAGGCTGCCTTCCAAGCCCAGCAAAATCGCGTCAAACGTGCCATGCCCCAAACCTGTGAGTGCCAGCGAACCATACACTTCGGCAGCAAGGCGTTTTACTTGTGGCAACACGCCCAAATCGTTCAGGCTGCCTGCAAAGGCGGCGGCGGCTTTCATCGGGCCTACGGTGTGTGAACTGGAAGGACCCAAACCAATTTTAAAAATATCAAAAATGCTCAACATGATGTTTTCTCAATAAAAATGTGCTTTCAGGCAGCCTGAAAACAACAAGGCTGCCTGAAAAAGAAGGGGAAGATAAGAACCATTAAATCGCTCGGTATTTGAAACCGCGCAAATTGAAAAATTGATGACGACCGATTTTCACGCCTTTTACCGCGCGTGGCGCAGGACGCACACCATTGGCAGAAAAGAACAATGCACCACGGGTAACATCATGTTGGGTAATGGATTGTTTTTGCGCATAAACTTTGCTTGCCAAATGCTGAATTTGCTTGTGGCGCACGGGGTGAAACACGCGATTTTTACGCAAACGGTGGTTGTGCGCCCATTGGAATTGTCCTTTTTGATGAATCACGCCACACGCGCTTTTGGGATACAAGCCCGAACGCATGCGGTTCAAAATCACATGACCGACCGCAATTTTGCCTTTGTGGGGTTCGCCTTGCGCTTCATAGAAAATGGCGGTTGCCATGCACTTGACTTCTTGGGCATAGGTTTTGGCGTGGGCTGCCTGCATGGGCAAAAACAGGCTGGCAAACAAAGTGGTCAAAAACAAGAAAAATGTTTTTTTCATGTGGTGTTCCTTAAAATGGGTGTGGGGAAATGTTGTTCATTTCCACAAAAATATTTTTATTGAAGTGATTTGTGAAGAAAAAGGCTGTCTGAAAAACCAAGCAGCTAACACACGGGGTGTTAGCTGTATGGCTTTTATTATAAATGATGAATGGATTTTCGCCAAATTTTGCTTATTTTTTGACTTCCGAGGCGGCGGCTTTCATTTCATCATCGGCTTCAATTTGTGCCAACAAATCTTCATCACTTTGAATGGTAAAGACTTTGCCATTCAGTTTGATTTCATTGTTTTGCACCGCCACATTGGTTTGAATGGCATCGTTGTTTTGGGTCAAATAGCCTTCGCCAGCCATATTGTCCACCATGCCGCCTATCATCAAGCGTATGGTGTCGTCCACGTCTTTTTGGGCGGCTTCGTCCATTTTGGCTTCTTGATTCTCGGGATTATTGGATGCGCTAAACAAACCACGCGCTTGGCTGATGGCAAATTGCTCAATCAGGGCTTTGGAAACGTCAAAGTCCATATTGGCGTTCATTTTTTTCAATAAAACGCCAAAATCGTTCAAATCGGCTGCCTGAACGCCATTGAAACCAATTTGTCCTTTGGTTTTCACATGACCCGATGGCGCAACAAAATCAAATTGATTGATTTTGAAAACGGGATTGTTGGTAAACAAGCCCACACCCTCTTTGCGAACCACGTCCAAAATGGCTTCTTGCATTTTTTCGTCATCAACCTGTTTGGCAGACAATTCAGCCCAGCTTTTTTTGATGGCTGCCAAGCTCTTGCTTTCCAAATGTTCGGCAGCAATGTCTATGGCAAGTGGGCCGTAGGCATTGTCGCCATATTGCAATTTTTCAAAAGCAAAACGCCCTTGGCTGTTGATGAAACCGTCTTTTTCATCGGTTTGGGTGGTGTAGCTCAAATTGTTTACCGACAAATTGGACGGCGCAATGCTGCCTGTGGGATTGATGAACGCGCCAATTTGCAAATCGGTAACGGTATTGACCAATTCATTCAGGCGAATGTTGTAATCAATGCTTTCTTTCCAAGCCACATTGAATTTGCCCAATTTGGTTTCCGATGAACCCAAGCTGATGTTGTGGCTGCCTGAATGGGTTTTGCTGTTGATTTGCACATTTTCTATGCTGATTTCGCCTTTGTCTGCCAAAATCGCTTTTAAGTGGGGAATGTCAAATTGATTGGTGTAGGCTTGAAAACCTGCCTCATAATCCATGTGGGCTTGCATGCCTTGCCAATTCAATTTAATGCCCGACAATTCTTCATAGTCAAATTTGGCAACCTGCATTTCCAACTTACCATTGCCGTTTAAGCCTATGGTGTTGGTCATGCTTACGGGCGTTTGGTCGCCAAAAAAGCGCGCCAACACTTTTTGCACTTCGGGGTCGTATTGAAATTCGGTGCGAACCACAGCGCGAACGGGCGTGAAACCATCGGCAAACAAACCATGTTGCACATGATTGACCATGGTAATGGGTTTATCCAACACGGTTTTGATGTTGGCAGGCAGGTGTTTGGACAAATTGTTCAACACGCTGGGTTTGAAACGCACAACGGTGGTTTCGGTTGCGCTGAACCAGCCACGGTCGTAGGTGTGATTGTCAATTTCTAGGAAAAAGGTATCGGCTAAAATGCGATGTTGTTCATTTAGGCTTTGTTCGGCTTTCATGCCCAAATAGTAAGGTGTGCCAAAAAACAATGCGAGTGTGGTGCTGGCAATCGCACCGATTAAAATTTTTTTATTCATCCTATTTCCTTTTCGGTGGGTTTGATTTGGTAGAGGCATCACCTCGTCCAAATCAGGGCAACATATATGGCGCAAGGCGATATTTTATGTGCCGCCCTGTGTGTTGAACATGTTGTTTGTTATGGGTCGTAAAAATTTTGTATCATAACATAAATTGCGAAAAAGCTGCCTGAAAATGGCTTTCAGGCAGCTTTTTTTGCATAAACAATGCGATTTTATACCGAGAATGATGAGCCACAACCACAAGTGGTGGTGGCATTGGGATTGCGAATCACAAATTGTGAGCCGTGTAAACTTTCGGTGTAGTCAATTTCAGCACCAATCAGGTATTGGTAGCTCATGGGGTCCACCAAAAATTTCAAGCCGTTTTTCACGATTTCAAAATCGTCATCGTTTTTGATTTCGTCAAAGGTAAAGCCATATTGGAAACCCGAGCAACCGCCACCGTTTACAAACACGCGCAACATCAAATCGGGGTTG
Organism: Alysiella filiformis; assembly: GCF_014054525.1. Taxonomy (NCBI): domain Bacteria; kingdom Pseudomonadati; phylum Pseudomonadota; class Betaproteobacteria; order Neisseriales; family Neisseriaceae; genus Alysiella; species Alysiella filiformis. The sequence goes on from NZ_CP059564.1 coordinate 1,650,392, forward strand.
TTTTCTTCGGCGATTAAGTCGGCAACTTTTTCGCAGCACGCTTCGGTAAAAATGATTGGGTTTTCGTCAGACATGATGATTTTCCTTATAAAATACATTTGGGTGGGTGCAATGTGGGGCACACCTTGGTTTTATTCAAGAGAGTGTACGCTTTTTTTGTCTGTTTGCCTACATTTTGGTTTTCAGGCTGAAACCTTTGCAAAACGCCTAAAATTTGATTTTTCAAAATTTCAATATATTGGATTTTAATAAATTTATTTTTCAAAAAAGTTCAAAAAATAGGGTTTGCAAAGGTTTCAGGCTGCCTGAAATATTTTTTGGCAAGAAACCGTTCAGCATTAAGGTATTTGGCTTACTTTTTTAAAAAGTCAGTCGCCGAAGGCAAAATCCATTTTTTCAGTTTAGTGAAAGGCAGCCTGAATTTTTGCCAGCAATTCGCGCAAAGCCATGGCGCGGTGGCTGATGGCATTTTTGTGTTCGGGCGACATTTGCGCGGCGGTGCAATGGTGTTGGGGCAAATAAAAATGCGGGTCGTAGCCAAAGCCGTGTTCGCCTGCGGCTTGGTGTTGCCATTGTCCGTGCCAAATGCCTTCGGCGATGATGGGTTGGGGGTCGTTTTCGTGGCGCACCAGCACCAAAACGCAAACATAATAACAAGATAAATCAGTGTGTTGAGCCAGTTGTGCGCTGACTTTGGCGTTGTTGGCGGCATCGGATTTGGGTTCGCCAGCAAATCGGGCAGACAACACCCCTGGTGCGCCACCCAGCGCATTCACGCAAATGCCACTGTCGTCTGCCAAAGCAGGCAAACCGCTATGGCGACTGGTGTGGCGGGCTTTGGCAAGCGCGTTTTCCACAAATGTGGGGTGGGGTTCGGGGCATTCGGGGATGTTGAAAGCGGATTGTGGCACGATTTCAAGGTGTTGCGCGGCAAATAAATCGGTAAATTCGCGCAATTTGCCTGCGTTGTTGCTGGCAAGGACGATTTTTTGAAACATGGTTGTTTTCCTTCTGAAAATGGTTTGGGCGGTTGCCTGAATCAAAGCTCATTGTTTTGATTCATCATTTGCCGTTGTGCTTTTTCACGCGCGATGTGGCGAATGTACATCGCCAAGCTGCCAATTTGCCCAAACGCCGCCGCAAATGCAAACAAAAACGCCGCAATGCCAAATTGTCGTTCAGGCAGCGTTTTGAGCGACAGCCAATAACTGCCCAGCGCAATCAACGCCACAAACAGCAGCGAAAACAAAATAATCAAAATCAAAAAAGTTTGGCGTTTACTCATTGTTTGTTATCAAGTATTTAAATTTAAAATGAAAATTTTGGATTGGCGACCGTTACTTTGGTATTCTGCCAAGCGTTGAGCGGGCAAATCGGCTGCGCTGGCTGCCTGGAAACCGCGTTCCAAAAACCAATCGGCGGTGTGGGTGGACAGCGCAAACAGGCGTTGTTTGCCCATTTGCCGTGCGTGTTGCAACACTTTTTCCAGCAGCAATTCGCCAAAGCCGCCATCTCGCGCATCGGGCGACACCACCAAACATGCCAATTCAGCGTCATTTGGGCTGTCTGAAAAGGTTTTCATTGCCACGCAACCGTAAATTTGGCGGTCGTGTTCCAACGCAAAAAATTCGTGAATGTGTGCCGCCAAATATTCGGGACTGCGTGGCAGCAAAATGCCGCGCTCTTCCAAAGGCTTAATCAGCGTGATGATGTCGGCGATGTCGCGCTCGTGAGCAGGGCGCACGTTCATAAACGAATCTTGGGCAATGGACGTGCCAGCACCGTGTCGCGTGAACAATTCGCGCAACAATCCCCCATTTTGGCTGCCTGAAAGGATTTGCACGCGCGAAATGCCCTGTTGCAAAGCGTGCAATGCCGATGTCAAAATCGCCTGCTCTGAAATGGAAAAATGCTTTTCAGACAGCAAATGATGTGTTTCTTGCGCGGTTAAATTTGCCAATAATTGCCCATTGGCATGGCGTATGCCGTTTTCTTGGGTCAGAAAAACCAATTTTTCCGCTTGCAAGGCAATCGCCAATTCTGCCGCGACTTCGGGCATGGACAAAACATGGCTTTGCCCGCCCAATGATGCGGCAATGGGGCTAATCAAAACAATGGCTTGCATTGCAAGTGCGTCTTCAATCGCGGCAGCGTCCACCTTGCGGACTTGACCCGCCCATTGCATGTCCACACCGCCGTGTACGCCCAAAGGCTTGGCACTCAAAAAATTGCCATGAATCAAACGCAAACGCGGTGGACGTTGTGGCGAACGCGCCACACCCAGCGACAAGGCTGCCTGAAAATCAAATTGTATTGCGCCACAAAAGTGTTTGGCAAATTGCAGGGCGTTGTCGTCAATAATACGGCGTTGCGGATAAATGGCATGATTGCGTTGATTTTGTGGACAAAACCGCGCAATTTGCGTGTCGCAACCGTGTACCAAAACCAAGCGTATGCCCAAAGCCGCCAGCAAATGAAAATCCGCCGACAAAGCGTTCAGGCTGCCTGAATCAAGCAAATGGCTGGCAATGCCCACCACCAAAGTTTTGCCGCGCAAATAGTGAATATAAGGCGCGGCTTCGCGGAATGCGTTTACAAAAGGGTCTGTCATATTTTTGGGTTGAAAGAAAAGCCAGCCTGAAAAAAAGCCCGATTATTTCATGCAAAACAATCGGGCAAACGAAAAAGATTATTGCAACATCAAAACCAAATAAAATAATTGCACAATCAAAGCGATAAGTGCCGCGATGGTGGCGATTGTCCAATTCAAATCATTGCCAGATGACACCACAATGGGCGCATTGCTTTTGTTGCCACCAGCGTCAATCACATTGTTGTCGGTGCCATTGTTGTCGCCCACCAAAGTGAACACCAAGCTGTCGGTGTGAATCGTGATGTTGTTTTGCTGGTCGGGATTGCCCGTGCTGTTCATGGCAAGCGCATTGCCTTGCACCGCAGGTTTGATGGACACTTGCGGAATTTGCGCGTTTGCCGAATCCGCATCCAACATATTGAATGCCAATGGTTTTTGACCCACATCGGCAAAGGTGTTGCGGTTTTTGTTTTCCGCTTTGGGTTCACGATAATTGAGTTTGACCGCGCTTTTGTTTGCGGTTTTGGGTTTGGCTTTTTCCTGTTTGGCGCGATTGCCTGTGGGGAAACCATCGGTGGGGAAAATCGGGTCGTTCACACCCACATCAGCAAAAAAGGGGTCGGTTTTGGGGCGCTCTTTTTTGGGGGATTCGGCAGGTGGTGGGGTTTCGGCTTTTTTCTTTTTTACCAAACGAAAAACGTGTCCACAGTGGTGGCAATCGGCGCGACCGTCTGTTTCACGCAAATGCTGTTCAGACAGGCTCAATGCGGTTTTGCAGCTTGGGCAAGTTACTTTAATCATTTTAGTCATGGTGTGTGCTTTCTCGTTTTAAGCGGCTTTTTTGCGACCACTGATACACGCCCAGCCGTCCAAAATTTCGGTGGGGGCTAAATCAAACCATTGCGAATAAATCGCGCTCATTTCATCAATTTGCTCTGCCAAAATGCCTGATAAAACAATGCGTCCGCCTTGTTTGGTGCGGCTTGCCAGCATTTCGCCCAACATACGCAGAGGGTTTGCCAAAATATTGGCAAGCACCACATCGTATTGGGCATCGGGCAGCTCGTTGGGTTGCACAAAAGTGGCTTGAACGTCATTTTGCAAAGCATTGTCTTTGCTGGCGATGATGGCTTGGGGGTCAATGTCCACGCCTGTGGCGTTTTGTGCGCCCAATTTTAAGGCGGCAATCGCCAAAATGCCCGAACCGCAACCATAATCCAACACATTTTCTTTGCCGTTGAGGTTGTTGTCCAGCCATTTCAGGCACAAATGTGTGGTGGGGTGGCTGCCTGTACCAAATGCCAAACCGGGGTCAAGGCGCAAATTGATGGCATTTTTATTGGGGGTGTCGTGCCAAGTGGGGGTAATCCACAGGCGTTCGGAAATTTGAATGGGGTCAAATTGCGATTGGGTTAAGCGCACCCAATCTTGTTCAGCCAGCGTGTCCAATTCATAGGCAAATGTGGGCAGCGATAATTGTGAACAGGCAGCCTGAATGCAGCTTGCCACATCAGCTTGCGCGTCAAACAGGGCGACCAAAACGCTTTTTTGCCACATTTGTTGTTGTGGCATATCGGGTTCGCCGAAAATTTCTTCTTCGCCAGCTGTGCCAGCGTAAGCATCTTCAATGGCAACCGACAAAGCACCCAGTTCCATCAGCGATTCAGACAGGGATTCGGCAAATTGTTCGGATACAGGAATTTTGGCTTGTTGATAGGACATAGCTGAATGAACCAAATAAATAATCTAAAAGGGCGATAGTTTAACATTTTTTAAGCCAATTTTAAATGACCGATTGTTTATTGATGTGTTTTTGCGGTGAATTTGGGGCGTGATGTGATGTTTTTGTTTGAAAATACTTGCATTTTGCCATGGGCGTGTTTAGAATGGCACGTTTTCATTTTCTACCCAAATTTCATCAGGAGTAATACTTATGGCAAATAGCGCACAAGCCCGCAAACGCGCCCGTCAATCTTTGAAAGCTCGCGCCCACAACGCCAGCTTGCGTACCGCTTTCCGTACTGCGGTTAAAAAAGTGTTGAAAGCAGTTGAGGCTGGCGACAAAGCAGCAGCACAAGCCGCTTTCCAACAAAACACCAAAATCATTGACCGCATTGCCGACAAAGGCGTGTTCCACAAAAACAAAGCGGCACGTCATAAAAGCCGTTTGTCTGCCAAAATCAAAGCAATGGCTTAATTTGGCGGTTGTTTGATTGACGAATAAAACCTGTTGTCTGTGTGGCAACAGGTTTTATTGTTTTGGGGGGATTTTTTGATGTTTCCAAAAGGCATTTTGATGAAATCGTTCAAACAATGCTGGTGTGTGGTTTTTTTGGTGGCGTGTGTGCCTGTGGAAATGGCGGATTTGAATGAGCCTGCGCCACAAGCACCTGCGGCGGTGAAGTCGCTTACCGCATCTGATGTGTTGGCAATGCAATCACCCGAGCAGTTGGGCTATCGTTTGACCAAAAAAGTGGCACAAGCTGCGCCAGCCCCAAACACATCACGCCCCAAAAAGGGCAAAGCAGCCCAATCCAACGCGCCAACCGAAAAACGCGATATTCGCTATTTTGACCGTTTGCGCCGCCCCGAAGTGCGCCCGACCAAAAATGGGTTTTACCGTGAAATCATTGGGAAAACGGGCGATGGGCGTTGGGTGGTGCAGGATTTTTATCAAAACAATGATGTGCCATTCACATCGCCTTATATTGCGATTAAGGACGCAAAATTGAAAATTTTTGGCGATGTATCGGCAATAGACAGCCGTGTGGCATGGTATGCGCCCGATGGCAGTTTGTTGAAAATGGCGGTGTATGACAAGGGGGTGGAGCAGGGCGAAGTGTGGTTGTTTGCCCACAATCGTTTGTCGGCTTATGTGCGCGATGATTTGGGGCAAAATCAAGCTGCCAGCGCGGAAAAGGCGGTTTCAGGCAGCCTGAATATGCAATTTTTCTACCCCAACGGCAATTTGATGGCAGAGCGGCATTCGCAAAATGGCAACAGCAACATCTTGTTTTATTACGACAATGGCACAGCAATGCTGAAAATTGACGACACCCCCACCCAAAGCACGCGCGTGGCATGGGATAAATCGGGCAAAACGGTTGCGCCACACGATATTGCTGCGGATTTGCAGGCGGTGCAAGCGCGGATTCGTGCGGATTTGAAAGCGATGAAACGCGAACATGATTTGATGAATGATTTGTTGGATTAGGGGCTAATGACAATTCGTTTGACAATTCGTTTCGCGATTGTTTTTTCATCAAAATCGCCAACTTCTGCGTCAAAAATACGCGCCAATGGGTGGTATTGACTCGCATTTTTTCCTTGAATTTGACAGCGAAGCGGTGTTTGCCTGAAAAACCAACTTCGCGCCCAAATTGTCATTAGCCCCTAGGATTCAGGTTGAAACCTTTACAAAAATCGGTTCGTAGGGGCAGATTTCATATCTGCCCTGTTTAGATGTGCAAAAATTTTTACTTTTGGAACGCCATGTAGGGTGCAACTTGTTGCAACAAGTCCATGTTTTTTCAGGAAAATGGTGCAACAGGTTGAACCCTACACTTGTTCTATTTTGAGACGAATTGACTATAAAACCAAAATTTCATCGCTGAAATTGTCTTCTGTACGCGAACCATTGCACAATACAGAATAAGCCGTGCAATTCAACCGCTCTTTTTTCTGTTTCCAATGTCGCACAAATTCATCAGACAAATTGCAATCGCCATCAGACAACATCAACACATCGGCTTTTTCAAATTCAGGCTGCTGCTCAATGATTTCCAAAGCGCGATTCAATGGCGTTTCATAATCCGTGCCGCCACCAAAACCTTGTTGCAAAAAGCGCATTAAACCTGCCAAATTGTCGGCATGGTTTAGGGCAAATTCCGCTACTTGTCCGCTATCGCTGAACAGCAAAACATACAAACTACGCTGTTCGCGTTGCAGAATATTGGCAATGGCAAACAAAGCCGCTTTCGCTTTGATTAAAGGCTCGCCAGCCATGCTGCTCGATGTGTCCAAACACGCCACCACAGGTCCTGTTTGGGCTTTTTGCTGCTGGGTGGTTTGTTCTTCATCAATCAGGCTAATGCCTTGCAATTCATAGCATTGCAACTGGCTTTCCAGCAAACGGCTGTAAAACAGCGTTTCCAAAGTTTCATCGTCCAGCAACGCCATTTCATTGGGCAGCATGCGCATTAAATCATTGCCCAATGCCACGCCATGCACTTCGCTGCGACTGCGCGTTGGCACTTTCACGCGTTGCTTGATTTCTTCCGAAACATAATTGCGCCCCATTTTGCGTACCAATTCACGAATGCCTTGATTTTGCGCCATTTCTTTTGCCAATAATGCAAAATCTTCTGGGCTGTTTTGCAGGTCATTAAACGACAATTTGGCTTCGGGGCAACCGTTCAAAAATGCTTCTGCTTTTTGGTAAGTATCGGATATGTCTTCTAAATTTTGCCTGAATTGGTGCAGTTTTTGGCGAATATGCTTGGGGATGTTTTCATCGGCGATTTCTTGTTCATAATCGCGCGTTTCCAACAATTCATAGCGCAACTGGCGGATAAATTCGGGCGTTAGCGCTTGTTGCTGAAAATAATCTTGTTGTGCTTGCCAATCGGGTTCGGGTTCGTTGGCAGCATTGCCATCCCAATCCCACAAACGCCACTTGTTTGCACCCAAATGCAGACGCGCATTCCTTTTTAATTGGCGAATGGTGAATTCCCATTCTGGGTCAAAAAAGTCGGTAAATTCGCCCCACAATTTGCCCCAAAATGAAATATCTTGTTCGGGAATTTGTTTTAGGCAACTGCTGGAAAATTCATGACAATTTTTGAACACCAAGCCATAAAACAAACGCTCGCCCACCTGTTGAGCAGCATAATTGCCCACTTTATCATGCCCAACGGCATGGCTATCGTGGCAGGAAACGTAAATCTTTTTCCCCATGGTGCTTTTGGACGTGAAATCTGTCGGATTAGACAGGCGCACTTGGCTATCGGCAAAGCCCGTTACTTCCACATTGGAAATGCCGTTATCTGCCACATAAATGCCCGAATGTTCCACCGCCACCCATAAATCGCAATAGACCACGCTGCCTGCAACGGGTTGAACTTTACTGCGAAAATTGTTGTCAATAAAATATTTAATGGGTTTTAAGCCAAAACGTACGACACCAGCAGTTATGCTACTTAGCCCATTTTTAACCGTATCAAATAAACCAATCATCATGAAATCTTTATCAAAAATATATTTGCAGGCAGCCTGAAACTTTTGCAAAACTGCGGAAACCTTTAAATTGCCGTCATTCTCGCGTAGGCGAGAATCCAAAGTTGGGTTACACAAACTTTTGTTTCTTAAAGTTAAAAATGGATTCCCGCCTGCGCGGGAATGACGACCGTTTTTCTGTTTCAGGCAGCTTTTACAGCCAAATATTGTTTTTAAATTGCTCTACCAACAGCGATTGTGTATTGCTTTCAGGTTCATCAACCGATACGGTTTCAACAATTTCAACAATGATGCTGTCTGGTAATACTTCATCACCCACTTTTGCATGTATGGCTTTGACTACACCAGCCACAGGACTTGGTATATCAAAATCGAGTTTGCCTGGTTTACGTCGCACCATAACTAATGATTGGTCGGGTTCTACGCTGTCCCCAATTTTTACATGAATTTGTTTTACAACGAAATAACCACTAAAAGACGGCAATATAGCTATGGAGGCGGTTATTATATTTCCATTGTTTTCTGGTGGTACTCGTATTTCATGTACAGAATGCTTTTTGGCTGCCTGAATGTTGGGGTTACTGGTCTTTTTTCCATTTTGGGCATATTTTCTCAATACACCCATAATCAAATTTCGTACTTTCTCCGCATTCGTTTCATCATTCCACAAACAGTCTTTCAACAAAAACAAATCGGACAAATCCACCTGTTCACGTTGATTGGTAAATGCAGAAATCCGCAATAAATGCAAAATTTTGGCAAAACGGCGGTCGGAAAGCCGTTCATCGGCATTTTCTTTAAATGTTTCTTTGTGTTTCGCCCAAATTGCCAGCAAAGCTGCCTGAATCGGTTCGGGGAATACCACTTTTGCCGCATTTTGCTGAATCTCTGCCAATTCATCGCGGCTTAATTGGTTTTCGGGCGAAATGGCGCGTTTTTCAGGCAGGTTGAAAAAATCTTTCAGTTGATTTTCGCCCACATAATCCACAAAACGGCGCACCAAAAAGCGGTCGTATAAAGCCGATAATTCGGCTTGACCTTTGGGCAATTCATTGGACGCGGCAATCAAGGCTTGCAAGGGAATGTTTTGGGTTTGTGTGCCGTTGTGGAATTTGCGTTCGTTCAAAATGGTTAAAAGCGCATTCAAAATGGATGAGCTGGCTTTGAAAATTTCATCTAAAAACGCCACTTGCACGGTCGGCAAATAGCCTTGCGTGTTGCGATGAAAGCGGTCTTGTTTCAATTCGCTGATGGACAATGGACCAAACAATTCTTCGGGCGTGGAAAATTTGGTCAGCAAATATTCAAAATAGGCTTGATTGGGCGTTTCAGGCTGCGCCAATGCTTGACTGATTTGACGTGCAATCAGGCTTTTGCCAGTGCCAGGTGGACCAATCAACAGCAGGTTTTCGCCCGCAATCATGCTCAACAAAGCCGATTTGACCATTTCTTCACGTCCAATAAAGCCGTGATTGAGTTCGGATAAAAGATTGCTTAATTTGGTTTTCATGTTCATGGTATGCACACTCTATCAAGTTAAAATGGGTAAATAATGTGAATTGTAGCACTAAATGCTTTCAGGCAGCCTGAAACCCTTATTCCGCCAACAACTTCAACACTTTCCGCGCATTTTCAATCCGTGCCACCACATCTGCGCTTTTCATTTCCACGCGCAATTTGTCGCTGCCAGCCATGCGCCAGCCTTTTTCGCGTTGCATGATGGCGATGATTTTGGCTGGGTTCAGCACCATGTTTTTGCCAAACGCCAACGTGATGGCTTCGGCAGTCGCGTCCACCGTGCTGATGCCCAAATCGCTTGCCATAATCCGCAATTTGTGGCTTTCCACCAGCGTTTTCACAGCTTGTTCAGGCAGCCCGAAACGGTCAATGAGTTCTTCAAAAATATCGTTGATTTGATTGATGTTTTCGCAAGTTGCCAAGCGTTTGTACAGCACCAAACGTTCGTGAATATCGGGGCAATAACTTTCAGGCAGCAAAGCAGGTGCGTGGAGCTTGATTTCCGTGTTCACGCCCAAAGGCGCGTCCAAATCAGGCACACGCCCTTTTTTCAACTCGCGCACGGCTTGTTTCAACATTTCCGTGTACAAAGTCAAACCCACCTGCGCCATTTCGCCCGATTGTCCCTCGCCCAAAATTTCGCCTGCGCCGCGAATTTCCAAATCTTGCATGGCAAGCGCGAAACCTGCGCCCAATTCATCGGCAGCCGCAATCGCGTCCAAACGTTTTTGCGCGTCTTTGCTGACAAATTCGCCTGTAAAAAGATAAGCATACGCCTGATGATGACTGCGCCCCACGCGTCCACGCAACTGGTGCAACTGGGCAATGCCGAATTTGTCGGCACGATTGATGATAATCGTGTTGGCATTGGGAATGTCAATGCCCGTCTCAATAATGGTGGAACAGAGTAAGACATTGAATTTCTGTTGCAAAAATTCGCGCATGACCTGTTCCAATTCGCGTTCGCGCAACTGTCCGTGCGCCACGCCAATGCGGGCTTCGGGCAAGAGTTCTGCCAATTTTTCTCGCATGTTTTCAATGGTTTCTACTTCATTGTGCAGGAAAAAAACCTGTCCGCCACGTTTCAATTCGCGCAACACGGCTTCGCGCACGCTGCCATCGCCAAAGGGTTTGACAAAAGTTTTCACGGCAAGGCGGCGCGATGGCGCGGTGGTAATCAATGAAAAATCACGCAAACCCTCCAAAGCCATGCTCAATGTACGCGGAATGGGTGTGGCGGTCAGCGTGAGCATGTCCACATTGGCGCGAAGGCGTTTGAGTTGCTCTTTTTGCCGCACGCCAAAGCGGTGTTCTTCATCAATGATGACCAAGCCCAAGTTTTTAAACGCAATATCATCTTGCACCAATTTGTGTGTGCCGATGACGATGTCCACCGTGCCATCTGCCATGCCTGCGAGGGTGGCTTTGGTTTCTTTGCTGCTGTTAAAACGCGACAACGCCGCCGTTTTGACAGGAAAATCGGCAAAACGGTCGGCAAAATTTTTCGCGTGTTGCTCCACCAACAAAGTCGTGGGCGCAAGTACCGCCACCTGTTTGCCACCCATCACCGCCACAAATGCGGCACGCAACGCCACTTCGGTTTTGCCAAAACCGACATCGCCACAAACCAGTCTGTCCATCGGTTTGGCTTGGGTCAAGTCTTTCAATACGGCAGCGATGGCGGCGGCTTGGTCTTCGGTTTCTTCGTAGCCGAATCCATCTGCAAAGGCTTGATAATCCAATTCGTTGATTTCAAATTTGAAACCCGATTGTGCTGCGCGTTGGGCGTACAAATTGAGCAATTCGGCTGCGGTGTCGCGGGCTTGTTCGGCGGCTTTGCGTTTGGCTTTGCCCCACGCGCCTGTGCCGAGTTTGTGTAATTGCACGTTTTCGGACGCGCTGCCTGAATAGCGGCTGATTAAATGCAGTTGTGAAACAGGTACATACAGTTGCGCTTCGTTGGCGTATGCCAGCAACATCATTTCGGTGTCGCCATCGCCAAAATTCATGTTTACCAAGCCTTGATACCGCGCAATGCCGTGTTCTTGGTGGACAACGGGGTCGCCCATGTTGATTTCCGCCAAATCGCGCAAGGCGGTGTCGGCAATTTTGGCGTGTTTCAAGCGGCGCGTTTTGGGGCGAGCAACGTATTGATAGAGTTCGGTTTCGGTGATGACGGCAATTTTCAGGCTGCCTGAAATTTGATTTTTCACATTTTGTGAATGGGATTGTGCCAACGCATTTTCAGGCTGCCTGAAATCTTGCTCCCTCTCCCTTTGGGAGAGGGCTGGGGAGAGGGGTTCATCGTCTGCGGTTTGCCCTCTCCCTAACCCTCTCCCAGAGGGAGAGGGGACGAGATTGCTGTTCATTTGAAAGCCCTGCACCAAAGGCGACACGCAAATTGCCAATTTATGGTTTTGTTGAACAAAATCCTGCCAACTTGCCACTTGTGCCACATCCAAACCATTTTGTTTGAAAAAAGCGGACATGGTTTCCCTGCGCCCCAAGCTGTCGGCACAAAGCAAAATTTTGCCGTCAAACGCTGCCTGAAAATCCTGCAACGCCAAAAGCGGCTGTTCCGACTGACGATTTACGGCAAGATTGGGCAAATCGTGGCGGTGGTCGGGCGAAGTCCAAATTTGCGGATACGGTTTCAGGCAGCCTGAAAACTGGTCGGGCGACAAATACAAAAACTGCGGTGCAAGTGGCGGATAATGCGGCTCGCCCTGCGCGAATTGGTGGCGTTGTTTCACATCGCCCCAAAAACGGTTGGCGTAGGCGTGGACATCGTCCGTGCAAACCACAATCGCATTTTCGCCAACATAATCAAACAGATTGGCACAATTTTCTTCAAAAAACAAAGGCAAATAATGCTCCACGCCTGCGCCAAATTGCCCATTGCCCACCGCTTTGTACACGGCTGCCGCGCTGGGGTCGCCATCGATTTCTTCACGGAAACGGCTGCGGAAGATTTTTTGCGCGTCCGCATCGGTGGGGAATTCGTGGGCGGGCAACAATCTGATTTCTTGAATGTTTTCAATGGTTCGCTGCGTTTCGGGGTTGAAAATTTTGATGGTGTCAATTTCTTCATCAAACAAATCAAGGCGATAGGGCAAATCCGCGCCCATGGGGAACACGTCCACAATGCCGCCGCGCACGGCAAATTCGCCTGCCGCCAACACATTGTCCACCAAATGATAGCCTGCCTGAATCAAATTTTCCCTTAAAGAATCAATGTGTAAAGTTTGACCGACTTTCAACCAAAACGTCCGCGCCAACAAAAATGACACAGGCGCGAGCTTTTGCATGGCGGTGGCAACGGGCAAAAACAGCGCGTCCACCGTACCGTTTTTCAGTTGCCACAACACAGATAATCGTTCAGAAACAAGGTCTTGGTGTGGCGAAAAATGTTCGTAGGGCAAAGTTTCCCAATCGGGGAAAAACAGGGCATTGTCGCGTGGGCGGAAAAATTGCCATGCTTGATGAAGTCGGTGGGCGGTTTCGCTGTCGGCAGTTAAAATGATTTTGCTTGAATTTTTGGGGAGATTTTCGCTTAATAAATAAGGCATTGAGCCTAATGATAAATCTGTCCAGAAGGATTTTTGCGTGGGTTTGGGAAGGGGGAAGTTCATAAAATAAACCGAAATGGGATTGAATTGGGAAGTGGTTTTGCCGTCCGCTAGGACTTCAGGCTGCCTGAAAAATCAAAAACGTGCCATTTTAACAAAAAAACACGCCAAAATCGTGTGATTTGGCGTGTTTGGGTGGTTTCAGGCAGCCTGTAACCTGTCCCCTCCCACGCTGGCGGGGGAGGGTTAGGGTGGGGGTGGCTCGTTGCGTTTCTAACCCCCACCCCAGCCCTCCCCCTTGCATAGGGGGAGGGGGCAGGTTTGTGGCAATATCAAAAAATGTCGTGTACTGTTAAGGCTGCCTGAAAAATCACAATCCGCTCAAACGGGCTGTGTCTTGGGCAATCATCAATTCCTCATTGGTGGGAATCACAACCGCTTGAACTTGGCTGTCGGCGGCGGTGATGATGCCGTCTTTGCCAAAACGGGCTGCCAAGTTGGCTTCATCGTCCACTTTCAATCCCAAGAAAGCGCAATAATTCAAAACTTTGGCGCGAATGATGTCAGAATTTTCGCCAATGCCGCCTGTGAACACCACCGCGTCCAAGCCGCCTGCTGCCACCGCCATAGACGCAATGTATTTTGCCAAACGGTAAGAGAAAATTTCCAAAGCCAATTTTGCGCCTTCGTGTCCTTTGGCGGCTTCTTCTTCAATGGTGCGGCAATCGCTGGACAATTCAGAAATGCCCAACAAACCACTTTGTTTGTTCAACAAATTGGTGATTTCTTTTACCGACAAATTCAAATTGTCTGCCAAAAATTCGTACACGCTCGCGTCAATGTCGCCAGCGCGTGTACCCATTACCAAGCCTTCCAAAGGCGTGATGCCCATTGATGTATCTACGGATTTGCCATTTTTGATGGCGGCAACAGATGCGCCATTGCCCAAGTGTGCCACCACAAAGCGTGAATTTTCAATGTCTTTGCCCAAGAAGCGTGCGGCTTCGGTTGCCACAAAGCGGTAGCTTGTGCCGTGGAAACCGTAACGGCGCAAACCAAATTCGCGGTACAATTTGCGTGGCACAGCGTAGGTGTAGGCGTGTTCGGGCATGGTTTGGTGGAATGCGGTATCAAACACCGCCACATTGGGCAAGCCTTTGAAAATGTTTTGCGCGGCACGAATGCCCAACAAATTGGCTGGATTGTGCAAGGGCGCGAGCGGAATGCATTTTTCAATGGCGGCAATCACATCATCGTTAATCAAAACCGAATCGCTGTACAATTCGCCACCGCTTACCACGCGATGACCGATGGCGGCAATTTGGCTTTCCAAGCCCATTTCTTGCAATTTGTTCAACATGGCAGCCACCGCGCCTGTGTGGTTGGGTTGGTTTGCCAATTCCACTTTTTGTTTTTCGCCATTCACTTTGAATGTGATGTAAGCGTCTGCCAAGCCCAATTTTTCGCCCAAGCAGCTCAACAGCACTTCGCCTGTGGCGTTGTTCAAAACCGCGCCTTTTAAAGATGATGAACCGCAGTTCAAAACCAAAATCAATTGAGACATAAAAAACTCCAAAACGATAAATTAAAACATTGTGGCTGCCTGAAACAAACGGCTTTTCAGGCAGCCTGAACGGTGTGAATTACAAAATCACGCGGCGGAAATCTTTCAATAATTGCGCCAAATAAACCGTGAAACGCATACCTGCCGCACCGTCAATCACGCGGTGGTCAAACGACAAGCTCAACGGACACATCAAACGTGGCTCAAATTCCTTGCCGTTCCACACGGGTTTCATTTGCGATTTGCACACGCCCAAAATCGCCACTTCGGGGGCATTCACAATCGGCGTGAAACTGGTGCCGCCAATGCCGCCCAAGCTGGAAATCGTGAAACATGCGCCTTGCATTTCTTGCGGTTTCAGCTTGCCTTCGCGGGCTTTTTTGGACAATTCGGTCAATTCAATGGAAATTTCCTTAATGCCTTTTTTGTCCACGTCTTTAATCACAGGCACAACCAAACCGTTTGGCGTGTCTGCCGCGAAACCGATGTTGTAGTATTTTTTCAAAATCAAATTGTCGCCGTCCAAAGACGAGTTGAACTCGGGGAAAGCTTGCAATGCCGCCACGCTCGCCTTGATGATGAACGCCAATGGCGACACTTTCACGCCCGCTTTTTCCCATTCTTTGTTGAGTTGTTGGCGGAAAGTTTCCAATTCGGTCATGTCCGCGTCTTCGTTCACGGTAACGTGCGGAATCATCACCCAGTTGCGCGACAGGTTTTGACCTGAAATTTTCTTGATTCGGCTCAATTCTTTAACTTCAATTTCGCCAAATTTGCTGAAATCAATTTTTGGCCAAGGCAACAAATCCAAACCGCCACCCAAGCTCGCTGCCGCAGGGGCTGCCTGAACGCTCGCGCCACCGTTTTGCATCACGCCTTTCACAAACGCTTTCACGTCTTCGGCGGTAATGCGATTTTTCGCGCCCGTGCCTTTGACCAAGCCCAAATCCACGCCCAATTCACGCGCCAATTTGCGTGTGGAAGGACCAGCATGGGCTTTGGCAAATGCCGCCTCGTTTACCGCGCCATAAGCGGCAACAGGTTGATTTTGTTGAACTTGTGGTGAAGATGGAGCAGGGGCTTGTGGCGCAGGCGCGGCAGCCTGAACGGGTGCAGTTTCGTGTTTGGCGGCTGCTTGTGGTGCAGATTCCGCCACAGGCGCACCGCCTGACACTTCCACAATCACCGTGCCTTGCGAAACTTTGTCGCCCACCTTAACGTGCAAAGCCGTTACCACGCCAGCCGCCGTGCTGGGCACGTCCATCGTGGCTTTGTCGGTTTCCAAAGTGATGAGCGTTTGGTCAAGCGCGATGGTGTCGCCCACTTTGATTTCCACCGCAATCACGTCCACATTGCTGTGTCCGCCAATGTCGGGTACTTCCACTTTTTGCGTTGCGCTTGCCGTAGCTTGTGGCGCGGCTACCTGAACGCTGGGCGCAGGTGTTTCTGCTGGTTTTTCAGCCACTTGTGGTGCGGTTTCGGTTTGGCTCGCTGCTTCCAACAACACAATCACGCTGCCTTCGGAGACTTTGTCGCCCACTTTCACGCGCAATTCTTTGACCACACCAGCCGCGTCAGCAGGCACGTCCATGGTGGCTTTGTCGGTTTCCAAAGTGATGAGCGTTTGGTCAAGTGCGATGGTGTCGCCCTCTTTGACTTCAACCGCAATCACGTCCACGTTGCTGTGTCCACCGATGTCGGGGACTTTGATTTCAATTAAACTCATATTGTTTCTTTCTGTTTGTTTTAATGGGGAAAAATGTGTTTCAGGCTGCCTGAACGTTTTTTTGGCTGGGCGGTATATTTTGCCGTGCCGCAAATAGCGTTGCCACAATCCTGAATGGATAAAATCGGCAATGGGTTTAAATAACATTTTGTTATCCAAGAGAATTTTCCCCAATTAAATAATAAAGATTTGGGTTTTCAGGCTGCCTGAACCAAGTTTTGCCATTGCGCGAAACGTTCGTCCAAAATGGGCTTAATGCGTTCAAAATGCACCCAATCATTGGGGACTGCATAATCATCATATTCAGCAAAAACTTGATTGTAATCAGACAAATAGTTACCAAAAGATTGGGCAAATTCGCTGTCAGCATTTTCATAATAATCAAGGGCAAAGGCTTCGCCCTGTTGATTAAAATCTTCGCCCCACAGCTTTTCATCGCAATATTGCACCAAAAAGTCCACGCCTGTGATTTCGCGTTTTACTAATTGTTCAATGGCTTGGGGTTCTTCTTCGGTGTGGATTTCGCCAGCCATGCCACGTTCAAATGCCCATGCCAAGAAAAAGCCAATGTGGACACCTGCGTTTTCTTGTGGCACATTTGTGGGAAAATCTGCCGCGCCATAATGCCAATCCATTTGGTCTATTGCCATGATTTTAATCCTGAATTTTGATTATTTTTCGCATTGCTTGGTTTGCGCGTTATACGAACCGCCATAATCCAAACAATGGTCTTTGTCGTCAAAAATCAAGCCGTAAGCACCGAATAAAATCATCAATATGCCCATGATTAAAAGCCATTTTTTCATCAAATTAAATCCGTTTGTTGATAAATTCTAGCCAGTTTCTCATCAAGCGTTAATAGGGTCAAATTGTGCGCTTTGGCGGTTGCCAAAATCAGTGTATCAGGCAATTTGATTTTGTGGTGCTGGCGCAAAGCGATTGCCAAGTCACGGATTTCATTGGAAATCGGAAATTGCGTAAAACGCTGGGCGATTGCCATCAGATGTTGCGATGTGGCTTTGTCTGCGCCATGAAATCCCACAAATTCAATATAAGTAATCACACTAATGCCGCATTGCGATAAATAAACGCCTTTTTCTGCCAATAATGCCACACTTTCAGGACTTTGTTTTTGCAGCCCAATCAGCGTACAGGTATCCAACAAATAACGTTTACCATTCATCGCGCACCGCCCTTTGGTAGGCAACAGGGTCAATGTCGGCAAATGCGTCTATTGGTGGATTTTGTTTAAAAAAATCAATCAATAACATATCGTCCTGTTTTGCCCATTGCTCAATCAAAGCACTCACGCTGATGTTTCTGGCAAGTGCTTGATTTAAAACCATTTGCTCAATATGTGGCGGTAAATCAATGACCATTTTTGCCTCCTATTGGATTTTGTCTCTTCCCAACCCTCCCCAAATGAGGGGGAGGGCAAGAAAAGACTTTCAGGCAGCCTGAAAACGCCAATCAACGTTTCCAGCTTGGCTCAACGTCTGTGACAATGCCGTATTTGTCAATCGCCACTTGTACGGTTTTCTTGTCCAATTTGCCTTGATTTGCCAATGCGTTCAAAGCGGCAACGGCAACGTGGTAGCGGTCTACTTCAAAGAAGTTACGCAAATTGGCGCGGCTGTCGCTGCGACCAAAACCGTCTGTACCCAACACCACCAATTCGCCATTTTCTTTTGGAATGGCAGAACGAATGCGCTCCGCAAAACCGCGAATGTAGTCGGTGGACACAATCACAGGACCCGCATGACCTTGCAACTGCTCGGTAACGAATGCCACTTTTTGCTCGCCAGTGGGGTGCAAACGGTTGTGGCGTTCCACTTCCATCGCATCGCGGCTCAACAAATTGAACGATGGGCAAGACCAAATGTCGGCTTCCACGCCAAAGTCGTTTTTCAACAAATCGGCAGCGTGAATCACTTCTTCCAAAATCACGCCCGAACCCATCAACTGCACTTTCAGGCTGCCTGAACCGCCTTCGCGGAACAAATACATGCCTTTCAAAATATCGCGTTCAATGTTGGCGCGTTGGGGCATGGCAGGGTGTTTGTAGTTTTCATTCATCACGGTCAAGTAGTAGAACACATCTTCTTGTTCCACATACATGCGGCGCAAACCGTCTTGCACAATCACCGCCAACTCATATTGATAAGTCGGGTCGTAAGACACACAGTTGGGGATTAAATCCGCTTGAATGTGGCTGTGTCCGTCTTCGTGTTGCAAGCCTTCGCCATTCAAAGTGGTGCGACCAGCTGTGCCACCAATCAAGAAACCGCGTGCGTGCATGTCGCCAGCCGCCCAAGCCAAATCACCAATGCGTTGGAAACCAAACATTGAATAGTAAATGTAGAATGGAATCATCGCATAACGGTTGTTGGCGTAAGAAGTTGCCGCCGCAATCCAGTCTGCCATTGCCCCTGGTTCATTGATGCCTTCTTGCAAAATTTGACCGTCAATCGATTCTTTGTAAAACATCAACTGGTCTTTGTCTTGTGGCGTGTAGAGCTGACCTTTCAAGTTCCAAATGCCATATTGACGGAACATGCCTTCCATACCAAAAGTACGGCTTTCATCAGGTACAATCGGCACAATGCGTTTGCCAATTTGCTTGTCTTTCAACAAAGTATTCAAAATGCGAACAAATGCCATGGTGGTAGAAAACTCACGTTCGCCACTTGATTGCAGTTGCGCGTCAAAGGCTTCCAAAGCAGGAATGGGCAAGGCTTCGGTATTGGGATTGCGTTGTGGCAAATAGCCGCCCAAAGCATTGCGGCGTTCACGCAAATAGCGCATTTCTTCGCTGTCTTCGGGGAAACGGAAATAAGGCAAATCGCCACTGTCAATTTGCTCGTCCGTAACCTGAATGTTGAAACGGGTACGGAATTGTTTCAAAGATGCCACGTCCATTTTTTTGGATTGGTGTGCCACGTTTTGACCTTCGCCAGACGCGCCCATGCCGTAGCCTTTGATGGTTTTTGCCAAAATCACGGTGGGGCGACCATCGGGATTGTTTACCGCTTCATGATAAGCTGCGTAAACTTTGTGTGGGTCATGACCGCCACGGTTCAATGCCCAAACTTCATCGTCCGACATATTGGCAACCATGGCGCGCAATTCGGGCGTGTTGAAGAAATGTTCGCGCACATAAGCACCGTCTTTGGATTTGTAGGTTTGATAGTCGCCATCAACCACTTCTTCCATGCGTTGTTTCAAGGCGTTGTTGGTATCACGCGCCAAGAGTGCGTCCCATTTGCTGCCCCAAATCACTTTAATCACATTCCAGCCTGCGCCACGGAATGTGCCTTCAAATTCTTGAATGATTTTGCCGTTGCCGTGAACAGGGCCGTCCAAGCGTTGCAAGTTACAGTTAATCACAAAAATCAGGTTGTCCAAGCCTTCACGCGCTGCCAATGAAATCGCGCCCAAAGATTCGGGTTCGCTCATTTCGCCATCGCCACAGAAACACCATACTTTGCGACCTTTGGTTTTGCTCAAACCGCGTGAATCCAAATATTTTAAGAAACGCGCTTGGTAAATCGCCATCAAGGGGCCCAAGCCCATGGATACGGTGGGGAATTGCCAAAAATCGGGCATCAAATGGGGGTGTGGGTAAGAAGATAAGCCGTTGCCACCGATTTCTTGGCGGAAATTATTGAGTTGTTCTTCGCTCAAACGTCCTTCAATAAAGGCGCGGGCATACACGCCTGGGGCGGAGTGTCCTTGTACAAACACCATATCGCCTTCTTCGCCATCGCCTTTGGCTTTCCAAAAGTGGTTGAAACCGACATCATACAAAGTGGCGGCCGATTGGAAAGACGCAATGTGTCCGCCCAATTCCAAATCTTTTTTGCCTGCACGCAAAACCATGGCTGCCGCGTTCCAACGGATTGCGGCACGAATGCGGTGTTCCAATTCGTGATTGCCAGGGGATTTGGCTTCTTGACCTACGGGAATGGTGTTCAAATAAGCGGTGGTTGCGTCAAAAGGCAAGTGTACGCCACGGCGGCGTGTGTATTTCACCAAGTTTTCCAAGATAAAATGGGCGCGTTCTGCCCCTTCGTTTTGTAAAACCGATGCCAGTGAATCCAACCATTCTTGGGTTTCAATGGGGTCGGTGTCGGTCATTAAATTATGTGTTTGAGACATTTTGTCTTTCCTTGCACTTGTTGAAAGAAGGATTTGAAATGGGGCGCAAATTCGCGTTGCGCCTACCAAAAAGCGCGTCTATTTTAGGTTAATTGGCTATGATTGGCAATTCACGCGCTTTTTTTAACCAAATCTTAACCAATGTGTGCAAAATATTTTCAGGCTGCCTGAAACTTTCCCATTTAAAAAAACTATGTTTCTTGAATGCGAATTGTTTGCATGATGAGAGCTTGTTAAAATACGCGGCTTTAACACACTTTAAATTTTGAGGAATCTGAAAATGAGTAAACAAGTTGCTGTATTCATTGGCTCTGCGAGCAAAACGTCTTTCAATCATGCTGTGGTTAAACATTTGCAAGGCATTGCCCCCAGCAGCATTCAATTAAACATTGCTGAAATTGGCGATTTGCCCATGTATGACCGCGATTTGGACGAGCAAAATGTGCCTGCCTACAACCGTGTGCGCGACATCGTGAAAGCGGCTGACGCGATTTTATGGGTAAGCCCTGAACACAATGGTCAAGTGTCTGCCATGTTGAAAAATGTGATTGATGTGGTGTCGCGTCCCACGGGTCAGAGCTTGTGGATTGGCAAAAAAGTGGGTTTCATCAGCGTGAATGCGCGTGGTTCGGAAAATGTGATTCAGCAACTGCGTGATTTGGCAAATGCGCCTTACATCAATATGCAGGCTGCGCCTGTGGCGGCTGCGGTGGGCGGTATTTTTGCTGGCTCAATCAATGAGCAGGGCGAAGTGGTGTCGGAAGATGTGAAAGCCAATTTGCAGCATTTTATCAATGAGTTTGCACAATTTGTGGCGTAATTGAAAATGGGATAAAACACGGTTTCTGTGCTTCAACAGAAACCGTGTTTTTTGTGGCGCAATGGTTTTTCAGGCTGCCTGAAAAACCAAAACATGAATTTAAATGGAAAATTCGCCCGTAAATTCCAAATCCAAAATTTCTTTTTTCAAATGTTTGATGGACGGTGTTACAATCGCCACAAACATCGCCTCACGCTGGCGGCGTTGCACGGGCGAGCGCAACAAATAGCCTTTTGCGCCTGCGTGTAAAGCCGCCGATTGTGCCGCGTCCAAACACAATTCCGATGCTGCCAAGCGCGTTTCCAAAGTTTCCAGCAAACTGGTTTGACCTGCCCATGTTTCGTTTGCCAGTTTTTCGGTTTTGGCTAACACGGTGTCAAAACGCGATTGCAATTCATCGATTTGATTATCCAGATAGAAATTCACTTCGCCATGGCTGACGTTTGCCAATTCAATGTCGTTCAGGCTGCCTGAAACAATGCCTGCGCCTATGCCCACTTGCAACAAAATGAAACCCGTTTTGATGGATTTGATGAAATCGCCAAACTGTTCAGGCTGCGCCAAAACGTCTTCGTTTGGCACAAACACGTTTTCAAATTTTAAGGCAAAAGTGCGCGTGCCTTCCAAAGCGCAAAATTCAGGGCAGGGGTTGAGTGTGACGCCATCGCGTTGTGCGCCTGTGATGAACATCACATAACCATTTGATGTTTGAGCCGTATTCGCCCAAATGTGCGTATCGCCCAAATTGGACACCCACGGCAACACGCCATTGACCATGTAGCCGCCATCAGTAGGTGTGGCTTGTAAAGCGTGGTCTTCAATGCCAGCCAAGTGTTTGACTGTGTTGGACATGCCTGTGCCTGCCAGCACTTTGCCTTGCAACACGTTTGCCAAATGGCGTTCGCGCACCGCCGCGTTGGGCGTTTTGTGCAAATACCACGCGCAAGCCGATTGACACCACACCGAAAACGCGGTTGAGCCACACACTTTGCCCACTTCGGCGATGACTTTGATTTGGCTGCTCAAACCCAAATCGTTGCCGCCTTCTTCGCGTGTGCCGAGCGATTGGTAGCCACCGATTTCGCCCAATTTTCGCATGAAGGTTTCGGGGTAAACGCCTTTTTGGTCAATGTCTTGCACCATGGGAGCGAGTTCGCTTTGCACCAGTTGGGCAACTTGGGACAATAAATTTTCTTGCGACATGATTTTTCCTTTTTTGGGATATTTTTTCAGGCAGCCTGAACGTGATACGACAGAACATCATTGATAGAAATCGTTATCGTGCCAGTATCTTACTCCCTCTCCCATAGGGAGAGGGGACAAGGTTTGTGGCACATTAAAAAAAGGCAGCCTGAACAAATCATTTTCAATCAAATCAATGAAAAAAAACCGCCACGCCAGTTTATCCAGCATGGCGATTGCTTTTCAGGCAGCCTGAACATCACGCAAATGGTTGCAATTCAGGATTGATTTCGTTTTGCGCCAAGTTATTGGTGTAGTTGCACAAAGTTGCCAAAGCCACGCCCATGACCACATCAACGGCTTGCTCTTTGCGGTAGCCTGCATCAACAAAGGCTTGTAATTGCGCATCGCTGACCGCGCCTTTTTCTGCCATAACAGCAAGGGTAAACACCGCCAAAGCCGCCAATTTTGCGTCTTCCAAACCTTGTGGATTGACCGCGCGAATGGCTGCCAAATCATTATCGGAAAACAAATTTTTCAAAGTGGCGATTTTGGTGTGTCCTGCCACGCAAAAGCCGCATTGGTTTTGGCGAGCGGCGATGATTTGCACCACTTCCACTTCGGTAGGGGTTAAGCTGTTGCTGTTGTTCAATTTGCCCACTTCTTGATAAAACGTCAAAGCCTGTGGCGAGTTTGCCAATGCGCCAATCAAGTTGGGGATAAAGCCATTGTTCTTTTGTACGGCTTCTACGCGCTCTTTGGCGGCTTCGGGGGCGGTTTCTGCGGTGTGAATGGTTAAACGTGCCATGTGGTGTTTCCTTATGAAATAAAATGGGTTGAGATTTGAAGTGGGCGAATCATAGCAAATTCATCGCTGCCTGAAAAAGATTGTCTTATCATGTGTTTTATAAGTTTTGATTCTATGATTTTTTGTCGCATTTTTTGGTGATTTTGTCGCATTTTGCCGTTTCAGGCTGCCTGAAATGAATTTAAGTCCTTGTTTTCACAAAATCATAGGGTAAAACTATTGAATTTGACCGCACGTTTTGATTTTAACAGTTGAAAAATCTGCCAAACCGCGTATTATGCGCGGTTTTGTTTTGATTAACCCTTTTTATTTTAAGGAAAGAACAATGTCATTAAAAGACGAATTTAAGGCGTTTATTTTGCGCGGTAATGTGATTGATTTGGCGGTGGGCGTGGTGGTTGGCGCGTCTTTCGGCAACATCGTGAAATCATTGGTGGATGATGTGTTGATGCCCCCCATTGGTTTGTTGTTGGGTGGCGTGGATTTTTCCAATATCTTCTTGACGCTCAAAGATGGCGCGGCTGGTGCACCTGAAAATGGCTATGCCACACTGGCTGCCGCCAAAGCCGCAGGCGCGGTAACGATGAACATTGGCGTGTTTTTGAACAGCGTATTGAGCTTTTTGATTGTGGCAACCGCCATTTTTGGTGTGGTTAAAGTGGTCAATAAATTGCAATCTGCCGCATTGAAAAAAGAAAAAGACGATGCCGATGCAAAAGCAGCCGAACCTGCTCCTACCCCAGAAGACATCGTGTTGTTACGTGAAATCCGCGATGCTTTGGCAAAACGTGGCTGATTTTTTTCAATTTAATTGAAAACGGTTTTTCAGGCTGCCTGAATTGTTCAGGCAGCCTGAATTTTGTTACAATAGCACGTTTCACAATTTCACACATTTTAATAAGGAAAAACCGATGATTGAATACGCTCATGCTGCCGATGCTGCTGCCGCAGCCAACCCTTGGATGGGCATCATTCCTTGGGTGGCGATTTTTGCGATTATGTGGTTCATGATGATACGCCCACAGCAAAAACGCGAAAAACAACGCCAAGCCATGATTAGCCAACTGAAAAAAGGCGACCGCGTGTTGCTGATGTCGGGTTTTTACGGCAAAGTGATTAAAGCTGGCGAACACATTTTTACCATTGAATTGGGCAAAGGTTTGCAAGTGGAAGTGGAACGCAATGCCATTGCCTCACTTGCCGATTCAACCGCCAGCAGCGAAGAACACAAATCTGAATAATCTTTTCAGGCAGCCGAAATGTTTCAGGCTGCCTGAAAACCGTTTTTTTAAATGATTTCAAAGGTTTCAATCATGAACCGTTATCCCCTTTGGAAATATTTGCTGATTTTGTTTACGCTGGTGTTGGCGGGCATTTACACCTTGCCCAACTTTTACGGCGTAACCCCAGCCATTCAAATTTCCACCAACCGTCAATCGCTGGCAATCAACGAAGAAACCGAAAAGCGCGTTGCCGAAGCATTGCAAAAAGCCAATATTGCCCATGACGGTATGTTTATTGCAGGTGGCAGCCTGAAAGTGCGCGTTACCGATGCCACCAAAATTTCCGCGCGTGATGCGATTGACAACGCTTTGGGCGAAGGCTACATCGTTGCCCAAAACCAAATCGCCAACAGCCCCGAATGGCTGTCTAAAATCAACGCCAATCCCCTGTTTTTGGGCTTGGACTTGCGCGGCGGTGTTCACTTTACCATGCAGGTGGACATGAAAGCGGCTCTGGATAAAACCCTAGACCGCTACGCAGGCGATGTGCGCCGCGAATTGCGTAAAATGAAAATCCGCACAGGCAATGTCCGCAAAACCGAAAACAGCCTGACCATTCCTTTTCAAGACGCAGCCGATTTGCAAAAAGCCTTTCCCGAATTGCAAAAACACATGGAAGGCGTGCAACTGACCGCCAATGGCAACGATTTGACTTTAACGCTGCCTGAAAACCTGTTGCTGCAAATTCGCAATGATGCGGTAAAACAAAACATCAATACCCTACACAATCGCGTCAATGAATTGGGTACAGCCGAACCCGTGATTCAACAGGCAGGCGCAGACCGCATTGTGGTGCAATTACCCGGTATGACCGACACCGCCAAAGCCAAAGACATCATCGGACGCACCGCCACCTTGGAAGTGCGCATGGTGGACATGGACAGCAGCCTGCTTGCCCAAGCCCAAGCGGGCAACGTGCCAGATGGCTTTGAGTTGCTCTACACCAGTGGCGACCACCCCTATCCCATGCTGGTGAGCAAACAAGTGGAATTGACAGGCGACAACATCAATTCCGCCCAAGCAGGTTTTGAACACCAAACCAATCGCCCATCGGTTAATTTGAGTTTGGACAGTTCAGGCAGCAGCATTTTTGCCGATTTGACCACCGCCAACAAAGGCAAAGTCATGGCAATGGTGTTGATTGACCAAGGCAAAGCCGAAGTCGTAACCGCCCCACGCATCAACGAGCCGATTACAGGCGGTCGCGTACAAATCACAGGCATGGGCAGCGCAGCCGAAGCCAATGACGTGGCATTGTTGCTCCGTGCAGGTTCGCTAGCAGCCCCCATGACCATTGTGGAAGAACGCACCATCGGGCCCTCTTTGGGTGCAGAAAACATCAGCAAAGGCGTGAACTCCACCTTGTGGGGCTTTGCGGCGGTGGCGGTGTTCATGATACTTTATTATCGCCTGATTGGTTTGTTTTCCACCATTGCCTTGGTGGCGAATATTTTGTTTTTGATAGCGATATTGTCGTTCTTGCAAGCCACCATGACGCTACCAGGTATTGCTGCTTTGGCTTTGACCTTGGGCATGGCGATTGACTCCAACGTATTGATTAACGAGCGCATACGCGATGAATTGCGCGAAGGCAAAAAGCCCCAAGTCGCCATCAAAGAAGGTTACGACCACGCATGGGATACCATTTTGGATTCCAACTTAACCTCGCTGATTGCGGGCGTGGCGTTGTTGATTTTTGGTTCAGGGCCTGTGCGCGGTTTTGCGATTGTGCATGTGATTGGCATTGCCACGTCCATTTATTCATCGGTGGTGGTGTCTCGCGCCTTGGTGAACCTGTGGTATGGCAGACAGCGCAAACTGAAACACATTTCCATAGGTGTGTCCTATCCTGCCGTGATTGACCGCGATGCAGATTGGGCAACAGAAACAAAGGATTAAAATCATGGAATTATTCCGTTTTAAACGCGACATTCCCTTTATGAGTTATGGCAAACTGACCACATTTATTTCTTTGGTTACGTTTGTGTTGGCGGTGGTGTTTTTGTTCACGCGCGGCTTGAATTTTTCGGTGGAATTTACGGGCGGTACGCTGATGGAAGTGGAATACGCCCAAACCAGTGCCGATTTAAACCAAGTGCGCCACAGCGTAGAAACACTCAATATTGGCGAAGTGCAAGTGCAAGCCTTGGGAACGAATAAACACATCATGATTCGTTTGCCCAATAAATCAGACGAATCATCGGCACAACTTTCCAACAAAGTGATGGAAGTGCTGAAAAAAGACGCATCTGATGTGAGCCTGCGCCAAGTGGAGTTCATTGGCCCTTCGGTGGGCGAAGAGCTGGTGAGCAATGGTTTGATTGCATTGGGCATGGTGGTGGTGGGCATTATTGTGTATTTGTCCATGCGCTTTGAGTGGCGATTTGCGGTATCGGCAATCATTGCCAATATGCACGACATTGTGATTATTTTGGGCTGTTTTGCCTTTTTCCAATGGGAGTTTTCGCTGACGGTGCTGGCGGGTGTGTTGGCGGTATTGGGTTATTCGGTAAACGAATCGGTGGTGGTGTTTGACCGCATTCGTGAAAATTTCCGCAAAGGCTCAATGCGCAATAAAACCGTGAATGAAGTGATTGACAATGCGATTACCTCTACGATGGGGCGTACGGTTATCACGCATGGTTCTACCGAGGCGATGGTGCTGTCTATGCTGATTTTTGGTGGTGCGGCATTGAATGGCTTTGCTTTGGCTTTGACCATTGGCATTGTGTTTGGTATTTATTCTTCGGTGCTGGTTGCCAGCCCCTTGCTGATTATGTTTGGTATGGACAGAAGCAATGTGGGTAAGGTGGCACAAGAGAAAGAGGAAGTGGTTGTCTAACCCAGCAAAACAAGCAAAAGCTGCCTGAAAACCAAGATAAGGGTTTCAGGCAGCTTAAAACCTTTGCAAAACCTACTTTTAAACTGACGTAGGGGCGGATTTCATATCCGCCCTTTTTTCAATTTATTGATAAGAATGAAAATTTCTGCGAACCTAAACGGGGCAGATATGAAATCTGCCCCTACAAACCGAGTTTTGCAAAGGTTTCAAAACATGGGTTTGGTGCAACAAGTTGCACCCTACATTTATCCCATTTTTCAATCAATTAACCATGATTTTTTATCAATCTGAATCATCACAACCATTGCGCCAAATCTTGCGTGGCAATGTCCCATTGCCACACGCTGTGCATTGATGTGCCGTCCAAACCGCGCAAAAACACAAATCGCACCGCTATGGTTTCAGGCAGCGCGTGGCGCGATTGCAAATAACGCGCCGCCGCAATCGCATAAATCAGGGCTTGCAAGTAATAATGGTGTTCGGCAATGGCGTGATTCAAAGCGTGTTTGTGATAGGCTTGTGCCGTGTCGCCCAAATAATGCGATTTGTAGTCCACCACCGCCGTCATCTCATTGCTGTGGTAAAACAAATCCACAAAACCATTGATGAAACCCTGTACATCATAAAAATTCAAACCCTGCGCCGCCTGCGCGATTTCGGGCGATAAACCCAAATGCGGCTGGCTGAACCAATCGCGCACGGCTTGCACTTTAAAATCATCGGTGTGCAACAAAAATCCCCATTCCATAATGTGATTTTCAGGCAGGCTTTGCGCCAAATTGTGTTGCGCGAAAAGCGGCATTTGGCGAACGCGGTCAAACATCTGCGCCACCGACTCGCGCCATGTTTCGGGGTCAAAACCATAATGCGCCAATTTTTCATCAATCAAGGCGATTTGCTGGCTGGCTGGCTGGCTGAAATCGCCCTGTTCCAAAATGCTGTGCCAACACAAACCTGTGCTTGTGCCTTGCGGAAAATGATGAATACTGTTGCCCTGTTCGCTGGGCTGATGGGCGATTTGTTCTACATTGTCCAGCGTGGGCAAAAGTTCGGCACGGGCGGCTTCGGCTTGTTCGGCAAGGCGTTGATTTTGCTTGCTCAAACCCGTAAAACTGGTGTGGCGAACAAATTGATAGCGGCGCGGTTGAAACACGGCTGCCTGAAAATCGCTGCGATGTGGCGGTGGCTCAAAATGGTGTTCCACGCGATTTTGGTTGTGGTCAATCAACAGCATATCGGTTTGAGACGATTGTTTTTCTTGCACAAATTGCTGCCACGCTGCCCAATAGTTTTCAGGCTGCTTTGCCACATCTTGCGCGCCCAGCAAATAGGCAAATGCGCTGCGGTCGCTGCTGTCGTAGCTTGCCATGTAAAGATGAAGTTGCTCTTCGGCACGGGTGCAAGCCACATACATCAAACGCAAGTCTTCCGACAAGCGTTCGCGTTCGCCCATTTCTTTATCATCTTGATTGAGTTGATTTTTGTGGATTAACGCCGCTTGATGGGCATGGTGGACAATCTGCCATTCGGGGACATTGCGGCTGCCGCTCGCCTTCCACGCAAAAGGGCAAAACACAATCGGATATTGCAAACCTTTGGACGCGTGCATGGTAACGATTTTGACCAAATTCTCATCGCTTTCCAAACGCAAAATGTGTTCGCCTGCGCTTTCTTTGTCGCGCGTGGCGGCGATGTGTTGCCCCAACCATTGTCGCAACGATGTGGGCGAATGGCTTTGTTCATCTTCTTGCGCCAACAATTCCATAAGCTGATGCAAATTGGTGAGCGTGCGCTCATTGCCCTGTGTGAGCAAGCGCGTTTCCACGCCATGCCGCGACACAAATTGTTGAATTGCCGCGTAAATGCCGTGTTCCAGCCACACATTCAGGCAGCTTTGTGCGCTGTCTATCCATTTGAGCAATTCGGTTTCGTGTTGATTTAATTGTAAGATTTCTTCGGCGGTGTATTCAAACAGGCAGCCTGCAAGCAAAAATCGCAACATTGCCGTGCGCTGCGGTTGAATGAAAAAATCCAACAAAGCCGCCAAAGCCTCCGCCTCGGGTTCGGCAAAAATGCTGTCGCGGCTCAACAACACGCTTTGAATGTGGCGTTTTTTCAATTCGCGCTGCACCAACACGCCATCTTTACGCGCCCGAACCAACACCGCAATTTGGTCGGCTCGGAGCGGTTCGCCTTTCAGTTTCAGGCTGCCTGCCGCGCTTTGGTTGAGCATTTGCGCGATTTCGCTGGCGCAATAAGAGGCGGCGCGTTTTTCCAATTTGGCGGCATTGTCTTTATCATCATCTTGATTTTGCTGGCGATTGAGCCAACGTACCGTCAGCGCATTGCCCTGTGGCAACAAATGGCTGTGTTCGCGTGATGCGTCCACAGTTTGATAGGCAATTTCAGGCAGCACAAATGGATTTTCACGCGAAAACAAGGCACTGATGCTGTTAATCAATTTGGCGTGGCTGCGGCGATTGGTGCTTAATGTGTAGATGTTGTTTGCCGATGCGTCTTCGGCTGCCTGCAAATAGGCGAAAATATCGGCACCGCGAAAGCTGTAAATTGCCTGTTTGGGGTCGCCCACCAAAAAAAGCGGAATGCGATTGTGGGCAAACGCGCTGCGAAAAATCGCATATTGCAAAGGGTCGGTGTCTTGAAATTCGTCAATCAACGCCACCTGCCAGTTGTGCGCCATGTTTTCAGACAGCGCGGCAGCGTGTTGCGGATTGTGGTGCAAAGCGTGGTACACATCAAGCAACAAATCATCAAAATGGCGAATGGGGCTGCGTTGTTTGTGGCGTTGCTGGTGTTGGCGCAAATGTTGCAGTAATTGATGATTGAGCCACACCAGTGTACTTTCTTCTTTTTCAATCAATCGGATACAGGCATTTGCCAAATCGTCTAATTGTGCGATTTCGTGAATTTTATCGGTGGCGATTTCTTTGCCTTTTTTGATTTTGCTGGCAATAAAATCGGCAGAAAAGGGGCTTTCGCCTTTGCTGTTTTGCAAATTTTCCCACAAAGTTTGTGCGGTAACGCGGCTGCCTGCCACTTCATTCAAAAAATCAAATTTTTTGCGAAAGGTTTTTTCATTGAAACTGACCCCATTTAAATTGGGGTGGATTTGCCAAAATGTTTCGCCAATTTGGGCAATTTGTGTGCTGACACGTTGCCACGCTGCCTGAAAATCGCGTTTGGCGGCAGACAAATCCTTGCCCACATCGCTTTCGCGCAAAGTCAAATAGGGTCGCGCCACAAAATTGTGCAAGGCATCAACTTGCTTTTTGGGCGAAGTGCGATGATAAAGCAATTCAGCAAAATCAATATCTTGGGCAATTTGCGTGCGCCAAAAATCTTGTGCGGCAATGAGCAATTCGTCTTTGCCCGATTGCTCGTCCAATTCAATGTCAAACGGCACGCCACACAAAAAGGCGAAATCTTGCAACACGCGCTGGCAAAAGCTGTGTATGGTGTAAACCGCCGCATTGTCAAAATCGCCAATCGCCGCTTTCAGGCGCAACATGACCCGCGCTTGGGCGGTGTTGGGGTCGGATTCGGCAGCAAGTGCCTGTTGCAAAAGCTGAAACAGAAAATCATCGCCACAATGTTCGCGCAAATTTTCAGGCTGCCTGAACGCATTTTCGGTGCGGTGCAATGCAGACAAGGCTTCGTCCAAACGGGCGCGAAGTCGCGTTTTCAGCTCGGCGGTGGCGGCTTTGGTAAACGTAACCACCAAAATTTTGTCCACGCTCAAAGGCTGGC
Organism: Alysiella filiformis; assembly: GCF_014054525.1. Lineage (NCBI taxonomy): Bacteria > Pseudomonadati > Pseudomonadota > Betaproteobacteria > Neisseriales > Neisseriaceae > Alysiella > Alysiella filiformis. The sequence continues at coordinate 1,681,458 of NZ_CP059564.1, forward strand.
TGTGTTGGGGCAGGGGCAACAGCACCAGTCGCAAAAACAGCGCGGCAATGTTCCAAGTTTTGCCCGTGCCAGCCGATGCCTCAATCAAATTGGTGTGCGCCAAAGGCAAAGTTAGGGGATTAAGCGTTTGTGCCATGATGATTTTTTCAATAAATATGTGAAATTTGTTTTCAGGCTGCCTGAAACCTGTTCCCTCTCCTGTGGGAGAGGGTTAGGGAGAGGGCAAAACTGGCGATGCGTCCGCGATTTTTCCCTCTCCCCAGCCCTCTCCCAAAGGAGAGGGAGTGAGACTGTGGCACACCACAAACGCATTCACAATGAAAATTGATTTTTAAACTGCTGTAATTGTTGCAAAATCAAGCGGCTTTGCAATTCAGGCACACGAAACGCAATCAGCTTGCGCATCAAACGAGACGCTGCCTGAACGTGCGTGGCAGACAAATTCTGTTGCGCCAAATGCAGCAGCAATTCGCCTTGAACCACATTGTCTTGGGCAATCGGATTGGGCAAGCATTCCAAGCCGTGTTCGGGTAAAACGCGATACCATTTTTCAGGCAGCACCGCATCGCCCCATTCATCGCGCTCAAAATCAGGCAGCCAACCCAATGATTTTAAAGCCGTATATTCAAATTGACGCAATGCCAAGCTGTGTTCAGGCTGGGTGCAAACTTCGCGCATGGTTTGGTGCAAAGCATGATAAATATCGGGGTGGGGGTCTTCCCGAGCCGTGAGTTTGAGCAACAATTCATTCAAATACAATGCACTAAATAAAGATTTGTCTTGCGCCAACTGCCAGCCACCCAACCATTCCGCTTTATGCAGCGTTTTCCAATCTTCCTTGCCAAACCACGACACGCTAATCGGCACAAACGGCACCAGCACCCCACGCAATTCCGAACCGCGCGTTCTGGCACTGCGCGCCAACACCCCCACGCGCCCATAGTCGCGGCTAAACAATTCCACGCGCAAGCTGTTTTCGCGCCAAGGGTGGCTGCTCAACACAAAAGCAGGTTGATGGTTAATGCGATGCGTTTGCGACATAATCCAAAAATCAATCAAAATGACAATTATAACGGCTACAACAAAAAGGGCGGATAAAAATCCGCCCTCAACATAAGCAAATTTGGGATAAAAGTTTAAGTAACTGTGCCTTCCAACGCTTTCCCGCAGGGAGAGAGGGTTGGTTTATTTACACATCATCTTCACGCGGTTTGATGAATTTCAAAAACAACACCAAAGACACAAAACCGCTTATCACACCCACCCACACCGATAAATCATAAGGCAGGTTGAAACCGATTTTCGCGTTCAAAATAAAGGCGTTGCACACCATCGTCATGAACACGGCAGGAATGGTTGCCACCCAATGATTTTTGCGCGTGCTGTACAAATAAGCCGCCACCACCCACAGCGTAATCATTGCCGTGGTTTGGTTTGCCCAACTGAAATAACGCCACAAAATCTGAAAATCAATTTTGGAAATGATGAAACCCACCACAAACAAAGGCACAGAAATCATCAAACGTTTGTCCAAACTTTTTTGTTCCATGTTCAGCCATTCGGCAATCATCAAACGCGCGGCACGGAAAGCGGTGTCGCCCGAAGTAATCGGCAAAATCACCACACCCAAAACCGCCAAAATGCCACCAAACAAGCCCAACATGCCCACAGCCGAATCGTAAACCACTTTGGAAGGCGTACCCAACAAAGCCTCTTGGAAACTGGCGGTGCTGTCGTAGAAACTCAATCCCACCATACACCAAATCAAGGCGATAATCCCTTCGGCAATCATTGCGCCATAAAAAATGAAACGCCCTTCTTTTTCGTTTTCAGAGCAACGTGCCATCAAAGGCGTTTGCGTGGCGTGGAAACCTGAAATCGCGCCACAGGTAATGGTTACAAACAATAAGGGGAAAATGGGTGCGTCTTTGGGGTGCAGATTTTTGAAAAATTCAACAATGCCCACTTCCGACAAATTCAAAGTGCGGAAAAAGGGAATGTCGTTTACCACCAAGCCGTAGAACATGCCGCACGTCATAAACAGCAGCAAACCGCCAAAAATGGGGTAAATGCGACCGATGATTTTGTCAATCGGCACAAGTGTGGCAATGATGTAGTACACGAAAATGATGACCGTCCAAATCACCAAAATATTGGCTTTGCTGGCTGAAACGCCTGCCTCATCGTTTACTGCTGCCGCGCCCACCGAACCTGCCGTCATCAAATCGGACGTGATGTTGGTCAGCAAAGACGCTGGGCTTGCCACAAACACCACGCCCACCAACACCAGCAACACCACCGACAACACATTCATAAAATGTTTAAATGAATTGCCCAAATACTTGCCTGCCAAATAGGGCACGTTTGCGCCACCATTGCGTATGCTCAACATGCCTGTTAAATAATCTTGTACCGCGCCTGCAAAAATGCACGCAAACACAATCCACAACATCGCCACAGGCCCATACAATGCACCCAAAATGGGACCGAAAATGGGACCTGTTCCCGCAATGTTCAGCAACTGAATCAGCCACACGCGCTTTTTGGACATCGGCACATAGTCCACGCCATCGGTCATGGAATAGGCTGGTGTTTGACGCTCGGGGCGAATCACGAAAATTTTTTCAATGACTTTGCTGTAAAAAAAGTAGCCCAACAACAGCAAAGCCACACAAATGAGAAACCACATCATTTTGAAAATCCTTTAATTTTTGTTTTCTGGGGAATGGGCTTGCGTTTCAGGCAGCCTGCGGTCAATGCGTTTGCCGTTTTCGTCAAATTGAATTTTCGGCACGCAACTGCGACAACCGCCCTGTTCCACGCCCATGTCTTTACAAAGCTGGTCGTAGCTGTTGAGCAATTTGCGCCAAAAGCCGATTTTTTCGGGTTCGGGTTCGGACACGGTATTCTCCTTGCGCTTTGAGTTGAAGGGATAAATTGTCAAAGATTTTACAAAAATTAAAACAATCACGCAAACCCTTAACGCGATTTATTGTGTAAAAACCACAAAACACCAGCACATCATCTCATTAAAAATAAATCAAAAATGCTTTTTCAGGCTGCCTGAACAGCCACATCATTGCCAACAGCACGTTGAATCCAAGCAATTTTTACTTTTATTGAAACAAAAAAATGTTAAAATTTAAAACCCCAGTTAAATTGGGGGTTTAGTTGATTAAAACGTTTAAACTCAAATCATTCATGAAAGATGGATTATGACCAAAAATATTTTCTTATCATCTATTTTGGCATTATGCTTGGCAGCCTGCGGTGGCGAAAAAGCCCAAGAAAACACCCAGCCCAGCCCAGCAGCCCCAGCCAGCACATCGGGTAAAGTGATTAAAGTGGCACTTGACCCCTTATACCCCCCATTTGTGCAGCAAACGCCAAAAGGTTTGGAAGGCTTTGATGTGGACGTATTGCAAGCGATTGCCGACAAATCAGGCTTGCAAATGTCGTTTGACCCTTACCCTTGGGAAGGCTTGTTTGAACGCTTGAACACGGGCGAAGTGGACATTGTGGCAGGTGGCATTACCGTTTCTGAAAGCCGCAAACCAAATATGGATTTTTCAGACAGCTACAATGAAATTTCAACCGTATTGTTGGTGGGTAAAGATTCCCATATTGATACATTTGAACAAATGCGTGGCAAAAAAGTGGCTTATCAATTAAACACTTCTGCCGAAGCCACATTGCAAAAATTGCAAGGTTCAGGCGAATTGGCAAAAGATTTGGGCAGCAACAGTGCATGGGAAACCGTTAAGCGTGTTTTGGCAAATGATGCATCCAAAGTAGATGCCACCATTGGCGATTCCAGCCCATTGGAATACTATGCCAAACAATATGCCGACACAGGTTTGAAAGTCATCTACAACCCCAATTTACCCAAAGAAACCAATGCTTTTGCCGTTAAAAAAGGCAACACCGAATTGGTGGACAAACTGAACAAAGGTTTGGCTGCCATCAAATCAGACGGCACTTACGACAAAATCAAAGAAAAATGGTTGGGCAAAACCCCCCAATAATCGCATTGCAATATTGCTTTTCAGGCAGCCGAAAAACGCTTTTTTGGCTGCCTGAAAAGTTTTTGAAACAGACACAAATTTAATGTGCAAAATTGTGTTAATTTGTGCCATAATTCGCAAGGCGGCTTGTTTCAGGCAGCCTGAAAAAGAAAAATTCAACCCACAGGAGTTTACACCATGAGTACCATCATCTACACCCACACCGATGAAGCCCCAGCGTTGGCAACCCAATCGTTTTTGCCGATTATCCGCGCCTTTGGCAAACACGCCGATGTGCAATTTGAATTGGCAGACATTTCGCTGGCAGGTCGCATTTTGGCGGTGTTTCCTGAATTTTTACAAGAGAATCAACGCATTCCTGACGCATTGGCACAGTTGGGCGAATACGTTTTGCAACCCGAAGCCAATGTGATTAAATTGCCCAATATTTCCGCGTCCATGCCCCAGTTGAATGCAGCCATTTCTGAATTGCAATCAAAAGGTTATGCCGTTCCCAATTACCCCAGCAATCCACAAACGGACGCAGAAAAAGACATTCAAGCACGCTACGACCGCATTAAAGGTTCAGCCGTGAACCCCGTTTTGCGCGAAGGCAACTCCGACCGCCGCGCCCCCAAAGCCGTGAAAAATTTCGCCAAAAAATACCCACACAGCATGGGTGCATGGTCTGCCGACAGCAAATCCCACGTTGCCACCATGTCATCGGGCGATTTCTTCCACAATGAAAAATCCGTTACCGTTCAAGAGCCTACCACCGTTAAATTTGTGTTTACCGACAAATCGGGCAAACAAAGCGAATTGCGTAAGCCTTTGAAATTATTGGCTGGCGAGATTATTGACGCAACTTATATGAGCAAAAAAGCCCTGATTGCTTTCTTGCAAGAGCAAGTGAAAGACGCGAAAAATCAAGGTGTGCTGTTTTCATTGCACATGAAAGCGACCATGATGAAAGTGTCCGACCCGATTATTTTCGGTCATGCGGTTAAAGTGTTTTTTGCGCCTGTGTTTGAACAATTTGGCGACAAGCTGTCTGAAATTGGCGTGAATGTGAACAATGGCTTTGGTAACTTGTTGGCTGGATTGGAAAAATTGGATGCTGAAACCCGTCAAGCCATTGAAGCCAAAATTGCCGAAGTGTATGCCCAAAACCCCGATTTGGCGATGGTGGATTCCGACAAAGGCATCACCAATTTGCACGTTCCCAGCGATGTGATTGTGGACGCGTCCATGCCTGCCATGATTCGCAATAGCGGTCGCATGTGGGACAAAAACGGCAAAGCCATTGATACCAAAGCGGTTATTCCTGATAGCTCTTACGCGGGCATTTACACCGCCACCATCAATTTCTGTAAAGAAAATGGCGCGTTTGACCCCACAACCATGGGTTCTGTACCAAACGTGGGCTTGATGGCGCAAAAAGCCGAAGAATACGGTTCGCATGACAAAACCTTTGAAATTCAAGCCGATGGCAAAGTGGAAATTGTTACCGAAAACGGCACCGTTTTGACTTCACATGAAGTGGAAGCAGGCGACATTTGGCGCGCTTGCCAAACCAAAGACGCGCCTATCAAAGACTGGGTTCAGTTGGCGGTAAACCGTGCGCGTTTGAGCAACACGCCAGCGATTTTCTGGTTGGACGAAAACCGCGCCCACGATGCCGAATTGATTCAAAAAGTGAAAACCTATTTGGCAGATTTGGATACAAATGGTTTGGAAATCAGCATTTTGGCACCAGAGCAAGCGTGTTCAGCCAGCCTGAAACGCATGAAAGACGGCTTGGACACCATTTCCGTAACGGGCAATGTTTTGCGCGATTACAACACGGATTTGTTCCCAATTTTGGAATTGGGTACGTCTGCCAAAATGTTGTCCATCGTGCCTTTGATGAACGGCGGTGGCATGTTTGAAACGGGCGCAGGCGGTTCTGCCCCCAAACACGTTCAACAATTCAACGAAGAAAACCATTTGCGTTGGGATTCTTTGGGCGAATTTTTGGCGTTGGCGGTGTCGTTGGAGCATTTGGCACAGCGTGAAGGCAATGCCAAAGCGCAGGTTTTGGCGGACACTTTGGACGCGGCAACCGAGCAATTGTTGTTGAACGACAAATCGCCCAAACGCAAAGCGGGCGAATTGGACAATCGCGGCAGCCATTTCTACATCGCCTTGTATTGGGCACAAGCTCTGGCAGCGCAAGACAAAGACGCGGATTTGAAAGCGACTTTCGCGCCCGTAGCCGAAAAATTAGCCAGCCAAGAAAGCGAAATTTTGGCGGAATTGGCAAGCGGCGCAGGCAAAGCGGTGGATTTGAACGGCTATTATTTTGTTGATGCCGACAAAGTTGCCCAAGCCATGCGCCCAAGCGCGAAATTGAATGCGGTGATTGATGCGTTGTGATTTCAATGATTTGTATTTGATTTAAAATGAAATTCAGGCAGCCTGAAAAGTTTTGTACAGCTTTTCAGGCTGCCTGAAATGCAAATTTTTCTGATTGGGGAAATTTTTATGAAAACGAAATCGTTTTTACCTTCAATGGTTTTGGTGGCATTCTTGGCAAGTCCTGCCCTTTCATTTGCTTATGACGAACAAGACGAGAAAACCATTCGCGCTGATGTTGCTAAAATGAAAGCCGCCACGCTCAAACACGATGTTAAATCCATTATGCCAATGATGCCACAGGCTTTTTTTGATACTTTGTCAAAAGAAACCAACACGCCCATTTCAAAAATCAAACAAGAAATGCTGAAACAAGGCGAAGAAACCGCCAGAGATGCCAAAGAATTAAATGCCAGCTTGGATTATGTTATCCATTGGAAAAAACAAAGGGTTTTGAAATCCAAAACGGGGCGCGATTATGTGTTGCTTCCGACCACCACACGTCTCAATGGTCTTGAAATTAAAGGAAATTTGATTGCGATTAAAGAAGATGATGGGAAATGGTATTATCTGCAATATCAGCCGATATTTAAGTCTGTGATTCAAAAGGCTTATCCTGATTTGAAAGTTTTGCCTAAATAATGCAGGCTGCCTGAAACTTGCTCCCTCTCCTTTGGGAGAGGGAAAAACTGTTGAGCATTGCCCATTTTACCCTCTCCCTAACCCTCTCCCACAGGAGAGGGAACTGGGTTACTTAACAAATCAATGACTTTTATCCCAAACTCGCGTTAAATTAACTTTAAAAAGGGAAAGCAGATTATGTCATTAAATATTCCTGTTGAATTTCAAGATTTTGCCGATGAAATCATCGCCAGTTGCAAACCGAGCGTGCCATTCACGCTGACCGTTGCCCCTACGCAACTTTGGGACAGCAAAGTGGGCGGCAAGCCTTATTTGCCACGCGATTTTGCTTATCCAAACAATCCTGATGGCGAACCTTTGTTCTTTTTGGCGCAAATCAATTTCGCGCAAATGTCCGCCTTGCCTGATTTTCCGAGTAAGGGCATTTTGCAGTTTTTCATTGACGGCAAAGACGATTGTTACGGCATCAATTTTGATAACTACCAAGACAATTCGCACTACAAATTGATTTACCATGCCGATGTGGTTGAAAACGCAGATGAATTGCAACAAGATTTTGATTTTGTTCAATTTGATGAAACTGATTCTGGCGTACCGTTTCCGCCTAATCACAGTTACCAAATTTATTTTCAGGCTGCCACGCCACAGCCGATTACGCAACACGATTTTGCTTTTGGCGAAGTCGTGCCTGAATTATTTGATTTTTTGGACGAAAAATCCGAAGACGATGATTACGAATGGGATTTACACGACAAATACGATGAATTTTCAAACAGCGAACAACATCGCGTAGGCGGTTATCCGTATTTCACGCAAGACGATGTGCGCGGTTATGGCTCGTATGATTTGAAAGATTATGTGCTGTTATTCCAATTGGTTAGCGATTGGCGAGATAGCAATGATGACGTGAATATCATGTGGGGCGATTGCGGTGTGGGCAATTTCTTTATCCGCCCCGAAGATTTGAAAAATCTGGCGTTTGATAAAGCGTTTTTTACGATGGATTGTTGTTGATGGGTTTTCAGGCTGCCTGAAACAATGAACGCCCATAATCAAATTGTTTTTGCATAAAATTTCACATCAACCCCTTTCATATTCAAGCAAAATCGCCTAATCTTACGGTTTTTGTATTTTTGAACACAGAAAGAGAATGTTCACAATGGCACAACACACTTGGAAAAAAATCAGTCTTTACGTTGCAGGCGCGTTGAGCGGCATTGCGTTGAGCGTGGGCGTGCAAAGTTTTGCTGCCGATAAAACAGCCACTACCAATAATAAAGACAATGGCTTACCCATTCAATCGTTGCGTAATATGGCGGAAGTGTACAGCCAAATTAAAGCCAATTATGTTACCGAAGAAACCGATGAAAAATTGCTAGAAGGTGCCGTAAAAGGCATGGTTTCCAGCCTAGACCCACATTCAGAATACATGAACCAAAAAGGCTATTCTGAAATGAAAGAAAGCACTTCTGGCGAATTTGGTGGCTTGGGCATGGAAATTGGCGCAGAAGATGGCTGGATTAAAGTCATTGCACCCATTGAAGACACCCCTGCCGAACGCGCTGGTGTGAAAAGCGGCGATTTCATCATCAAAATTGAAAACGAATCCACACGCGGCATGAGTACCACCGATGCCGTGAAAAAAATGCGTGGCAAACCCAATACCAAAATCACGCTCACTTTAACGCGCAAAGACAGCCCCAAACCGATTGTGGTCAATTTAACCCGTGCCATGATTAAAGTGAAAAGTGTGCGCCACCATTTGCTTGAACCCAATTATGGCTATGTGCGCATCAGCCAATTCCAAGAACGCACCGTGCCTGCGCTGGCTGAATCCATTTCCGCTTTAACAACCGAAAACAAACAGCCTTTGAAAGGCTTGGTGTTGGATTTGCGCGATGACCCAGGTGGTTTGCTCAATGGTGCGGTGGGCGTGTCGGCGGCATTTTTGAAAAATGGCAGCCCTGTGGTCAGCACCAAAGGGCGCGATAACAAACCTGCCATGTCGCTCAAAGCCGTTCCCGAAGACTACATCATGGCGGCTGGTGTTGACCCTTTGGCAAATTTGCCTGCTGAAATTAAAGACATACCCATGACGGTACTGATTAACTCGGGTTCGGCTTCGGCTTCCGAAATTGTGGCGGGTGCATTGCAAGACCACAAACGTGCCGTGATTGTGGGTACGCGCAGTTTTGGTAAAGGTTCGGTGCAATCGGTTATTCCTTTGAACAATGGTGGCGCAGTGAAAATCACCACCGCCTTGTATTACACGCCCAACGACCGCTCCATTCAAGCAGTGGGCATTGTGCCAGATGTGGAAGTGCAAGACAAAACCCGCACCTTTGAAAGCCGTGAGGCAGATTTGGGCGGACACATCGGCAACCCATTGGGCGAAGAAGATGTGAAAGGCGGCGTGTTGAACAATGCAGAAAGCCCCAAACCTGCCGCCGCCAGCGAACCCAAAGACAAAGATGAAGATTTGTCCAGCCGCCGCAAACCCAATCCTGAAAAAGATGACCAACTGCGTAAGGCTTTGGATTTGATTAAAAACCCAGCCGAATGGCACAAATCTTTGGGCTTGGCAGCGAAAAAACCTGCTCCTGCCAAAAAAGAAGAAAAATAATCGTTTTTGATTCAAGAAACCTTTCAGGCTGCCTGAAAGGTTTTTTTGCGACCAATGATTTTTGGGGGCTGTCTGAATTTGAATATAGATAATTGAATATGTAAGCAATTAAGCCACAATTTGCTTTTCAGGCAGCCTGAAAACCGTTAGAATGTCTGTTTTAATTCACTCACAAAATGGAAACAATTTATGAAATCACATCTGAAATTGTGTGCGCTTGCGCTGTCTTTTTTGGGCTTAACCGCGTGCAGCAGCATTGCCAATCAAACGCCCGACCAAATGTACCGCACCAGTATGCAGCGTCAATTTAAACAGGATTCGCAATACAATTTTACGGGTAAAGTGTTTGTGCAAACTTCGCCCAATGCCAACGCCAAAACGCGCGAACAAGCCCTGAATACCTTCATTGAACGCGAAACCGATATCGCAAAATGGAAATACCGAGACAATCCCAAAATGCGCAGCAAAACCCAAATTCGCCAACGTGCCGAAAAAAAATTGGCAAGCAGCGAATTGTTGGCTGAACACTTCGCCAAAAACGTGAGCGTACCCGTTTCGGGTGCTTGGGATTTGCCCAATGGCAAATTGGAAATTGTGCCAGAAATCCGTTATGAAACACGCGCTTCGGGTGCTTATTTTAAATTGCCCATTCAAATTGATGCCAAACAAAGCAGCGCATTGATTGACCTTGCTGGCGTGTCGGCTTTTTCTGATGTTTACACGGTACGCAATGATTTGGCGGTTGAACCCATCAACAATCGCTATGTACGCATTACCCTGCCTGAATCGCTGCGCAAAAACATTCCTTTAAAAGACCTGTTCAAAAGTCTGCCCAAAGCATTTGACGATGGCATTGCCCAAATGGACAAAACACAATTCGCCATGTTGCCTTTGGACGAACGCGCCAAACGTTTGGGCGCAACATACCGCATCAGCCACAAACAAAACAGCGAACAAGGCGAGATTTACAGCACGGCATTGTTCAACAGCATTGTGCAACAGCTTGAAGATAATCAAAAAAATGGCACGGCTCAAAGCGATGTTTCCCCCGAAAATCATGCCAAATTCATTGAAATGCTGAAAACCATTAAGCAAAGCATGGAAGACGCACGCAAAAATGTGAAAGCGGTGGGCGAAAATGGCGAATCTGAAATCGCCGAGGTGGAATCGCTGCTCAACAAAATTGAAGTGGAAACCGAGCTTTATTTGGACAGCAAAGGTCGCATTTTGGCATTGGTTCAGGCTGCCGATATGCCCGATGAGCTGTTTGGTAAATTGTTTTATGGCAAACATGTGCGCTTGATTTACGAAACAGAAATGCAATACAGCAGCAAACCTGTGTTTGTGATTCAAGCCAATGAAAGCAATACGGTGGATTTGGAAAAAATTTCGCCAAAATTCAAAGAATTGATGGATAAAACCATTCAAGCAGAATAAGGCTTTTAAAAAATAAGCTGCCTGAAACCCACGTTCAGGCAGCTTAAATGGTTTTTTACATTTGACGCAACAGGCTGCGTACCAATTTGGCAGAATGCACGGCAGCAATTTCCAAAAATGCGTCAAAACTCATCGCGGCATCGCTGTCGCCATTGTCGGAAATGGCGCGGATAATCACAAAAGGCTTGTTCAGTTGATGGCAAGTTTGGGCAATGGCGGCGGCTTCCATTTCGGTAGCAAGCGCATCGGGGAAATGCCCACGAATGGTATCCAACATCTTGTTGCTGCTGATAAATTGGTCGCCACTCACAATCAAGCCCAAATGATTTTGAATATCGGGTAATTGTCCTGCTGCCATTTCTGCGGCAAAAATCAGGGTTTTGTGGCTTTTGTAGCGTTCAGGCAGCTTGGGGACTTGTCCGTGGGCATAGCCAAAGGCGGTAACGTCCACATCATGATGTGCCACTTCCGCGCCAATCACAAGGTCGCCAACGCGCAAACGTGAAGTCAACCCCCCCGCGCTGCCTGTGTTGATGACGCAATCGCATGAAAAATGTTCAATCAAAATGGTGGTGGCAATGGCGGCGTTCACTTTGCCAATGCCGCTCAAACACAAAGCAACGTTTTTATCGTCCAACACGCCTGTGTAAACGGTGGTTGCGCCAATGGTTTGGGCTTGCACTTGGCTCATTGCCTGTTTGAGCAGCGCAATTTCCTGCTCCATTGCGCCAATGATACCAAAAGTTTCGGGGTGGAATGGGGTGGTGTGTGGCATTTCAAAAGACTTTCTGTAAGGTATGTTCAGGCAGCCTGAAACATAGATTCAACATTCAAAAAATAAGGCGGGTTCAACAACCCGCCTTTGGCATTAGGCAAAAATTTCCGTCCATTCGCTGCGTTTATCCAGCAGATATTGGGCGATTTTTTGTGCGCCTTCCAAACTGTGGCTGGCAGCCCAACCGCATTGCACTTCATTGCAGGCAGGCACTTCGGTTGCCACCACCACATCTTTCAGGGTTTTTTCAATCAAATCAAGTGCATCGTTGTATTCGGGCAAATTGAGCAACGCCACATAAAAACCCGTTTGGCAACCCATGGGGCTGATGTCAATCACTTTATCAGAATGATTGCGCGACAATTCCGCCATCAAATGTTCCAAGCTGTGTAAAGCGGGCATTTCCATGTGGTCTTGATTGGGTTGGCACACGCGCAAATCGTACTTGTAGATTTTGTCGCCGTGGTCGCCATCGGTTACGCACGCCAAGCGCACATAGGGGGCTTTCACTTTGGTGTGGTCAAGATTAAAACTTTCCACATTCATGCGTTTTTCGGTTTGAATGGTGTTCATGATGATGAATTTTCACAAAATAAAGGCGCGATTATACCAGTTTCAGGCAGCCACCACAAACAAAGCCACAATCGCCAAAAAGCCCACAAACCACACAGTTGAGCGAACAAGCGATTGATTTTGCAAATAAGCCCAAATAAACGCCACACGCGACAACACAAACACCACCGCCCAAAAATTGATGGCAAACTGCGAAGCCTCGCCTGTGGCATGGGCAATGATGACCGCCGCCGCATAAGGCGCAAGCATTTCATGTCCATTTTGCTGGGCAGCGTGGGCGCGAGCGGCTTTGCCTGTGGTTTGCGCCAGAAAATCGCGTGGATTTTTGTTGTCGGCAATTTGAAAGCCGCCCAATTTTTTGGCGTATGCCGCACAAAATAAATTCAAAAACAAGATGATGAGTATGCTGAAATAGGCAAAAGTCATGATTGAGTCCTTTGTTTGATGGTTCGGTTTCTTATCGGAAAATGTTGTCAGTCTTGCCATACACGACAAAAATTGTTGTGTACTGAAAGGCTGAAACTTTTGCAAAACTCAATTCGTAGGGGCAGATTTCATATCCGCCTTTTTTCAATTTATTGATAACGCGATTTCGGGATAAAAGTGATTAATCAATTTAAGTCACTTTGCTCCCTCTCCCTGTGGGAGAGGGCTGGGGAGAGGGTATGCTGCTCAACAAGCCCTCTCTCCAACTCTCTCCCATAGGGAGAGAGGGCAGGTTTGTTGGCAAATTGACAGTGACTTATCCCGAGTTCATGTTATTGATAAAAATAAAAATTTCTGCAATTCTAAACAGGGCAGATATGAAATCTGCCCCTACAAACCGAGTTTTGCAAAAGTTTCAGGCTGCCTGAAAATCATTTTTTCAATAAAGCGATGATTTCATCTTTGGCGGCAAGTTCGCGGTCTTTTTGGGCGAGCAGTTCGTTTTTGTGTTGGATAATCAATTTGAGTTTTTCAATTTCGTATTGTGAATCGTTTGCTGATGAGTAAATGGCGATGTGATTGTTGTTATCGCCATTGATTTCATCTAATTGAATAATTAAACCTTTATCCGTTCTCAATAATTCACACACATCAATTTTAAATATATTGGCAATTTGTTGTAATCTTTCTATATTGATTGAATTTTCTCCGCGTTCAATTTTCGCATATCCCCCTGCGGTCATATCCAATTTTTCTGCCATTTCTTCTTGCGACCATTGATTTAATTCACGCATGGTGCGGATTTTTTCGTGGGTTTCCATTTTTGTCCTTTCTGTACAGAATAAATCTTTTTAGTAGCTGGTGTATTAAAATGAATTCAGTAATAATGAAATTACTGAAACATCTCATGATTGTAAATCAAAAATGGTGTGGAAGTAATCTCTTTTATTTTTACAAAGGAAATCATTATGGCAACAAGAGTTAAAGTTTATGTCTTTCAAGAAGATAATAAAGGCAAAATGGTAGGCAAAGAAGGTGTTAAAGTAAGCACCAATCACATGCCAAACGATGTAAAAACAGATTCATCGGGTGCAGCTAGTTTAATTATTGAAGAAGATCACGTAAAAATTTTTGTTGCTAATACAAAAATTTATGATGGCTTTACTTCAGCCTGCCCTAGTATTTTGGAATGTGAATGGGAGTAGGGGAAATATTATGGCAATTAGACTCAGAACATCATTAAAATCAAATGGTTCAGGTTATGGCATCGTAAAAGATGGTGAGCATTACTTCACATTACATGCAAAAGGTGAAATAGACAAAATTCAGCGTATTCAACAGGAATATATGGCTACCCCTCATTTTTCTGATATGAAATATATGTTGGGACAAGAAATGGAAAAATTGTTAAGCAATAATCCTGTTAATATTTACGATATTTCTGCATGTGATGAAATGGGGATGCCACTTTGGAGTGCAAATTTATATGCCTTTAATCAGGAAGATGCCATTAATAATGTATATGATTTATCTGTATTAATGAAGCGTGAATATCCTAATTATGGGCGCAATATTTCGTTCTTCAATTTTCAAAATCTGAAAACAGGTCAAAGTTTTACTCTTAATTATTAAGATTTTTATTAAAAATGGTGTGAATTAAAGATTTCAGGCAGCCTGACAACCTTTCAGGCTGCCTGAATTTCACTTATTTCTGATACTGTTTCTTACTGGAAACCTGCTTTTTCTTGCTTTTGCCGCCACTATTGCGCGCTTTTTCGTCTTTGCGCCCTTCGCGTTTGGCAATGCGGTTACTCAAACTCACACGGCGCAAGGGTTTGTTTTTCGTTTCTTTTGCCGTTTCTTCATACGGATTTTCGCTCACATTATACTGAATCCGCAATGGCGTTCCCTGTAAATTGAATGCCTTACGGAAAGTCTGCGTGAGATAGCGCGTGTAGCTGTCGCCAATCGCGTGCAAAGAATTGCCGTGTATCACAATCACAGGCGGATTGCTGCCGCCTTGGTGGGCATAGCGCATTTTCGGGCGCACCAAACCTGCGCGTGGCGGTTGCTGGCGTTCCACAGCCGTTTGCAAAACGCGCGTGATTTTGGGCGTGGGCATTTTGATGAACGCGGCATCGTAGGCAGCCTGAATGCTTTCAAACAAGCCGTCAATGCCTTTTTCTTTGAGTGCGGAAATGTAATGAAATTTCGCAAAATCAAGGAAATACAGTTTACGCGCAATGTCGCGCTTGATGTCGTTGCGGCGTTCTTCGGAAATGCCGTCCCATTTGTTCACGGCAACCACCAATGCGCGTCCTGCTTCCAGCGCGAAACCTGCGATGGTTGCGTCTTGGTCGGCAATGTCCTGTTGCGCGTCCAGCACCAAAACCGCCACATTGGCGGCTTCAATCGCTTGCATGGCTTTAATCACGGAGAATTTTTCCACCGCTTCATCTACTTTGCCGCGTCTGCGTACGCCAGCCGTATCAATAATGGTAAAGGGCTTGTTTTCGCGTTCAAAATCAATGTGTATGCTGTCGCGGGTCGTGCCTGCCATGTCAAAGGCAATCACGCGCTCTTCGCCCAAAATCGCGTTAACCAAGGTGGATTTACCCACATTCGGGCGACCGATAATGGCGAAAGTGGGGTGATGGTTTTCAGGCTGCTCGTCTTCCGCTTCGGGGAATTTTTCCAACACATCTTCAATCAAATGGTAAACGCCATCGCCATGCGCCCCTGAAATCACATGGGGTTCGCCCAAAGCCAATTCGTAAAATTCGGCTGCCAAAACGGGGCGGTTGCCGCCTTCGCCTTTATTGACCGCCAAAAACACGGGGCGCGGACTTTGGCGCAAGCGGTCGGCGATGATTTTGTCTTGTGGGGTCAAGCCAGTACGTGCGTCCACCAGAAAAATCACGGCATCGGCTTCGTCAATGGCTTGCAGGGTTTGTTTTGCCATTTCGTGCAAAATGCCACTGTCCACCACTGGCTCAAAACCGCCTGTGTCCACAACGAGATAGGGTTTCGTGCCAACGCGTCCGTGTCCATAATGGCGGTCGCGTGTCAAACCTGGCAGGTCGTGCACGAGTGCGTCTTTGGTGCGCGTTAAGCGGTTGAATAAGGTGGATTTGCCGACATTGGGTCTGCCAACTAGGGCGATGGTTGGTTTCATGTTTTTGCTTTCTCTGTTTCAGGCTGCCTGAAAGGACTGCGCGTCCAGCGAAAATATTTTTCAGGCAGCAAGCAGGTGTATTTTGCCATACACGGGTTAATCAAAATTTTTCAGGCAGCCTGAAAATGCGTTGGCTGCCTGAAAATCAATTTGGGGGCATTTTAACAGAAATTCGCGTTTCAGGCAGCCTGAAAACCTTGAATATTCACAAATTTTGCTCTTTGCCACGCATAAAAATGTCAATCACATTTTGCAAATGCACACGCATGTTTTCCCGCGCAGCGTTTACATCGCGCTGTTCCAAAGCCATCAAAATCGCATAATGTTCCTGTTGCGAACGCAAAGGCATATCGCTGGGCGTGTAAAGTCGGCGCAACGCACTGAACAATTTGCTGGATTGTTCATTCAATAATTTTTTCAAAATCAAAGGGTAAACATCATTGCCGCAACTCTCTGCAATGCGAATGTGGAACAAGCGGTCGCCATCATGGGTCGTAGAACCCATGATGTTATCCGAAACATTCATCAAATAAGCCTGTTTAATCAAAAACAAAGACTTTTCAGTCATGTTTTCAGCCGCCAACGCAGCCGTTTCAGGTTCAATCAACAAACGCGCTTGCAAGAGCGAAAATGGCGAAATGCCATTTAAATCAATATTTTGATTTTCCTTTTGTTGGCAAACATAAACCCCCTTTCCCACTTTAACTTCAAGCCACCCCGATACTTCCAGCGCAATAATCGCTTCACGCACAGAAGTGCGGCTCACATTGAGCCATTTTGCCAAATCCCGCTCACTTGGCAAAGTGTCGCCTGCTTGCCATTCGCCTTGTGTGATTTTTTCCCGCAATAAATTGGCGATTTTTTGATATAAGCGCGGGGGCGCATCTGATGGAATAAGGGATTCTGCTTGCATTGGTCTAACCTTTATCGCGATGATAAATGTGGTTCATTTGAAAAATAAATTTTTTAAATATCAAAATTATAACATCATTTCATCACTTGACATTCAGAATTTTTAATGACCTTCATCAATTTTGATGAATAAGTGGTTAGACCAGTTGAACAGTTAAAATTTTTCATTTAGACTACATTTCATTACATCAATAAACAAGGGATAACATCATGCGTTTAAAAGACAAAATTTGTGTCGTAACCGCCGCAGGGCAAGGCATTGGGCGTGCTTCCACACTTGCCTACGCGCAAGAAGGCGCACAAGTTTGGGCGTTGGACATCAACGAAGCCGCCTTGCAATCGCTGAAAGCCGAACATGAGAACATTCACATTCACGCCATCAATTTATTGGAAACGGAAAAGTTCAGCCAATTCTTTGAAAAATTAGATAAAATTGATGTTTTGTTTAACTGTGCAGGCTGGGTGGCGGCTGGCGATGTGTTGGCAAGCAGCGCACAAGACATGCAAAAATCATGGGATTTAAACGTGATGACCATGTTTCACGCCATTCAAGCGGTCTTACCAAAAATGTTGGCGCAAGGTGGTGGCTCTATCATCAATATGTCGTCCGCCGCGTCCAGCGTGAAAGGCGTTCCCAATCGTTTTGCATACAGCGTGAGCAAAGCGGCTGTTATTGGTCTGACCAAATCGGTTGCTGCCGACTATGTTACCCAAGGCATTCGTTGCAACGCGATTTGCCCTGGTACGGTGGAATCGCCATCTTTACATGAACGCATAGCCGAGCAAGCCAAAGCACAAAATAAGACCATTGAAGAAGTGTTTGCCGCATTTGTGGCGCGACAACCCATGGGACGCATTGGTCGGGACAGCGAAATTGCCGCATTAGCCGTTTATTTGGCAAGCGATGAATCGGCTTTCACAACAGGCACTTGCCAAGTGATTGACGGTGGTTGGTCAAATTGAATTTTCAGGCAGCCTGAAAACAAATCACCCATTTAAATGAAAAGGAATCAACTTATGAAATTACTTCGTTTTGGCGCAAAAGGCGCAGAAAAACCCGCTATTTTGGACGCGCAAGGCAATATCCGCGATTTATCGTCTGTGGTGGCGGACATCAACGGCTTTGTATTGGAACACGAATTAGCCAAAATTGGTCAGACCAATTTGGAGACTTTACCGATTGTGCCAAATGACGTTCGCATTGGCGCGTGTGTGGGCAATGTGGGCAAATTCATCTGCATTGGCTTGAACTATTCCGACCACGCCGCCGAAACCAACTCGCCCATTCCCAAAGAACCGATTATTTTCAACAAATGGACAAGCGCAATCGTGGGCGCAAATGACGATGTAGAAATCCCACGCGGTTCGCAAAAAACGGATTGGGAAGTGGAATTGGGCGTGGTCATTGGCAAAAGCGGTCGCTACATTGACGAAAAAGACGCGATGGATTATGTGGCTGGCTACTGCGTGATTAACGATGTTTCCGAGCGTGAATATCAGTTGGAACGCGGTGGCACTTGGGACAAAGGCAAGGGCAACGACACCTTTGGTCCAATGGGTCCCTATTTGGTAACCAAAGACGAAATCGCCGACCCGCACAATTTACAAATGTGGTTGGAAGTGGACGGCAAGCGTTATCAAAATGGCAACACGAATACGATGATTTTCCAAATTCCATTTTTAATCAGCTATTTGAGCCGTTTTATGAGTTTGCAAGCAGGCGATGTGATTTCCACAGGTACGCCACCAGGGGTGGGTTTGGGACAAAAACCGCCCGTGTATTTGCAAGCGGGTCAGACCATGCGTTTGGGCATTGAGGGCTTGGGCGAGCAAACGCAAAAAGTCGTTCAGGCTTAAACAATTTGATTTTTTCAGGCTGCTTGTTGGGTACAGGCGTTTCAGGCAGCCTGAAAAAAATTTTACCTAAAATTCAGCCTTTTAAAAAATAAATCATTGAATAGAAAGTAAAAAAATATGTCAATCACCATCACCGATATGGAAGTGTTGGACATTCGCTTCCCCACTTCACAACAATTGGACGGTTCGGACGCGATGAACCCCGACCCCGATTATTCCGCCGCCTATGTGATTTTAAAGACCAATTATTCAGAATTAAATGGTCATGGATTAACATTCACGATTGGGCGTGGTAATGAAATTTGTTGTGCGGCAATTGAAGCCGTGCGGCATTTGGTGGTGGGCTTGAATTTAGATGAAGTCAAACAAGCACCTGCACAATTTTGGCGCAAACTCACAGGCGACAGCCAACTGCGTTGGATTGGTCCAGACAAAGGTGCCATGCACTTGGCGGTAGGGGCGGTGGTCAATGCGGTGTGGGATTTGTGGGCGAAAGCGGAAAACAAACCCGTGTGGCGTTTGGTGGCGGATATGTCGCCCGAAGAATTGGTAAATTGCATTGATTTCAGATACTTAACCGATTGCATCGCGCCCGAAGAAGCCCTTGATTTATTAACGAAAGCCGAACAAGGCAAAGCAGAACGCACCGAAATTTTATTGCGTGAAGGCTACCCATGCTACACCACTTCGGCAGGCTGGCTGGGTTACAGCGATGAAAAATTGGCGCGTTTGTGCCAAGAAGCAATTGATGAAGGTTTTCAATATGTTAAATTGAAAGTCGGACAAAATTTGGAAGACGACAAACGCCGTGTTCGCATTGCGCGTGAAATCATTGGCGATGAACGCCATTTGATGATAGACGCAAATCAAGTTTGGGAGCGTCAGCAAGCGATTGATTGGGTTAAGGAATTGGCTTTTGCCAAACCTTGGTTTATTGAAGAGCCAACCAGCCCAGACGATGTGGAAGCGCACCGCGCCATTCGTGAAGCGATTGCGCCGATTCAGGTGGCAACTGGCGAAATGTGCCAAAACCGCATGATGTTTAAACAGTTTATCATGCGCGAGGCGATTGACGTGGTGCAAATTGATGCGTGTCGCATGGGGGGCGTGAATGAGGTTTTAGCGGTGTTGTTGATGGCGGCAAAATATGGCTTGAAAGTGTGCCCACATGCTGGTGGTGTGGGGCTTTGCGAGTATGTGCAACACTTGTCCATGATTGATTATTTGTGTTTTTCAGGCGACAAATCGGGGCGCGTAACCGAATACGTTGACCATTTACACGAGCATTTTATCCACCCTTGCGTGATTGAAAACGCGGCATATATGCCACCCAAAGAAGCGGGTTTTTCTATTGAAATGAAAGACAGTTCATTAAAAGAATATCAATTTAAAAATTAAGTTTCCAATGTAGGGTGCGTACCACGCACCAAAATTGCAAATAAATTGGTGCGTGGTACGCACCCTACAAAATCCTTGCGGAGCAAACCATGATTGACACCCACATTCATTTTTGGCGTTATCAAGATATTGATTATGCTTGGATTTCTGATGAAATGCCGATGTTGAAACAAGACAGGCTGCCTGAACACATTGTGCCTTTGGCGCAAGATTTGGGCGTGGTGGCTGGAATGGCGGTACAAGCGCGTTGTGATGTGGCGGAAAATGCGTTTTTGTTGAATTTAGCCAAAGAAAATCAATGGATTAAAGGAATTGTTGGGTGGTTGGATTTGCGTTCAGGCAGCCTGAAAGATGATTTGGCGCAATTTGAACACGAACCTTTGATGAAAGGCTTTCGCCATATTGTGCAAGATGAACCCAATCCTGCGGCTTATTGGTCTGACCAATTATTTAGAGATGGCGTCAAATTCATTCAAAAACAAGGTTTTGTTTATGATTTGTTGTGTCATCAAAAAGATTTGGGTGCGGTGGTGGATTTTGCACGAGCCATTGACGATAACTGGTTGATTTTAGACCATTTGGGTAAACCCAAATTTGGCGCAACTGGCGCATTTGATGATTGGAAAAGCCATTTAAATCAACTGGCTAAATTGCCTCATGTGGCGGTGAAAATTTCGGGTTTGGTAACGGAATGTGGAGCGCATTGTTCGGTGGACGATATTCGCCCTTATGTGGCAACGGCTTTGGATTTGTTTGGCGATGGGCGCGTGTTGTTTGGTTCGGATTGGTCGGTTTGCACATTAACGCATGATTATCAAAAGGTTTTTAATTTATTCTGTGCGACTACACACCATTTCAGGCAACCTGAAAACCCATTTACCGAAAACGCCAAAAAAATTTACAGCATTGAATGGACGGATTGAATATCATGGATTTACATTTAAAAAACAAAGTCTTCTTGATTAGCGGTGGTGGGGCTGGCATTGGTGCGGCAATTTCTTTGGGTTTGGCGCAAGAAGGGGCGATTCCCGTGATTTTGGGGCGTTCGCAACCCGATGTGGATTTTTGGGCAAAATTGCAAGCCATTCAATCGCAAAGTTTTTTTATTCAAACCGAATTAACCGATGAGCAAGCCTGTGTTTCTGCTGTACAAAAAACAGTTGAACAATTCAAGCGTTTAGACGGTTTGGTCAATAATGCGGGTGTGAATGACAATATTGGTCTGACCAGTTCTACGGATTTATTTCGCCAATCTTTGGAAAAAAATTTGGTGCATTATTTTGTGTTGATGCGCGAAGTCTTGCCCCATTTGCGCGAAACTTTGGGCGCGGTGGTGAACATCGGCTCCAAAACGGCTGTTACAGGGCAAGGTCAGACCAGCGCGTATGCCGCAGCCAATGGTGGTCGCATGGCACTCACGCGCGAATGGGCGGCGGCTTTGTTGGCAGATGGGGTGCGCGTGAACGCGGTGATTCCTGCCGAAGTGATGACGCCATTGTATGCGCGTTGGATTCAAAGTTTTGATAATCCAGAAGAAAAATTGGCACAAATCACGTCCAAAATTCCGCTTGGCAAACGCATGACCACTGCCGAAGAAATTGCGGATACGGTGGTCTTTCTGTTGTCGCCACGTTCGTCTCACACAACGGGGCAATGTGTTTTTGTTGATGGCGGCTACACGCATCTTGACCGTGCATTAACTTGATTTTATTGAAAATATTTTTGTTGTACCCCAAGTTGGGTTTTCAGGCAGCCTGAAAATTTTGTCAATCAAAAACCGACTTTTCTCACACCATTTTCTCAACTCACGGAGCACATATCATGAAACACATCATCAATCAATTCAATTTGTTGGCAATCACGGCTTGCGTTTTGGCAGCGTGTTCTGGCGGTGGTAACGAGAGTCAAGTCCAACAAAAACAAGCACAAACGCCCCCAGCCACAACTTCCGCTCCTGCTCCTGATGGCACAGGCAGCAATGGTGCCAAAATCGGCATTGACCAACCACGCATTGACACGGATTTTTGGACGGCTTTTGCCAATTATGTGCCCACAAAAGGGCAAGAATTGGGCGCGAATTTGTATCAAACTTCGTCCAATAATGACGCGCAAAAAATGATTGCCAATGTACAACAAATGTTGCAATCTGATGTGAAAGCGATTGTGCTTGCGCCACAAGACACGGCAGCCGCCACCAGTGCGTTGGCAGCCGCCAAAGCCCAAAATATTCCTGTGGTTACGGTGGACACGCGCCCTGACGCTGGCGATGTGTATATGGTGGTGCGTGCGGATAATCAGGCTTATGGTTCAAATGCTTGCGTGGTGATTGGCGAAAAATTGAAAGGCGAAGGGCGTGTGGTGGAATTTCAAGGTGCGCTCAATTCCATTAACGGGCGCGACCGTTCGGAAGCCTTTGCCGAGTGCATGAAAACCAAGTATCCCAATATCAAAGTCATTGAAATTCCAACTGATTGGAAAAAAGAACCTGCCATTGCGGGCTTGCAAACGGCTTTGGCAGGCGGCAAAGTGAATGGCATTTATATGCAGGCTGGTGGCGTGTACCTTGAACCGACTTTGGCGTTTTTGAAACAAAAAAATCTGCTCAAACCTGCTGGCGATGCGGAACACATTGTGATTGTGTCCAATGACGGCATTAAATCGGAATTGGAAGCGATTAAACGCGGCGATATTGATGCGACCGTTTCGCAACCTGCCGATGGTTACGCGCATTGGGCTTTGTTCTACGCCAAAGCGGCTGCCGAAGGCAAAACGTTCCAAGTGGGCAAAACCGAACACGGCTCCAACATCGTTCAACCGCGTGATGGTTTGTTGGAAGACCAAATTGTTGCGCCTGTGGTTACGGTTGATGGCGCAAAATTGGGCGATTTGCAAACCGTGAAAGCGGATTCGCCTGATTTGTGGGGGAATAAATAATTTGATTTGAAAAACAAAACTTTCAGGCTGCCTGAAACTTGTCCCCTCCCCGTCTGGCGGGGGAGGGTTAGGGTGGGGGTGGTTCGTGGTGCAAAGCAAATTGATGTTTCCCCAGCGATTTTGCCCCCACTCTAGCCCTCCCCCGTTTGGGACGGGGGAGGGGACAGATTTGTGGTAACACAAAGATTTTCAGGCAGCCTAAAATTATTTTCTCAATAAAAATAACAATCTCGGAGTATCCAAACATGACCGCCCCCTTATTAGAAGCCAAAAACCTGATGAAACGCTATGGCAATAATGTGGCGTTGAATAATGTGAATTTAACCGTCCACGCAGGGCGCACGCACGCTTTGGTGGGGCGCAATGGTGCAGGCAAATCCACGCTGGTGTCGCTGATTACGGGCTTGAACAAAGCCGATTCTGGCACAATCCAGTTCAATGGCGTGGACGCGCCAGCCGCAGGCGATTTGCACGAATGGCGCAAACACGTTGCTTGCGTGTATCAAAAATCCACCATCATTCCGCATTTGAGTGTGGCGGAAAACCTGCTCATCAATCGGCAAAATTTGGATAAAAAACTGATTTCTTGGAAAAATGTTTACCAAAACGCACAAAATATTTTGGACGAATGGGATATTCCTGTGGATGTTCGCGCCGAAGCAGGCAGCCTGAACGTGGAAAACCGTCAGTTGATGGAAATTGCGCGGTCTTTGAGTTATGGCGCACGGTTCATTATTTTGGACGAACCCACTGCCATGTTGGACGGTCGCGCCATCAAACGCCTGTTTGCGCGTATGGAAAAACTGCACAATCAAGGGGTTACGTTTTTATTCATTTCACATCATTTGTCGGAAGTTTACGATATTTGTCAAGATGTTACCGTGTATCGAGACGCGAAACACATTTTAACCACTTCTGTGGCAGAACTCCCCAAAAATCAATTGATTGAAGCCATGACGGGCGAAAAATACACCGAAAAACATTATTCATCACGCGAATTAAGTCCCGAAATCACCTTAAATATTCATCAATTAAATCAAGCCAATGCTTACGAAAACATCAGTTTTCACATCAAAAAAGGCGAAATGGTTGGTTTGGCGGGTGGTGGCGGTTGTGGCAAAACCGAATTGGCGGAAACTTTGGTGGGTTTGCGTGAATGTGAAAGTGGCGAAATTTTGTTAAAAAACAAGACTTATCCTGCTGGTAATGTGAAAGCGGCTTTGAATGCAGGCATTGGTTTTGTGCCACAAGACCGTCATCATGAAGGATTTATCCCCGATTTGAGCATTGCCGAAAATGCGACTTTAAGCATTATGGAAAAATTGGGCAAATGGGGTTTAATCAAGCGAAGTAAACAAAATACGTTGGCACAACAATGGTTTAAAGAATTGGACATCAAAGCCTATGGCATTGAGCAGCCTGTAAGCGGTTTGTCGGGTGGCAATCAGCAAAAAGTGGTGCAAGCACGCGCAATGGCGAATAACCCTGATTTGTTGGTCATGATGTCGCCCACCGCAGGCGTGGACATCAAAAGTAAGGAAACTTTGCTGGATTATGTCGCCAAAAGCAGCGAAAAAGGCACATCTGTGCTGATTGTGTCGGACGAATTGGACGATTTGCGTGCTTGCGACCGTGTGCTGGTGATGTATCACGGCAAATTAACCCATGAATTTCCAATTGGTTGGCAAGACCAAGAGTTAATTGCGGCAATGGAAGGTTTGAGCGAACCGCAAAATCCATTTCAGGCTGCCTGAAAATAGCCATTCAATTTATTTTCTCATTCATCAATCAAGAGGGACAAACATCATGACCACGAATACGCAAGAAATTCAAAATGTTGTTGCGCCAAATCATCGCCCCAAAATTCAATGGGCAAATTTTCGGGATTGGGTTTTGATTCCACCCATTATTTTGATTTTGATTATTGGGCATATGGCAACGGGCAATTTTTTAAGTTGGGACATTTTGAAAATTCCGATTGAGCAATCCACGCAAATTGGTTTGTTGGTTTTGGCGCAAGCCTTGATTTTGATTATTGGGCGCATGGATTTGTCGCTGGAATCCACGTTTGGGCTTGCGCCTGCGGTGGCGGTGTGGGCGGTGGTGGGTGCGAGCATGACGGGAACGGGCGGTTTCTTGAATGGGCAATTTGCGCTGTTGGCAGGCGTGGGTTTGGGCGTATTGATTGGGATTACCAATGCTTTAATGATTGTGAAATTCCGTCTCAACGGCTTTATCGTAACGCTGGGTATGCTAACGGCATTGCGTGGCTTGCAAACTTTTTTGACAGGTGGCGCGAGTTTGTATCAATTACCCAAACAATTTCAAGCCCTTGCAGGTATGGGATTTTTGGGTATGTCATTGAGTTTTTGGGTGTTTGTGGTAACGGCTGGTGTATTGATGTTTGTGATGAAATACACGCGTTTGGGGCGCAGTTTGTACGCGATTGGCGGCAATGCGGACGCAGCACGCGCAGCAGGCATTCGCGTGGACAGAATCGTGATGGGAACGCTGATTTTCGCCAGCGTGTTGGCGGCGATTGCAGGGATTTTGTACACGGTGCAATACGCTTCGGTGGGACAAACACAGGGTTCAGGCTACATTTTCACGGTGTTTGCGGCGTGTGTGATTGGGGGGATTTCTTTGAATGGCGGACGCGGTTCGGTGTTTGGTGCGCTGACGGGGATTTTGCTGTTGAAATTCATTGACCAATTATTGCGTTCCATGCAAGTGTCTGGCACGGTGATTGAGTTGATTACGGGGACGTTTATTTTGGTGGCGTTGATTATTTCGCGCATTGCGTCTGGTAAACCGCAGGATTGAGTTTTCAGGCAGCCTGAAAAAGTGGGGTAAAATCCATTTTCAGGCTGCCTGAAAAACATTATTCCGAAAACACGAATAATATTTTCCAAAATTCGGAATTTTCTTTTAAGTAAAACTACTTTATAATCTTTTTTTGACACACACATTTATTTTTAATTAAATTTTAAAGGAAGCAATATCATGGCTCGCATGACCGCAGAACGCTTGGCAAAAGCCCGCGAACAAGAAAAAACCATTTCCGCCGAAGATTTGGCAAAAGTGAAAGGTTTAGCCGAAAGCATGGCAAAACCCATTCGCAGCTTTATTTTCAAAACGCCTGACGAAGAAGGCATGACTTACGAAAGCCTATCTATCCAGTCCGATGACGGCACGGCTTTGGAAGCGTGGTACATTCCCGCCAAAGAAAAAAGCGATAAACTCGTGATTTTTAACCACGCTTTGCCGATGTGTCGTGCGGGTTTCCCCGGTCATTTTGGTATGCCATGGGCGGGTTTTGACGCGGTAGAAATTGATTTCATCATTCAATACAAACATTTAACAGACGCTGGCTACAATGTTTTGACTTACGATTTCCGCAATCACGGCAACAGTGCTTCGGCAAACGGCGGCATTGCGGGCATTGGCAATTTTGAATGGCGCGATTGCGTGGGCGTGAAAAAATGGGTGGACGCGCACCCCGAGTTGTCCAAAATGAAAGTGGCGTTGTACAGCCAATGTTTGGGCGCGGACAGCCAATATCGTGCGATGTTGGAACGCCCTGAATTGTTTGAAAATGTGCAATGTATGGTCAATCCGCTTGTGGTAAATATGCCGTTTATTTTTGACGCGTTTTCGGAATTGTACGGCATCAATCAATATCAGGAACTGATTGATTTGGAACTGATTAAATTGGGTGGCTTTACCGCCGAAGAATGCCAAGCCGCAAATTGGGCGCATGCCGTGAAAGTGCCGACTTTCATCATGCAAGTGAAAAATGACGAATGGACACGCCAACCCGATGACGGCATGAAAACCTTTAACGCACTCGTGAACGCGCCTGAAAAAGAAATTTTCTGGTTGGACAGCACCAAGCGTTTCCGCGATGGTTACAACTGGTTTGGACGTGAACCGAAAATGGTTTTGGATTTCTTGGCGAAATACATGGGCTAATTTGATTTGATGCAAAAATACCATTTTAATTTTATTTAGAATGGTATTTTTTGTTTTCAGGCAGCCTGAAAGGACATTTTTATGAAAAATACTTATGTTTTAATGCTGGATTTGCAAGACAATCCCGACAAAATCGCCGAATACGAACAACACCACCGCGCCGTGTGGGCGGAAGTGGAACAGCACATTGCTGATTGTGGCATTACCCAAATGGCGATTTACCGTTTGGGAACGCGCTTGGTGATGTTGATGGACACCGATGACACGTTCAGTTTTGAACGCATGGCGCAACTCTCCGCCCAAAATGAAACCGTGCAACGCTGGGAAAAATGGATGTGGGATTATCAACAAGCCACGCCCTTTACCCCAGCAGGCGAAAAATGGGTGCTGATGGACGAGATTTATCGCTTTCAGGCTGCCTGAAAAGGCTGTCTGAAAGCTTTTTTTAAGGCTGCGGTGCATTGCTGCGTTGCAAATAAATCGTGGCGGTGTGGGTGGGGGAAACGGTAACGCTTTCGCTGTCAAAATATTCGCCCGTATCCAACTGATGATAGCGCACAAAATATTCGCCCGAATCCAAATCTTTCAACAAAAATTCGTTGCGTTCTTCAATGAAAAAGGTGCGCATTAATTGTCCGCTTTGTTTTTCATATAATTGGGCGAACACGTCTGATGTGTTGCGAATGTTTTCCACGTTGATGGCGCTGTTGCCTGAACCTGTGATTTGCGCGTAATTGCTCACATAGCCCGATTCGGTGGGCAAAGGCGAACCGTTGGGCGCATGAGTGGGGCGCACATAGCTGGTGGCTGGTGGGGTGTTGGCGGTTTCCGCATTCATGGCGTGCACATCAACAGGCTGTTTGTCGTCAGGGTTGATGATGACTTGGGTGCTAACCAGTTGGGGTTCTTTGCTTTTGGTGAACCAGCTTGTGCCTTGCCACGCCACCAATCCCAGCAAAATCAATGAAATGATGATTAAGCCAATCAACACCAATTTTTGCGGATTGCTGGCTGAACCATCGGCAGCATAATGTTGTGATGATGAATAATGGGCTGGTGGATTGCGGCGTTTGGCGTGGGGCAGGGTGGTGGGAATGCCCAATTCTTCTTGCATACGGCGGCGGCGTTGGGCTTCAATCCAAAAATCGTGTTCGGCACGTTTGCGTGGGTCGGACAGCACATCGTAGGCGCGATTGATGAGCTGCATAATGCGATGTGCGTCTGGGTCGGGGTTTAAATCGGGGTGGTATTTGCGCGACAAGCGGCGATAGGCTTGGCGAATTTCCGCATCGGTGGCGGTGTAGGGAACTTGCAAATTATCGTAATGGGTATGAATGTGCATTTCAGATATTTTCAGCAAAAAATAATTTTTCAGGCAGCCTGAAAATTCAGTTTGACGATAAATAAGGTGCTGCGCCGCGATTGGCAAGTTCATCGGCGCGTTCGTTTTCGGTGTGTCCTGCGTGTCCTTTGACCCAAGTCCAGCGTACTTGGTGGCGTTGAACTTCGTGGTCTAGGCTTTGCCACAAGTCGGCATTTTTAACGGCTTGTTTGGCGGCGGTGCGCCAGCCGTTTTTTTTCCAGTTGTGTATCCAGCTTTCCATGCCGTTTTTGACGTATTGTGAATCGGTGTGTATGACCACTTCGCAAGGCTCATGCAGGGCTTGTAAGCCTTGTACCACGGCGGTAAGTTCCATGCGGTTGTTGGTGGTTTGGGCTTCGCCGCCAAACAGCTCTTTTTCGTGTTGTTTGTAGCGCAACAATGCGCCCCAGCCACCAGCACCAGGGTTGCCTTTGCACGCGCCGTCTGTGTAAAGATAAACGGTTTTCAAGACGTTTCCTTCTTGATTTTAGAGTGGCGTATCATAACACAATTTGACCAGCAGGCTGCCTGAAAAATCATCTTAAACACCACATTGGTGCGTTTTTTCAGGCAGCTTGAAACATGGCAACATCAACGTTTATCTTGAAAAAACGCATTAACCGTATCGTGAAACAAATCGGCGGCATGGGCTTGTTCGTATTCCAAAATTTCGCCTTCTTCTTGCCAAGCAGCGTTGATGTTGTCAATGGCATCGGTGCGAATGTCGTGCGGCAAACTTTGCAACAGGGCTTTAAACGCCACCGCCAACACACGGTTTTGCATACGCAAATGGTCGTTGTGGTATTCCAAATCCGTTAAACGTTCTTCGGTGTCCATATCCATAATGCTTAATCCTTTGGAAAATTATGTTAAAATGTGTATTTTAAAACCGTATTGCTTAACCTTTCAATCCCCCCAACGGACGCGCAACATGAATCAAACGGACAAATCCACATCATCAATGATTTTTACTTTGGAAGACGACAACGCTTCCGCCCCCGTGTATGACAGCAAATCCAACAGTTGGGAACAAACCCTCAATGAAATGCGCAACAGTCGCAATCGTCAAGCCAGCAGCCCAGCTCATGAATTGAGCGATTTCATTGCCAGTGGCAAATCCAATCGGGCGGAAATTCCACGCTTGTCGGCACAAAAAAACCCTTATGCGGAAGAATTGAACGCCTTTGCCGATTTGCGCATGAACAAAAAACACCACCTGCCGCCACCCACCCCTTTTGAAAAAGACACCGATGGCGAATCTGCCGAAAAAGCGGGCGATTGGTCGCGTTTGATTGACTTGCCCAAGCCCAAACACACTTCCACCGCACCCATCACGCCCACGAAAAGTTTTGGCGATGAAGAGCTGGATTATGCCTATCGCGAATATTTGAAAAAACGCGAACAAGACCACAACGCCCACATTCAGGCAGCCCCCGATGACGATATTGGCGTGTTGATTCAAGAAGATTGGCTTACCGCGCAACAGGCTTTGCAAAGCGAACGCAATCGCAAACACCAAATGCCCATTCGCACTGAAAAATTGAACGAAAACGCACCCAGCACCGATGAAATCATCGGCGAAGTGGACGACAATGGCGAATTTGTGGTGCAAGAACAACGCAGCGTACCCAATGTGCCTGAAATCACAGTTCACGTTTACGATTTGCCGCAACTGCCTTCCACGCGCAAAATCAAAGTGTTTTCAGAAAAAGAATTGCTGGCTGAAATTCAGGCGCGTTTGCGTCCGCATTTAACCAATGCGGTGTCGGGCATGGTGCGCCAAGTTTTGCAAAAGAAAATGGCGATGTTGTCTTACGATTTGCAAACCATGCTCAACGAAGAAACGCCACAAATGGTAGAAGATGTGTTGGAACACAATCTGACCCACATCATGCGCGAAATCAAAAATAAATTGTCTTAAAAAAACACCTTTTCAGGCAGCCTGAAACACAATTTGGCTGCCTGAAAACGCATTCACAAGGAAAAACATCATGGCTGGCAACACCTTCGGACAAATTTTCACCGTAACCACTTTTGGCGAAAGCCATGGCGCAGGCTTGGGCTGCATCATTGACGGTTGCCCGCCCAATTTACCGCTTACCGAAGCCGACATTCAAGCCGACCTAGACCGCCGCAAACCTGGCACCAGCCGCCACGTTACCCAACGCCGCGAGCCAGACCAAGTGGAAATTTTATCGGGCGTGTTTGAAGGCAAAACCACAGGCACGCCCATCGCCTTGCTCATTCGCAACACCGACCAGCGCAGCAAAGATTACGGCAAAATTGCCGAACAATTCCGCCCAGCCCATGCCGATTACACCTATTGGCACAAATTCGGTACACGCGATTATCGCGGTGGCGGCAGAAGTTCCGCGCGAGAAACCGCAGCGCGTGTGGCGGCTGGTGCGGTGGCAAAAAAATGGTTGCGCGAACAGTTTGGCACAGAAATCATTTGCTGGGTAACGCAAGTGGGCGAAAAAGCCATTGCGTTTGAACATGAAGATTTGATTTCGCAAAATCCCTTTTTTGCCGCCAACCAATCGCAAATTACCGAATTGGAAGACTACATGGACAGCGTCCGCAAATCGTTGGACAGCGTGGGCGCAAAATTGCACATTGAAGCGCGAAACGTGCCAGTGGGCTTGGGCGAACCCGTTTTTGACCGTTTGGACGCAGACATTGCCCACGCGCTGATGTCCATCAATGCCGTGAAAGCGGTGGAAATTGGCGATGGTTTTGATGTGGTGGCGCAACGCGGCAGTTTTCATGGCGATGAACTCACGCCCACAGGGTTTAAATCCAACCGTGCAGGTGGCATTTTGGGCGGCATTTCCACGGGGCAAACGATTACCGCCAATTTCGCGATTAAGCCAACCAGCTCCATCGCCACGCCACGCGAAAGCATAGACATTTACGGCAATTCGGTGGAAATTGCCACCCACGGTCGCCACGACCCTTGCGTGGGTTTGCGCGCCGCACCGATTGCCGAAGCGATGTTGGCTTTGGTGCTGATTGACCACGCTTTGCGCCACCGCGCCCAAAATGCCGATGTGCGTGTGGCAACGCCCGATATTGCGCGTTTGGGTGGAAAATAAAATTTCAGGCTGCCTGATTGATGTGGAGAATAAAACCATGAGAAAAATCATTTGGTTGATGATGATGTTTTTAACCGCTTGTGTGGCAGCACAGTATCCCTTACGCGATGATGTGATTTTGTTTAATAAAGCAGACAACATATTTTTGCGCCAGCACCAAAAATTGCCCGAAGTCTTGCCGATTTACACCACTTTATCGGAAAAGGGGTTTGCAGAGGCGCAATTTCGCTTGGCGACAATTTACGATGATTGGTATTACGGTGTTCATCCGCAAGATAAAAATACCGATAAAAATGTTTATCTCGCCAAAGCCGTTTATTTGGTATGAAAAAGCCGCAGCCAATGGTCATCCGATTGCACAAAACGATTTGGCGTTGTGGTATGGTGTGGGTTTAGAGGGCATTTTGCCAAAAAATCAAGCCAAAAAATTCACTTTATTGAGCCAAGCGGCACAAAAAGGTTTGGCAGCAGCGCAACATAATTTGGCGTACATGTATCATCATGGCGAATATGTGGAACAAGATTTTGAATTGGCAGATTTTTGGTATCGAAAAGCCATTTTACAAAATCATGAAAACGCGAAAAATGCCCACCAATCCATGCTAAAAGATATGGCGGAACAAAAAAAATTGACAAAACAGTAAATTCATTTCAGGCAGCCTGAAAATTTCTTAAATTGAAATGGAAAACAAAATGTCCAACCAAAGATTGATTTACGGCTTTCACGCCATCAATGCCCGCTTGTGGCAAAATCCCCAATCCATTACCGAACTGTATGTTTTGGAAAACAAAAACGATGCGCGTACCCGAGAAGTGCTGGAAAAAGCCGCCAACGAAAACGTACGCGTGCATTTTGCCGACACCGACCGCCTGAACGCCATGGCAAAAGGCGCACGACATCAAGGCGTGGTCGGATTCATCGATGCGTCCAAAAACCACGTTCATTTAGAAGATGTGCTTGAAAACCTACAAGAACCCCCATTTTTGCTGGTGTTGGACGGCATTACCGACCCCCACAATTTGGGCGCATGTTTGCGGACAGCAGATGCCATGGGCGTGCATGCTGTGATTGCGCCGAAAGACAAAAGCGCGGGTTTGAACGCGACCGTCAGCAAAGTGGCATGTGGCGCAGCCGAAACCGTCCCATACATTACCGTAACCAACTTGGCGCGGACTTTGCGCGAATTAAAAGAATACGGCATTTGGGTGGTCGGCACCGACATGGGTGGCGATGCCGATTTGTTCCACTATACCATTCCCCAATCGGTGGCATGGGTCATGGGCAACGAGGGCGAAGGCATGCGCCGTCTCACGCGCGAACATTGCGATGCGCTGGTGTCCATTCCCATGTTTGGCACGGTGGAAAGCATGAACATATCCGTGTCGGCAGGCATGGTGTTGGCAGAAACGCGCCGCCAACGCATTCAAGCTGCCTGAAACGTTGCCAAACGTGGCGTTGCGCCGCCACACCCACGCTTTGGGTGGGTGGCGCACCACATTGGCATTCAATAGACAAAATCCCGTACCCCAAGCGGTTCGCGTCCCAGCAAAGCAGCAAAATCGCCACAATCCGCACACGAACCCTGTTGCAACAATTTCATGCTGCCTGCACTCACAAAACCATTGCTCAACACATTCATCATCGGCAAAGTGGGCGCAATCAAAGCCATGGGAATGGGGATGATTTTCAAATGATTGGGTTTACCATGAACCACTTGGCGCAGAATTTGCAAATAATCCGCCAAAGTGTGTTGTGTTGCCCCCGTCATGTTCACAATGGTGCCGTGTGGAAGAGGGTGTTCAGCCATATTTGCCAAACCTTCCGCCACATCAAACACATGCACAGGCTGAAAATCAAATTGACCGCCATTGGGCAATGCCCAAATCGGCATATTCGCCATTTTCAAAAAAGCCTCGCAACTTTCGCCACCACGCCCAAACACAATGGACGGACGCCCCACATTCACAGTCAAACCGCTTGATAATAAAGCCACATCGCCACGCCCTTTGCTGCCCACAAACGGCACTTCATGCGCCGCGTCCGCGCCCAAAGCGGAAAGCTGCACCCAATGTTTCACGCCCACTTCACGCGCCCAAGCCGCCAATTTCACAGGCGTGTGATGATGAACGGTTTCCAAAACATCAGCGTGGCGCGACATCACGCCCACCGCATTCACAATCACATCTTGATTTTGCAAGACTTTTTTCGCTGACGTTTCATTCAGATTCACAAAATCCACTTCCTGCCGCGTGGCAATGTGAACTTGATGACCGCGTTCGCGCAAAATGCGTGCGATTTGTTTTCCGATGAAACCGCGTCCGCCAAAAATCAAAATATTCATGGTGTTACACTCCGTTCAGTTTGTTCAGAAAGGCGGTCTTTTTTCGTTTCAGGCTGCCTGAAAGTCATTTTTTCTTTTTGCAAGGCATGAATTTGTTTGCGTACCAAATACGCCAGCACCAACAGCAGACTCACTCCACCAAAAATCGCCCAACGCAAGGAATACAAAACCGTTTGCCCCAAATCCTCCGCAAAACTTGGCACAAACAACAGCACGCACAGCAAAGGCAAAAACAGCGTCAGCCCCAAATACAGCCGTTGCCAGAACATCGCCGCGACTTCTTTCACGCCATCGCGCTCGTCATCGCACAGGAAACCCAGCGTTTTTTTCAAAGGCACGCTCAATAATCCCCAGCAGACCAAGCTGATTGTCAAAGCAATGGTCATCATCACAAATAATTCAAAAACTTCCATGATTAAACTCCTAACTATTTAAAAAAATTAAAATTTAAAAAATAAAGGTGAAACAAAAACCGCTGATTGATGTTGAAAATAATCAGCTTTTTGCATTTCAGGCTGCCTGCGCTGATATTCACCAAGCTGCCATGCAGACAACGTGAGCAAGACGCAAAACAAACTGGTTTTGATAAATAAACTGGGATTTTTTTCTTTTT
Organism: Alysiella filiformis; assembly: GCF_014054525.1. Taxonomy (NCBI): domain Bacteria; kingdom Pseudomonadati; phylum Pseudomonadota; class Betaproteobacteria; order Neisseriales; family Neisseriaceae; genus Alysiella; species Alysiella filiformis. Next base: position 1,715,993 of record NZ_CP059564.1, read on the forward strand.
GTACAACATGATAATTTGCCCAAGCAAAGCAGCCTGAAAATAGCCAAGCCAAATAACCCCAAGAAAATATTTCCAAAAACATCAAACTGCTCAATATCAAAATAATCGTGATTTCCGAGAAATAAAATCGCACAGTTCTCCCAGAATGCAATGCAGAACATGTGATAAATAGGAAAATATTTGCATAAAATGGCAAACTGTATGGCAACAGAAAAAAGAACAGCAGCCCTGAAGAAACAAATTCCATGCCGATTTTGGGTTCGCTGTTACCTAATGCTGCGCTGGGCAGAAATAAAGATGCCAAATACAGTAGCAAAATCGGTAACAACAGTTTATTCATGCTAATAAGACGATGTGTGGCGGTTTTATAAGCAAAAATCCCAAAATACATCAAAATAATACAAAAAATAAACACCATAATTGGCTTTCAAAATTGGATTTATTTTTTGCGCTGATGATACGGCACATTGCACATGCCATTTTCGCATTTCGGTTTGCCAATCAACCAAGTGGGAAAACGGTTGCGGTTGCGCGCAAAAATCGGGTAAAACCAATCGGCTAGCTGTTTGGCAATCGGCAAATGCGTGATTTTGACGATTGTCCAGTCGTCCAAACCGCGATGCACCAAACGCACGGCTGGCATACCGCGCAAAATTTGCCCATCGGCATCAATGGCGTGCAAATAAGTCAATGAATCTTCAACAGAAATACCGTGTTTTGCCAACACATCTTCATTGCCTTGAATGGGAATGGTCAAATATTCGTGGGCGCGGCGGCTTTCGTTGAGCAACGCCATTTCACGCGCACACAGGGGGCATTGGGCATCGTAGAAAATTTGGTGTTTCATATTTCAATTCCTTGTTTTATGATGATAAATTTGATTTTTTATTGCCGTCCGCTAGGACTTCAGGCAGCCTGAAAAAAATCATTTTTTGTAACACGTTCCGCTTTCGCAATGGGGTTTGCGTAACAGCCAACGTGGGATTTTGTAACGATTTCGCGCAATCTTGGGATAAGCCCAATCGCACAATGGACGCAAAATCGGCAATCTTGACCAGCGTACCCACGCCAAAGTTTCGCTGTAAATCAAACGCAAAGCTGGCATACCGTTCAATACCGTGCCATCGTTGCGAATCGCGTACAAATCGCGCATGGCTTGTTGTGGTGTAATGCCATGTTGCAAAAGCCAATTTTCATTGCCTTGCACGCTCAATGGCTGAACGTGGTCGGCATTCGCACCTTGCATACGCAAATTCACGGCACGCACACAAAGCGGACATTCGGCATCGTAAAAAAATTGGTGGGGTTTCATGGGTTTATCCTTAAATTGCATTTTCAGGCAGCCTGAAGACATCATTGTGAAATCTTTTGATTTGAATCAAAAAATTGGCTTGGAAGGCAAGGTTAATTATTCTAAAATCAGCATTTTAACCAATCAAACAAATGGAGTAGGGTTTCATGAAAAAGTCATGGTTTGCGATTTTAACAGCTTGTTTTTTAATGGCTTGTGGCGAATCCGCACCGCAGCAAAGCACCGCCGCCGCGTCCAGTCCCAGCGACAACAAGCCCGTTTATCGCGTGTACAGTGAACAAAATTACGTTCCCTTCATCATGCACGCCATGGGACAAGAACCCAGTGGCTTTGAATACGACTTGTTGCAAGCCATTGGCGCAAAACAGGGCGTGAAATTCACATACACCGCCCACGTTTGGGAAGATTTGTTCGCCTCGCTCAATCGCAACGATTCGGACATCATCAGCGCAGGTTTGACCGTTACCGAAGAGCGGAAAAAAGACATGGATTTTACCGACCCACATTTGGAAAGCAGCCCTGTTATTTTAACCAAAAACAAACAAATTCAATCATTTGCTGATATAGCAGGGAAAAAAGTTTCCATTCAAAGCGGTACCACACACCAGCAATTGGTAGAACAATTCCAAAAAGGCAATGGCAACATCATCAAACGCGACACCGCGTGGCTGATTGTGAACGAAGTGATGAAAAACGAAACCGATGCCGCCATGTTGGATTCTGCTGTGGCGCAATATTATGTGAAACAATATCCCAATGAAAATCTCATCGTGGTTGCCGATAAAAGCATTGCCAAAGAGCCTTTGGCGTTTGCGCTGAAAAAAGGCAATCAGGCATTGAAAGAGCAGCTCAATCAGGGTTTGGCGAAAATCAAAGCCGATGGCACTTACGATAAAATTCAGCAAAAATGGTTTGGTAAACAATAATTAAGCTGATTTTCCGATTCAGGCAGCCCGTTTTCAGGCTGCCTGAAAACGTTTACATGGGTTTCAGAACCATCAGAAAAAACACCGCAAACATCGCACAAAATGCAGGATAACCCAGCCATTCCCAAGCCATTTGATAACGCTTGTATTCAGGCGGTAGCGCATTTTCCCCTTTCGCATAAGCAGCTTGTGCCATTTTCGCCATTTTGATTTGCAGCCAAACCACAGGCAACCAACACACACCAGCCAGCGCATACAAAGCCAAAGTCCATTTAACCCACAGCCACGCGCCGTCCCAAGTAAAGGGCATACCCAACTGATTTAAAAGCCACAATCCCGACAAAGGCTGAAAAATCACCGCAGGCGTGGTAAACCACCAATCCGCTTTCATCACCCATTTGGCAACCACCGCTTGCGCCGCCACCGAGCCACTTCGGTTTGCCCAAAACAGGTAAAATGCCGTGCCAAAGCCCGTTCCCACCATCAAAACCGATGAAATGATGTGCAAGGTTTTGACGATTAAGTAAGTATTCATTTTTTTAACTCCTGTTTTTTCTGTTGAAACAGAAAGAATAAAATTGCCAAAATCGGCATATTTTTGATTAAAGGTGCAAATGGGTGCAACCACATTTCAGGCAGCCTGAACGCAATAATCACGCTGTACGCCAACACGGTTGCAAATTGAAACAAGTAAAACACAGGTTTGTTTTTTAATTGGGTCAAATAAGCGATTGCCAAAGCCACGTCCAAACACGATGAAAAATAAAACACGCTTTTTTGCCAATCAGGTGGAATGCCCACTTGTGCCAATAAATGCAATGACCATTCAGGTGCAAAAAGAATGGGTTGAATGCCGCTCCACAACCACAAAAAAGCCAATGAATAAGTCAAATACGTTTTCATTTTAAATTACCAAAATTTCTGTCAAAACAGAAATTAAAAGTCAAAAAAATTTTCCGATGATGTGGGGTGCAACTTGTTGCACCGTATGCCTAAATTACTGTTTTATTTTGAAAGATAATAAATTGCACCCCACATCATCAACGCAACAACTTCTGAATACTCGCGCCCAATTTCAATACTTTTGCCATGGTTGCGGTGGAAAGTTTCAGCATTTCGTTTGTCCAACTGGTTAAAGTGGCAATAAATTCATGGGTTTGGGAAATGCGTTTTTTCACGGCATCGTTTTCGTTGGCAAATTCGGGTTCTTGCATAAGCTGGTGCAGAAATTGCAAAGTGGGTTCAATTTCACGGCGTTGGCGGTGTTCCACGATAATGCGGAACATTGTCCACACATCGTCATAAGTGGTAAAATAATCGCGCCTGTCGCCCAAAATGTGTGTGATTTGAACCAGTTGCAAATTTTGCAATTCTTTCAGGCTGGTGGAAACATTGGAACGTGCCACGCCCAAAGTTTCGCAAATTTCATCGGCATTCATGGGTTTGCCCAAAATGTAGAGCAGTGCGTGAATTTGGGAAACGGTGCGGTTTACGCCCCATTTTGTGCCCATTTCGCCCCAATGCAGCACGAATTTTTCGGTAGTGGGATTGAGTTTCACGGTGTGTCCTTAATTATGATGATTGCGTTTCAGGCAGCCTGAAACGGTTGATGAATGCAGTTTACGTCATTTTCTTTATTTCTGTCAAGACTGAAATTTGAGAAAGCGAAATTTCAGGCAGCAAAATCCTTTATAATGGCAGCACGCCCACAAATTTGAGTTGAAAAAAAATGAAATGGTTTTCGCGCTTTACCACCATAAGCAAAACGTTTTACCGCTATGGTTTGGCAGACATCATCGTGCCGTATGTGCATTTTGCTTGGTTGCGCCGCGTGTTGCAGGCATTGCCCAAATCGCAAATCGCGCTGACGCAACCTTTGCCTGTGCGTTTGCGTTTGGCTTTGGAAAGTTTGGGTCCAATTTTTGTGAAATTGGGGCAGGTGCTTTCCACGCGCCCCGATTTGTTGCCGCCCGAATACGCGCGTGAATTGGCGAATTTGCAAGACAAAGTGCCGCCTTTTGACGCGGATTTGTCGCGCCAGCAAATTGAACGCGCTTTGGGCAAGCCCATTCATGAGCTTTATGCCGAATTTGAAACGCAGCCGATTGCCAGCGCGTCCATTGCCCAAGTGCATAAGGCGCGGCTGTTTTCGGGCGAGGAAGTGGCGGTCAAAGTGTTGCGCCCCAATTTGGATAAAGTGATTGAGCAAGATTTGGCATTGATGAAATTTGGCGCAATATGGCTTGAACGCCTGTTTGCAGACGGCAAACGCCTGAAACCGCGCGAAGTGGTTGCCGAATTTGACAAATATTTGCACGATGAATTGGATTTGATGCGCGAAGCCGCCAATGCCAGCCAGTTGGGTCGCCAGTTTGCCAATCACAAAATGCTGATTGTGCCGCAGGTTTATTTTGACTATTGCAGTCGCGAAGTGCTGACCATTCAATGGATGAACGGCATACCCATTTCCGATACAGGCAGGCTGAAAGCAAGCGGCATAGACCTGAAACAGTTGGCGCGTTATGGCGTGGAAATTTTCTTTACCCAAGTGTTTAAAAACGGTTTTTTTCACGCCGATATGCACCCTGGTAACATTTTGGTTGCGCCAGACGGACGCTACATCGCGCTGGATTTTGGCATTGTTGGCAGCCTGACCGATTACGACAAACGCTATTTGGCGATTAACTTTTTGGCGTTTTTCAACCGCGACTACCATCGCGTTGCCACCGCCCACATTGAAAGCGGCTGGGTGCCACCCGATACCCGCGCCGAAGATTTGGAGGCGGCGGTTCGCGCCGTGTGTGAACCGATTTTCAACAAACCTTTGGCGGAAATTTCCTTTGGTTTGGTGCTGATGCGCCTGTTTGAAACCAGCCGCCGTTTTAATGTGGAAATTCAACCGCAGTTGGTTTTGTTGCAAAAAACGTTACTGAATATTGAAGGACTGGGGCGACAACTTGACCCCGATTTGGATTTGTGGGTAACGGCACGCCCATTTTTGGTTAAGTGGATGGACACGCAAATCGGTTTACGCGCCTTGCTCAATAATCTGAAAGATGAAGCCCCAGATTGGGCAGACATTTTGCCCAGCTTACCACGAAAAATCAACGCTTTGGTAGATGAAAACAAACAGCAAGAAATGCGCGATGCCTACATTCATTTGATTGAAAGCCAACGCAAGCAAAATTTTTGGCTGTCGGCGATTGCGGTGGTTTTATTGTTGATTTTTTTGTTTAAATGATTTTTCAGGCAGCCTGAAAGAAAGACAACATCATGATTTCCAAAAAAGAATATTTAGAACTCGCCCACGCGGGCTACAACCGCATTCCCCTTGTGCAAGAAGTGCTGGCGGATTTGGATACGCCACTTTCCATTTATTTAAAACTGGCAAATCAACCATTTAGCTATTTGCTGGAATCGGTGGTGGGTGGCGAGCGTTTTGGTCGCTATTCATTTATCGGTTTGCCGTGCCACACTTATTTGAAAGTGTCGGGCGAAGCCACCGAAGTGTATCAAAATCATCAGCTTACCCAAACGCACACAGGCAATCCGCTCCCCTTTATTGAGCAATTTCACGCGCAATTCAACACGCCTGAAATCCCCAAATTGCCGCGTTTCACAGGCGGTTTGGTGGGCTATTTTGGCTATGAAACGATTTATTATTTTGAACACATCAAACATCGCCTGAAAAATCCACCCAAAAATAACCCTTTGAATACGCCTGATATTTTGCTGATGTTGTCGCAAGAACTGGCGGTGATTGACAATTTGTCGGGCAAAATTTATTTGATTGTTTATGCCGACCCTGCCAATCCGCAAGGCTATGAATTGGCACAAGAAAAATTGGCAAACTTGCGCGACAAATTGCGTCAAAGCGTTGAAATTCCATTGAGTTTGGGCAGCGAAACCACGCAGCCTGAACACAGCACAGGCGAAACCGCATTCAAGTCGTACGTTCGCCAAATTCGTGAATACATTTTGAATGGCGATTGCATGCAGGTTGTGCCAGCGCAGGGCATGAAATTGCCTTTTAAAGACAATCCATTGCATTTGTATCGTGCGTTGCGAACGCTCAATCCGTCTCCATATTTGTTTTATTATGATTTTGGCGATTTTCACATTGTGGGTTCATCGCCTGAAATTTTGGTGCGCCGTGAACGCGATAAGGTGGTGGTGCGCCCAATTGCTGGCACACGTTTGCGCGGCGCAACGCCCGAACAAGATGCTGAAAATGCACGCGATTTGCTCAATGACCCCAAAGAAATTGCCGAACACACCATGTTGATTGATTTGGGGCGCAACGATGTGGGGCGCATTAGTGAGATTGGCTCGGTGGTGGTTACCGACAAAATGGTCATTGAGAAATATTCGCATGTCATGCACATCGTGTCCAATGTGGAAGGCAGCCTGAAACAGGGTGTGAGCAATATGGACATTTTGGCGGCAACTTTTCCTGCTGGCACGCTGTCGGGTGCGCCCAAAGTGCGCGCTTTGGAAATTATTGAAGAGCTGGAAACGGAAAAACGCAATATTTTCGGTGGCGCGGTGGGCGTGTGGGGCTTTAATCAGGACATGGATTTGGCGATTGCGATTCGCACGGCAATCATTCAAGATGATGTTTTGTATGTGAAAAGCGGTGCTGGCATTGTTGCGGATAGCGTGGAAGAAAGCGAGTGGCAGGAAACACAAAACAAAGCCCGAGCCGTTTTACGCGCCGCGCAAATGGTGCAGGAAGGTTTGGACAGTTAATGTTTTTGTGATATTTGTGAATGGCATTGCCGTCCGCTAGGACTTTCAGGCAGCCTGAAAGCTTAAAAAATCATGGAAAAATATCCTTATTGGCGTGTTTTGATTGGTTTTCCTTTTTTAACGCAATTGTTGGTGGCATTATTATTGTTCATCTTTTTTACAGATTTGTCTCGCCAGCAAATCAATGATATTCATATCATTTTTTTCATCAATGTTTACGCAGCAATCTTGGCAACCGTACCCACTTTTTTATTGGCAATGGTGTGTTGTTGGGCGGATTTTCGGTGTGATACGCCCAAAGTTTGGCAAAAAATGGCAGCAATCATGTTTGGGATTGTGTTTGTTTACGCTTTGATTTTGGTGGGTTTGCGTGGCACAACGATTTTGCACCCCATGCCTGTGAGCGCGGCAATGTTCTGTGGTATGGTGGCGGCAATTTATGCAGCGGTGGTGTTGCGTTGGATTTTGCCGACAAGTCATATTGCCGTCCGCTAGGACTTTCAGGCAGTCTGAAAGGTTAAAATCATGGAAAAATACCCTTATTGGCGCGTTTTAATTGGGTTTCCTTTGCTAACGCAATTATTGGGGGCATTGAGCTTATTCATCTTTTTTGCAGGTGTGTCTCGCCAGCAACTCAATGATATTCATATCATTTTTTTATCAATGTTTACGCAGCAATCTTGGCAACCGTACCCACTTTTTTACTGGCAATGGTGTGTTGTTTGGCGAATTTTTGGCGCGACACGCCTATGGTTTGGCAAAAAATGGCGGCAATCATGTTTGGGATTGTGTTTGTTTACGCTTTGGTTTTGATGGCTTGGCGAGATATAACCATTTGGCATGAAGTGCCGTTCAGTATGGCGATAGGTAGCGGCTTGGTCGCGGCAATTTATGCGGCGGTGGTGTTGCGCTGGATTTTGCCGAAAAGTCATATTGCCGTCCGTCAGATGTAAGCGTTTTATGTAAAAATCGGTGCGCACAGCGCACCTACATTTCAGGCAGCCTGAAAAGGATTAAACCATGCGAATTATCCTGTTTTTACTGTTGTCTATTTTGTGGTTTTGGTGGGTGTATGGGCTGACTTTGGCGTTGGCGGGCGCGTTCAAAACGGGTGTGGCACGCACACCCATCGCCCAATATTCACGCCAAAATCAACCGCTAAAATTCGCGCTGACGGTGTTGGTGCAAGCGATTTTTTGGGTGGGATTGGTGTTTTGGTGGCTGAATGGTTTGTGGAATTTTTTGATTAAATTGTTTGATTAGTTTGCGAAATATTTTTTCAGGCAGTCTGAAACCTTTGCAAAACTCGGTTTGTAGGGGCAGATTTCATATCTGCCCCGTTTAGGTTCGAAGAAATTTTCATTCTTATCAATAAATTGAAAAAAGGGCGGATATGAAATCCGCCCCTACGTCAGTTTAAAAGTAGGTTTTGCAAAGGTTTCAATCTGAAAGGAATAAACAATGAGTAAAACCAATCGGATTTTGCCCGACACACCATGGAAAGCACAATCTGTGTGGTCGCTAGAACGCAAATCTTTGATTATGTTGTTGTTTGGTTTAGCGTGGTTTTGGGTGGGCGAAGCGATGTTGGTGCTGGCAAATTTGGGCGCAACGCCTTGGGCGGTGTTCGCGCAAGGTTTAGCACAACAGTTTGATGTGAATATTGGTGTTACCACGTTTTTGATTAGTGTGGGCGTCATGTTGCTGTGGATGCCTTTACATTTGCGCGTGGGTTTGGGGACGCTGGCGAATATGGTGGTGATTGCGCTGGTATTTGGTTTGGTGGTGAAATTTGTGCCTGCACCGAGCGCGGAAAGTTGGTTTTTGCGTGGGATTTTGTGCGTGGGTGGCGTCGTTGTGATTGGCGTAGCGGCGACTTTGTATTTAACTTGCCACATGGGAGCGGGCCCTCGAGACGGCTTGATGGTCGGTTTGTGCCACAAAACAGGTTGGCGCGTGGGCGTGGTGCGGACTTTGTTGGAAAGCACGGTTTGCGGTGTGGGCTGGTTGTTTGGTGGTACAGTGGGCTTGGGTACTTTGTTGTTTGCGTTTGGCGTGGGTTGGGTGGTGCAATTTTGTTTGTTATTTTTAGAACGCTGGTTCGCAAAATGATGTTTCAGGCAGCCTGAATGGATTGTCAGGCTGCCTGAAATGTTTTTGACGATGCGATTTTATTGCTTAACAAATTCAGTGCAAGCTGCCTGAAAACGCGCCATGCCTTCGCGCAAATCCCCATCGTTGAGCAACAAAGACGGTGCAAAACGAATCACATTGCCTCCTGCTTGCAAAATCATCACGCCATATTGCAAAGCCAATTTGACCAAATCGCCCGCCTTGTTTTCATATTGTGGCGACAGCACCGCCCCAATCAGCAAACCCATGCCGCGAATTTCGCTGAAAATGCCTGTTTCAGTGGCGATGTGTTTTAAGGCTGCCTGTAAATTTTGGCTTTGGTTGGCGATGTTGGCGTAGGTGCTTTCATTGTGAATCAAATCAAAGGCTTTGCTTGCCACCGCGCAAGCCAAAGGGTTGCCGCCAAAGGTGCTGCCGTGCGAACCCAGCGACAAACTGGGCGCAAATTCATCGGTGGTCAGCATTGCCCCAATCGGAAAACCGCCACCCAAGGCTTTGGCGCAACTCACAATATCAGGCTGCACATCAAAATGCTGATGGGCAAACAATTTGCCTGTGCGCCCCATGCCCGTTTGCACCTCGTCCAAAATCAAGGCAGCCTGAAAGCGTGTACACAATTCGCGTGCGGTTTGCAAAAATGCGCGTGTGGCAGGCAACACGCCACTTTCGCCCTGAATCGGCTCAATGATGACCGCGCAAGTTTTGTCGGAAATGGCGGCTTGGAGCGCGTCCACATCGTTGAAAGGAATGTGCGTGATGTCGGCTGGCAAAGGCGCAAAATCCGCGCTGTATTTGGGCTGACCGCCCACCGATACGGTAAACAAAGTGCGCCCATGAAAGGCATTCACACACGCAATGATTTCGGTTTTGTGTTCGCCAAAATGGTCTCGCGCGTGTTTGCGTGCCAATTTTAAGGCAGCTTCGTTGGCTTCCGCGCCCGAATTGGCGTAAAAAACCTTGTCGGAAAAACTGTTTTCGGTCAATTTGCGCGCCAATGTTTGTGCTGGCTCGGTGGTGTAGAGATTGGAAATGTGCCACAATTTTTGCGCCTGTTCGGTAAGGGCTTGCACCAAATCGGGGTGGCAATGCCCCAAAGCATTGACCGCAATACCACCAGCCAAGTCAATGTATTCTTTGTTGTTTTCGTCCCAAACGCGGCTGCCTGAGCCGTGTACTGGCAAAATCGGTGCAAAGGCAAAATTGGGGGTAAGATAATGATTCATGCTTGCTTTTCCTTTTGATTAAAACAAAGTGGCATAAGGGCTGCCCAAAATACCAAAAATAATCACATCAATCAAAAAAGATGATGATGTAACAGGATTTTGATTTTTAAAAAATATTCCACAATCGCTTGCTGGCAAAGCACTTTTCAGGCAGCCTGAAATGTAATCGCTTGAAACAAAAATCGTGTACAATGATGTTTCTTTACGCTATATTACACCATGTTTACACGTTTGCAACCCAAAACATCAGGAGCATGAAGTTATGACACAAGTCGCAGAACGCATCAAACACGAAGGTTTACGCAGCAAAATCATGACGGCAGAACAAGCCGCCGAATTTGTGCAAAACGGCATGAACGTTGCCGTTACGGGCTTTACAGGTGCAGGTTATCCCAAAGCCTTGCCCACCGCCATTGCCGAAAAAGCCAAAGCCGAACACGCAGCAGGTCGCCCATTTTCCATTGGCATGGTAACAGGTGCTTCCACCGCGCCTGAATGTGATGGCGTATTGGCAGCCGCAAACGCCATTCATTTCCGCAATCCATTCCAATCCGACCCCACCTTACGCAACAACATCAACGCAGGCAACATCGCCTATCAAGACATGCACTTATCGCACGTTGAACAACAAATGCGTCAAGGTTTTTATGGCGAATTTGATTTGGCGATTATTGAAGTATCCAGCATCAATGCCGAAGGCAAACTCATTCCAGCCATGGGCATTGGTCATGCCAACGAAGCCCTGAAAGCCGCCAAAAAAGTGATTATTGAAGTCAATTCAGGTCAAAACATCAAATTGGAAGGCATGCACGATGCGGTGTTTGACATTGGCGTGCCACCACACCGCAAACCCATTGCCATTACCGCACCGTTTGACCGCGTGGGCGCACCCTATTTGGAATGCGATTTGGACAAAATCGTGGCAATCGTGCTGACAGACGCAGGCGACCGCAACAGCAAATTTGCCGACCCAGACGACAATTCCAAAGCCATTGCCGCACAAATCATTGATTTCTTTAACCATGAAGTGAAAGCAGGTCGCTTGCCGAAAAACCTGTTGCCTTTGCAATCAGGCGTGGGCAATGTGGCAAATGCGGTTATGGCAGGTTTGCTGGACGCGCCATTTGACGATTTGACAGGCTACACCGAAGTGTTGCAAGACGGTATGTTGGATTTGATTTTGGCAGGCAAAATGAAACACGCTTCTGCCACCGCCTTGTCGTTCAGCCCAGACGCTTTGCAACGTTTCAATGAAAACATTGACTTCTTGCGCGACAAATTGATTTTGCGCCCCATGGAATACACCAACAGCCCCGAAGTGATTCGCCGCTTGGGTGTGATTGGCATGAATGCCATGATTGAAGCCGATATTTACGGCAATGTGAACTCCACACACATCATGGGTACGAAAATGATGAACGGCATTGGCGGTTCGGGCGACTTTACGCGCAATGCCTTCTTCTCGTTCTTTGTGTCGCCATCGGTGGCAAAAGACGGCGCGATTTCTTGCATTGTGCCTATGGTTTCGCACCACGACCACACCGAACACGATGTGATGTTCATCGTTACCGAACAGGGTATGGCAGACTTGCGCGGCAAATCGCCACGCCAACGCGCCCAGTTGATTATCAACAACTGCGCCCACCCCGACTACCGCGATATGTTGCGCGATTACTACGACCGCGCGGAAAAAGCAGGCGGTTTGCACACGCCACATTTGTTGATGGAAGCCTTGTCTTGGCACCAACGCTTTGTGGAAACAGGCGATATGCGCATTAAATAATTGATGTGAAAAATGTTCAGGCTGCCTGAAAGTCGCAAAATGGCTTTCAGGCAGCCTGATTTTGTGTCAAGACAATAAAGACAAATCCACCACAACACGCTACAATCGCATTTTGACTTTAATTTGCAAAACAGCAGGGAAGCCACATGTCCGCAGTAAACATTCCACCGATTAACGAAGAAATGAAAAAATTCATTCATGGCTTGCTCACGCACATGGTGAAAAACAAGGGTTCGGACTTGTTCATTACCGCAGGCTATCCGCCCGCCATGAAATTGGACGGCAAACTGACCAAAATTACCGACAAACCGCTTACCGCCGAACACACCCAGCAAATCGCCCGTTCCATTATGGACGACAAACAAGCGGAAGAATTTTTCAGCACCAATGAATGCAATTTTGCGATTAGTTTGGCAGGCGTATCGCGTTTCCGCATTAATGCGATGGTACAGCGTGGCGCAACCGCACTCGTTTGCCGCGTGATTACCAGCGACATTCCCAAATTTGAAAACATGAATTTGCCACCTGTGTTGAAACAAGTGGTTATGGAAAAACGCGGTTTGGTGATTTTCGTGGGCGGTACGGGTTCGGGTAAATCCACGTCTTTGGCGGCGATGATTGACTACCGCAATGCCAACAGCTACGGACACATCATCACGATTGAAGACCCGATTGAATTTGTTCACCCACACCAAAATTGCATCATCACGCAACGCGAAGTGGGCGTGGACACGCAAGACTGGTTTGCCGCGCTGAAAAACACTTTGCGCCAAGCCCCTGATGTGATTTTGATTGGCGAAATCCGCGACCGCGAAACCATGGATTATGCCCTTGCCTTTGCCGAAACAGGGCATTTGTGTATGGCAACGCTGCACGCGAATAACTCCAATCAAGCACTTGACCGCATTATTAACTTTTTCCCCGAAGAACGCCGCAATCAGTTGTTGAATGATTTGTCTTTGAATTTAAAGGGTTTCATTTCTCAACGTCTGATTCCCAAAAAAGAAGGCAAGGGACGCTGTGCGGCGGTGGAAATTTTGCTCAATTCGCCCCTGATTTCCGAATTGATTTTGCGTGGCGACATTCATGGCGTGAAAGAAATCATGGCAAAATCGCGCGATATTGGTATGCAAACGTTTGACCAATCGCTGTTTGATTTGTATGAATCCGATTTGATTAGCTACGATGAGGCTTTGAAAAATGCTGATTCGGTCAATGACTTGCGTTTGCAAATCCAACTGAACAGCAAGAAAAACACCACCGCAGGTTCGGGTAATGTGCTGGACAGTTTGGCTTTGACCGAATTTGAAGAGCCAGAAGAAGAATAATCCTTGTGCCTTTTTCAGGCAGCCTGAAAAAACATTCAGGCTGCCTGAATGCCGTTTTTAACCCCAATTTGGCTGCCTGAAAAATGTCTGCTCACAATTTCAAAAACAAATGGTTTTATTTTGCCCTATTTGCATGGGGCGGTTTGATTTTGCTCACGCTGGTGTGGGACGGTTTGCTGTTTCCACTTTATTACATGATGTTGATAAAATTGATTTTATTGGCTTTGCCCTTGCGTGGCATTGTGGCGGGGCGCGTTTACACGTTTCAATATTGTTCCATGTTGATTTTGGCGTTTTTTACCGAAGGGGTCATGCGCGTGGTCGGCCAAAATGTGTGGGGGCAAACGCTTGCTGCCACCGAAATCGCATTGAGCGTGGCATTTTTCGTATCGTGTTTGGCGTATTTAAAACAGTTTAAAATCAAAAAGGTCAAAACAAAATGACAAACAATCAATCTTTATGGCGCATGGCTTTGTTGCCTGTGTGGGTGGGTTTTGTGTTGATTGCAGCGGTGCCGTTTTTGTCCATTTGGCGCACGGGTCCGCAGTTGGGTTTTTTTATTGAAAGCGGTTCTTTGCTGTTTGTGTTGTTGTTTGTTTTGGCGAGTGTTTTGCTGGGCAAAAACCTTTCAGGCAGCCTGAAAAATGTGCCACGCGCCAGTTGGTATTTTTTGGCGATGGCGGCATTTTGGGCGATACAAGCGCGTGCTTTAAACGTGGTGTATGTGGGTTTGAGCGATGTGGTGGCGTGGATTTTTGTGGGATACGCTTTGTTGGCGTGGGCGTGTCGCGCGTGGATAAAACGGGTGGGGCAAGAGCCTATTGTGGCGATTTTGGCATGGGCTTTGGTGCTGGGGGCTTTGGCGCAAAGTGTGGTGGGTTGGTTGCAATATACTGATTTGGCAGGGCATTTTTCTGGCTATTTGATGTATCGTCAAGGCATTGTGGAAGGGCAATTGGGGCAACGCAATCATTTTGGGCATTACATGATGTGGGGTGTGCTGTCGTGTGCGTGGCTGTGGGGGCAGAAGCGTTTGCATGGCATATTGGCTTTGATTTTGCTGATGAATTTTTCGGCAGTAATGGCACTCACAGGTTCGCGGACGATTTTTGCTTATGTGTTGGGACTGGCGTTGTTGCTGCCTGTGTGGCGTGTGTTTGCCGACAAATCGCACAATCGCCATATTGCGACTTTGGCTTTGGCGGGCATTGGCGTGGTGCTGGCGCAATTTTTTGTGGAAGACCTGATGCGCTTTTTCAGCCAAAACGCGGCTTTGGAAAGCGCGGCAGAGCGTTTGAACAACCACGCTTTTGGCGGCTCGGGGCGCAATTATGAATGGCAAAAAGCGTGGCAAATTTTCCTGTCGGCACCTTTGTGGGGACACGGCTGGGGCAGCTATGCTTACCAAGGTTTTTTGCTGGACGTGTATCCCAACGGTTTTCGCCCTTATGAAACCAATGTGTTGTTTACCCACAGCCACAATTCGTTTTTGAATTTGCTGGCTGAAATGGGTTTATTGGGGACGGTGCTGGTGTTGGGCGGCATGGTTTGGGCGATTTCAGGCAGCCTGAAACAGCCACGCTCATCAGCAAGTTTGCTGTTGTTGGCGTTGATGTCGGTGTCATTGCTGCACAGTGTGTTGGAATATCCGCTTTGGTATGTGTATTTTTTGAGTGCGTTTGCCCTGTTTATTTGCCTGCACGACAATCCCCCCAACACCGAAAACACCCATTCAGGCAGCCTGAAACGCGAAAAAATCGGCATTGCCCTTGCCACCGCCTTGTGTTTGGCAATGTTGGCAGGCACCGTGCGTTTGGCTTTTGCCTATGCCGATTTAAACCGCTTTGCGCGTACAGGCGGCAACCTTGTTGAAAAAAATGAAAAAATCATGGGTTTGCGCCACATCAGTCAAACCCAACCCATTTTGCGTTATTATGCCGATTTGTCGCTGCTGGAATATTTGAACCCACACAGCACCAATCAACCCAAATGGGCATATCGTGTGGCGCGAGACAACGCCCTGTTTCGCCCCTATGCCAACGCCCACCATTGGGGCTTTACCGCCTATCAACAAGGTGAAATTGAAACCGCGCAACAATGGTTGCAACACATGTATCGCTACTATCCCAGCAAAATGCCCTATTATGGCAGCATTGTGATGAATGCACCGCATTACCCCAAATTGCGCGATGACTACACACGCATTTGCCAAGATTATTATCGCCGCATTCAGCAAACCAGCCAATGCGCCGAAGGTTTGCCACCCAACCCACAAACAAAAGCCGCCAGCAGGCAGCCTGAAATGTAAATTGGCATACGAAACAAACAGTAAAATTGTAAAGAAAGCGTGTTTGCATGCAAAAAAGCGCAAAAAACACAGGCTGCCTACTGTAAATGTAAAGACGTAACTGTTAAGATAAGCCCGTTTTCAATTCTACCCCCAATCCGAAAGGAAAAACGATGAGCAATAAAGTATTACTGGTTGATGATGACGATGCCCTGACCGAATTGCTGGCTGAATATTTAACCGCCGAAGGTTTGGAAGTCAATCGCATGCCCGATGGCGAAAGCGGCGTAAAAGAAATTTTGGGTGGCAACCATTACGATGTCGTGATTTTGGATTCCATGATGCCCAAAATGAACGGTTTGGACGTGCTGAAAACCGTACGCGCCCAAAGCAAAATCCCCGTGATTATGCTCACCGCCAAAGGCGATGACATTGACCGCATCATCGGTTTGGAAATGGGTGCAGACGATTACGTTCCCAAACCTTGCCAACCGCGCGAATTGCTGGCACGCATCAACGCCATTTTGCGCCGTTCACAACAAAATGCCGACACATCTGCCACCGCCAACAGCATTTCGGTGAGCAATGTAACGCTTTACCCAGCCAAACGCCAAGCCACCATCGGCGACACGCCTTTGGAATTGACCAGCACCGAATTTAATCTGCTGGAAGCCTTAATGCGCCACGCAGGTCAAGTGGTCAGCAAAGAAACCCTCTCGCTGGAAGCCCTTGACCGCAAATTGGCAAAATTTGACCGCAGCATTGATGTGCATATTTCCAGCATCCGTCATAAATTGGGCGATGCGTCTCTGATTCAAACCGTGCGCGGTTTGGGCTATTTGTTTGTGAAAAACTGATTTTGATTTGAGCAAAATCCATTCAGGCTGCCTGAAAGTGCTTTTGGCATGGTTCAGGCAGCCTGAATTTGCATTTGTAAATGCCCCAAACGCGCGTTACAATCCCATTTTATTGCATTGAAGATAAGGAGACCCAATGCGCTTATTTCAACGCATTTTTGCCACATTTTGCATGGTCATCATTTGTGCGATTTTTGTGGCGAGTTTATCGTTTTGGGTGGTACAAAAAAGGCTAGCCGAAAATCAATTCAAGCAATTACGCAATATGGAAATCAGCTTATTGGGCAGTTCACTCAACGCCCTACAAGTGGGCGGCGAAAAAGCCGTACGCGATTTATTGCAACGTTGGGAAACCCACCCCGCAGCCCGCAGCGTCATGGTCGTAACCAGCAGCGATTACAAAGACCTATTACAACGCAAAGTGTCGCACGAAGAAATCGAAAACGCCTACCAATACGCCATGAAAAACCCCAACAACAATTTGGCGGTGATTCACTATGACCCATTTGGCGAAGAATACCTGTTTTTCATTCGCCATTTTGACCGTTCACAAATTGAACGCATGCCCAGCCCTTTGTTGATTCCCGGTTTGCCACTTGCACCGTTTTGGCATGAATTGATTATTTTGTCGTCCACATTGGCGATAGGCTTGCTGTTGGCATACATTTTGGCGAGCAACATTTCCCAACCCATTCGCATTTTGGAACACGGCATGAACCGCTTGGCAGCAGGCGAATTGGACACACGCGTTTCGCCACAACTGGACGACCGCAAAGACGAACTTGCCAATTTGGGCATTCAGTTTGACAAAATGGCAGCACAATTACAAAAACTGGTGGAAAAAGAACGCCATTTATTGCACCATGTTTCACACGAAATGCGTTCGCCCTTGGCGCGTATGCAGGCGATTATGGGCTTGCTGGAAGCCCAGCCGCAAAATCACGACAAATACATCGCACGTTTGGAAAGCGAATTGACGCGCATGGACATTTTGGTGGGCGAATTGCTCACATTGTCACGTTTGGAAACCGCCAATATGCCCATGGAAAAAGAACCCATTCCCATTGTGGAATTCATGCAGCAAATTGTGGAAGACAGCCAATCGGTTGCCAGCCAAATGCAGCATACTGTGGTTTTAGAAGTGAAAAACTTGGACAAAAAAGCCCGTTTTGATGGCAATGAAAATTACCTTTATCGCGCTTTTGACAATGTGATTCGCAATGCGATGAATTACAGCCCACAAGGCAGCACAATTAAAGTGCTTTTGTATGAAGACCGCAAAAATTTGCACATTGAAGTCATTGACAACGGCAACGGCATTAAAGAAGAGCAAATACCGCACATTTTTACCGCCTTTTATCGTGCCGACAGCAGCAATGGTAAAAATGGCACGGGTTTGGGCTTGGCAATCACCAAGCACGTTACCGAACAGCATTGTGGCAAAATCATTGCCGAAAATGTGAAACCCAATGGCTTGAAAATGCACTTTATTTTTCCCAAATGCCACAAAGTCAAAAACAAAAATAAAGGCGGCAACCACAGCCACCATTTTGATGATAAAGCCGATTGCGCTGAAAATTGATGCCCTAAACCCACTTTTTCCATTTTGAAAGCACACATCATGTATTTTCTCCTGTCCCCAGCCAAAAATTTGAATGAAACGCGCGATTTCACGCCCAAGTTTTACTCACTGCCGCCCTTGCTTGACCAAGCGGAAGAGTTGATGAAAGACTTGCGCCCACTTGCGCCACAGCAGTTGGCAGAATTGATGCACATTTCCGACAAATTGGCGTTGCTCAATGCTGAACGCAATGCCGCGTGGCAGCCTCCATTTACCCCCGAAAATGCCAAACAAGCCATTTACATGTTCAATGGCGATGTGTACGAAGGCATCGATGCCTACCAACGCAGCGAGGCAGAAATCAGCTACATTCACAATCATGTGCGGATTTTGTCGGGTTTGTATGGTGTGTTGCGTCCTTTGGATTTGATGCAGCCTTATCGTTTGGAAATGGGAACGGCTCTGCCCAATGCGCGTGGCAAAAATCTGTACGAATTTTGGGGCGAACGCATTACCACGCGCCTGAATTTCACATTGGGCTGTTCGGAAGACGATATTGTGGTCAATTTGGCATCGCAAGAGTATTTTAAAGTGATTCAGCCTGCCAAATTGAATGCGCGAATCATCACGCCCGTGTTTAAAGATGGCAAAAATGGGGCAAATTACAAAGTTGTCAGCTTTTATGCGAAACGGGCGCGTGGCTTGATGGTGCGCTACGCTGCCGAAAATGCCATTGAAAATGTGGCATTGCTGAAAAATTTTGATTTGGAAGGCTATGCGTTCAATGCTGCCGCTTCCAGCGAAAACGAATGGGTGTTTTTGCGCGACCACACGGCATAAACCATGATGAACACAGCACAAATTTACATCGGCTTAATGTCTGGCACCAGCATGGACGGCGTGGATGCGGTTGCCATTCGCATGAACGGTGGGCAATGGCAAGGGGCGTTTGCCCATGCCTTTTTGCCGTATTCAGGCAGCCTGAAACGCGATTTGCTTGCCCTGCAAAATGTGGGCGACAATGAATTGCACCGCAGCCAAATTTTGGCACAGGATTTGGCGGATTTGTACGCGCAAGTTGTGCAACAATTATTGCAAAACAATGGTTTGCAAGCCAAGCAAATTCGCGCCATTGGCTGCCACGGACAAACCGTGCGCCACGCGCCGCAATACGGATACAGCATACAGTTGGCAAATTTGCCCTTGCTGGCTGAAAAAACAGGCATTTTCACGATTGGCGATTTTCGCAGCCGCGATTTGGCAGCAGGTGGGCAAGGTGCGCCACTTGTACCAGCTTTCCACAAAGCATTGTTTTCAAATGAAAATGAAACGCGCGTGGTGCTGAACATTGGTGGCATTGCCAACATCAGCGTTTTGCCCACGCAGGGCGAGGCGTTTGGTTTTGACACAGGCGCAGGCAATATGCTGATGGACGCTTGGACGCAACACATTTGGTCGCAAGACTATGATAAAAATGGCGAATTGGCACAACAGGGTAGGGTGTTGCCCGAATTGTTGGCACAACTTAGCCAGCAAGAATATTTCGCTTTACCCTATCCCAAAAGCACAGGGCGCGAATTGTTTTCGTTGGGTTGGCTGAAAACTTTTTTGCGTGGCGATGAAAATCCGCACGATGTGTTGCGAACTTTGGCGCAATTTTCCGCGCAAACCATTGCCGATGCGATTGTTCAGGCTGCCCCCAATGTGCAAAATGTGTTTGTGTGCGGTGGCGGCATTGAAAATGCCACTTTGATGTCGTGTTTGCAAAATCTTTTTGATGAAAAATCAATCAAATGGCACAGTACAGCACAACTTCATCTCAATCCGCAATGGGTGGAAGCCGCCGCATTTGCGTGGTTGGCAGCGTGCTGGTGTGTGCAAATGCCCAGCAATCCGCACCACGCCACAGGCGCGCGACAAGCCGTGATTTTGGGTGCAGGGCATTTTGCGTGAAAAAGGAAAAATCATGGAAAATCAACCCCCAAACAACGAATTAAAAGGCAAAACAGGTTTCACCAGAATCATCAATGCCGCCCATTATTCCAAAGACGGCTTACAGGCAGCCTACACCCACGAAGCCGCGTTCAGGCAGCTTGTTTATTTGAATGGCGCATTGATAATATTGATTTTTTGGTGCGATTTTGACACCGCCACACGCATGATGTTGCTGCTGGCATCGGCATTGTCGCTGATTGTGGAATTGTTCAACACAGGCATAGAAGCCGTGGTGGACGACATTTCGCTCGCCAAACGCCCACTTGCCAAACGCGCCAAAGACGTGGGTTCCGCCGCGCAAATGTTGGCGATGACGGCACAAGGCATTTTGTGGTTGCTGGCTTTATTTGGATAAATTTAAATAAAAAAACAATGAATTATTTTTTTCAGGCAGCCTGAAATGTTTTGTGAAACGCAAACCATTCCGCTTTTGTCCCATACTTTCAGGCAGCCTGAAACAGCATTTTGAAAAAACAAACCTTGAAAAGCCCCAAATCCGCCCCATTTACCGCCAATACATCAAAACACAACGAGCAAAACTATGGCACGAAGAAAAAAAACCAACGAATTTGAACTGGCAACCTTGCCCCTGCGCGACATGGTGGTTTATCCGCACATGGTCTTGCCCCTGTTTGTGGGGCGCGCCAAATCGGTTGCTGCGCTGAAATTTGCCGAAGAAAATCAGCAGCCTGTATTTTTGTTGGCGCAAAAAGTGGGCAGCGAAGAAGAACCCGATTTGGGCAATTTGCACGAAACAGGCACGGTGGCACAAATTTTGCAAATTTTGAATTTGCCCGATGGCACCATCAAAGTGTTGGTGGAAGGCGTTTCTCGCGCCAAAGTGTCCGAATTGCGCGACAATGGCAACTTTTTGCAAGCCAAAGTGCAAGTGTTGGACGAAGAAACACAAATTGCCGACACCCACGAAGCCCTGCGCCGCACCTTGCTGACCCAATTTGACCAACTGATTAAAAACAATAAAAAAATTCCAGCCGAAATCGTGGCAAGCATACACGAATTGGAAGACAACGGTCGCCTTGCCGACACCATTGCCGCCCATTTGCAATTAAAATTGGAGCAGCGTCAAACCCTGTTGGATTTGGCAGATTTGACCAAACGCATGGAATATTTGCTCGCCCAAATTGAAAGCGAATTGGAAATTGCCCAGCTTGAAAAACGCATTCGCGGCAAAGTCAAACGCCAAATGGAAAAAAATCAACGCGATTACTATTTGAATGAACAAATCAAAGTCATTCAAAAAGAATTGGGCGAAGAAGACGAAAAAGGCGAAATCTTGCGTTTGGAGCAAGAAATCAAAAATGCAGGCATGAGCAAAGAAGGCGAAGAAAAAGCCCTGTCTGAATTGCGTAAACTCAAATTGATGCCGCCCATGTCGTCCGAAGCCACCGTGGTTCGCAATTACATTGAAACGCTGATTGAGTTGCCTTGGAAGAAGAAAACACGCATTTCCAAAGATTTAACCAAAGCCGACTTGGTGCTGAACGAAGACCACTACGGCTTGGAAAAAGTCAAAGAGCGCATTTTGGAATATTTAGCCGTGCAAAAACGCACCGATAAACTCAAAAGTCCGATTTTGTGTCTCGTAGGTCCCCCAGGTGTGGGCAAAACTTCCTTGGGCGAATCCATCGCCAAAGCCACAGGGCGCAAATACATTCGCATGGCTTTGGGTGGCGTGAAAGACGAAAGCGAAATTCGCGGACATCGCCGCACCTACATCGGCTCCATGCCAGGTAAAATCATGCAAAATATGGTTAAGGCTGGCGTGAAAAATCCGCTTTTCTTGTTGGACGAGATTGACAAATTGGGCAACGATTTCCGTGGCGACCCTGCTGCTGCCTTGTTGGAAGTGCTTGACCCTGAACAAAATACCGCATTTGCCGACCATTTTGTTGAAGTGGATTTTGATTTGAGCGAAGTGATGTTTATTGCGACTTCCAACAGTTTCAATATTCCACCTGCGCTGCTTGACCGCATGGAGATTATCCGCCTGTCGGGTTACACGGAAGATGAGAAAATCAACATCGCCATGCAATATTTGGTGCCCAAACAAATGCAACGCAATGGCGTAAAAGAAGGCGAATTGACCATTGATGAATCTGCCGTGCGCGATATTGTGCGCTACTACACGCGCGAGGCGGGTGTGCGTTCGCTTGACCGTGAAATCGCCAAAATTTGCCGCAAAGCCGTGATTCAAAATGAGCTTTCAGGCAGCCTGAAAACCACGAAATCACGCAAAAAATCGCCAACTTTGCACGTTGATGAGCAAAATTTGGGCGAATTTTTGGGCGTGCGCCGTTTTGATTATGGTGTAACGGCTGGCGAAAACCGCGTCGGTCAAGTAACAGGCTTGGCATGGACGGAAGTGGGCGGCGAATTGCTGACGATTGAAGCGGTCGCACTCAAAGGCAAGGGCAATATTGTCCGCACAGGCAAATTGGGCGATGTGATGCAGGAATCCATTACGGCAGCTTGGTCGGTGGTGCGTTCACGCGCGGAAAGTTTGGGCATTGCACCCGATTTTTACGAGAAAAACGACATGCACGTTCACGTTCCCGAAGGCGCAACGCCCAAAGATGGCCCAAGCGCGGGCATTGCCATGACTTTGGCTATGGTATCGGCTTTGACGGGCATTCCTGTTCGTGCTGATGTGGCGATGACGGGCGAAATTACCTTGCGTGGCGAAGTGTTGCCGATTGGCGGTTTGAAAGAAAAACTGTTGGCGGCATTGCGCGGTGGCATCAAACACGTTTTAATCCCCAAAGACAATGTCAAAGATTTGGAGGAAATTCCGCAAAACGTGAAAGATGGCTTGACCATTCACGCGGTGCAATGGATTGATGAGGTGTTTGCACACGGTTTGCAGTATCAGCCACAGCCGTATCAGGCGGACGCGCTGCCTGAAACCGCATTGGAAACGCCAAAAAAACCACGCGCCAGCAACAAGGCGCGTCATTAAAAAACAGCCGCAAAACGGTGTGAAAATGTTACACAAACGCCGAAAATGCGGTTCAGGCAGCCTGAAAGCACGGAAAATCGGCATTTTCCCCACTTTGGGGCTTGACACGGTATTTTGTGGCTTGATATAAAGCGAAACATCGTTGCAAAACGTGTGAAACGCCCAGTAATTGGGCGTTTCAGCCCCCAAACCCAACCCCTTAATGAAGGAATAATCATGAACAAATCTGAATTGATTGACGCGATTGCCAAAGAATCTGGCTTGACCAAAACGGACGCTGGCAAAGCCTTGGACGCATTTACCAATGTAGTAAAAGAAACTTTGAAATCAGGTGGCGACATCACTTTGGTGGGCTTTGGCTCATTTGTGGTGGCAGAACGCGCTGAACGCCAAGGTTTGAATCCCAAAACCAAAGAAGCGATTACCATTCCTGCCGCGCGTGTCCCCAAATTCAAACCCGGCAAAACTTTGAAAGACGCTTTGTTGCCAGCCGAAGAGCCTGCTAAAAAAGCACCTGCCAAAAAAGCCGCCAAAAAATAATTTTATCCTATTGAGATAAAGCCAAAGCAGCCTGAAAAGATGATTTTTCAGGCTGCTTTTTTGATGATTCATTCAGGCAGCATAACGGTTCAATAAAGTATTCTGCAAACTTTGCATTTCCTCGTTTTCGCCTGCCTGAACGCGCGTGTAATTGCCATCGCCGTCCATTTGCCATGCGTTGAAGGTGTCTTGCAATGCCAGCGTTAAACTTTCTTCAATCACGCGCTGTTTCAATTTGGGCGATTCAATGGGTGTGGCGGTTTCCACGCGGTTGAAGAAATTGCGTCCCATCCAATCTGCGCTGGAAATGAACACATCTTGCTTGCCATCGTTTTCAAAATAATAAACGCGACTGTGTTCCAACAAACGCCCAATAATGGAATAAACGCGAATGTTTTCAGACAGCCCCGCCACCTGCGGACGCAAAGCACACATACCGCGCACAATCAAATCAATCTGCACACCTGCTTGACTGGCGCGATAGAGCGCATCAATCACTTTGGGTTCAATCAGCGCGTTCATTTTGGCGATAATGCGAGCAGGTTTGCCAGCTTGGGCGTGTTCGGTTTCGCGTTCAATGCGCTGCATAATCATGGGGTGCAACAAAAATGGGCTGGAATACAACTTTTTATGCGGATTTTGTTTGCCCATGCCCGTGATTATCATGAACAAGTCGTTCACATCGCGTGTGATGTCGGGGTCGGCAGTAAACAGCCCAAAATCGGTGTAAATGCGCGATGTGCCTTGATGATAATTGCCTGTACCCAAATGCGCGTATTTTTTCAACACGCCATTTTCGCGGCGAATCACCAAAGCCATTTTTGCGTGTACTTTGTAATGCAACACGCCATACACCACATGTGCGCCTGCTTCTTCCAATTTGCCAGCCCAGTTGATGTTGTTGGCTTCGTCAAAACGCGCCATCAATTCCACCACCACGGTAACTTGTTTGCCTGCCAATGCGGCTTTTTCCA
This sequence comes from Alysiella filiformis, assembly GCF_014054525.1. Taxonomy (NCBI): domain Bacteria; kingdom Pseudomonadati; phylum Pseudomonadota; class Betaproteobacteria; order Neisseriales; family Neisseriaceae; genus Alysiella; species Alysiella filiformis. The sequence goes on from NZ_CP059564.1 coordinate 1,740,638, forward strand.
GCGCGGCTGCCAAGGCGGAATTTTCGCCTGTGCGGTAAATTGTCATTTTAATGGCAACCACATCGGGGTCGCGCGCGGCATCTTGAATGAATTTGACCACTGGCTCAAACGATTGATAGGGGTGGTGCAACAAAATGTCGCCTTGGGCAATTTCGTTTAAAATTTGTCGGTTTTTTTTGAATTGGGCAGGGTAGCTTGGCAAATAGGGCTTGAATTTCAAATCATTGCGCGAAAGCATATCCGGCACCGACATCAATCGCACCAAATTCACAGGACCTTTGACTTGATAGAGTTCGTTTTCTTGCAAATGAAATTGTTTCAATAAAAATTGGGCGATGTGTTCGGGGCATTTGTCGGTGACTTCTAAACGGACACCGTTGCCAAAATCGCGGTCGCGCAATTCGCTTTTGATGGCGATGCGCAAATTGTTGCGCGTCATGTCGTCTTCATCTACCAGCAGGGAGCTGTCGCGCGTGAGACGGAATTGGTGGCAGCCTTTAATGGTCATGCCTCGGAACAATTTGTAAACGTATTCGTGCAAAATGGACGATAAAAACACAAAACCGTCTGCGCCATTGCACAGGTTTTCAGGCAGCTTAACCACGCGCGGCAGCAAACGGGGGGCTTGCACAATCGCCATATTGGCGGTGCGACCGAATGCGTCTTCGCCTTCCAATTCCACCACAAAATTCAAGGACTTGTTCAATAATCGGGGGAAGGGGTGGGCTGCGTCCAAACCGATGGGGGTCAGCACGGGCAGGAGTTCGCGGTTGAAATATTGTTCAATCCATGCGCGTTGTTCGTTTGTCCATTTGTTGCGGCGATAGAAAAAGATGTTTTCGCGTTCCAATTCAGGCAGCAAAATATCGTTCAATAATTGATATTGCTCTTGAATCAATTTGTGGGCTTCTTCATTGACGGCGGCAATGGTTTCGGCAGGGGTGCTGCCTGAATCGTAAATTAAAGTGGGTAGGCTTTTTTGTTCACGTTTCAATCTTGCCACGCGCACTTCAAAAAATTCATCTAAATTGGACGAAACAATGCACAAAAAGCGCAAACGTTCCAACAAGGGAACGCGCTCATCGGCTGCCTGCGCCAACACGCGGCGATTGAATGCCAATAAACTCAACTCACGACACAATATTTGGTGGAACATGGCGTTTTCCTTTTGCTTAAATTGTGTTTGAAATTATAGCCGAAATTGCGGTTTCAGGCTGGCTGAAAATGTTGCTGGCAATCGCCACAAATGATGTTCAATTTGGGTTTGCCCCACACCGCGTTCAGGCAGCATGGACATTGGTATTTCACACGGTTACTGCGATTTTCAGGGGGCAGGGCGCGTGGCGTCCATTCGCCCACCAAACGATGAGGAGCGGCAGGGTCTAACGATGAAACCCATTCCTGTTTGACTGCCGCATTTTCTTCGCCATTTTCCTTTTCAGGCAGCCTGAAAAAGCGCACCGCCTCCGTTTCATTGTCTGCATATTCATAGGGTTGCGTTGTTGGAGTAGCATACATCGGGCGCATACCCCGTTCCACCGCCAAAGCAGGCGGGCGTTTTAAATCCTTCTCAATATTGAGCAAAAACGTGTGCGTAACCGCCTGCCCAAACGAAGCCGAGTAGGGCGGATACACATCATACCAATGAATGGAAAATTCCGTATCAAGCAAATGCCGAGCCGCTTGCATAAACAAACCGTTTTCCAAAATATAATCACCCATGTGTTCGCCCGTGCGCTTGCCCCCAGGTTTGTGGGTGTCAGACGGCATTAAGCCAATGGATTCCATTTTATCTGCCCATTCCTTATTGTGATAGCCACGCCGTCCAGGTTTACCAAAATGCTGTTGCCACAAATGGCACATTTCATGAACCAGCGTACTGAGCGTATCCAACACAGGCAACACCCCAAAAAATTCAGGATTCAACGCAATTTCATCGGTGTAGCGACCATCTTCCGAAATAAAACGGCGAAAAGAAAAATAGCCCTGCGTTTTCGCTTTGCGTTGCAAAGAAATCAAACAAAACGGCAATTCGCCACCAAACAAACTGCGATTAAAAAAATCATAAGCAAATTGCAAAGCCTGATGAACCTGATTGGTGGGCGCAATTTTGGGATAAGGCAAAGGAGACACGGTTGTTTTTCCTAAAAAAATCATATTTTGGATTGTACAATCCAAAAAACAATTTGGCAAGAAACACCGTCAGGCAGCCTGAAAAAGCCCAAGCCCGTAAAAAAATTTGAGATAAACGTAAGCAAGCGTTAAAATCCGCATTCTGAATAATTAACGATAGCAGAAGTTATGGAATTGATTGGCAAGATTTTACCCGAAGCGCACATTGCCTTGGACATGGCAGTCAGCAGCAAAAAACGCCTGTTTGAACAAGTGGGCGAAATGCTGGAAACCCATGCAGGTTTGGCGCGTGCCGAAGTGTTTGAATGCCTGTTTGCGCGAGAAAAATTGGGCACAACAGGTTTGGGGCATGGTGTCGCCATTCCACATGGGCGCACCACAGGCGAAGGGCAGGTGGTTGCCGCATTTGTGCGAACACAAGAGCCGATAGATTTTGACGCGCCCGACAATCAACCCGTGTCATTGGTGTTCGTGTTGTTGGTGCCAGAAAACGCCATGGGCGAGCATTTGGAAATTTTGTCGCATTTGGCAGAACGCTTTTCCGAAAAAAGCGTACGCGATGCCTTAATGAATTGCAACGATGTCCAAACCGTACGTCAATTACTGATGAATCAAAATTAAACCACCAATCCCATCAATCAACAAAATTGGTGGGATTTTCCACATCAAACAAAGGGTGGGGGAATGATGTTCATCGTCAATATTCAGATATTCAAGTTCCAATAATCTATATTATGTCAAATTATGGATATTAAAATGCGAACTGCGTCCATTTTCGGCTATAATTTCGTGTCAATATTAACCCATGATTTTGATTATGACCGTTACCAGCCAAACCATTGTTGTGCCACAAACCATTGCATTTGATGCGCCCTTTTCTTTGCAAAATGGGCAAACCCTGCCGCGCTTTGATTTGATTGTGGAAACATATGGCACTTTAAATGAAAACAAATCCAATGCCATTTTAATTTGTCATGCTTTATCTGGCACGCACCATGTGGCAGGTCGGCATCATGTGAGCGATAAACACGCTGGCTGGTGGGACAATATGGTCGGTGCTGGCAAACCGATTGATACCAATCGCTTTTTTGTGGTTGGTGTAAACAATTTGGGCGGTTGTGCAGGCAGCACAGGACCTTTGAGTTTGAATCCTGAAACCAATGAACCTTATGGTGCTGATTTTCCTGTTGTTACCGTGCGCGATTGGGTGAAATCGCAAGCCATGTTGGCGGATTATTTTGGCATTGAGACTTGGGCTGCGGTGGTTGGTGGCAGCTTGGGGGGGATGCAGGCTTTGCAATGGACGATTGATTTTCCACAACGGGTGCGCCATGCTTTGGTGATTGCGTCATCGCCGCGTTTGAGTACGCAAAACATTGCTTTTAATGATGTGGCGCGACAGGCAATCATTACCGACCCCGATTTTCACAATGGCAATTATGCGCGTTTCAACACCAAACCCAGACGTGGTTTGCGTATTGCGCGCATGATGGGACACATCACTTATTTGGCAGAACATGGTTTGGGCAAAAAATTCGGTCGTCAGTTGAAACAAAATCAATATCAGTATAATTATGATGTTGATTTTGAAGTGGAAAGTTATTTGCGTTATCAAGGCGATAAGTTTGCCGACCATTTTGACGCAAACACTTATTTGTTGATGACCAAGGCTTTGGATTATTTTGACCCTGCTGCGGAGTTTGGCAATGATTTGCAGGCTGCCTTAAAAAATGTTCAGGCGAAATTTTTTGTGGCAAGTTTCAGCAGCGATTGGCGTTTTGCCCCGTCTCGTTCGCATGAATTGGTTAAGGCATTGATTGGCATGAGAAAGTCGGTGCAATACATTGAAGTGGAATCGCACCATGGGCATGATGCGTTTCTGATGGAAGACGCGCCCTACATCAATGCGGTTCGTGCTTATATGAAGAATATTGTGGTGTGAACACCGCCCTGCTCTTTTCAGGCAGCCTGAAAATGTTGTTTCAGCACAAATCGTAAGGCAAAAAATTGAACTTAAAGGATTTTTTAATGAAAGAAACCTTAATTGGCATAACGGCATTGATTCTGATTCCTTTGGCTTATTTGCTGATGCCATTTGAATGGCGCAGACACAAAGACATTCAGTTGGGCAATCAACTGGTTGCGAAAATTGAATCTTACGAAAAAACGCACAAAAAGCTGCCTGAAAACAACGATGAAGCGGTGTTTAAGGCTTTGGATTTTCGCCATGATAAACAATTTGGTTGGCAACCAAACTATCGCCGTACCGAGCAAGGCTTTGAATTGTCGTATGAAAATGGTTATGCCAAACCTTTTTTGACTTGGAATGCAAAAGACAGACGTTGGTATTTAAAAGATTGAGTAAAAACATGAATTTACGCAATGATTTGCAATTAATTTACGATTGGGTGCCTGCTGGTTCGCACGTTTTGGATTTGGGCTGTGGCAAGGGTGAATTGCTGCACGCGCTGATGAATGAAAAAAACTGTACAGGCTATGGCGTGGAAATTGACGGCAACAGCGTTCAGGCAGCCATTGAGCATGGTGTGAATGTGATACAAGCGGATTTGGAAAAGGGGTTGAGCATTTTTGCCGACCACAGTTTTGATGTGATTGTGTTGAGCCAAACCCTGCAAGCGATGAAAGACACCGAATTGATTTTGCGTGATTTAACGCGCATTGCCAAACAAGCCATTGTGAGTTTTCCCAATTTTGGTTATTGGCGCAACCGTTTGCAAATCGCTTTTGTGGGCAATATGCCTGTGAGCGAACGCATGCCCTATCATTGGTACAACACGCCCAATATCCATTTGTGTACGCTCAAAGATTTTGAATTGCTGTGCGCCAAAAACAAGGTGGCGGTGCTGGAACGCGCAGTAATGACGGGCGATAAACGCATTAAGTATTTGCACAACTGTTTGGGCAGTTTGGCGTTTTATCGGGTGGGATAATCCATGAATTTATTGAAATATTTACAAGAACAAGGCATAGACTCTCGCAAAGGCTGCCAATGGTTGATTCGGCACGATTGTGTTCGCATTAATGGCGAATTGGCAAACGATGAAAAAATGCCGATTGTGCCAGAACAGGTTCACAGCTTGCACATTGACGATGAAGAAGCGGTGGTCATTCCCCTGCCCCATTATTACATTTTGTTGAACAAACCTGCCGATTACGAAACTTCGCACAAACCGCGTGATTATCCCAGCGTGTTCAGTTTGTTTCCCGACCAGTTGCGTGTGGGCAATTTGCAAGCCATTGGGCGTTTGGACGCGGACACCACAGGTGTGTTGTTGCTGACCAACGATGGGCAATTCAACCATCGCATGACTTCGCCCAAACACAAAGTGGCGAAAGTGTATCGCGTTACACTCAAACACGCGGCTGATGAAACTTTGTGTGCTGCCTTGAAAAATGGCGTGTTGTTGCACGATGAAAATGAAACCGTTGTTGCCGAAAATGCCATTTTGCACGACCCACACACGCTGATTTTGACCCTTTGCGAAGGCAAATACCACCAAGTCAAACGCATGGTGGCTGCGGCTGGCAATCGCGTGGCGGCTTTGCACCGCGAACGTTTTGGCGATTGGGATACGCAAGATTTGGCGGCTGGCGAGTGGCGTTTTATTCAACCTTAAAATGAGAAAACGGCTGTTTTCAGGCAGCCTGAAAGTGGAAAATGATGTTAGATTCTGCCAAACCCATAGGGGTATTTGATTCAGGCGTGGGCGGCTTGACCGTGGTTCGTGCCTTGATGGAACGATTGCCACACGAAAACATCGTCTATTTTGGCGACACCGCGCGTGTGCCATATGGTGTCAAATCGCGCAACACGATTGAAGAATTTACCGCTCAAATCGTTGATTTTTTGTTGCAAAATGAAGTGAAGGCTTTGGTCATTGCCTGCAACACCATTGCGGCGGTGGCAGGCAAGCGCGTACAACAAATGGCTGGCAATATGCCCGTATTGAGCGTGATTGAAGCTGGCGCACAAGCCGCATTGCGTACCACACAAAACAACCACATTGGCGTGATTGCCACCAGCACCACGGTAAACAGCAATGCCTATGCCCGCGCCATTCATGCCCACAATGCCGCCACGCGCATTTTGTCGCAAGCCACCCCCCTGCTCGTACCCTTGGTGGAAGAAGGTTGGTTGGACAATGAAATCACGCGCTTAACCGTGCGTGAATACCTGAAACCCATTTTGGCAGACAACATTGACACGCTGATTTTGGGTTGCACCCATTTTCCCCTGCTCAAACCCTTGATTAAACAAGAAGCCCCCAATATTGAACTGGTGGACTCTTCCATTACCACCGCCGAAGCCACCGCTCAATCGTTGGCAGCCGCCAATTTGCTCAACACAAGCGGTCAATCGCCTGATTATCGGTTTTATGTTTCCGATATTCCCTTGCGTTTCCAAACGATAGGCGAACGCTTTTTGGGTCGCAGTTTGGAACAAATTGAGATGATGCGTTTGGGTTAAATTACCATTTTTCAGGCTGCCTGAAAGCGATTTTTGTGAACATTTGAGATGAAAACATGAAAAACATCGTTATTTTGATTTCTGGGCGTGGCAGCAATATGCAATCCATTGTGAATGCGAACATTCCCAATGCCAATATTGTTGCGGTGCTGTCCAACAATCCCGATGCGGCAGGTTTGGCATGGGCAACCGAACGCGGCATTGCCACCGCCGCACTCAATCACAAAGATTTTGCCAGCCGCGAGGCATTTGACCAAGCCATGATGTTGTTGATTGACGCTTACGAACCCGATTTGGTGGTGCTGGCTGGATTCATGCGGATTTTGACCCCCGCATTTTGCCAACATTATGCCGAGCGTTGCATCAATATACACCCTTCCCTGTTGCCCTCTTTTACGGGCTTGCACACCCACCAACGCGCGATTGATGAAGGCTGTCGCGTGGCAGGCTGTACCATTCATTTTGTTACCGAAGTGTTGGACAATGGCGCGATTATCGCCCAAGGCGTTGTGCCGATTTTGGATAATGATACGGCAGATGATGTTGCCGCGCGTGTTTTGGCGGTGGAACATCAATTATTGCCACAAGCGGTGGCGGATTTTGTTTCAGGCAGCCTGAAAATAGTGGGCAAGCGCGTTATCAAACGCCATCAAGCCGATTCATCTGCCCAAATGTTGGCGTAGAAAATTTTACATTGCCACAAATTTGTTTAACAAAAGGGTGTGTTACATTGCGCCCTTGTTCATTCTATCAATCAGGAAAGCATGATGTTGAAACGCATTTTATTGGCAAATTTGGTGGCGGCAGCATGGGCTTTGCCCGCACAAGCGGCAGAAATCCCCCAATCGGCAAACTTAAAATACAGTGGCACAATGGGCATTCCTGCCACCATGACGTTTAACCGCAATGGCGACAACTACAAAGTCGTGGCAAACATCAACGTGCCGCTTTACAAAATCCGTTTTGAAAGCGGCGGCAAAATTGTGGGCAACGACTTAAAACCCAGCTACTACACCGACACGCGCAACGGTAAATTGTATGCCTACACCAAATTTTCGGGCAATCGCGTTACCTATGGCAAGGCAGGCGAAAGCTACACCAAGACCGTTTCAGGCAGCGTGATGGATTTGTTTACCCTGTCGTGGCAGTTGGCTTTTAACGAAGGCAAATTGCCCAGCAATATGCACATTACCAATGGCAAGAAAATTTCCCGTTTAGGCGCATTTGTGCCAACAGGCAGCAAGCAAATGAGCGTGGCGGGCAAAAAAACGGCGGTCAATCAATTTACAGCACACCGTGGCGATGGCAATGTGTTTTACGGATTCGCGCCTGTGTTGAACAATGTGCCAGCGCAAATTGGCTACAACGATGACGATGGCTCAAAATACAATTTAACGCTCAAATCGGCAACCATTAACGGAAAAACGGTTCAGCCTTAAAGCAACAAAATACGGTGTTTGACCCAAGTTTCAGGCTGCCTGAAAATGCATTTCAGGCAGCCTTTTTTGCGTTTACATATACGAATAGTGCATGATGATGGCAATCAACCACGCCGCGCCAATTTTCTTGTTGTCCAAAAAAACTTCCAAACACACTTCACGATGACGCTTTTGAATTTTCAGATAATATTGCCATTGCCAATACACCGAAATCGCCAACATCGCCCAATAACACCACACCGCATTCAACATCAAACCCACTTGCATCATCAAAATGTCAAATAAAGCGTAGCTCAAAATGGCGGCTTCGGCATCGTATCGCCCAAATGTGATGGCAGATGTTTTGATGTTCAATTTCAAATCATCGGGTTTATCGGAAATGGCGTAAATGGTGTCGTAAGCCAAAGTCCAACACACATTGGCGGCAAACAACCACCAAGCCAATGGGGGAATGTCATTTTGCACCGCCATAAATGCCATGGGTATGCCAAATGAAAACGCCACGCCCAAAATCAATTGGGGAATGGGAAACCAACGTTTTGCCAAAGGGTAAATAATCAATGCCAAACACAAGGCTGGAATTGCCATAACCCAAGTTTTCCAACTGAATGGCAACAAACACAATGCCGCCAAAAAACTCAATCCCAAAGTCAAGCGCACCACTTCGCGTTTGCTGACCAAACCCAATGCGGCTGGGCGTGTTTTGGTGCGTTCCACTTTGTCGTCAATGTCGCGGTCTGCCCAATCGTTTGCCACGCAGCCTGCACTTCGCATTAAAAACACGCCTATGGTAAAGGCAATGAGCGTGCTTAACGCAGGTTTGCCATGAGACGCAATCCACACCGCCCACAATGTGGGATACAGCAGCAACAATGTGCCTATGGGTTTATCGGCGCGCATTAATTGCAAATAAATGCGGCTTTTTTGTACCATCATTTGTTGCACATGGGGTTGTTTTAAATACGCCTTTTTGCTGGCTATGGCATTTTGGGCGTGTTGCCATAATCGGGCAATTTTTTTCATGATTGAACTTTCCAAATCAGCATTGTTGGGCGCATTATAAATTCAAAATTTGAACAATGCACCCTTTCAGGCAGCCTTTTTATCAAACGAAAATGTGGCACATTGGCGCAAAAACTGCTTTAATTACCCTTTTGCAAGGCAAAGGTTTGAAACCATGAATCGCCAACCCATTATCCGCTCATTGCTGGACACCGATTTGTACAAATTTACCATGCTGCAAGTGGTGTTGCACCAATTTCCCGAAACGCATGGTGTGTACGAATTTCGTTGCCGCAACGAAACCGCCTATCCCCTTGCCGATATTCAAGCCGAATTTGAACGTGAATTGGACGCTTTGTGCCAGTTGCGTTTTCAGGCAGACGAGTTGGCTTATTTGCGCGGATTGCGTTTTATCAAAACCGATTTTGTGGATTATTTGGAACTGTTTCAACTCAAACGCCGTTTTGTTCAAGTGTGGGGCGATGAAAAAGGCAGGCTGAATATTCGCATTGAAGGCCCCATGATTCAAGCCATGTTTTTTGAGATTTATGTGTTGGCGATTGTGAACGAGCTGTATTTCCGCCGTTTGGAAACCCCAGCCGTTTTGCAAGAGGGCGAACGCCGATTGCAAGAAAAATGCCAATTTATCAAAAAGCTGGCAATGCGCCAACACCCCGATGACCCACCGTTTTTGGTGTCGGATTTTGGCACGCGCCGCCGCTACAATCGCCAATGGCACGAATATGTGGTGCAAAGTTTACAGGCAGCCGCGCCCGATGTGTTTCGTGGCACAAGCAATGTTTATTTGGCGAAAAAATTGGGCATCACGCCCATTGGCACGATGGCTCACGAATTTTTGCAAGCATTTCAAGGCTTGGGGGTGCGTTTGCGCGATTTCCAAAAAGCGGCTTTGCAATCTTGGGTAGATGAATACCGTGGCGATTTGGGCATTGCGCTGACCGATGTGGTGGGCATGGACGCATTTTTGCGCGATTTTGATTTGTATTTTGCCAAATTGTTTGACGGCTTGCGCCACGATAGCGGCGACCCCTACATTTGGGGCGACAAAGCCTATGCCCATTATCAAAAATTGAAAATTGACAGCCGCACCAAAATGCTCACGTTTTCCGATGGCTTGGATTTGGAAAAGGCGTGGGATTTGCACCAATATTTTAAAGGGCGATTCAAAACCAGCTTTGGCATAGGCACCAATTTAACCAACGATATGGGGCAGGAAACTTTGCACATTGTGTTGAAATTGGTGGAATGCAATGGGCAATCGGTTGCCAAAATTTCCGATACGCAAGGCAAAACCATGACCACCAACAACACGTTTTTGGCGTATTTGCGTCAGGTTTTTCAAATTGAATAATGGTCTTTCAGGCAGCCTGAAAACACAAAAGCTGCCTGATTTTTCTGATAAAACATCTTTCTTTTCAACTTCATTTCAGGCAGCAAACCATGTCCGTTTACACCAAAGTCAGCGATGATGAAATGCGCGATTTGCTCACGCATTATGCCATTGGCGAATTTCAATCTCTGCAAGGCATTGCCCAAGGCATTACCAACAGCAATTTCTTTTTGCATACCAGCACAGGCACTTACGTTTTAACCGTGTTTGAAGCCCTACACGAACACGAATTGCCCTTTTATTTGCAGTTGAAACAACATTTGAGTGAAAACGGTGTGGCTTGCCCTGCCCCCATCGCGCAAAAATCGGGCAAATTGCACACCCAAGTGGCAGGCAAACCCGCTTGCATTGTCAGCAAATTAACAGGGCGCGACACCGCATTCCCCACCGAACAACAATGTTTTGCCGTGGGCGAAATGTTGGCAAAAATGCACCTTGCCAGCTTATCGTTTGCCCAAACCATGCCCAATCCGCGCCACACCGAATGGTGGACGCAAAGCTGCCTGAAATTGCTGCCACATTTGGCAGACGATGACGCGCAATTATTGCAAAATGAAATCGCATTTTTGGCGCAAAACCCCGATGACACTTTACCAAGCGGCATCATTCACGCCGATTTGTTTAAAGACAATGTGTTGCTGGACGGCGAAAAAGTGGCGGGTTTTATTGATTTTTATTATGCATGTCAAGGCAGCTTTGTGTACGACATTGCCATTGCGGTAAACGATTGGGCGCGGCACGCCAATCACACTTTGGACGGCAATTTACAAGCGGCTTTTATGCGCGGTTATCAGAGTGTGCGTCCGCTCACGGTGGCGGAACGTGATTATTTGCCCATTGCCCATCGTGCAGGGTGTGTGCGTTTTTGGGTGTCGCGTTTGTTGGACTACCATTTTCCTGCCGAAGGCGAATTGACCTTCATTAAAGACCCCAATGCCTTTCGCGATTTATTGCTGACTTTCCGCTAATGGGGTAAACCAAATTAAAAAAGGCAGCCTGAATGTGTTTTTCAGGCTGCCTTTTTCGCGTTTACACGATTTTGAATACAAAGAAAATCAAAGTTTGCACCACAAACAACGGCACCAAAATCCCAAACGACCACAGCAAATAAGCAAAAAAGCTGGGCATGGCAACTTTGCGTTGTTCGGCAATGGCTTTAACCATAAAATTGGGTGCGTTGCCGATGTAGCTCAATGCCCCCATAAACACCGAACCCATTGAAATGGCAAGCAAAGTGTGAAACAACGGCTCAACCATCAAAGCAGACGCATCGCCCCCTGCCATATTGAAAAACACCAAATAAGTGGGCGCATTGTCCAAAAATGCCGACAACAATCCCGTTACCCAAAAATACATGGTGTTGATGGGCGTGCCGTTGGCATCGTGTACCCACGCGATAAGCGATGCAAATGCGCCTTGGCTGCCTGCCTGTAAAATCGCCAACACGGGCGAAATGGTAATGAATATGCCCAAAAACAATTTGCCCACTTCGGCAATCGGTTCCCAGTTGAATTCGTTGCCTGCGCGTATCGGCTTGGCGGTGATTTTTAAAGACAACACGGTCAAAATCAACAAAATGCCATCGCGCACCGCATTTTGCAACAAATAGGGTGTGCCAAACACGTCAAATCCCGCATGATTCGGTTTCCACATGCCCGACAACAACACCGCGCCAATGACACCAGCCAATAATGCAAAATTCCATTTGCCCATGATTTTGAGTTTTTCGGGGGCATCGGGGCTGGGGTCGCGTGGCAAAATTTCGTCAGGCTGCTTGAAATAGTGGCTGTCCAGCAAATAAAACAGCACCAGCAACACCACGCTGCTGAACAACACGGGCAACATCATGTTTTTGACCGTCCACATGAAATCCACGCCCTTTAAAAAGCCCAAAAACAAGGGGGGGTCGCCCAATGGGGTTAAGCCACCACCAATGTTTGCCACCAAAAAGATGAAAAACACCACCACATGCACATTGTGTTTGCGGTTGTCGTTGGCTTTAAGCAGGGGGCGTATCAACAACATGGCTGCCCCTGTTGTCCCCATAATGGACGAGAGCAAAGTGCCAATCGCCAAAATGCCTGTATTCAGTTTGGCTGAACCGTGCAAATTGCCCCACACCAAAATCCCCCCTGAAATGGTGTACAAAGCCAACAGCAATAAAATAAAGGGAATGTATTCGCCCACCAAAGCGTGTGCGATTAAATGCACGCTTTCGCCCCAACCAAAGGCAAATGTGAATGGCAATAAAAACAAGACCGTCCACAAAGCGGTGATTTTGCCATAGTGATGATGCCAAGTATGGGCAAAAAACAAAGGTCCTGTGGCAATAGACAATAAGATAAGCGCAAAAGGCAAACCCCACCACAAACTCAATTCTGCCCCATTAAAAGCGGCAGCGTGGGATAAACTGGGAAAAGCACAAAGTGCTACAAGAAAGGCGGCTTTAAAGCGCATTATGTTTCCTTTTTGTTGAGTGGTTAATGAACCAGACAAACAAGTCGCCTGAATATGATGACTAAATATAATCAAAAACACGCGCCTTGTCTATGAAACTTGCGCGTGTTGATGGTGGGTTCATTTGCCTTCTTTACAAAAAAAGATATGCCCAAACTTTGCGCCCTTCGCTGTGCAAAAGCATGAGTGTGCGGCAAGCTGCGGCGGTGTTCATGCACTCTACGCTTGCGCCTTGTGCGCTCAGTTCTGCCCTGATTTCGGCGGCGAGAAAGTGCTGTTGTTTGCCTGTACCCAGCAAAATCAGGTTTGCGCCTGCACCGATGGCTGCCTGAAAATCGTGGCTGTGCCAATCTTGCCATGGTTTTTCAGGCAGCGTTTGCACGGTGTCGTTGCCAAACACGATGGGCTGCCTGAATATCTGTTCGCCAAATTGAAAATGGTCGCCATAATATGTGGGGGTGTGGGTGGTGTGTTCTTCAAAATTCATGTTTTTCCCTTTAAAAAATGGTTTCAGGCAGGCTTTTTCGGTATAGTAGCGGCTTTCACAAATTAACCCAAGTTTACAAAATGAACCCCAACTCATTCAATTTGTGGCAGACCATACGCGATGAAGTCGCCCAATCTGCCCACCAAGAACCCATGCTTGCCAGCTTTTTGCATTTAACCGTGTTGCGCCACAACAGTTTGGCGCGTGTGTTGGCATTTCATTTGTCCAGCAAATTGTCCAACAGCGTGATGGATTCGCGGTCTTTGTACGAAGTGTTCGCCGAAGCCTTAACTGCCGATGAATCGTTGGAAAAAGCGGTGCAAGCCGACATTATGGCTTATTACAACCGCGACCCTGCTTGCGACCAATATTGTTTGCCCTTGTTGTATTTTAAGGGTTTTCATGCGATTCAAGCGCACCGCATCAACCATTGGCTGTGGCAACAGGGGCGCACCACCTTATCGTATTTTTTGCAAAATCGCGTGTCGGAAGTGTTTGGTGTGGACATTCACCCTGCGGCAAAATTCGGCTGCGGCATCATGATAGACCACGGCACAGGCGTGGTCATTGGCGAAACCGCCGTGTTGGGCAATGACATTTCCATTTTGCATGGCGTAACGCTGGGCGGTTCGGGCAAAGAATCCGGCGACCGCCACCCAAAAATCGGCAATGGTGTGATGATAGGGGCAAATGCGTCCATTTTGGGCAACATTCGCATTGGGGCAAACGCCAAAATCGGTGCAGGCAGCGTGGTGGTGCGCGACATTCCCCCGTGCAGCACGGCAGTGGGCGTGCCTGCCAAAGTGGTGGGCGTGTCGGCACAAAGCAAACCTGCCGATGAAATGAAACAGGATTTCAGCGAATGCGATGATTTTAATTTTGTGATTTGAGTTTCAGGCTGCCTGAAAATACGCGACAAAAATTCGTGTTTCAAAAAACATTTCAGGCTGCCTGAAACCCTATTTGATGTTGCCCAACTGTTCTTGGCGTTGTAATTCGCGCAAAGTGGCGGCGGCAGTGGGGTGTCCATGACGCACCGCCATGCCATACCAATATTTGGCTTGAAACAGATTGCGTTGCACACCCGTGCCAGTGGCATAACGTGCTGCCAAATTGTTTTGCGCGTCAGCATGACCTTGTTTTGCCGCCAATTCATACCATTTGGCAGCCTGAACCAAATCCGCTTTTGTGCCTTTACCTTGCGCGTAAAACAAACCCACGCTGAATTGCGCGTCTGCCACACCCTGCTGGGCGGCTTTTTTGTACCAATGCAAAGCCTGTTTCAAATCCTGTTTCACGCCCATGCCGTCTTCATACATCACGCCCAAATTGTTTTGCGCGGTGGCATCGCCCCTGTTTGCCAAAGGGCGCAACAATTTCAAAGCGGTGGCGTAATCCTGCTTGTTGGCGGCAGCAGCAGCTTGGGCATAAATCGCCTGATTTGGCGCAGAGGGCGCAGCCAAAACCGTTTGCCAAGCGCACATCATTGCACACGCCAATAAATATTTTTTCATATTTCAATCCGTTTATTTAAAGAATGATTTTTCAGGCTGCCCAGTTTCAAGCCGATTTTACCAAAGCCGATAAAACAATCAGCAACAAAATCAAGCCAAGCCCCACCAAAATGGTGATGCCCATCGGTATGCCCCAACCTTTTTTCTGATATTGTCCGCGCAATTCTTTTTTGATGTAGGCAGCCTGCTTTTTCGCCAGCGCAAAATACCAGACAATCAACAACACGAAATTCAAAAAACTAAATACAGGACTGAACACCATCGCACACAAAATCAAACAAAAACCTATGCCAGCCACAATCCAATTAGACTGCGCCAAATCATCTTCGCCCAATTCCGACCAATTCAAAGCATGAATCACCGCACCAAACACCACATTAAACACAATGCACCAATTTACCGCCGCATTCGGATTCCACAATTCAGGCACATCAGCGCGTGGATAAACATATTGCTGGGCAAGCGTTTGGTGTTTGACCACTTTTCGGCTCGAACCCACCTGTTTTTTCGCAAAATTGCCACCGTTTTGTGCCACAGGCACACGAAATTGAGCAAAATAATCGGGATAGGTTTCGCGCAATTTCATGTCATAACGCGCCCGCACCGAATCCACCAACAGCCATTCGTACACCGCTTTAATCGTGCGTTCGTTCAAGCTCGTTTCCATTTCTTGCAGCGCAAGGCGAATTTCACTTTCGCTGGCATAGGGCGACAAATGCAAAACTTTGTATAAATTAATCATCGGTTTCCTTTATGTTGATTTCAGGCAGCCTGACACCGCCCCCTCACTTCATTTGAATGGACACGCGCACACTTTGACTGATTTCCGCTTCGCCAGCCTGTTGCTCATCAATGGGCATACGGCTATCGACAGACATGCTCATCGCCACCATGGGCGCAACAGGCAAATCATAAGACGATTTGGCAAAACGTTGATTTTGTTCAAAACTGTCGTTCAATTCCACTTTAACAAACGTGTAGCCCGAAAAGCCCAATTTTTTGCTAATGAAATCCGCACGTTGCTTAATCGCGTTGAGTGCCTGTTCGCTGGCTTGCTCCACCGCCTTAATCCGTTTTTCGGGCGACACGCTGAAATACACACCACGCAACATTGCCTCTTGCTCACTGTCCGCAATGATTTGGCTCATTGCCTCAAAATCCGTGCTTTTGATGTTCAGCGACACCGTATCTTGCCAATGCGTGATTTGGTTTTTGCTGTTGCGTTGCGGATAAACATTGCGGCTGCCCTGCTCCACTTTTACCTGACTGTATTTTTTCAATTTATTTTGCAAAGCGTTCAATTTGCGCGTGGCATTTTGCGTGGCGGTTAAGCGGTTGGCGTGTTGCTCCTGCACCACCAAAGTCATGTGCATGGTGTCGTTGGCAACCGACACATTCGCACGTTCTTGAAATTCCAAAATATTGTAATGCAAGGCATTTTCAGCATAAGCCGACAAGCTGACCATAACCAAAGCCACACTCAAAAACCATTTTTTCATGTTTTTACTCCCACAAATTAAAATTGAAACAGTTTAAAAAAGCCGAATTATAAAAGATTTGCTTGTTTTCAGGCAGCCAAAATGATTTGGCGATGCCATTTCCCTTTTAGAACCCATGTTTACAAGATTGATGACTTCATTTAAGATGATGAACACAGGTTCTTACGCCTCCAACTTCATTTTGAAAGCAAACATCATGTTTTTTGACAAAATTCAAGCCGCCCCTGCCGACCCCATTTTGGGCTTGGGCGAAGCATTCAAAGCCGAAACCCGCCCCGAAAAAGTGAACTTGGGCATTGGCATTTACAAAAATGCACAGGGCGAAACGCCCATTCCCCGTGCCGTCAAAGCCGCAGAAACGCGCTTGCTGGCAGAAGAAAAAACCAAAAACTACCTGACCATTGACGGCGTGGCAGCCTACAATGCCGCCACCCAAGCCATGTTGTTTGGCGAAAACCACGAAATCATCGCCAACCAACGCGCCAAAACCGCACAAAGTTTGGGTGGCACAGGCGCATTGCGCATTGCCGCCGAATTTGCCAAACGCCAAGTTCAAGCCCAAACCGTGTGGATTTCCAACCCCACTTGGCCCAACCACAATGCCATTTTTCAGGCAGTGGGCATGGAAGTACGCGATTATCGCTACTACGACAAAAACACCCACAGCTTGGATTGGGACGGCTTAATTGCCGATTTATCACAAGCCAAACAAGGCGATGTGGTGTTGTTGCACGGCTGCTGCCACAACCCAACAGGCATAGACCCCACCCCCGAACAATGGGACATTTTGGCAAACATGGCAGCAGAAAAAGGCTGGCTGCCCCTGTTTGACTTTGCCTATCAAGGCTTTGCCAACGGTTTGGAAGAAGACGCTTACGGCTTACGCGCCTTTGCCAAACTGAACCGCGAATTGCTGATTGCCAGCTCCTACTCCAAAAACTTCGGTTTGTACAACGAGCGCGTGGGCGCATTCACATTGGTTGCCGACAATGCCGAAATTGCCAATCGCGCATTCAGCCAAGCCAAATCGATTATCCGCACGATTTATTCCAACCCCGCATCACACGGCGCAAGCACCGTTGCACTGGTGCTGCAAGACCCTGATTTAAAAGCACAATGGACTGACGAATTGGACGAAATGCGCGAACGCATCAAAACCATGCGCCAAAAATTTGTGGACACGCTCAAAGAATGTGGTGCAACACAAGATTTTGATTTTATTGTGAAACAAAATGGTATGTTCTCATTCAGTGGCTTAACCGCCGAGCAAGTAGACAGATTGCGTGATGAATTTGCCATTTATGCGGTGCGCTCGGGTCGCATTAACGTGGCAGGCATGACCGATGACAATATTCGCTATTTGTGTGAAAGCATTGTTAAAGTACTGTAATTCATAAAAATAATGGGGTGGATTGCTTATCCACCCCTTTGTTTTTTAACGAAAATCCTGATTACATTTCAGCCAAATTTTCTGCCAAAATCGCTGCCAAATCTGCCAAATCCATACCGCGTAAATTTGCCAACTCTTGTGCAATTTGCGCCAACAAAACGGGGGTGGCTTGATTGCTGCCACGCCAAAATGGGCTGTCGGTTTCAATCAGCAAATGTTCAATCGGCAAAAATTGGGCGGCGGCGCGGGTTTTTTTGGCATTGGGATTGAGCAACAAAGTGCCTATGCCAATTTTGAATCCCATTTGAATCAATATTTTGGCTTGTTCAAGGCTGCCTGAAAAGGCATGGGCAATGCCACCGCATTTAAAACGTTTTTGCTTGATGATTTGTGTGAAAGTGTCCAAAGATTTCACGTTGTGGGCAATAATGGGGCGCGAATATTGTTTTGCCAAATCAAGCTGTTGCTGAAAAACCGCCATTTGCGGTTCACGCAACTCTGTGTGATGAAAATCCAAGCCAATTTCGCCCACCCACAAGCTCGGATTATCGTGCAAATGTTGCGCCAAATCTGCATGGCTTTGTGGCGAATAAGTCTCACAAAACCAAGGGTGTACGCCCAAAGCCAGCGCGTGAATTTCAGGCTGCGTTTGCCATGCCAACAGGGTTTGCCAATCGTTTGGCGTGATGGCGGGTACGATAAATTGTGCCACGCCTTGTTCTGCCGCTTGCGCCACGATTTCAGGCAGCCTGCAACGCAAAATCGGTTCTGCCAAATGGCAATGTGTGTCGGTGAATACGGGTTTTTTCATCAAAAATTTGCCCAAAAAATTGCCAGCTCAAAATGAACTGGCAATGGGGTTGACATCATTGGCATTTTACACATGGAAACTTTCGCCACAACCGCAACTTTCTTTCACATTGGGGTTGTCAAATTTAAAGCCTTCTTGTAAGCCTTCTTTGGTGTAATCCACGCGCGTGCCGTCTAGGTAAACGTGGGATTTGGGGTCTATGAAAATTTTCACGCCCAATTCTTCAAACACCAAGTCATCGGCTTGAATGTCGTCCACAAATTCCATGGTGTACGCCATGCCCGAGCAGCCGCTTGTTTTTACACCCAAGCGAATGCCTTCGCCTTTACCGCGTTTGGCGAGAAAATTGCTGATGTGATTTGCCGCGTTTTGGGTAATGGTAATCATGATTTTTCCTTTGATTTGACCGATTTAAATCGCTTTCAGGCTGCCTGAGAGGTTTTTTCAGGCAGCCTGAAAAATTACGCTGCTTGTTTTTGGCGATAATCTTCAATCGCGGCTTTAACCGCGTCTTCTGCCAACAAAGAGCAATGCACTTTTACAGGTGGCAATTCCAATTCGGCAGCGATGTCGCTGTTTTTAATTGCCAAGGCTTCGTCCAAGCTTTTGCCTTTAACCATTTCGGTAATTAAGCTGGAAGAGGCGATTGCTGAACCGCAGCCGTAGGTTTTGAATTTCGCGTCTTCAATGATGCCTTGCGCGTTCACTTTGATTTGCAATTTCATCACGTCGCCGCAAGCGGGCGCACCCACCATGCCTGTACCTACGTCTTGGTCGTCTTTGTTGAACGAGCCTACGTTGCGTGGGTTTTCGTAGTGGTCAATCACTTTATCGCTGTATGCCATGATTTAAGTTCCTTGTGTGTTGTTAATAAAGGGGTTTTGTTGAAAATGTTGTTTTTAGTTACTGATTTCCCAATTTTGTTATCAATTTTGGATTGTTACGTAAAGCTTTTACTGTTTCTAATTGTACTTCTAACTGCATTTTTTGCATTTCTGCATTAGGAGGTAATTTGGTTAAAATCATTTGTTGAACCACTTCTGTTAAGGGTTCGCCTATTGCTTTTTTGAAATTAAAGCCTAAAAGTTGAAAAATGGTTAAAGTTTCTTTTGATACTAATGGAGCAAGTATACTCATGGCATTCATCAATTCTTGATTATTACCACTAGCTTGAATAAATTCTTGTAATTTTGGTATAAAGCTTTCTGTAATATAATTTAATTCAGCTTCACTTATTTTTTGAGCTGATAATTCTTGTTGATATGCTTGTGCAATTTGAGTTAATTCATTCTTATCAGAAATTAGTTCTTGAATGATTTCTTCTAATTCATTAATTCTCTCTTTATCATCTTCTTTGGTTTTAATTAGTTTGATTTTCGTTGCAACTGCACTAGCCGTATTTTTTGCTAATGCCTCAGCCAATCTGATACCTAAATCAATCAATTGTTGTTCCATTTTTCTTACGCCTTAATTAAATTAATAAATTATTTTTCAGGCTGCCTGCTGAAACCGCCATTTCACCCCTTTCAAGCAGCCTGAAAACTCAAATTAAAATGGAATTAGTGTTCCACCCACTCCACTTTGCTCAAATCAATGCCGTCTTTAAACATTTCCCACAAAGGCGACAAATCGCGCAATTTGCCGATTTTGGCTTTAATCAATTCAGCCGCGTAAGCCACTTCTTCTTCTGTGGTCATGCGACCGAAGGTTACGCGCAAAGAGCTGTGCGCCAATTCGTCATTGCGACCCAAAGCACGCAAAACGTAGCTTGGCTCCAAGCTGGCGGAAGTACAAGCCGAACCGCTTGATACCGCGATTTCTTTTACCGCCATAATCAGGCTTTCGCCCTCAACGTAGTTAAAGCTCACGTTCAAATTGGTGGCAACGCGGTTCGCCATATCGCCATTGATGTACACTTCTTCAATGCCTTCAATGCCTTTCAAGAAAATTTCGCGCAATTTCAAGGCGTGGGCAATGTCTTGTTCCAATTCTTCACGCGCAATGCGGAAGGCTTCGCCCATGCCGACAATTTGGTGCGTGGGCAAAGTGCCAGAGCGGAAACCGCGTTCATGACCGCCACCGTGCATTTGCGCTTCCAAGCGAACGCGCGGTTTGCGGCGAACGTACAATGCGCCAATGCCTTTGGGTCCATAGATTTTGTGGGCAGACATGGACAACAAATCCACTTGCGCGGCTTCCACATCAACAGGCGTTTTGCCACAGGCTTGGGCGGCATCAACGTGGAAAATGATTTTGTTTTCGCGGCAGAACGCACCAATGGCTGGAATGTCTTGAATCACGCCAATTTCGTTATTGACCCACATCACGGAAATCAAAATGGTGTCGGGGCGAACGGCTGCTTTCAACACGTCCAAATCAATCAAGCCGTTTTCTTGCACGTCCAAATAGGTTACTTCAAAGCCTTGACGCTCCAATTCGCGCATGGTGTCCAAAGTGGCTTTGTGTTCGGTTTTCACGGTAATCAGGTGTTTGCCTTTGGTTTTGTAAAATTGCGCTGCGCCTTTGATTGCCAAGTTGTTGGATTCGGTTGCGCCGCTTGTCCACACGATTTCTTTGGGGTCGGCGTTAATCAATTTGGCAACTTCGTTACGCGCGTTTTCTACTGCTTCTTCGGCTGTCCAGCCAAATGGGTGTCCGTTGGACGCGGGGTTGCCAAAGTGTTCGGTCAAATAGGGAATCATTTTGTCCAACACGCGTTTATCAACGGGGGTGGTCGCTGCGTAATCCAAATAGATGGGGGTTTTGATGGTCATGGTCTCTGTCCTTGAAGTGGTGTTTTTATCAAAAAAGTAATGAAAAAGGGGCTTTCAGGCTGCCTGAAACGGTTTTTTTTTACACATGAATGTGCGTGAATTTCACAACTTGGCTGTGTGGCTCGGGCGGCATTTCTGCCAAAAGGCTTGCCAAGGTTACGCCACTTAAATAATCGTAAATGGCATAGTTCAAATTTTCCCACAAATGGTGCGTGAGACACGGTGCGCCACTTTGACAATTTGCTTTGCCTTTGCAAACGGTGGCATCAAGTTGGTCTTCGGCTGCTTCAATGATTTGGGCGATGTTGATTTCATCAAGCGGTTTGCCCAAAATGTAGCCGCCACCAGGTCCGCGTATGCTTTCCACCAAACCTGCACGGCGCAACTTGCTAAACAGTTGTTCCAAATAGGAAAGGGAGATGTTTTGTCGCTCGCTGATGGCGTTGAGTTTCACGGCATGATGATTGGCATTCATTGCCAAATCCAGCATGGCGGTAACGGCAAAACGACCTTTGGTGGTAAGACGCATATTGAGGCTGCTCCATTTTTGTGTGGCGCGAATTGTGCAATACCCCAGTATTTTAGTCAAGTTTAATTGTTCAATAATCCAAATAGATAAACGCTAAATCCGTTTCAGGCAGCCTGAAAATCATGCCACGCCATATTGGGCGCGATAGGCTTTCATCGGCTCAATAAATTGTGTCAAGTCCGCGCTTTGGTTTTGTTCCAATAAGGCAAACAAATCCAACAAATTGGCAATCGCCACCACGGGCAAACCGTATTGTTGTTGCACTTCTTGCACGGCAGAAAGTTCGCCTGTGCCTTTTTCCATGCGGTCAAGCGCAATGGCTACGGCGGCTGGTGTCGCGCCTGCTTGCTCAATCAACTTCACGCTTTCGCGCACCGAAGTGCCAGCCGAAATCACATCATCAATAATCAACACGCGACCTTGCAAGGGCGCACCGACCAACACACCGCCTTCGCCATGGTCTTTGGCTTCTTTGCGGTTGTAGGCAAACGGCACGTTCACGCCTTGTTCTGCCAACATCATGGCGGTGGCGGCAGCCAAAATGATGCCTTTGTAGGCAGGTCCAAAGAGCATATCAAATTGCACTTTGCTTTCCAAAATCGCTTGGGCGTAGAAACGCGCCAATTTGAGCGTGGACGCGCCATCGTTAAACAAACCCGCATTGAAAAAATAGGGCGATTGGCGACCTGCTTTGGTGGTAAATTCGCCGAATTTCAGCACATTTTGTTGCAAGGCGAAATTCAGGAAATCTTGACGGAAGTTGCTCATGTTGTTTTCCTTGTTTTTTGGGGGAATGGGGTTTCAGGCTGCCTGAAAATTATTTTGGCTTGTATTGCGCCATAATTTCTTGTGCTTGGCTTTCCAATTCAGGGAATAAAGTTTGTTTACTGATACCAAAAGATTTCAGTTCTTTCATAATTTGTTTTTTATTTTTAATGATGATTTGTTGCTTATTCACTTTGCGTAACCATTCATCAGGCACATTGGCTGGATTAACTTTTTTACCATTAATACCAAATAATAAAAATAAACCTTGTTGACGTGAAATGCGAGCATTATTTAATTTGGCACGAACAGGAATAACCCTACCAAAATCGGTATATTCGATTTTAGGTGCAAAGTTGGGTTTATCTTGTCTGATTGTATTTAATAAGGGAAATATCATTGGGTGTTCATTAAAAGCATTAATCTTATTTTCATTAATAAATTTTTTGTTATATGTATTTATTTTTTTTATAAATTCATCTGCTGTTTTTATGTTAAGAATGCGGTTTAATTCTGTTGAGTTTTGTTCATACTCTTTTTCTAGAAATTGAGCGAATTCTTGAGTAAGTTTGAGAAATTTTAAGTTTTCCATTATCGAGTTAAGGTCTGAATCTTCTTGGCATTTACATAAATCAAAAAAATTTACCTTTTGTAAACTTATTGCTGACAAAACTGCGACTGTATCACTGTCATCATATTTAATTTGTTCATCAGGAATATCCAAAATAATCAACTCCCCATCTTCTGCTTCTTGTGATAAGGCAGCAAAATACAAAGCAACCAAAGCATTTGATGTTAAATCAAGCAATCGCGTTGTATAACCATAATGTTGTAATTTAACCAGTTTTTCAAAAAGTGTATCATTAGGCGAAAAATCATCGGGACAATTCACGATGGCATCGCGTATGATTTTATCTTCATTTTTAATCAAGTAGCTTTGGCGATAAATACTCGGCAGCATCAAATAACTGGATTTGGAATGTCCACGAAAAAAGCGCGTTTTACCGTGTTCGGCTTCGCCCAATCTATCTAAAATATCCAGTAAATCTTTTACGCTGTGAATTTCATTTGCTGGTTTTGTCATTTTATTTCTCCATTAAATTCAAGATTATTTTTCAGGCTGCCTGAAAATTATTTCACAAAATCACGTTTGTATTTTTGATGATTGACAATATTGGCTTTGGCATCGCGCTCGTCCCAAATTTGCAATTCCCACGGATAGCAGAAATTGCTGCTGTTTTTAAAATAAACGTGTACGCCAATATAGCCGTCCACATCGCGCAAATACCAGTTTTTTAAGCTGTATTCGTTTTTCCAGTTGTCCAAATGCGCCATGATTTCCGCCACGCTTTCAGACGGCAAAATCACACGCGCCCCGAAAATGTCGTTCAAAATATTGTTCACGGGATAATGGTTTTCACGCTGCAAATAGCGGTGGATTTTATCGTGTATGCTTTCGGCGGTTTTCACGCGATAGAAAAAATCAATGTTGCGCGTATTGGCAAATGCCAAATAATCGTTAATGGCTTCGTGCAAATTCAGGCGGTATGACAAAATGTGTTCAATCGGCACTTTGGGCAATGTGTGGCTCAAATTGATTTTCGCCACTTTGCCTGTTTCAAAATAATCTTGTGAATACTGAAAATGTATCTGATTGATTTCTTTGATTAAACGCTCGGTTTTTTGAATGTGTGTTTCCATGTTTTTTCTTTGATTTAAAGCACGGTTTTGCAAATAACAGTACGATACATCAACAAAATCTATCGCCTCCCATTTTTCAGGCAGCCTGAAACGCTTTACAATATTGATTTTAACAAATAATCAGGTTGATTTCATGCGTATTATTTCCGCGAATGTGAACGGCATTCGCTCTGCCTACAAAAAAAATTTCCACGACTACATTTTGCAAAGCGGCGCGGATATTGTTTGCGTGCAAGAATTGAAAGCACAAGAAACAGATTTATCAGCAGAAATGCAAAATCCACACGGCATGCACGGCGTGTGGCATTGTGCCGAAAAACGCGGTTACAGTGGCGTGGCAATTTACAGCAAACGCACGCCCGACCGCGTCCAAATCGGCATGGGCGTAGCAGAATTTGACTGCGAAGGGCGTTTTGTTCGCGCCGATTTTGATGATGTGAATTTGACCGTGATTTCCCTGTATTTGCCATCAGGCAGCAGCGCGGAAGAACGCCAGCAAGCCAAATTCCGCTTTTTGGACGTGTTTTACCCCATGTTGGCGGCTTTGCACGCCGAAGGGCGCAATACGGTGGTGTGTGGCGATTGGAACATTGCCCACCAAAACATCGACTTGAAAAACTGGAAAGGCAATTTGAAAAATTCAGGTTTCCTGCCCGAAGAGCGTGAATGGATAGGCAATGTGATTGCCAAACTGGGCTGGGTGGACATTTGGCGCACGCTCTACCCCAATCAGGCAGGCTACACTTGGTGGAGCAATCGCGGTCAGGCTTATGCGAAAGATGTGGGTTGGCGCATTGATTATCAGATGGTTACGCCCAACTTGGCGCAAAAAGCCACCGCCGCCCACGTTTACAAAGATGAAAAATTTTCCGACCACGCGCCTTTGGTGGTGGACTATGATTTTGATTTTGTGAAGTAAACCATGATTGGGCTTTTGGCAACGGCTTTTCAAAAACAAAGCCACACCAAAAGCCTAAAACCGACTTGCGCTGACCAAACTCGCCAAATGCGCTTTCACACCACTTGCCAAGCTGTTCAAATTGTAGCCGCCCTCCAACACCGACACAATCCGCCCTTGTGCATGGCGTTGCGCCACCAACATGATTTTTTCAGTCAGCCACGCAAAATCATCGTCTTGCAAATTCAAATGCCCCAATGCGTCTTTTTCGTGCGCGTCAAATCCTGCCGACAACAAAATCATTTGCGGTTGAAAGCTCGCCAATTTGGGCAACCAAACTTGTCTGACCAAATCACGAAACGCTTCGCTGCCATCGCCTGCTTTAAGGGGCGAATTGATGATGTGCGGATTTGAACCTGCGTAATCCACGCCACTGAATGGATAAAGCGGATACTCAAATGCCGACAACAGCATCACGCGCGGGTCGTTTTGGAAAATGTCTTCGGTGCCATCGCCATGATGCAGGTCAAAATCAATAATCGCCACCCGCGCCAAGCGGTATTCGGCAATGGCGTGCATGGCACCCACCGCGACATTGTTGATGAAACAAAATCCGCTCGCTTTATTTGCATGGGCGTGATGACCAGGGGGGCGCACACCGCAAAAGGCGTTTTTGGCGTGTTTTTTCATGACCATATCAACGGCTTTGACCACCGCGCCTGCGGCAAAACGGGCTGCCTGTAAACTGTCGCGGCTCAAATAGGTGTCTTCGGCAATTTTGACTGTGCCGTTTTCGGGAACTTGGTTTTCCAAGCTGTGCAAATATTGCCTCGTATGCACGCGCGCCAGTTGCACGTCTGATACTTCGGGGGCGACAATTTTTTGCATACGCGCCCAAATATGCGTTTTTTTCAATGCTTGTTCAATGACTTGCAAGCGCATGGGGCTTTCGGGGTGCAAATCGTTCATAAAATGGGCGCGACAATGCGGTGCGGTAATGAATGCGGTGCGCCCTTTCATGCCCAAAATTTGGTAAATGCGCCGTTTCACAAAACGCCATTGTGCCAAAAAGGTTTCTTGGGTAATGGGGTATTGCAAAATCTTGGCAAGCATTTGTTTTAAAAAAGAAAACAGCATTTTCAGGCAGCCTGAATTTCGTTAATCAATGCGGCTAAACGCGGCAAATCGTTTTCGGTTAAACCTGTGCTGGATTGGCACAAAAACACGCGGTCTAGGTGGCGTTGAAAATGGCTGCCCATGTCGTCCAAAGCCAACCATTTTTCAACATGATGGGCTTGGCAATATTTCAAAATTTCGCGTTCTCGTCCGCCAATGGGTTTGGCAAAACAGAATGATGAACTGGGCGTTTTGCCCACAATGCGTTCACGAAAATCGGGCGAAAATGGCTCGCGCAACTGTGCCAAATCGCGCCCGTGTCGCCATGTGGACGAAATCACAAAATCAATGTGGGCAAATTCAGGCTGCCTGAAAAAACCTTCCAAAATCGGTAATTGACTGTACATCGTGTCGTTTGAATGATGGTGCGCGGAATGCAATACGCCATCAAAATCCAAAAAAATCATCATTTCGCGTTCAATCCAAAATGCAAAAAGGCGGCTTCGGTTGCCATGCGTCCGCGCGGGGTGCGTTGCAAAAAGCCTTGTTGAATGAGATAGGGTTCAATCACGTCTTCAATGGTGTCGGTGGATTCGCCAATGGCGGCTGCCACGTTTTCCAAACCCACAGGTCCACCGTTGAATTTGTGCAACACGGCTTCAAGAAATTTTCTGTCCATCATGTCCAAGCCGATTTTGTCCACGTCCAGCATGGACAGGGCTGCGTCTGCGATTGCCGCGTCAATGCTGCCTGAATGTTTCACTTCGGCATAATCGCGTACCCGTCTCAACAAACGGTTGGCAATGCGCGGTGTGCCACGACTGCGTTTGGCAACTTCCCACGCGCCCTGCTCGTCCAAATCCATGTTCAATAATTGGGCGGAACGCGCCACGATGGTTGCCAAATCCGCGGTTTCGTAAAATTCCAAACGCGCCACAATGCCAAAACGGTCGCGCAAGGGATTGGTGAGCATGCCTGCGCGTGTGGTCGCGCCAATGAGCGTGAACGGCGGCAAATCAATTTTGACGCTGCGCGCGGCAGGCCCTTCGCCTATCATGATGTCAAGCTGATAGTCTTCCATGGCAGGATACAAAATCTCTTCCACCACGGGGCTTAAACGGTGAATTTCATCAATAAAAAGCACATCGTGCGGTTCAAGATTGGTCAGCAATGCCGCCAAATCGCCAGCGCGTTCCAGCACGGGCCCTGATGTTTGGCGCAAATTCACGCCCAATTCTCGCGCCACAATATTGGCAAGCGTGGTTTTGCCCAAACCTGGGGGACCAAAAAGCAAGGTGTGGTCTAGGGCTTCTTGGCGATTTTTGGCTGCCTGAATGAAAATGCCCAGTTGTTCTTTGGCTTTGTGTTGCCCAATGTAATCTGCCAACAATTTGGGGCGTAAGGCGCGTTCAAGTTGTTCTTCTTGCTGCGACATTTTTTGTGCGCTGATTATGCGGTGGGCGGTGCTTAAATTATCGGTTTCAATCATACAATATTACTTGCCTTCGGCGTTGTCATACAATTCACGCACCACTTCGCCTATGGTGGCAATGCCTTGTTGCAAAACGGTTTTGTCGCCAGCAATGCTCATGCGTATGCACTCGTGGGCATGGCGATAGTCGCGCGTATCCAAACCGACAAAAAACGGTTCGCTGGGAATGATTAAGGTTCCGCGTTGTTTCAAAATTTCGTATAACTCTTTGCTGGATATGGGCAAATTTTCAAACCACAACCACAGAAAAATCGCGCCCTCGGGCTGGTGTATGGCAAGCGGATAATCGGCAAATTCGTGTTGCAACAGGGCAATGGCGTATTCGGCTTGCTCGGCATAAAAGGGGCGAATGACTTCGTTGGATAATTGTTTCAGGCTGCCATCTTGCAACATGGGCGTAACCATTGCCGCGCCCATGCGTGTGGGCGACAAATTGATGATGGCATTCAAACTGTTGATGGCATTGATGATTTCTGCATTTGCCAAAACAATGCCCGTGCGCGCGCTGGGCAAGCCGATTTTGGACAAACTGAAACACAACACAATATTATCGTGCCAAATCAACTGATTATCGGTGTGAATGATGTTGGGAAACGGTGCGCCATAGGCATTGTCAATAATCAAGGGAATGCCGTGTTGCTGCGCCAATTTGTCCAGCCGCGCCATTTCTTCGTCTGTTAGCACATTGCCCGTGGGGTTGGTGGGACGTGAACAGCAAATCGCGCCAATTTCGCCATTTTCCCATTCAGGCAGCGTTTCCAGCGCGTCAAAATCCACGCGGTATTTGAAAAAGCCGCTTTTGCCATTGTGTTGCACGCGCTCAATTTTGGGGCGCACGGTTTGAAAATGGCTGCCTGAAATGTGGGCATCGGCATAACCCACATATTCGGGCGAAAGGGGCAACAAAATCCGTTTGTTACCGCCTTCAAATTCGCCACCAAATAAATTGAACAAATAGAAAAAGGCGTTTTGTGAGCCGTTGGTTAAGGCGATGTTTTCAGGCTGCACGTTCCAGCCGTATTCGGCACGAAAGAAATCCGCCAAGGTTTTGATGAATGCGTCATCGCCTTGTGGGGTGGAATAATTGGCAATGCTGTCAATGATTTGTCCGCTTTGAATGAGGTTTTGTGCCACTTGCGTAAAGGCGGCATTGACTTGGGGGATTTTGGCTGGGTTGCCACCGCCCAACATATTGATGGGCTGGTCGCTGGCTAGGGCTTTGCCCAAGTCGTCCATAAGCTGCAAAATGCCGCTTTTTTGGGTGAATTTTTGTCCGAATTTGGAAAATGCCATGATGTTTCCTTGTGATTTTGCGAAAGCGTATTTTATGTGAAATGGGCGAGTGCCACAAATCCAAAGCGTGGGTGTGGCGGCGCAACGCCACGTTCAGGCTGAAACTTTTGCAAAACTCAATTCGTAGGGGCAGATTTCATATCTGCCCTTTTTTCAATTTATTGATAACGCGATTTCGGGATAAAAGTGATTAATCAATTTAAGTCACTTTGCTCCCTCTCCCTGCGGGAGAGGGCTGGGGAGAGGGTATGCTGCTCAACAAGCCCTCTCTCCGACTCTCTCCCATAGGGAGAGAGGGCAGGTTTGTTGGCAAATTGACAGTGACTTATCCCGAGTTCACGTTATTGATAAAAATAAAAATTTCTGCAATTCTAAACAGGGCAGATGTGAAATCTGCCCCTACAAACCGAGTTTTGCAAAAGTTTCAGGCTGCCTGTAATCTGTCCCCTCCCCCGTCTGGCGGGGGAGGGTTAGGGTGTGGGTGGTACATTGCCGCGCTAACCCCCTCCCCAGCCCTCCCCTTTCATAGGGGGAGGGAGTAGGTTTGTGGCAGTCTGTAATCAACCCAATCGCTTAAATGGCGGCAAGCACGCCAGCATTTGTTGTCCGTAACGTTGGGTTTTGATGCGGTTGTCCAAAATGGTGATGCGCCCGTAGTCGTTTTCAGTGCGAATCAGTCGCCCTACGGCTTGTATCAGCTTAATGCTGGCTTCTGGCACGGTGATTTCCATAAAGGGTTTGCCGCCGCGCTTTTCTATCCAACGGCTTTGGGTTTTTTCTATGGGATTGTCGGGCATGGAAAACGGCAATTTGACGATAATCACATGCACACAGGCTTCGTGGGGCAAATCCAGCCCTTCGGCAAAACTGTCTAATCCAAAAATGATGCTGGGTTTGCCTTCTTGGAGATTGGCGTAATGCTGTTCCAAAATTTTGGCTTTGGATTGTTCGCCTTGTACCAAAATGTGGGGCAGCAAATTTTCAGGCAGCCTGAACGCGACATCATTCATTTGCTTGCGCGATGTGAACAACACCAGCGTGCCAATGGCGGCTTTATCGTCTATCAATTTGGGCAGCCATTTGACGACTTCATCGGTGTGGGCGATGGGGTCTTTGGGGCTGGCTGAAAGCGGTGGAATATACAATTCGCCCTGTTGCGCGAAATTGAATGGGCTTTGCAAGGCAAGCGTGGTGGTTTCAGGCAGCCAATGCAAACCCGTTTGTTGCAGCAACAAATTGAAATTGCCCAAACTTTGCAAGGTGGCGGAAGTCAGCACCGCGCCAGCCGCCTTGCGCCACAAGCCGCTTGCCAACATTGCCGCGCTGCTGATGGGGCTGGCGTGAAAGGTAAAATCCACGTTTTTGTCGTCAAAACGGCGGCTAATCCATTTTGCCAAAGGGGGTTCTTTTTCGTTGGCGGCAACGGTTGCCATCTGTTCCCACACGGCGGCGATTTGCTCGGCGCGCGCCACAAAGCCGCCAAATTCGCTGCTGAATGCGTCCAGTTGAGCATTGTCTTGATTTTTGTCGCGGCGCGCTTGACCCAATGCGTCATTTAAAGCATTGATGTGTTTGAGTAAACTGCTGGCTGAAACATGGGTATTGTGCACCAAAGTTGCCAAATCGGGGGGAATGATGCCGTCTTCCCACAACCAAATGGCTTCGTGTTCGCGCTCCGATTCTTGGTTCAATTCGGGGCTATCGTACAAATGGAATTGCCATTCGTTCAAACAATCCAGCAGGCTGGCTGCGGCTTCGTTGGCAAGATTGGCAAGTTCCCATTTATCGTGCAAAAACGTCAGGATTTTTTGGCTTTGGGTGGGGAATTTTTCCATTGTCCAAATGGCTTGCAACCACGAATGCTCGGCAGCAAATTGGTTGAGGGCTTTTTTGGGCAGATGATGGGCTTCATCTATGCAATAAAAGCTCTGTTCGGGGGCGGGCAAAATCACGCCGCCGCCCATGCTGATGTCGGCAAGCAGCAAATCGTGGTTTGCCACCACCACATCAACCGTATCCAGCACATCTCGCGCCAAGAAAAAGGGGCATTCGGGGCGATTGGGGCAGGCGTTTTTCAGGCAGCCGTGTCGGTCGTTGGTTACTTTAAACCACAGATTATCATCAATTTTTTCAGACCAAGTGTCGCGGTCGCCATTGAATTGGCGGTTGGCGAATTGTTTTGCCATGTCGGTGAGCGTATCCAAATCGCTTTGTTGTGGTTTGCTGTCCCACAAAACGCTGGGGGCGGGTTCAAATCCCAACAGCGTTTGCTGGGCATGGCTTTGCGTGAGCTGATAAAGTTTGTAGAGGCAAAGATAGCGTCCGCGCCCTTTTGCCAGCGCGAAACTCATTTCCAAACCGCTTTTTTCCACCACAAAGGGCAAATCGCGCCCAACCAGTTGCTCTTGCAGCGCAATGGTCGCGCTGGACACGATGAGCCGTTTGCCGCGCGTTTGCGCCATAATGCCGCCAGCCAGCAAATACGCCAAACTTTTGCCCACGCCTGTTGGGCCTTCAATCACGGCAATGCTTTCGCCTTGTCGGTCGGGTGGGTTTTCATCGCCTTCTTGCCGCGATAAAGTCCGCGAAAAGGCGTTGGCAATGGCTGCTATCATCTCGCGCTGCGCGGGGCGTGGGCGAAATTGCGGCAAATTGTCGGAAAGGGTGCGGTAGTGGTCGCGTATGGCGTTTTTTTCTAAATCGGTGAGCATTTCAGGCTGCCTGAAAATCGTGGCAAAAGGGCATT
The DNA here is from genome assembly GCF_014054525.1 of Alysiella filiformis. Classification (NCBI taxonomy): domain Bacteria; kingdom Pseudomonadati; phylum Pseudomonadota; class Betaproteobacteria; order Neisseriales; family Neisseriaceae; genus Alysiella; species Alysiella filiformis. Next base: position 1,772,584 of record NZ_CP059564.1, read on the forward strand.
TTAACAAATTATTCGGCTTGTTTTGCCTTCGGCGACTTACTTTTTACTTTTTAAAAAAGTAAGCCAAATAAATAACCCACATTCTGTTACCGCCTTAAATTTTATTTTCAGGCAGCCTGAAACTTTTGCAAAACCCATTGTGAAACAGACGTAGGGGCGGATTTCATATCCGCCCTTTCCACAAATATTTGATAAAATTAAAAATATTGGCACATCAAAACAGGACGGATATGAAATCCGCCCCTACGAATACAGTTTTGCAAGGGTTTCAGCCTGAAATATTTTTTTGAAACGAAACTGTTGGTCTTTAAGTTTGGCTTACTTTTTTAAAAAGTAAAAAGTAAGTCGCCGAAGGCAAAATCTTTTCGCGTATAATTTGCCCATTTTTCACACGGAATTTTCATCATGACACACATTCACATCATCGGCATAGGCGGCACATTCATGGGCGGACTGGCAGCCATCGCCCAACAAGCAGGTTTCAAAGTAACAGGTTGCGATGCCAAAATGTATCCACCCATGAGTACACAACTGGAAAACTTGGGCATTGAAATCCACGAAGGCTTTGACGCGGCACAGTTGGACACCTTCCCAGCCGATGTGTATGTGGTCGGCAACGTTGCCAAACGCGGCATGGACGTGATTGAAGCCATTTTAAACAAAGGCTTGCCCTACACATCGGGCCCGCAATGGCTGGCGGAAAACGTGTTGCACAAAATGTGGGTGTTGGGCGTGGCAGGCACGCACGGCAAAACCACCACCGCATCCATGCTCGCGTGGGTGTTGGAATACGCAGGATATGGCGCAGGCTTTTTGATTGGCGGTGTGCCGCAAAACTTTGATGTTTCAGCGCGTTTGCCACAAAACGGCTCATCGTTTTTCGTGATTGAAGCCGATGAATACGACACCGCATTTTTTGACAAACGCAGCAAATTCGTCCACTACCGCCCCCGCACCGCCATTTTGAACAATTTGGAATACGACCACGCCGACATTTTCCCCGATTTAAACGCCATTCAAACCCAATTTCATCATCTCGTCCGCACCGTGCCAAGCGAAGGCTTAATCGTGGCAAACGGACGCGAAAGCAGCCTGAAAAACGTCTTGGAACGCGGCTGCTGGACACCCACCCAATTTTTTGGCGAACAAAGCGGCTGGCAAATCAGCAACTTGCAACAAGACGGCAGCTTTGACGTGCAATTTCACGGCGAAACAGTCGGACACATCGCGTGGGATTTGTTGGGCGAACACAATCGCCAAAACGCCCTTGCCGTGATTGCGGCTGCAAAACACGTTGGCGTGAACGTTCAGGCAGCCTGCGAAGCGTTGAGCCAATTCAAAAATGTGAAAAGACGCATGGAAATCAAAGGCATGGTCAACAACATAACCGTTTACGATGATTTTGCCCATCACCCCACTGCCATCGCCACCACGCTGGACGGTTTGCGCCAAAAAGTGGGCAAAGCGCGAATTGTTGCTGTATTGGAGCCGCGTTCCAACACCATGAAACTCGGCACGATGAAAGCCGCGCTGCCTGAAAGTTTGCGTGGCGCGGACGCGGTGTTCTGCTATGCTGGCGGTGTGGATTGGGACGTTCAGGCTGCCTTGTTGCCTTTGGGCGACAAATTGCACATTGGACAAAATTTTGACGATTTTGTGAACGATTTGGCACAATTCGCCCAAAATGGCGACCACATTTTGATTATGTCCAATGGCGGATTTGGTGGCATTCACGATAAACTGTTGGCGAAATTGGGTGGTTAAGGCGTAGGGTGTGCCGTGCGCACCGAATTTCCCAATAAATCAAATTTGTATGGCAATTTGGTGCGCACGGCATACCCTATATTGATATTATTTGGCATTTGATTAACAAGAAGATAACATAACATCATGACACCAAAACAAATTCTCATTGTGTGTATTCGCTTATTTGCACTTGTATGGGGATTGCATTTTTTGAATACCACCGTATTTTTACCGCAATCAGACATTGCCCAAAACATCAACCAAATGACATTTTGGGTCATGCACGGTTTCTTTTTGGTCTGTTGGTTATTTTTATGGTTGTTCCCTGCGACCATTGCAGGTTTATTATTACCTGAATACCAACAAGAAAAGCAAGAAATTCCTAGCGATACAATCACTTGGCTCAATACGGGCATTGTATTAATTGGCATATGGGGATTTTATCGTGGTTTAATGGATTTCATTGCATGGTTGAATATATTGATTGTTTTTAATACAGAAGTTAGCTCTAAAAGTGCATGGCAATTTTTAGCCGCAGACCAAAAAGCGTCAGTTGTTGTTACATTGATAGAATGCGTGATTTCTTTAATTCTGATTTTTCGTGCAAATGGCATTGCCAAAATCATTCGTAAATACATGCGATGAAATCATTTTCAGGCAGCCTGAAAATCATTTTTCAAGGAGAAACAAAATGTTAATCAGCAAAGTGTATTATCCCGAAGAACAAATCGTGCAACACTTGGACACCCCCACCGACAGCGAACAAGTGTGGCGCACATTCCGCGAGCGTTTCAGCGAATTGACCACACGCGGCTATTTCCAAATTTTGGAAGAAGGCACGATGTTGATTGGGCGCGTACCCAAGCGCGAAAAACGCGAAGGGGCAATCAGCATGGCAGAAATTTTGTCTGCCAATGCCGCCATTGCCGATATTGAATGGGAGTGCTAAATGTATTTGCTTGATAGCAATGTGATTTCCGAAGATTACAAATCTTTGAAACAAAAAGCCAATTTGGGCGTAGTGGATTTTTTCCAAGACGTTGAACCGCAAGAAATGTTTGTCAGCGCGATTAGCATTTTGGAATTGCAAAAAGGCATTTTGCTCAAAGAACGCAAAGACCCACAACAAGGCGCACGTTTACGCGATTGCTTTGAAAACAAAATCTTGCCCACTTATCAAGGGCGGATTTTGCCCATCAGCACCGAAGTTGCGCTGCGTTGCGCCCATTTGCACGTTCCCAATCCCAAAAGCGCGTTTGATTCGTTGATAGCCGCCACCGCACTCACACACGATTTGATTGTGGTAACGCGCAATATTGCCGATTTTGATACCACAGGCGTAAAATTGCTCAATCCCTTTATTTGATTTCAGGCAGCCTGAAAAAGCACTTACCATTGATATTAAAAGACAAAAGAAAGAAAGATAAACATGAATACCGTAACCGTGCAAGAAGTCAGCAACGTCCCCTATTGGGGCATGCGTTATTATCAAGTCAATGAAGCTGGCGAGATGACCGTCTGCCCCAATCCCGAGCAGCCTGAAAATCAGATTTCGTTGGTGGCACTCACACAACACGTTCAACAACATCATCAAGCCCATTTGCCGATTTTGTTTTGCTTTCCGCAAATTTTGCAACATCGTTTGCGCGCCATCAATCAAGCGTTTGCCAATGCGCGCGCGGAATTTGGTTATCGTGGCGATTATTGCTTGGTGTACCCAATTAAGGTCAATCAACACCGCCGCGTGATTGAAAGCCTGATTCACAGCAAACAGCCACATGGTTTGGAAGCAGGTTCCAAAGCCGAATTGATGGCGGTGTTGGCACACGCAGGCACCACCCAAACGCTCATCGTCTGCAACGGCTACAAAGACCGCGAATACATTCGTTTTGCCTTAATGGGCGAGAAATTGGGTCATCAAGTGTATTTGGTCATTGAAAAGCTGTCTGAAATTCAAATGGTTTTGGAAGAAGCGGCAAAAATTGGTGTGAAACCGCGTTTGGGGGTACGGGCGCGTTTGGCATCGCAAGGTTCGGGCAAATGGCAGGCTTCGGGTGGCGATAAATCCAAATTTGGTTTGTCCGCTTCGCAGGTTTTGCATTTGGTTAATGTATTGAAAGAGCAAGACAATTTAGATTGTTTACAATTATTGCATTTCCATTTGGGTTCACAACTGGGCAACATTCGTGATGTGGCGACAGGCGTGCGCGAATCGGCACGTTTTTATGTGGAATTGCACAAATTGGGCGTGAACATTCGCTGCTTCGATGTGGGCGGCGGCTTGGGCGTGGATTACGAAGGCAATCGCACCCAATCTGATTGTTCCGTGAATTATGGTTTGAATGAATACGCCAGCACGGTGGTGTGGGGCATTGGTCAGGCTTGCGAAGAATACGGTTTGCCACACCCAACGATTATCACAGAAAGCGGACGCGGTATCACGGCACATCATGCGGTTTTGGTGGCAAATGTGATTGGCGTGGAACGCTACAAAGCCGAACAACTGCAAGCTCCTGCCCCCGAAGACCCACGCGTTTTGCACAGCATGTGGGAAACGTGGACGGATATTTTCGCCTCACGCGAAAAACGTTCGCTGCGTAGCTGGATACACGAAAGCCAGTTTGATTTATCAGATGTGCATAATCAGTACAATGTGGGTTTGTTGAGTTTGCAACAACGCGCTTGGGCAGAGCAGTTGTATTTGAATATTTGCCACCAAGTTGGCGAATTATTTAATGCAAAACACCGTTCGCACCGCACGATTATTGACGAATTGCAAGAACGGTTTGCCGATAAATTGTATGTCAATTTTTCGCTGTTTCAATCGCTGCCTGACGCTTGGGGCATAGACCAATTATTCCCAGTTTGCCCGATTACACAGTTGAATCAACCTGTTGCCCGCAGAGCGGTGTTGTTGGACATCACTTGCGATTCAGACGGCACGGTAGACCATTACATTGACGGCGATGGCATTGCCACCACCATGCCCATGCCCGATTACCCCGAAGACAATCCGCCATTATTGGGTTTTTTCATGGTGGGCGCGTATCAGGAAATTTTGGGCAATATGCACAATTTGTTTGGCGACACCACAACGGTTGATGTGTGGTTGCACGACAACAATCGCTTTGAAATCAGCGATTACGACAAAGGCAACACGGTGGCGGATATGTTGGAATATGTGTATCAAGACCCCAAAGTCTTGTTGCAACGTTACCGCGAGCAAATTGAACATTCGGATTTACCTGCTTCACAAGCGATTGCGTTTTTGAAAGAATTGGAAGCAGGGTTGAACGGTTACACTTATTTGGAAGACGAGTGATTTTTCAGGCTGCCTTCTTTGAGATGCCACCATCTGCCCCCTCTCCTATGGGAGAGGGCTGGGGAGAGGGAAAAATCGTTGAACATTGACAGCTTTACCCTCTCCCACAGGAGAGGGGATAGGTAGGCAAAAATGATTAAGGCAGTAATCAAGTTGCCTGAAAATATGCACGAAACAAATTTTTCACAAAAAGGAACACAAAATGACTTTCACCACCTTAAATGGACAAACCGACATTTCTTTGGTTGCCAATAATTTTGGCTTTTGCAGGCTGCCTGTCCATTTTTCGCCCTACGACAGCGATGCCGATTGGGTGATTACAGGCGTGCCTTACGACATCGCCACATCAGGGCGCACAGGCAGCCGTTTTGGGGCGGAAGGCATTCGCCGCGCCTCGGTGAATTTGGCATGGGAAGGCTGCCGTTTCCCTTGGGATTTTGACGTACGCCAACGTTTGAACATCGTGGATTGTGGCGATTTGGTGTACGCTTTTGGCGACAGCCGCGATTTTGTACAAAAATTACAAAGCCATACCGAAAAACTGCTTGCTGCGGGCAAACGCTGCCTGACTTTTGGCGGCGACCATTTCATCACGCTGCCCTTGTTACGCGCCCACGCCAAACATTTCGGCAAACTCGCCCTGCTGCACTTTGACGCACACACCGACACCTACGAAAATGGCAGCGAATTTGACCACGGCACCATGTTCTACACCGCGCCCAAAGAAGGTTTGATTGACCCAGCGCGTTCCATACAAATCGGCATTCGCACCGAATACGACAAAAATTTGCCCTACACCGTATTGCCAGCCCCACAAGTCAATGATGACAGCGTAGAGAATATCATCAACAAAATCAAAGAGACCGTTGGCGATTTGCCCGTGTATTTAACCTTTGACATTGACTGTTTGGACCCAGCCTACGCCCCCGGTACGGGAACGCCTGTTTGTGGCGGTTTAAGCACCGACCGCGTGTTGAAAATCCTGCGCGGTTTGCAAGATGTGAACATTGTGGGCATGGATTTGGTGGAAGTTGCCCCAGCCTATGACCATGCGGACATCACGTCTTTGGCAGGCGCGACTTTGGCTTTGGAAATGCTGTATTTGCAAGGCAGCAAAAAGGCTTAATCAAAACAATGAATAAGTCGTTTAGTTGATTTTCAGGCTGCCTGTATCTTTAAGGCAGCCTGAAACCCCATTCTCACTTTAAATTCAATATGAAACCACCCAAAGCCTTCACCATTTTGGGCGCAACCGCAAGCGGCAAAACCCGACTTGCACTCGCGCTCGCTGAACAATTCCCCTGCGAAATCATCAGCCTAGACAGCGCATTGATTTACCGCGACATGAACATCGGCACCGCCAAACCCAGCCGCGATGAACTGGCTGCCGTACCACACCATCTGATTGATATTGTTACACCTTTACAATCGTACAGCGCGGCGGAATTTTTGAGCGATTGCCTGCGTTTGGTTGATGAAATTGCGGCGCGTGGCAAAATCCCCCTGATTGTGGGCGGCACGATGATGTATTTTCACGCGCTCACGCATGGCTTGAACGATTTACCCGAAGCCAACCCCGAAATCCGCCAACAATTACAACAAGATAAAGCCCAATACGGTTTATCGTTTTTATACAAACAATTACAAGATTGCGACCCCACCACCGCCGCACGGCTTGAACCTGCCGACAGCCAACGCATAGAACGCGCTTTGGAAGTTTTTCTTTTAACCAACAAGCCTTTGAGCCAACATTTTGCGGAACAAAAATCTGCGCCTGTGTTGGATTTGTTCACGCTGACTTTGCAGCCTGAAAACCGCGCCCAACTGCACGCGCAAATTGCCCAACGTTTTGAAATCATGTTAAAAAATGGCTTTTTAGATGAAATGCAATTTTTGCGTGAACGCTATCCTGATTTGCATGAAAATTTGCCGTCCATGCGCTGCGTGGGTTATCGCCAAGCGTGGGATTTTTTGGAAAATCGTTTGAATTATCATGAGTTTGTGGATAAAGGCATTGCCGCCACGCGCCAGCTCGCCAAACGCCAAATCACTTGGTTGCGAAAAACCCACAGCGATTTGATTTTAGACCCTTTTTCGCAAACGCTTGATGAGCAAGTGAAATGCACATCGTGTGCTGTGCAAAACTTTTTTCAGGCAGCCTGAAAAGCCAAACAACCAAATTTTTGCCTTCGGCGACTTACTTTTTAAAAAAGTAAGCCAAATGAATTGACACCCAATGGTTACGGCTTTGAAAAATATTTCAGGCAGCCTGAAAATTGAAATGACTGAAATAAAATAAAAAATTTTGTTGTGCTTTTGATTGTGTCGCGTAACCGCAATGCGTCCTGAACGTATTTTTAACCATAAAAAACAAAATGATGATGAACCATAATCCTGTTTCCCTGCGCCGCCGCTTGTTTGCGCTGGCTTATGAAAGCCTGTTGATTGGCTCGGTTACGCTGCTCACGCTGCTGGTGTTGGGCATGCTGCAAACGTTTATTCAACAGCAAGTGGCTGTTTCGCCAAATGTTTTTATGCCTGTGTACACGCTGGCTTTGTTTGGTGCGTGGTGGTTTTATTTTAAAATGAATTGGTTGCGCGAACAGCAAACTTTGCCCATGCGCGTGTGGAAAATTGGCTTGCAAAGCGTTTCAGGCAGCCGCGCCACTTTGCGCGAACTGCGTTTGCGTTTTGTGTGGGCGTGTGTGTTTTTGGTGTTTGTGCCATTGGTGGCGTATGCGGCGTTTCGTTTTGGCATGGGCGTGAAACCGCGTTTGGCGATGGGTTTGGCTTTGCTTTGGTGGATTTTGCCGTGGGGTTTTGCCAAATTCAATCCGCGCCAGCAATTTTTGTACGATTATTTGGCTGGCACAGAATTGGTGGATTGGCAAAATCGGGATAAGCCGAAAAAGGCTGCCTGAAACGGTTTTAGGCGCGAAAATCGTGCAAAATCGGTTTAATTTGCTCAATTTCCTTGATTGTGCGAATGCGCTCAAACAACACTACAGCTTCGGGATAGGCGGGTTTCATCATCGCCAGCCATTGTTTTAAACGCGCCACGGGATATTTGTTGTTGCTTTCTTTGGCGCAACACAAATCCACAAATTGCTGTATCCACACGATGATTTCATCGTTGAACGTGGCTGCCTGAACAGGTACATTTTGCTGGAATTGTTTGATTTGTCGCGCCAAATCGGGGCGAATCACGGCACCGCGTCCCAGCATGATTTGCTGGCAACCGCTTTCTTGCACAATGGCTTGATAATCTGCCAACGTGAACACATCGCCATTGGCAACCACTGGAATATCAATGTGTTGCTGAATTTTTTTGACCCACGCCCAATGTGCTGGCGGCTCGTAGCCTTGCACTTTGGTGCGTGCGTGTACGGTCAGCAGACTGGCACCGCCATCGGCAATGGCTTGGGCGTTTGCCAATGCCAAATCTGTGTTTTCGTAGCCCAAACGCATTTTGGCAGTCAAATCCACGTTTTCAGGCAGCCTGAAACGCAGGGTTTTGACGATGTGATACACCAATTCGGGTTCTTGCAACAGCACCGCGCCGCCTTTGTGTTTATTGACGGTGGGTGCGGGGCAACCAAAGTTGATGTCAATTTTGTTTGCGCCCAAACGCACGGCTTCCAAGGCATTCACGCTCATCATTTCGGCATCGCTGCCCAAAATTTGCACCACGCATGGCACACCAGCAGGCGTTAGATTGTGGTTTGCCAGTTCGGGTACATGGCGCAACCATGTTGATTTGGAATGCACGGTGTGGGTAATGCGAACAAATTCGCTCACGCATTCGTCAAATCCGCCAATTTGGGTGAGCAGATTTCTCATCACGTCATCGCATAAGCCTTGCATGGGGGCAAGCAGCAACTTACTTTTTTCATTATTTTCAATAATTTCATTGTTTTTACTTGTATTTTTTGTATTTTGCATTTCGTTTTTTACCTATTTTAGCCTGCCTTATCCGATGGTATGGTGTACCATATTTACACCATTTTCGGTTTTGAAAAAACATGGTGTCAATGGTAGCGAACAATCTCACCAACCCAAACAAACAACAAAAGCAAAACGCCTGAAACCGAAATCATTCAGGCGTTTGTGTTATCTGGGTGGACGCAATCCCCACCATTTATCATTTGACGATAAACCGCCCATGATTACACAGCTAATGCGATTTTCTGTTGTCAGACAAAGTTATTCTATGACCAAATCATTCAAAAAGCAATAAATTATGTTTTTGATTAAAGCCCCATACTGCACCTTGACAAAACCCTCTTTCAAACTGATGTAGGCGTGGATTGCATATCCGCCTTTTTTCAATTTATGATAAAAGTACCAGCGTGGGGCTTTAAATATGATGGCAGCCTGCAAATCATTAACGCAAAATGATTTTTTGGGCAGGATAGGTTTTGCCTTCCACACTCACTTGAAACACATAAGTACCCGCAGGGTCGCTGGCTTCAAACATACCGCATTCGCCAATGCGTCCTTCTTTCGCTTCCAACTGAACATGGCTGACGTGCTGATTGGAACTGATTCGATTGCCATCCGTATCCAAAAAGGTGGTTACAGACGGTGCGGTCAGCGACAAATCGGCATTGTACAAACGCTTATTGGCAGGCAAACCCGTCAATTCCCAGCAAAAACGCTGCTTTAATTGATTGCGCGAAAAAATGTGTTGATTGGGCAAACGTCTGGCAATGGTGTCGGACACATCAACTGCATAAAAGGTGTATTGCGCTTCGCCTGCAAGGGCTGGTGTACGGCGAAAATCATCAACCAACTGAATGGTTTCATTTTCTGCATGAGCCAAAGTCGCGCAAGCCGCCAAGGTCAAAGCGATAAGGGATTTTTTCATTTTTTTTTCCTGTCAAAATGATAAGTGAAATGATTCAGCTAGCATTCAGTATGCCAAGGTTTTTGCCACGCTTTGTAAACCTGTGTTCAGCGATTCAAGCATGGGCGCGTAGCCATCGCCAATTTGTGGCGTTTGAACGTGAAAGGCGCGACTGCTGCCATCATCCCATTGCCCATAGCCACTGATTTCGGTTACGCCACGGTGGGTGCCTTGAAAGCGGTCTAGGTAAATTTTCAGGCTGCCTTTGGCGTTTTTTGCCAATTTGTGTGGCACAAATGCCGAATGCGCTGTGTTTTCATTCAATTTATTGGCAAGATTCGCCGCCAAAGCATCAGACAATGGCGTTGCCCACAGGTTTTTTTGCGCCACATTCACATGCACATCATCGGTTTGATAGAGCAGACCATTGCCATTTAAAGGTTCAGCCAACACAATTTTGACGGCAATTTCACGGTGCAAAGCCGCATTTTCAGGCAGCCTGAACGCGCTATCGGGTAATTGATAATGGCGCATCGGCTCACTGGTGCTGCTGCACGCGCTCAACGCCGCCACCAACACGGCAATGGGCAAACGATTTTTTTTCATGGCTCACGTCCTTTCGGGGTGGGGTCTTGGGTGCTGCTGTTGAAAATCAAGGCATTGGGTTGCGCTTTGAGCGTATCAACCAAAGGTTTCACGTCTTTTAAGGTTTGGTCTATGCTTTGCAAAGTTTGTTGCACATCTTGATACATGGGCGATTGGGGCGACACGCCTTGCAAAGTTTGACGCAATTCGCGCAATGATTTGTTGATTTCATTGGGAATTTGCTGCGTTTGTGGTTTGTTCATCAATTTATTGGCACTGTTCATGGTTTGATTGGTGCTTGCCAACAAGGTTTGTGCCGATTTCAAAGTTTGGCGCAATTCTTTCAGGCTGCCATTGAGTTCGCCCATGGTTTTATCCAATGGCAATGCGTTAAATTTATTGAGCAATTTGCCAATTTGCGCTTGCAAATCTTCCAAACCGCCACCGCCTTGACTGGCAATCACCGTATGCCCATGGTATTCACGCGCGGGTTTCAACACGCCATCGGCATTGCCAGAAGAGGCATCGCTCAATTCAATCATTTTGCTGCCCAAAATCAAATTGTTGTTTGCCAAGCGTGCGGTCAAACCGCGATTTAAGGCTGCCTGAATTTCATTTTGCCAATATTCGCGGCTTTCGCGCACCACATTGCGCTGATTGCCGCCACCCGACTCCATCAAATGCGGTTCAAGGCGCAAACGCACAGGAATCAAGCCACTTTGAAACAATTTCAAATTGTCGCTTTCATCAAAATAGGGCATATCGGCAACCGTACCGATTTTCATGCCGCGATATTCCACAGGCGCACCAATTTCCAAACCGCGCACCGATGAATCAAAAAACACCACATAATACAAAGTGCGTTCGCCTGCTTGACTTTCCAATTCTTTGCGGTTGTCAAAAATGCGGAAAGTGTCGCCATTTTGCACCGCTTTTTGCGAATCGGCATTGTAACGCGGTGTGTGAAACGCAATCGCCCCCGATAAAATTGCCGAAAGCGGTGGGGTGTTGATGCTCACGCCTGTGCCGTCTGTGCGAATGTGTATGCCGCTTTCCAGCCAAAATTGGCTGTTTGAAGACAGCAGGCTTTCGTTGGGGCTGTGAATGAAAATGGTGTAGTCCACCATTTGCGTGGTGGGATTGAATTTGGCGTGTTCCACCGTGCCGACAATGTGGCTTTCATACAAAATGGGGCTGCCTGCACCCAACATTTTGCTGTTTTTGCCCGACAAATACAGACGAACACCGCTTTGCCCAATGGCGGTAACGGGCGGCAAATCGGACACTTTAAATTCGCTGGCTTCCACTTGGCTGCTGCCAGGCGAAAACGCCAAATACGCACCCGACACCAAAGTCCCCAAACCTGTGATGCCGTTTTGGTCAATGCGCGGTTTCACAATCCAAAATTGGGTGTCTTCGCGCATCAGGTCTTCCACATCTTTGGTAAGGCGGGCGGTCAATTCCACGCCTTTTTGGTCGGGCAGCAGGCGAACGCGCGTTACGCGCCCCACGTCCACATTCAAAATCCGCACGGCGGTGGTATTGACTTCAATGCCTTCTGCATTGTCAATCAGCAAAGTGATTTCGGGTCCTTTGTTACGCAGATTTTGTGCCAACAACCACGCGCCAATAATCGCCGCCAACAAGGGAATCAGCCACACCGCCGACAGCAAAGTTAAAGTTTGGCGCACTTGGGCGGGTTCGGTTTTGTTTGAATTTTCTTGCAAATCGGTATTCATTTTTTCGCAAAATGGGTTTGAATTAAAAGTACACAACAAAAAATGGTTTTGTCTTCGGCAACTTTCTTTTTCAAAAAGCAAGCCAAATACATGAAAGCGGAACAGTTTGCGTTTCAAAAAACATTTCAGGCTGCCTAAAAACGCCTTTTATCATTTTTTCCATTGATTTTGTTTCATTTTCCAATCCCAAATCAATCGCACATCAAAAAAATGCGCCGACAACATCGTCAAAATCACCACCAAGCAAAAATACAACGCCCCTGCCCCTGGTATCACTTTTGCCACAGGCGTGTGAAATGCCGTCATCAAAATGATAATCACAAAAATGTCTATCATGGACCACCGCCCTACCCACTCGGTAATGCGGTATTGCAAAGACAATTTTTCCACCGACCAACGCGGCTGAAATTTGGCGTTATACAGCAAAATTGCCATGGACACGATTTTCAGGCTGGGTACCAATATGCTCGCGCTGAAAATGATGGCGGCAATCATTTTATCGCCATCGTGCCACATCAAAATGATGCCGCTCATGATGGTGCTGACGATTTTTTTGCTTGGGTCGGCAGAAATCATAATCGGCAAAAAATTGGCAGGCAAATACAACAAAGTCGCCGCCAACAAAAAACAAAATGAAATTTTCAAACTATTGGGTCGGCGATGAAACAGTTGCGAACCGCACACACCACAAATGTTTTCAGCCACAGGACGATGATACAGGCAGCGCGTGCAACACACCCTAGGCTCATCGGCATGATGATGAAACAAATCGTGGTTTTCGCTGCGATGAATTTGGTAATACACCCAATGAATCGGCACCGCCAAAGTGGTTCGCAACACCAACAATGCCAACACAGGCATCAACCAAAATGCCGCCCCAAATTCCACTTGCGACACGCTGCTCATTTTGATGTCTGCCACCAGCGCGGACACGAAAAACACGTCTATCATAATCCATTGCTGCAAGCGCGTTAAAATGCGCGTGGCATAAAGCAAATAGGGAAACGGTGCATTGCTCAACAAAGACGCATAAACATACACGCTCAACAGCAAAAACAACACAGGCGCACCAAATGTCATCAAAAACAACACGCTGCCCAAAAAGTTGAAATCGCGCACCATCAAATCCAACACCATTTCAGGCAGCGACAAATGCGTGTAAATGCCACCCAAAATCACCACCGCAAAGGTTTGACTGTACACCAAAATCATCAAAATCAACGCCGCCAAAGCACACGCCAACGGCATTTGAAACGCATGATACTCCACCCGCACCAACTGATGATGGCAACGCGGACAACAGGCTTCCTGCCCCTGCCGCAATTTGGGTAATTGCACACGCAAGCCGCATTCGGGACAATCCACCGAATGAGCTGGCAAAGTGGCAATCGGCGTGTAAAGCTGCAACCATTTTTTTTGCGCGTGTTGGGCAACAAGCTGACGAAAACGCATATCAAACCTTAATCACATTGACAAAAGCTGCCTGAAAGGCTTTCAGGCAGCCTGAAAAAGAAATCATGAAGATGAAATGTGTTGAGCCTGTTGTTTTTTTTCTGCTTTTTGGGCTTTCTTTTGCTGACGTGCCAATTTGCGATTGCGGCGTTTTTCCAGCAAAGCGTGTTTACGCGCCACCAAACTTTGGCGTTTGCGCCACCAAAACCACACAATCACCGCCAAGCCCACACCCAACACAAAAAACAAACCGTGTTGAAAACGGTGTACTTGCTGCATGAGCCAATCTTTGTTTTCCGCGCCATAACCGCCCAAATACACCCAAATCGGCACAGAAATCAACGCCGCCATGCCGTCCATCAACAGCCATTGCCAAAACGACACCTTGCCGCTCATGCCTGCCGTTAAAAAAATCGGGCTACGCAAGCCAGGTAAAAATCGCGCCACAAACAGCACACGGTTGCCATATTGGTCAAATTTTTGTTGCACTTGGGCATAGCGTTTGGGCGGCATTAAACGCGCCACAGGCTTGAAACGCAAAATCTTTTCGCCATAAACGCGCCCCAGCATAAACATGATGCCATCGCCCACCAACACGCCCAACATGCCCACCACAAACATGGTATGCACATTCGCATAGCCCAATCCCGAAATCACGCCACCTGCAACCAAGGTAATGTCTTCGGGAATCGGCACGCCAAAGCCACACAGCACCAGCACCAAAAACACGGCGGTGTAGCCAAAATCCACAAAAAACGATTCAAGCAATCCAAGCATAAATTATTGTTCTCATTTTGATGATTTGCAAACAAGGCAAATGGGCAAAAAGCCACCTTAAAAAGCCCCCCAACTTTTTCAGGCAGCCTGAAAGTACACGATAAAAAACGGTTAAGCCAAATACATTACTGAACGGTTTGTGTTTCAAAAAAACATTTCAGGCTGCCTGAAAAGATTAAGCCCTTGAATAAAATGGCAATAACCCTTGTTTTTTTGTTTATTTTGCTTGGTGCAATATCGTGTACTGAAAAGCAGCCTGAAACCCAATCACGCTGCCGATTGAATTGCTGCCGCAATGTGTTTGGCGCAACGTTCTGCCAAAGCCGCGTCATCGGCTTCCACCATCACGCGCACCACAGGTTCAGTACCCGATGCGCGTAAAACCACGCGACCGCGTTCGCCCAATTCGGCTTCCACTTCCGCCAATGCCGCCGCAGACACGCCTTGCCAATCCAAATCCTTATTGGGCATGCGCACGTTAATCATGGTTTGTGGATAAGGCTGCCAATCCACTGCACTCGCCAAATCCTGTTTCAAATCGCACAATGCCGCCAACACCTGCAAGGCAGAAATCGTGCCATCGCCTGTATTGTGTTTGTCCATGCACAAAATGTGTCCAGACGATTCGCCACCAATCAGCCAGTTGTGTTCATGTAATTGTTCCAACACATAGCGGTCGCCCACTTTGGCGCGGGCAAATGCCACACCACGCGCATTCAGGGCTTTTTCCATTGCCAGATTGCTCATCACCGTGCCAACCACGCCACCTTGCATGATGCCTTTGGCGGCACGCGCTTTGGCAATCACATAAATCAGCTTGTCGCCGTCATACACCACGCCTTGTTTGTCCACCATAATCAGGCGGTCGCCATCGCCATCAATGGCAATGCCGTAATCGGCATCGTGGTTCAACACGGCTGCCTGTAAAGTTTTGGGGTAAGTTGCGCCCACTTTGTCGTTGATGTTGTAGCCATTGGGTTGGTTGCCAATTTCAATCACTTCCGCGCCCAATTCGTGAAACACTTTGGGTGTGGTGGCATAGCCTGCGCCATTTGCGGTGTCCACCACCAATTTTAAACCGTGCAAATTCAAATGGTTGGGGAATGTGGATTTGCAAAATTCAATGTAGCGGTCTTGTGCGCCTTCAATGCGTTTGGCGCGTCCCAATTCAATAGATGGGCGCGTTATCATGGTTTTATCCAATTCGGCTTCAATGGCCAATTCCAATTCATCGGTCAATTTCACGCCGCCTTCGGCAAAGAATTTGATGCCATTATCGGAAAATTCATTGTGCGATGCGGAAATCATCACACCGCCAGCCAAGCGAAAAGCGCGTGTCAAATAAGCAATGGCAGGTGTGGGCAAAGGACCTGTTTGAATCACATTCACACCAGCCGCCGTTAAGCCTGCCACCAATGCCGTTTCTAGCATATAGCCTGAAATACGCGTGTCTTTGCCGATGATGACGGTGGGTTTGTGGTCGGTATCGTGTTTAATCAATGCGTTACCGAAAGCGCAACCCAATTTCATCACAAAATCGGGGGTAATGGGAAATTGTCCAACTTGACCGCGAACACCGTCTGTACCGAAATATTTTCTTGCCATGATTTGAACCACTTGCTGATTGATTGAAAGATAGCTGTATTGTAAAGAAATTGCGCTTTCTTTACCACGAAACACGCGGATTTTTACCGATATTTGCAGCTAGATAATAGGCACTATTTTTCAGACTGCCTTTCGGTACACGAAAAAATGCAATAGGGGCATATTTAGGATTGACGCTCTATCGCCGTGCAGGCGACTGTTGCCCACCGCTAGGTGTACTTTTTAAGAAAGTAAGCCAAATAAACCAAAAAACAAGGGTTAATTACATTTTATTCAATGGTTTAACCTTTTCAGGCTGCCTGAAATGTTTTTTGTACCGCAAACCGTTCAGCGTTCATGTGTTTGGCTTACTTTTTTAAAAAGTAAGTCGCCGAAGGCAAAACCATTTTTTATCGTGTATTTTTTTCAGGCTGCCTGAAACTCACAAAGTCGCGCACACAATCACGCCACCCAAGCCCGCTTGCGGCGACAAATAGAAAATTTGCCAATTATCGCCACTGTGCATGTAATACGATAAATTGGGAAATTCTGCCGCAATGCGCGGTGGCAGCGTGCTTAAATCGTATTCATACAAATCAAATAAAATATTGTGTGGATAAAAGCCGTGCATGACAAAATCCACCACACTGGTGAATTCGCGTTCGGGCGCATTGTCAAAACTCAACACCAGCTTGTCTTCGGTGTGAATGTGGCGTATGCCCGTTAAACGCGCATTTTGATAAATTTTTTGCATGATTGTTCCGTTGATGAAAACAAATAAAGTTTCAGGCTGCCTGAATCCCATTTTCATTCAGGCAGCCTGAAAACCACAACCCACTATTTAAATACGCAAAATGCGTTCGCCGCGACCAATGCCAGCCGCACCCGTGCGCACGGTTTCCAAAATCAGGCTGTTGTTGATGTTTTCCAAAAAGCTGTCCAATTTTTCGCTGGTGCCAGTTACTTCAATGGTGTAGCTTTTGTCGCTCACATCAATCACTTGCCCGCGATAAATGTCGCACAAACGCAAAATTTCATCACGGTCTTTGCCCACCGCGCGAACTTTAACCAACATCAACTCGCGTTCCACATAGCGGCTTTCGTTCAAATCCACCACTTTCACAACTTCAATCAACTTGTTCAGTTGTTTGGTAATTTGCTCAATCACGCTGCTGTCGCCGCGCGTAACAATGGTCATGCGCGACAAAGTGGGGTCTTCGGTGGGCGCAACCGAAAGGCTGTCAATATTGTAATCACGCGCCGAAAACAAACCCACCACGCGACTCATCGCCCCTGATTTGTTTTCCATCAAAATAGATAAAATGTGTCGCATTATGGCACACTCCTTGTATCGTAATCGCGGTCATTCACATCATTCACATCGGAATCGGCTTTGCTTTCACGCATATGTGGCGGCAACACCATTTCACTCAAACCCTTGCCATTGCCCACCATAGGGTAAACATTTTGCTTGCGGTCGGTAATGAAATCCATGAACACCAAACGGTCTTTCATCGCCAAGGCTTCGCGCAATGCGCCTTCCACATCGGATTTTTTCTCAATCCGCATGCCCACATGACCGTAGGCTTCCGCCAATTTCACAAAATCAGGCAGCGAATCAAAATAGGTTTCCGATTCACGATTGCTGTAATACAGCTCCTGCCATTGGCGCACCATACCCAAATAGCCATTATTTAAGCAGATGATTTTAATCGGCAATTTATACTGATAGCAGGTACTCAATTCCTGAATGTTCATTTGAATTGAGCCTTCGCCCGTAATGCAGCACACATCTTTGCTCGGCTCGGCAAGATACGCACCCATGGCATAGGGCAAACCCACACCCATCGTGCCCAAGCCACCCGAATTGAGCCATTGGCGTGGTCGTTCAAAGGGATAATATTGCGCGGCAAACATTTGGTGCTGACCCACATCAGAGGTAACAATCGCGTCATAATGGGTAATTTCCGCCAATTTTTGTACCACATATTGTGGCAAAATCAATTCGCTGTGTTCCGTTTCAGGCAGCCTTAAACAATCGCGGCTGCGCCAATTTTCAATGGTTTTCCACCATTTATCCAAAGAAGTGGGGTTGAACATCAATTCCTGTTTTTGCCACAAACCCAGCATTTCCGTTAAAACATTGCCCACATCGCCCACAATCGGCACGTCCACCTTCACGCGCTTGGCAATGCTGGATGGGTCAATGTCAATGTGAATGATTTTTTTCGGATTTTCAGCAAATTTGGCAGGTACCGATACCACACGGTCGTCAAAACGTGCGCCTACTGCCAGCACCACATCGGCATTTTGCATGGCAAGATTGGCTTCATAAGTGCCGTGCATACCCAACATACCCAAAAATTGACGGTCGCGCGAAGGATACGCCCCCAAGCCCATCAGCGTGCCTGTACAAGGAATACCCAAAGTTCTGACAAATTCCGTCAATACCTGACTGGCATTGCCCAACACCACCCCACCGCCAAAATACAGCAAGGGGCGTTTTGCCGCCGCCAGCATTTGCAAGGCTTTTTTGATTTGCCCAATATGCCCATTGACCACAGGCTGATACGAGCGAATGAAAATGTCTTCTTGTGGATAGCTGAATTTGGCGTGTGCTTGGGTAACGTCTTTTGCCACGTCCACCACCACAGGGCCGGGGCGACCCGTTTTGGCAATTTGAAAGGCTTTTTTGATTGTGGGGGCAAGTTCTTCAATTTCCGTTACCAAGAAATTGTGTTTCACACATGGGCGCGAAATGCCAATCATGTCAATTTCTTGAAACGCGTCCGAACCAATGGCAGGCGAAGCCACTTGCCCTGAAATCACCACAATAGGCACGCTGTCGGTGTAGGCGGTGGCAATGCCCGTAATGGCATTGGTTGCACCAGGTCCCGATGTTACCAAAGCCACACCCACTTTGCCGCTTGCCCGCGCATAAGCATCGGCAGCGTGAACGGCAGCCTGTTCATGGCGTGTGAGAATGTGTTCAAATTTGTGTAATTGAAAAATGGCATCGTAAATTTCCAATACCGCGCCACCAGGATAGCCGAAAACGTATTCCACATTTTCCGCTTTAAGACTTTGCACAAGAATTTGTGCGCCTGAAATTTGCATGACAACCTCTTTTAAATAACAAAAAACCGATTGAAAAACAAACGTCTTGCCCATGCACCGATAATGCTGGCTGAACGGGCAGCGATTTAGGGTACGCGCACCGTGCAGACACGACAACAGCCAAATGTTTTTCAGGCAGCTTTAATGTTGGGTTTGTGAAAAGAAACGGTAAAGATAGCGCAAAGCGTTTGCCAATGCAAGCCTTTTGTTAAATTATGTTGGCATGGCGCGAAAATGGCGCATTTTGGTACAGAAATTGCTTTTTTATAAAAAATTTAAACTAGGACGACATCATGTTGAAAAACAAAACCCAACAATCTGGCTTCACTTTAATTGAATTGATGATTGTGATTGGCATTGTGGCGATTTTGGCAGCCATTGCCTACCCCACATATCAAAACTTCATTATCCGCAGCCATATTGAGTCCGCGCGTGGCGAAATGATGGACAATATCAAGATGATGGAAGAGTTTTACACCAAAAATCGCACCATGTGTGGCAAGACAGAAACAGATGGTACATGCTCTGCCATGCCTACCCCTGTTGCCAGTACAGCAGCAGACACCTATAAGATCTCTATCAAACCCGATAAATTTAACGGTGGTGGCGGCAACAGTTACATCATTGCCAGCGAACCCAATAATGAAGCCAAGTTTTCAGAAAACACCAAAACCAACAAACAAGTTTATTTACTTTATTATTCAAATGGTTCTGGCTTTGTCAAATGCACAAAAGCAGGTTTTGAGGCTGCCTTAAACGCCGCCTCTAGCCCAAATGCAGGCGATGGTTGCAGCATCATGTAAATGTCATCAGCCATGAAAACCCCTCTCTCACAACGCGGTTTTACGCTGGCACAAATGCTGGTGGTAATGGGCATTTTGGCGGTTTTAACCGCCATTGCTTATCCCAGCTACGTCAATTATGTGAAAAATGGGCGACTGAATGACGCACAACGCGCCTTAATCATCAATGCCCAAAATCTGGAACAACACCGCAATAAACATCATTCTTACAAGAAAAACAGCACCACTTGGGCGGATTTGTCGCTCAATGCCACATCGCATTTTTGCATTAAAATGCAAGGCAATGCGCGTGGTGCCAACGATGACAAATTCACCATCAAAGCGGTGGCATTCAACAAAAACCACGAGCCGCGCGTATTGAGCATTAACCAAGACCACATGTTGATGATTTGTGAAAACAGCGAATCATCTTGCGATACGCGCGATGCGGTTTTCAAAAACACGGGACGCAGCGATACGAATTGTCGCATTATCAATTAAAACCGATATTTTAAAGCAGCCTGAAAAATGATTTTCAGGCTGCTTTTTTGCTGGGATTCAACGGCGTTTTTTGCCGCCTTTTTTGCGCTTGTTATTGCGTTTGCGTGTTGGGTTTTTGCCTGCCTGCTGTGGCGGTGTGGCTTTGTCCAACGGTGGCGATTCGGGCGATTCGCTGGTTTCAGTATGGCTGTTTGCCAAAATTTCTTTATCGGCTTCAATCACATCGTGCAAACGCTGCTTGCTTTCGGCAGCATTGGGAACGACAATCGGCTCGCTGGCTGGCATTGGCGCAGGCTGCTGAACGGCTTGCTGGGCAACTGGCACGGCGGCATTTTCAGGCTGCACAACGGGAGACGTGCTGGCTTTGCGTTTGTGTTTTGCACCCCATTTTGCCAAAGTTTTGGCTGGGTAGCAGAACAAAATCACCGCCAAAAACAACAATGAATAAATGACCACCCACGAATGCCCCAAACGCATATAAGGGGTTTGCCCATACATGCCATACACTTCGCCCTCCAACACGGTGGCGACATTGGGCTGGCTGAATTTCAACACACGCCCTTGTGGGGAAATGATGGCACTTGCGCCTGTGTTGGTGGCGCGTATCATGTAACGCCCCAATTCCAAAGCGCGCGCTTGCGATTGTTGTAATTGCTGCCACATCGCGTTGGATTTGCCATACCACGCCATATTGCTGGCATTGGCAAGCAATGATGATTTTTTGGCAGAATCAATCAATTCATCGCCAAATCCATCTTCATAGCAAATGTTGAATGCAACTTGTAAGCCATTCATATTAAAAGGCTCTTGCCCCAAACCGCCACGTTTGAAATCCGTTAAAGGCAGGTTCATTTTTTCGTACAAAGGCTCGGTTAATTGGGCAAGGGGCTTAAATTCGCCAAATGGCACCAAGTGATTTTTGGCGTAAACCTGCATGGTTTCAGGCTGCTCGGGGTTGAAATTGGTCAGGTTTATCATGGCATTCAAATAGCCTTTGCCATCTGCCGTGAAAGCGGGTATGCCCACTGCCAAGGCGTTGCCATTTTTCTTGGCTTGTTCGGCAAATCGCGCCACGATTGCCTTGTCGGTGTGTTGCAAAAATTGGGGAAAGGCGGTTTCAGGCAGCACCACAATTTGCGCTTTGGTGGACGACAACTGGTCAAAATAGCGTTGATAAGTGGGCAACAAATTTTCTTCTTGAAACTTCAAACTTTGCGGAATATTGCCCTGCAACAATGCCACGCTTACAGGCTGGTTGCTTTCTTTTTCGGTGTAGTTGATGGCGCGCCAATCGGCGGCTTTGTCCCACAAAAAACACATCAGCATGGCAAAAATCACACGCTGAATCAATGAACGATTGCGAATCACCAACACCAGCCAACAACTGAACACGGCTGTGGCAAACGTAACCAAATGTATGCCACCAATGGGGGCAAATGCCGCCAATGGGCTGTAATCGGCAATTTGGCTGTAACCCAATGCGCCCCAACCAAATCCTGTGAACACGCGCTCACGGGCAAATTCGGTCAGCGTCCACAACGCAGGCAGCAACACGCCCACCGCCAAAGGTCGCGGCAGATGATTTTTGCCATACAGCCAAAACGCAATAGCAGGAAACAACGCCAAAAATGCAGGCAGCAAAAAAGTCAAAGGAATGGCATATTGATTGGGCAAACCCGATACATCGTGCAAAGCGGTGTGTATCCACCAAAATTGTGTGGTATAGCCCACCAAACCAAACCAATATGCCGATGAAATGCGCCTATGGGGTTTGATTTCTGTTAAAACAATCAAACCGCCAAACAAAAAAGGCATGAGCCAAAAATAGTAATAAGGCGCAAATGCCAATGGCGTTGCCACCGCCAAAGTGCTGAGCGTTAAAAAATAGGGCAAGGGTTTTTGCCAATGTTTGTCCAATGATAAAAGCATATTTTTCTTATGAATTTTTAAAATGAAGTTTCAGGCAGCGCGTTTTCAGGCTGCCTGAAACCATTTGTGCGAATCAATTTTCTTCAAATCCCACAATTTCCAAACCAAAGCCCGTTAAGCCATTCATATTAGAGGGCTTGCCCAACACGCGCATTTTGCTCACTTTTAAGCCAGCCAAAATTTGTGCGCCTATGCCATAGGTTTTTTTGTCCCATTTTTTGATTTGAAATTGGTTTTTGGGTAAGGTGCGTTCCAGCAAAGCCGCGCCATCTTCGGTGCGGTGCAGCAAAATAATCACGCCACATTCGGCTGCCTGAATCCGCGCCAAAGCATCGGGCAAATGCCAACTGTGGTTGGGGTCAAATTGAATGAAATCCAATGCGCTAAACGGTTCATGCACGCGCACCAAAGTTTCGCTGGCGGTTTCGGGATTGCCTTTAACCAGAGCCAAATGCGTGTCGCCATTCAATTTGTCCACATAAACGTGTTGTTGAAATTCGCCCCAAGGGGTTTGCACGGTGGTATCGCCCATTTCTTCCAACAGGTTTTCGGTGCGGCTGCGGTATTCAATCAAATCGGCAATCGTGCCAATTTTCAAGCCGTGTTGGGCGGCAAATTGCATCAATTCGGGCATGCGCGCCATTGTGCCATCATCATTCAAAATTTCGCAAATCACGCCTGCGCCCGACAAACCTGCCATTTGCGCCAAATCCACCGCCGCTTCGGTATGTCCTGCGCGAACCAGCACACCGCCTTGTTGGGCGCGAAGTGGGAAAATGTGCCCTGGTTGCACAATATCGTCAGGCTGCACGTTTTGCGATACAGCCGTTTGAATGGTGTGGGCGCGGTCGGCAGCAGAAATGCCTGTGGAAATGCCGTGTGCAGCTTCAATGGACACGGTAAAATTGGTGCCGTATTGTGCGCCGTTTTTTTGCGTCATCATGGGCAAGCCGAGTTTGTCTATGAGTTTGTTTTCCATAGGCAAACACACCAAGCCACGCGCGTGTTTAATCATGAAATTGATGGCTTCGGGCGTAACAAATTGGGCTGCCATAACAATATCGCCTTCATTTTCGCGGTCTTCGGCATCGGTGATGATGACCATTTTGCCCGCTTTGATGTCGGCGATGATGTCGGTGATGGGGGAGATGTGTGGCATGATGATTCCTTTTGAATTTTGGGCGATATTGTACGCGAAAATCAGGCTGCCTGAAAGTTCGTCAAATCAAGCCATCAATCTGACGACCGCGCCAACAATGTCGCCAAACGCGACACAATCGCTTGTGCGGCTGCGTCTTTGCTCATTTCAGGCAGCGCGGTTTCTTGTTCATCATCTAACATGATGATTTGATTACTGGATTGACCCATTGCCACCGAAACATCGTTTGCCACCAAAAGCGGTACGCCTTTTTTGGCACGTTTGGCGCGCGCGTATGCCAACACGTTTTCGCTTTCTGCGGCAAAACCCACACAAAATGGGGCATTTTCCCTTTGGGCTACGGCTTGCAAAATATCGGGATTTTCGGTCAATTCAATCACGGGAGGGCTGCCTGAACCGTCTTTTTTCAACTTTTGTGTGGCGCGATTTTTCACGCGATAATCCGCCACCGCCGCCACGCCAATAAACACATCTGCCCCCAAATCCAATCTTCTGAACACCGCGTCATACATGGCTTGTGCGCTTTGGGCTTGTTCGGTGTATGCCATGCCTTTGGGCAAAGGCACTTGCAAATTGGCGTAAATCACGTCCACTTGCGCCCCTGCTTGACGACACGCGCGCGCCAATGCCACGCCCATTTGCCCGCTTGAAATATTGGTGATGCCGCGCACGGGGTCTATCGCTTCGTAGCTTGCGCCCACGGTCAGCACAACTTTCTTTCCCAACAAGGGTTTATCAAGCCAAAAATCGGGCAACAATTCGGCAATGTCGCTGGGTTCTTGCATGCGCCCTACGCCTGTTTCGCCACAGGCTTGTTCGCCTGCGGCTGGCTGTAAAACATGCACACCGTCTTGAGCCAACTGTTTGATGTTGCGTAAATTGGCTGGATTGTGCCACATTTCCACATTCATGGCAGGCGCAACCACGAGCGGACAATTCCGCGCTGCCACCATTTCGGTAATCAAATTGTCGGCAATGCCGTGTGCAATTTTTGCCAGCGTGTTGGCGGTGGCTGGGGCAATGAGCATGATGTCGGCAGCGCGTGTGGCGTTGATGTGCGCCATGCCGTTGCCTGCACCGCCTTGTTCGGTCAAAACGGGATTGCCGCTTAATGCTTGAAACGTTTGTGGCGCAACAAATTCGGTGGCGGCTTGCGACATGGCAACCGTGATGTGGTGTCCTTGTTTTTTGAGCAAGCGTACCAATTCGCATGATTTGTAGGCGGCTATGCCACCTGTGATTGCCAATAAAATGTGTTTTTGCATAATCTTCCCTGTGTTTTTTGGATTGATGACTTTCCACCTACGCGCATTGCTGTCCAAAATTCAATAAATTGATAAAAAAGTTGCAGACAACAGAGAAAAAGGTCAAACCCCATGTGCGTCAAAACACCCTCTGAAAGCCTGCAACAGGATAAGCATAAACCGTTTTCGCCAAATGATAAAGCCCTGCCCAAATCGCTCGCGTAAAAGCATTCACATTGCCCATAAATCATGAATTAAGGTTTTCAGGCAGCCTTTTTGCTTTTACAATTACCCCCCATTGTCATTTACAAACAAAATCATCATGTTTACCCAATCAAAACCGATTAAACAGCTCCTGCCAATGCTTGTTTTGTTGGCGTTGGCATTTTCATTTTGGCAAAGCCATGCGTGGTTGCAACTGTGCTATGGTTTGGCATTGTTTCTGTTTGGCATGCAATGCATTGAAGAAGGCTTGCACAACGCCGCAGGTGGCACGCTGGAACGCATGATGTCGCGCTGCACCGCCACGCCCGTTAAAGGTTTGCTGTTTGGCATAGGCGCAACATTTGTCTTGCAATCCAGCACCTTAATGTCGCTGCTGACCATCGCCTTTTTAAGCACGGGCATGATTACGCTGGCAGGCGGTTTGGCGGTCATTTTCGGCACGAATTTGGGCGCGACAAGCGGCATTTGGTTTTTGGCATTGGCTGGGCAGAGCGTCAGTTTGTCGCCAGCCGCCGTGCCGATGTTTGTGTTGGGCATTGTGATTGGCTTTTTCAACCCCACCGCCAAAGCCATTGGGCGCGTACTCATCGGCATTGCCTTGATTTTTATGGGCATTGACGCCATCAAAAACGGCTTTCAAGCCTTTGGCGGACAAGTGGATTTTGCCAGCCTGAAAATGGGTGGCGTAGGCGAAATTTTGCTGTTTAGCCTGATTGGTTTCGTGCTGACTTGCGTGTTGCAATCATCGCACGCCACCTTGATTTTGACTTTGGCGGCATTGGCAAACGGACAAATCAGCATGGCACAAGGTTTTGCCATTGCCATCGGTTCCAATTTGGGCAGCAGTGCCACCACCGCTTTGGTGGGCATGCTCGGCAGCGAACGCAATGGACAACGTTTGGCATTGGCACATTTGCTGTTCAACAGCGTTACCACTTTATTGTCGTTGATTTTGTGGGTGCCGCTCACGCATTTGGTTGCCAAAATGGGGCTGTGGTTGCAATGGTCGCCTTTGTTGCAACTGGCTCTGTTTCACACTTTGTTCAACGCTTTGGGCGTGGCGATTTTTTGGCAACCGCAAACTTGGCTGGCAGAAAAATTATCCATTTGGCTGCCTGAAAAAAAATCCGCCAAACTTTTACCCAACGACAGCAATGCCGTCAAATCTTTGTATTTAAACAAAAACATGTTGGCATTGGGCGACACCGCCATGCGCGCCGTTTCCCAAGAAATTCAACATTTAAGCCAAGTGAGCTTGGAAGTGATTTGCCATGCCATTTTCGTGCCAAGCCAGCAATTACATGACCATTCAGGCAGCCTGCCTGAACCCACACCGCCATTTGAAAGCAACGTCCAAACATTTTATGAATGGCAAATCAAACCCTTATACAGCGAAATTTTGGATTTTACCAGCAAAATGGACGTACAAAATCAAAGCGAGCAGGCTGAAAAACTGACCAACGCCCACATGATTGCCTTTCAAATTGTAGAAATTGTAAAAGAAAGCAAGCATTTACAAAAAAACATGCAGCATTATTTGAGCGATTGCCACACCAGCATTTGCCAAGATTACCGCCATTTGCGCGAACAGGTTTTTGCCATGTTGCGGCATTTTCATTGCGCCAGCCAAGTGGCAGCAGATTCAAGCGAATGGCAGCAACATATTCAGCAAATTCATGATGATACCGAGAATTTGGAATCACATCGCCAACGTGCCTTGGTCAAATTACGCAAAAATGAATTGGACAGTTGGCAAATTTCATCGCTGATGAACGACATCAATTACGCACGGCGCATTGGCTTGGGTTTGGTGGAAATTTTGCACATGAGCAAACAAAATTGAACCCAAAAATCAAAAAGGGCGGAGCAACAATCCGCCCAACTTTACACCCTCTCCCTGTGGGAGAGGGCTGGGGAGAGGGTTACTGCCCCTCCCTCTCTCCAACGCGCTCCCACAGGGAGAGAGGGCTAGGTTATTGGCACATTGACAGTAACTTACCCCGAGTTCATGTCATTTTATTTTGCCAAATGCAATTCGGGGTGTTCGTTTTCGGCGGCTTCGTAGGCTTCCACGATTTTTTGCACAAGTGGGTGGCGCACCACGTCTTCGCTGGTAAAGGTGTGGAAATACAAGCCTTCCACATCACGCAATTTTTCGTTGGCATCGCGCAAACCCGATTTGATGTTGCGCGGTAAGTCAATTTGGCTCAAATCGCCTGTAATCACGGCTTTTGTGCCAAAGCCAATTCGCGTTAAAAACATTTTCATTTGCTCGGGCGTGGTGTTTTGCGCTTCGTCCAAAATCACGTACGCGCCATTGAGCGTGCGTCCGCGCATATAGGCGAGCGGTGCGATTTCAATCAGCCCTTTTTCCATCAATTTGGTAACGCGGTCAAAGCCCATCAAATCGTAGAGCGCGTCATACAGTGGGCGCAAATACGGGTCCACTTTTTGTGCCAAATCCCCTGGTAAAAAGCCCAATTTTTCGCCTGCTTCTACGGCGGGTCGCACCAAAACAATGCGTTCTATTTGGTGTTTGTCCATTGCGTCCACTGCTGCCGCCACCGCCAGATAGGTTTTGCCCGTGCCTGCGGGCCCGAGTCCAAACACGATATCGTGATTGAGCAAGGCGCGTATGTAGCCGTTTTGACGCGGTGTGCGTCCGCCTATGCTGCCGCGTTTGGTGTGGAAATAGTAGGCGTGGTTTTTATCTGTTTTTTCAATGTGTTGATTGTCGGCGGTTTTGGCTTCTACGGCGGCAAGGTTGATGTCTTCGTCTGACAATTCGCGCTGCTCGGCAATGTCCATTAAATTGACGAGTGCGTTTCGGGCGGCATGGGCGTGGCTGCCTGAAAAGGTGAAATGGTCAAATCGGCGGCTGATTTGCGTGTCCAAAATTCGGGACAGGGTGTTCAAATTGTCGTCCAACGCGCCACACAGTCTTTGCAGGGCGAGTGGGTCGTAGTCTTCAAATTGTAAGTGAACGGTGGTCATGGTCAATTCCTGTTGTGAAATGGGGTTTTAGGCTGCCTGAAAAACGCAAATAATAGCCCAATCGCCAAAATCAAGCAAAAAATCCGCTATAATTCGGGAATTTTTCTTTATTTTGCGAACCGAAAATCATGCGTACAAAATTCACGGTTATGGCTTTGGCGATGTGTTTGGTGGGTGGCGTTCAGGCAGCCCCCGAAATCCAATTTGCCGCCCCAAACGAAACCGCCAGCGAACAAAAAACCGACACCCAACTCAAAGATGTGAAACAGGAATTGTTTGCCGCACAAAAGTCGCTCAACGCCAAAAAAGCGCAACATCAACGCGCCAAACAGGTCATCAGCCAAACCCAAATCGCCTTGCAACAAGCCAAAGCGGAATTGGCACAATTACACCAACAGCAAAAAATTTCATGGCAAAAATTGCAAAAATTGCAACAGGAATTGTCGCGTTTGCAAACGGAAGTGGCTGGCACCAAAGCACAAGTGGCACGTTTGCTGGTCAATAATTACAAAAATCAACAACCCAGTGCCATTGTGTTGTTTTTGCAAAACGCGAACGCGGCAGACAAAAGCCGCTATTTGCAATACAGCAAATACATCAACGCCGCCAACGACAAAATTTTGCAACAATTAGCAGAACAACAAGCCCAATTACAAAACCAAGAACAACAAATTCAAGCCGAATTGCAAAAATTGCAAAAACTCATGGCGGCTGCCAAAGCAAAGGTTTTGTCCTTGGGCAAATCACACCAGCTTGCGGTTTCAGACAGCCTGAAATTGACGGCTGAAATTGACAAACAAAACAACCAAATCGCCCATTTGCGTGAAGACGAACGCCGTTTAAATGCCATTTTGGTGCAAATTGCCCAGCAACGCGCCGCCAAACGCAAAGCCGAAGCAGCAGCACGCGCCAAAGCCGCCAAAGAACGCGCTTTGGCAGCACAACAAGCGGCAAAATCCCAAACCAAAAATAACCCATCTGCACCTGCGCCTGCACGTCCACCCAAAGGCAATTTGACGGCAGAAGATTTGGCAATCAGTGGCGGTGAAGTGCAAAATGCGCGTGGATTCAGCCGTTTACAAGGCACTTTGCGCAAACCTGTTTCAGGCAGCATTGCGGGGCGTTTTGGGCAAGCGCGTGAAAGCGGTGGCACTTGGCGCGGCATTTTCATTGCCACCACACCCGCCTCGGTACAAAGCATTGCGGCTGGCGAAGTGGCTTATGTTGCCAATTTACGCGGCTATGGCACCACGGTCGTGATTGACCATGGCGATGGCT
This sequence comes from Alysiella filiformis, assembly GCF_014054525.1. Taxonomy (NCBI): domain Bacteria; kingdom Pseudomonadati; phylum Pseudomonadota; class Betaproteobacteria; order Neisseriales; family Neisseriaceae; genus Alysiella; species Alysiella filiformis. Next base: position 1,801,864 of record NZ_CP059564.1, read on the forward strand.
ATATGTCTGTTTATTCGGGATTATCGGGCGTGAGCGTGGGTTCAGGCAGCCAAGTGGCGGCACGCCAAAGCATAGGCACAAGCGGCACATTGTCGGCTGGCGAACAAGGCTTGTATTTTGAAATTCGCTATCGCAGCCGTGCCATCAACCCCCTGTCTTGGGTACGCTAATCAGGCAGCCTGAAAGCAGGAAAATCGGTTATAATTCCAGCATTTTTATCAATGGGATTTTGCATCCCAAAATGGATAAACCATGGACAACAAACGCTATTTACTTTGGAACAACAAAGGCGGAGTGGGCAAAACATTTTTAAGCTACAACCTAGCGATAGAATATGCCATTTTGCACCCCGAAGAAGATGTCGTAGTGGTAGATGCCTGCCCCCAAACCAACGTTTCCGAAATGATTTTGGGCGGAAATGGGGCAGGCGCAGAAAAAGTCAATGAATTGGCAGACAAAGGTCTAACCATCGCAGGCTACATCAAAGAACGTTTCAATCGCAGCCCACAAGCCAAATTGGGCAGCGAACCCCATTATTTCATTCACGCCAAGCGATTCAATCACAAAATGCCCGAAAATGTGCATTTATTGTGTGGCGATATGGATTTGGACATTTGTTCACAATTGATTAACCACATGGGCATCAGCCCAGTTCGCAAAGCATGGGAAAACAGCCGAACACTTTTGAAAGATTTGATTGAATCCTTTGAAAATGCACGAAAATTGGAGTCAAACAGACCACAAACTTTCTTCATAGATTGCAACCCCAGCTTTGCCAACTACACCGAAAATGCCATTTTAGCCGCCAATCGCGTCATCATTCCCTGCACGGCAGATGCCGCCTCCATTCGCGGTATCAAAAATCTGTTCAGTTTAATGTTCAATGTTTCCATAGAAAACAAACCATTAAGCGATGAATTTATTGATTTTTATGAAAATGTGGAAAAATCCACTTTAAGTTTGCCCAAAGTGCATTTATTTATCCAAAACCGCTCGCGTTCATTGGATAAAAGCGCAACCAAAGCATTTCAATATCATGCCGATGAAATTGCCCGTTTGGTCAAGCAAATTTTGCACAGCCACCCCAAACTGTTTACCCAATTGCTTGAAAACAATTTGAGCGAAAACCAGCGTGTCGCACACATTAAAGATGGCAACACACTCGCTGCCATCATCAACCACGAAGGTAGCCCATTAAGTCATTTAAAGCACGATAAATATGAAATTTACGGTCAGCCCACACAAGCCAATGCCGACCAAATTCAAGCATTAACCAAAGACATTCAACACGTTTTAACCTTAATTTAATTTTCAGGCAGCCTGAAAAACCATTTTTACTGGAAAAACAAAACCATGGGACAAAAAATCCAATCCGTAAAAGGCATGAACGACCTTCTGCCCACCGAACAAAAAGATTTCAAACTCACATCGGCTTATTGGCAAGCCTTTGAAAACAAAATTCAAAAATGGACACGCCGATTTGATTACAAGCAAATCCGCACCCCCATTGTGGAACAAACCAGCCTGTTTGTGCGCTCCATTGGCGAAGAAACCGATGTGGTTGGCAAAGAAATGTACACCTTTGCCGACAGCAACGACACATTGAGCCTTACCCTGCGCCCCGAAGGCACGGCAAGCTGCCTGCGCGCGGTGGTGGAACACAATCTGCTGCACGAAGCCCCACGCAAATTGTGGTACATGGGTGCCATGTTTCGCCGCGAACGCCCACAAAAAGGGCGTTACCGCCAATTTCATCAAGTGGGCGTGGAAGCACTCGGTTTTGCCGACCCCGATATTGACGCAGAAATGGTGGCGATGTGTGCCGACTTGTGGCGCGAATTGGACATTTTGCAACATTTAACTTTGGAAATCAATAGCTTGGGCAACCGCGAAGAACGTGCCGCCCACCGTGCCGCTTTGGTCGCTTATCTGACTGAATTTGAAGACAAATTGGACGAAGACAGCAAACGCCGTCTCCACACCAACCCATTGCGCGTTTTGGACACAAAAAACTCCGATTTGCAAGAAATTTGCAACAATGCGCCGCGTTTGATTGATTATTTGGGCGAAGATTCCAAAAAACATTATCAAACATTCAAAGATTTGCTGACGGGTTTGGAGATTCAATTTGTGGAAAATCCACGTTTGGTGCGCGGTTTGGACTACTACAACCACACCGTTTTTGAGTGGACAACCGACAAATTGGGCGCACAAGCCACAGTATGCGGTGGCGGTCGCTACGATGGTTTGATTGAAGAATTGGGCGGCAAACCCACGCCCTCCATTGGTTTTGCGATGGGCATTGAGCGTTTGTTGCTGTTGGTACGCGAACACGGCAGCCTGAATGTGGCAGACGCGCCCGATGTGTTCATCATGCAGCAAGGCGATGGCTCAACTTTGCAAGCGATGAAATACGCCCAAATTTTGCGCGAAAACGGTTTTGACGTGGCGCAATTTTCAGGCAGCACCAAATTGAAAAATCAATTCAAACGTGCCGACCAATCGGGCGCACAATTTGCCTTGATTATTGCCGAAAGTGAATTGGCAAATCAAGAAGTTACCCTTAAAGACTTGCGTGGCGAGCGTGGGCAAATCACGATTCCCGCTCATGAATTAATTTCAAAATTGAATGAATGGAAAGCATAATGTCAGCACATCACGAAGAATTACAAGAAATTGAAAACGTTAAATATTATTGGAACAAAGGCGGTAAATGGGTGGTGGTCGCTTTGGTGGCTGCTGCTTTGGGCTATTTGGTCAATGTGATTTATCAAGGTCAGGTGGAAAGCAAAAACAAGGAAGCCGCCACGCTTGCCGCCCAAATCAAGGGCGACACCGCCAAATTGCAGGCTTTGCAACAATCGCACAGCGCATCATCTGCCACCGCACAAGCCACTTTGGAAACCGCCAAATCGTTGTTTGACAATGGTAAATTGGACGAAGCCGCCACCGCCTACCGTTGGGTTTTGGACAACCACAAAGCCCCGCTTTTTCAGGCAGCCGCCACGCAAAATTTAGCCAATGTGTTGTTGCAACAAAAGAAATTTGATGAAGCCTTGGCTTTGCTCAATAATCCGATTGACGCGCATTTTGCCCCTGCCATCAATGAAATCAAGGGCGATGTGTATGCCGCACAAGGCAAAGCCGCCGAAGCCAAACAAGCCTATCAAGCTGCTTTGGACACGCTGCCTGAAAATGCTTTGGGACGCGAATTTTTGGAAATGAAAATCGGTGCTTTGTAATGTGTTCAGGCTGCCTGCGCCACCCCAGCCAGCAGCCTGATTTTTTCAAAAACCCAACCCAAGGCATGATGATGAAACCTTCTCAATTTATCGCCGCACAATTTGCGCCTTTGGATTGCCGCGAACGCCAATCGCTTGCCATAGAACAATTCAATCAAGCCATGCAAAATGACGACACCGCCACCGCGATAGACCTTTCCGAATTCGTGGTTGGCGATGAGCAGTTGAATGCCACATTTTCATTGGGATTTCAATGGCATTGCTTAACGTGGTTGGCGCGGCATTATCATCAACAATACAGCCAAACCCCCGACAACAGCCCCGAAGAAGACCTGTATTTGGAAAAGCTGTTTGACGTGTTGTGGAAATTCAAATGGGTGATTGCGCGTTTGCCCTACGACATCAACATGACTTTGGCAGAAATCCAACAAGCCAATGAATTGATGACATCTTTTTATGAACATTTTGATTTTGGCGCATCGGCACTTGCCAAAACGCTCATGCACCAAAATTTGCACATGGGCGATGTTCAGGCAGCCAAACGGCATTTTGAGGCATGGCAAGCAAGCTCAAACGACATTGGCAGCGATTGCCCCGCTTGCGAACAAGACAGCTTGGTGGCATACCACCATTTTATTGGCGATTATGCGCGTGTGGTGGAATTGGCGCAGCCGATTTTATCGGGCGAAATGCGTTGTGGCGAAGTGCCACACATTACCTATCAATGGGTGATTGACAGCCTGATTCGCCTGAATCAAACCGAAAAAGCACGCGAAATTTTACTTCAAGCCATTGATTTGATTACCGATGAAATAGATGTACATTTGCCCTTGCTCGCGCCCCTGATTGCCCTGTGCAGCCGCGTTGATGAAAAACACACCGCCCAAGCCCTGCTGGACGAATACAACGATGAATTGCTCGATTTATCCCACAATAACCGTTTGTATTATTGGTATTATTTGCTTGCGGTTGCCCCATTTAATGATGAAGGCTTGCGCGAAGCCGAACAAGTTGCCAAACAATTTGATGAACGCAATGGCAACAGTTTTTATCAAGACCAACTGGCTTTAAAATTTGGCACCACATGGCTGCATTAAACGCCAGCACCCTTTCACGCAAGGCAGCCTGAAATGCCCCCTACTGTTTAGCCAAGCAAAAATTTGTTAGAATACAGTCGGTTTTTGTTTTGCAAAAACACTTTGCACCCAACAAGGGGCAAAATCCACTTAAATCTTTTCTTTTCAAAGGAATAACCATTATGGCTATTGAACGCACCATTTCCATCGTTAAACCCGATGCCGTAGGCAAAAACGTCATTGGTAAAATCTACGACCGCTTTGAAAGCAACGGCTTGAAAATCGTTGCCGCCAAAATGAAACATTTGAGCCGCCGCGAAGCCGAAGGCTTTTACGCCGTACACAAAGAACGCCCTTTCTTTGGCGAATTGGTGGATTTCATGATTAGCGGTCCTGTGATGATTCAGGTTTTGGAAGGCGAAAATGCCGTTGCCAAAAACCGCGAAATCATGGGCGCAACCAACCCCGCCAATGCCGATGAAGGCACAATCCGCAAAGACTTTGCCGACAGCGTAGGCGAAAATGCGGTACACGGTTCAGACAGCGCAGAAAATGCCGCGATTGAAATCGCCTATTTCTTTGCCGAAACCGAAATTTGCCCACGCACACGCTAATTGAAACCGTTCAGGCTGCCTGAACAGCGTATTTGGGCAGCCTTTCTACATCAATAAAATTCAGGAGAAAACAATGAAAATCCAACACAAAATGACTTGGTGGCTGGGTGCATTAAGCGCATTGGCTTTAACCGCTTGCCAGCCTGAAAGCCAAAATGCCCAATCCCAAGCCAGCGAATCGGCACAAAAAGTGTATCGCGTTACCAGCGAATTGACCAAATTTCCTGTGGTCATGCACGATGGGCAAGGTGGCGTGAGCGGCTTTGAAGCCGAATTGTTGCAAGAAATCGCCAAAAAACAAGGCTTTCAAATTGAATACAATATTGATAACTGGGCAGGTTTGTTGAAAAAAATCACTTCGGGCGAAACCGATATTCTGCTCGGCTCGGTAACGATTACCGATGAACGCCGTCAAAGCATGGATTTTACCGAATCGGTGTTGCCCTACCAAACGGGTTTGATGGTTCAGCCTGCCTTTTTGGATGCGCAAAAATTCAGCGATTTGCGCGGTAAGCGCGTGAATTTACGCAAAAATACGGTGTATGAAAAACTCGTCCCCCTATTCAGCACCGACAATGGCAAAAACATGGTTTACCCCGACAATGTGTGGGGGCAAGTAAAAAGCCTGCTTGATGGCGAATCCGATGCCATGGTGGGCGCAAGCATTACTTTAGAATACTATAAAAATCAACACCCTGAAAAGAAATTTCACATCATTTATGAACCCGATGCCAAAATTTCGCATTATGGTTGGGCAGTCAAAAAAGGCAACACCGAATTGTTGGCAAAATTGAACCAAGGTTTAGCCCAAGCCAAAAGCGATGGCACTTACGATGCTTTATACAACAAATATTGGCCCAATTCGGCACGTCCGCAATAAAGGGGCAAATTGGCTTTCAGGCAGCCTGAAAACATGACGCTGCCTGAAAAAACATTTTAAAACAACGAAAAACACACATCATGACCAAACACAATCTGCTCAACTACGACCTCGCCCAATTAACCGACCATTTCGCGCAAATGGGCGAAAAACCCTTTCGCGCCAAGCAAGTCATGCGCTGGATACACCAAAGTGGAGCAGAAAATTTTGAACAAATGACCGATTTGGCAAAATCACTTCGCGCCAAATTGGAGCAACAAGCCGTTGTTGGCATTCCCGATTTGATGGCGGCGCAAGAATCCAAAGACGGCACACGCAAATGGCTGTTGGACGTTGGCACGGGCAATGGCGTGGAAACCGTGTTCATTCCCGAAACCGAACGTGGCACTTTGTGCATTTCATCACAAGTGGGCTGCGCTTTGGAATGCACCTTTTGCAGCACGGGGCGACAAGGTTTCAATCGCAATTTATCGGCGGCAGAAATCATTGGGCAACTGTGGTGGGCGAACAAGGCTTTGGGCGTTACCCCCAAAAATGAGCGCGTGATTTCCAATGTGGTGATGATGGGCATGGGCGAACCGCTTGCCAATTACGACAATGTCGTTACCGCCCTTTCCATTATGCTGGATGACCACGGTTACGGCTTGTCGCGCCGCCGCGTTACCGTGTCCACATCGGGCATGGTGCCGCAAATGGACAGATTGAAAGAAGACATGCCCGTGGCATTGGCGGTATCGTTGCACGCCAGCAATGATAAAGTGCGCGATGAGATTATTCCGCTCAACAAAAAATATCCGCTCAAAGAATTGATGGCAGCCTGCAACCGCTATTTGGCAAAAGCCCCACGCGATTTCGTGACATTTGAATATGTGATGTTGGACGGCGTGAATGACAAACCCGAACACGCGCGTGAATTGATTGATTTGGTCAAAGACACGCCATGCAAATTCAATTTGATTCCGTTCAACCCCTTTCCCAATTCGGGTTATGAACGCTCAACCAATAAAAACATCAATATTTTCAAAGATATTTTAATGGAAGCAGACATTGTTACCACCGTACGCAAAACGCGCGGCGATGACATTGACGCAGCCTGCGGACAATTAGCAGGGCAAGTTCAGGACAAAACCAAGCGTCAAGCCAAATGGCAACAAATTTATTTGGAGAAACAATGATGATGAAAACGGTTTTTGCCAAAATGATGGTGCTGACGGTGTTGGGCAGCGCATTAGCCGCTTGTTCCAGCGCCGATGGCGGCAAAAGAAGACAAGCGCGTGTGCAATTCAGCCAGCCTGAAACCGTACAGCTCAAAGAAGCCTCGCGCCAAGAACGCCAAGAAAATGCCGTCAAAATCAAAACCGAATTGGCGATTGAATACATGCGCAGCCGCGATTACCGTTCTGCCACCGCCACCATTGAAGAAGCCTTGAAAATTGACCCCAAATATGCTGTGGCTTGGTTGGTACGCGCCCAAATTTACCAATTTTTGAAAGTGTATGACAAAACCAAAGAAAGTTTCCAACGCGCCTTTGCCCTAACCCCCAATAGCGCGGAACTGAACAACAACTATGGCTGGTTTTTGTGCGATGCCTTAAAGCAGCCCAATCAAGCCCTGCCCTATTTTGACAAGGCTTTGGCAGACCCCACCTACCCCACGCCCGAAACCGCCAATTTGAACAAAGGCATTTGCAGCAGCCGCATGAAACAGCACAATTTGGCAGACGCTTATTTCTTACGCGCTTTGGCGATGAGTCCCGATTTTTTACCAGCCATCAAGGAACGCGCGCGCAACAAACTGGATATGGGCGACATTGCCGAAGCCGACCGCTTGTTCCGCCAATATCAAAGCCAAATCAACCCTTTGCTGCCTGATGATTTGCTTTTGGGCTGGCGCATTGCCAAGGCACAAGACGAAAGCCAAGCCGCTTACGAATATGAAGCGCAACTGCGTGCCAATTTCCCCTATTCAGATGAATTGCAATCCATTACCACAGGAAGCAGCCAATAATGATGAAACAAAAAAAATCTGCCGATAAAAAAACGCAACAAACTGGCGAATCTGCCCTTGAATTGACCATGGCTTTGGGTCGTGAATTGCGCTTGTTGCGCGAACAGAAAGGTTTGAGCATAAAAGAAGTGGCGGCGCGTTTGAAATTGCCTGCACGTCAAATTGAAACTTTGGAACAGGGGCAATATGCTGGGCTGCCTGAACCCGTGTTTGTGCGTGGTTTTTTGCGCAGCTATGGGCGTTTTTTGGACATGAATGAGCTGCGTTTGAATGAATATTTGGCAAACATTTCGCCCATCACACAAGCGTATCAGCAAAACAAACGCAAAGGCGGTGTGAATTACAGCAACACGCGCGTGAAAAAAGCGTTTCCCAAATGGATTTTTGGGGTGCTGGCTGTGGCGGTGCTGGCGGCTGGTGTGTACGCATGGCAAATGAAATCGGCTGACGAAACCGCCAAGCAAGAAAGCCAAATCAGCCAAAATGTGGCAAGCCCCAGTGAAGAAAATGTCAATGGCAACAACGTTTTGGTTAAACCGATGACGGCAAGCGACACGGCAACCGAAACCGTTACCGCCACAGCCACCACCCCTTCATCTGCCCACGCTGCCACCCAAGCGGGCAATGCGGCAAGCAATGTGCCTGCTGTGATGGGCGTGGCTGGCGAATTGGTGGTCACACCCAAATACCGCACCATGCTTACCGTTACCGATATTGGCGGCAAAGTTTTGATGAACACCATTGTGCCTGCCAACAGCGAACACCGTTTTAAAGAAGGTGCGCCTTTTGATGTGCGTATTGGCTATGCGGTTGGTGCGGTGGCATCGTTCAACGGTCAAGCGATTGACCTTGATGCCAAACGCAAAGGCGGCAAGTCGGTTTCGTTTACCGCAGGTGAAGCTGCACCTGCACAATGATTTTGCCCCTTTATTGACCCGCATTTGCGCCCCGATTTTTTCAGGCTGCCTGAAACCCCATTTTTGAGAACACAACATCATGCCCCAAATCACACGCCGCGCCACCCACCAAGTGCAAATTGACCATTTAACAGTCGGTTCGCAAGCCCCTGTGGTGGTTCAATCCATGACCAACACCGACACCGCAGACGCAGTAGGCACCGCCCAACAAGTCAAAGAATTGTCTGACGCTGGCTCGGAAATGGTGCGCATTACGGTTAATTCGCCCGAAGCCGCGTCCAAAGTGGCAGAAATCCGCAGCCGTTTGAACGACATGGGCTGCAACACGCCTTTGGTGGGCGATTTCCATTTCAATGGCGAACGCCTGTTGGCGGAATTTCCCGATTGTGCCAAAGCCTTGTCCAAATACCGCATCAACCCGGGTAATGTGGGCAAAGGCGCAAAAGGCGATGAGAAATTCGCCTACATGATACGCACCGCCGCCGAACACGATAAAGCCGTTCGCATTGGCGTGAACTGGGGCAGTTTAGACCAAAGCCTTGCCAAAAAAATGATGGACGCGAATTTGGCATCTGCCCAACCACAATCGCCCGAAGCGGTGATGAAAGAAGCCTTGATTGTTTCCGCTTTGGAATCGGCACAAAAGGCGGTGGATTTGGGGCTGCCTGAAAACAAAATCATTTTGTCGTGCAAAGTATCCAATGTGCAAGATTTGATTCAGGTTTACCGCGATTTGGGTTCGCGTTGCGCCTATCCTTTGCATTTGGGTTTGACCGAGGCGGGCATGGGCAGCAAGGGGATAGTCGCGTCCACCGCCGCTTTGTCGGTTTTGTTGCAAGAGGGCATTGGCGACACAATCCGCATTTCGCTCACGCCCGAACCCAATTCTTCACGCACGCAAGAAGTGATTGTGGCACAAGAAATTTTGCAAACCATGGGTTTGCGTTCGTTCACGCCCATGGTTACGGCTTGCCCTGGTTGTGGGCGCACCACGAGTACGGTTTTTCAAGAATTGGCGCGTGATATTCAGCATTATTTGCGTGAACAAATGTCGGTGTGGCGTTGGCAATACCCTGGGGTGGAAAGTTTGAATGTGGCGGTGATGGGCTGTGTGGTCAATGGTCCGGGCGAAAGCAAATTGGCGGACATCGGCATTTCACTCCCAGGTACGGGCGAAACGCCTGTTGCGCCTGTGTATGTGGACGGCGAGCGCAAAGTTACCCTAAAAGGCGACAATATGGCGCAGGAATTTTTGGCGATTGTGCAAGAATATGTTGAAACCAATTATGGCGAAGGCGGCAAAAAACGCGCCACCAACAAAATCATTCCGATTCAATCTGTATAAATTTTGATTTTCAGGCTGCCTGAAACAAGGAGAACCTTATGGAAGACAACAAAGAAGACTTACGCGCTTTATTATTGGAATTGTATTTGAAAAACAACCCCAAATTGGCGCACCAAATTTTCATTTACAGTTTCAATGGCATTGTGGACATCAGCAGCAATCCATTTCAATATGTGAGTGGCGATTTGCCCCCCAATGTGAAAAAAACGCTGATTTTGCAAAATGTGCCGAGTGGCGAAATGATGCAAGCCTTTTTGGTGCCGATTGTGCAAAATGGCAAAACCATGTTCCAAATTCACAATGTGGTGCTGTATGGCAACAAAAGCGGCACGATTATTGAAATCAGTTTGGACGCAGACAAAATCAACAAAACGGAAAAATACCGCCAATTCTACAATTTGGCAAAAGGCATTTTGCAACAGTTTATTTGATTGATTCTGTTTTTCAGGCAGCCTGAAATGGGTTTTCAGGCTGCTCATTGCATTTTGGGAAACCGTGTTCATGCAAACCGTTTTATTTCATCACACGCCCATGGCGTATCGCAACAGCAGCAAACAAAAGCCGCCTCAACACGCGCTGGCGGTACAGGAAACTTCGGCAGAGCGCATCATCAAAGCGGCACACCAGCATACGGCAACGGTGTGGCAAGGCGATTTTCACAATGCCAAACAGGTTTTGGCGGCAATCAAAAAGCGCGTTCGCCGCAAAATGAAAGCCGAATCTGACCCTGCCACAGCGTTTCACAAACACCGCATGGCGCAGGCGCAACAAAGCCAAATCATCAATATGCTGCTGGTGGAAATTGCAGGCGATTACACCGTGAATGCACAACGTGCGCCCGATGTTCAGGCAGCCTTAAACGATGTTTTTGGTGCGAGCAATGGCGAAAGTTTCTTGTTGCCACTCAATCAGTTGCTGGGTTTCATTGGCGCACACGAGTGGCACAAAAAAGGCGTGGACATTGCCGAGTTGGGCGACAAAATTCATGTGCCATTTGGGGTGTTTTCGCCAATTCGTGGCGAATATTTGGCATTGGTGGCGCAAACGCGGCTGCCTGAAAATTGCCAATCGGCACAAGACATTGGCACAGGCAGTGGCGTGTTGGCGGCAATTTTGGCAAAACGCGGCGTGGGCAAAATCATCGCCACCGACAACAACCCACGCGCCATAGCTTGCGCCCAGCAAAATGTACAACGTTTGGGTTTGAGCCAACACATTCAGTTGCGTGAATGCGATTTATTTGCCGATGAATGTGTGGATTTGATTGTGTGCAATCCACCTTGGCTGCCCGCGCAAGCCACATCTGCCATTGAAACCGCACTCTACGACCCCAAACACGCCATGCTCAAAGCCGTGTTGCAACGCGCCCACGCGCATTTACAACCCCATGGCGAGTTGTGGCTCATCATGTCTGATTTGGCGGAACATTTGGGCTTGCGCCAAAAAGATGAATTGGCACACATATTGGCACAAAATCATTGGCACATCGCCCACATCGCCCAAACCCAAGCCAGCCACCCCAAAGCCCACGACCCCAACGACCCATTGGCATTTGCCCGCAGTCAAGAACGCACTTTTTTATATTGTTTACAATCACAAAAATGACCCAATCGCATTGGCAAACCGATTTCAGGCTGCCTGAAAACCCCACAAGTCCCCCCAAAGGCACATTGGCAAGCGGCGCATCGCCCGATGCCCAATTCATTTTTGATGCCATATACGCCCACAGCGAGCGCGTTTACGTTCTGACCACCATGCAAGTGAACGATGAATGGGGTTTTATTGAACACGAAAAGCGGCAATATTTCGCCACCCTGCCCGATTTACAGGCAGCCATCGCCGATTTTATGAATGCCCCCACCACCCATTTTGAAACGGAAAACTGAATCATGGCAAAAACCGATTACCCCATTACCCAAGCCGTGCGTTTTTTGCGTGAACAACACATTGATTTCACACCCCATTTATACGATTATGTGGAACGCGGTGGCACGGCACATTCCGCGCAATGCTTGGGTGTGGAAGAACATTGCGTCATCAAAACCATTGTTTTACAAAATGAAAAAAAGCAAGGCTTGATTGTGCTGATGCATGGCGACAAGCAAATTTCCACACGCAATTTGGCGCGACAGCTCAATATGAAACACATCGACCCCGCCGACCCCAACCAAGCCAACAAATGGACAGGCTATTTGGTGGGCGGCACCAGCCCATTTGGTAGCAAAACCGCCCTGCCCGTGTTTGTGGAACGCAGCATTTGGGATTTGCCCCTGATTTACATCAACGGTGGCAAACGCGGCTTTTTGGTGTCGCTTTCCCCCAACGCGCTGCACAGTTTGCAAGCCCAAAGCGTTGATGTGGCAACGGAATGATGTTTTTGCCTTCGGCAACAGAGTGCAAATGCCAACATCTCTACCCAAACAGGTCGGATATGAAATCTGCCCCTGCAAACCAAGCTTTGTAAAACACTTAGGTCGGCTCTGAGAGCCCTACCTACACGGCTGTATTAAAAATATCCGCAGTTTTACAAAGGTTTCAGGCTGCCTGAAAGCCATTACCCAATAAAAAATGATAATGATTTTCACAAAATGGTATAATTGGGATTTTTACGCTTTGCAAACCAAACATCATGAAATTAAATCAAATTACGCTATCTTTACTGTTTGCTGCCATGCTGCCGTACACTTGTGCAGACGATGTGGCACAAAATTTGGACGAAGTCCACGTTCGCACCAAACGCGTGGTCAATGAAAAAGGCTACAAAGCCGAACGCACCGACATCACTGGTGTGAATACTTCCATTTTGGATACACCATACAGCATTGATGTGGTTACCCAAAAGCAATTGCAAGACAAGCAGCCTGAAAACTTGGAAGAAGCCGTAAAAGGGGTGAGCGGTTTAAATTCAGGCAACAATTTGGCTGGCACGATTGATACCATCGTAAGACGCGGCTACGGCACCAACCGCGATGGCTCAATCATGCGAAACGGCATGGGCAGCGCGTTGGCACGCAACTTAACCGCCACCACCGAACGCGTGGAAGTGCTGAAAGGTTCAGCGTCCGTGTTGTACGGTTTGCAAGACGCGGGGGGCATTGTCAATGTCGTGACCAAAAAACCCAATCACCAAACCCGTCAAAGCAGCCTGAACATCAGCTACGGCAGTTACGCCCATCGCCAAATCGGTTTGGATACCACTGCCCCCATTGGCAACACAGGCTTGGCATACCGCTTTATTGCTGATTATAAAAAGAAAAATTCATGGCGCAGTTTTGGTCAAAACACGGAATACATCATCGCCCCATCTTTATCTTGGCAAAACGACACCAGCAAAATTTTAGCCAGCTACGAATACCAAAATTATTTGGGCGATTTTGACCGTGGCACATTCTTAAACACCAATTCAGGCAGCCTGAATTATTTGAAAGCAATGAACACGCCACTCAAAGCACGTTTGGACGACCCCATTAACCAAACAGATGGCTATTCCCACACCTTGCAATTAACAGGCAAACACAAAATCTCGCCCAACTGGACAGCCAAAACCGAATACGGTTTCAGCAAAAACCATTACAGCGATTGGCAAGCGCGTGTTGTGCGCCACAATGCCGCAGACGAAAAAGCAGGTGTGATTCGTCAGCGCGTAGACAGCACCGACCCGTCCAATTTGCGCATTCACAGTTTCAATACATCTCTGAACGGCTTGCTTGACCAAAATGAAAACATCACACACAAATTCCGCGCGTCCGTGCAATTACAAGATTACAAATTGGCTTTGGGCGATTTGAAACGCAGCAACCCATTTAGCGTATCATTGGCAAATTTGGTAAACGGTTCGGCTTATGGTTCTGATGAGATTAAGAAAAATCAGGCAGCCAGCACCGCCAATGCCGCCAGCAGCGACATGACAGAACAATACAAAACCGCGTCTTTATTATTGCAAAATTCAGCCTATTTGGGCGACAAGTGGATAGTGGCTGGTGGCGTACGCGCCCAATACCACAAAATCCATTCTGGGCAAGGTCGTGGCACGGCATGGTTCCGCAACAACGACAGTGGTTTCAATATTTTGCCACAATTTGGGGCAGTGTATTTCATCAAGCCCAATGTTTCACTGTATGGCAACTGGGGCATGTCCGCAAAACCCAATCCGTCTCGCTCTTGGAATTACAATGGCGCAAAAATTGAATTGGAAAAAACCCAACAATTTGAAATTGGCAGCAAATACAATGGCGAAAACATCAGCGCAAACATCGCCTTATTCCAAATCAACAAAAAAGACACCGCCAAACGCTACACCGACCCCATAAGCAATGAACAAGTGATTCGCATTGCAGGCAAAGACCGTTCACGCGGTGTGGAAATTGATGTGAATGGCAAAATCACGCCCAAATTGGAAATTTCCGCCAACTACACACTTACAGACACGAAAGTGAAACAAAATCTTGCCGACCCCACCGAAGTGGGCAAAGCCTTTGACAGCGTTCCCAAACACATGGGGGGCGTGCTGTTGAATTACGATTTTGGGCATGCGGCTGGTGGTAATTGGCGTGCAGGTGCTGGCATAGACTATCGCGGCTCATGGGGTTTCAATTACAATGGCAACTGGGTCAAAATGCCGTCTGCCACCACTTACAACGCTTTCGTTTCCTACGACACCAAAGTAAAAGGCAAAGATTTGAACCTGCGTTTAACAGGCAAAAATTTGGGCAACAAGCGTTATTTCACCACCCACACCACCGCCACAATGGAACATTTGCAAATTGCCAATCCGCGTGAAATTGGCGTGAGCGCAAAATTGAATTTCTAATCTGAAAATGCGGTTTCAGGCAGCCTGAAAACGTGTAGGGTGGACACTGTCCACCCTATAAACGTGTACTTTATCCCAATCTAAAAAAATCATGCAAAAATGGCAAATTGAACTCTACGCCACGCCCTTGTGGTTATTGCAAACTTTTGGCGGTTTGCTGTTGATTTTGGGCGTGTTGCTGGCATTATTGCGCCAAACCCGATTCGGGCGACAATTTCATCAAGTTTTATCACCCTGTTTGGATAAGAAAAGTGCGTTTAAATTGATGATTTTGCTGTCTTTATGCATGGTATTGTTGCTCACAGAAGTACGGCTGAACGTGTTAAGCACTTTCATGACCGCAGGTTTACTCAATGCACTACAAGATTTGAATGCCACCGTATTTTGGGCATTTGTTGCCATGAACGCAGGCGTGGTTTTGTTGCGGACATTCAATGGTGTGCTGAATGATTTTCTTGACCAAACTGTGGCGATTAAATGGTCGGAGCGACTCAATGCCGTGTTGGTTTCGCGCTGGCTGAATCACAAAAATTACTATCGCCTACAAATGCAACAGCACACACCCGACAACATTGACCAACGCATTCAACAAGATGTGCAAGATTTCATCGTCAGCACCATAGAATTTGTGCGTGGCATGCTCAATTCCGTGATTTCGTCTATGGAATTTGCGATTGTATTGTGGGGATTGGCTGGTGTGCTGCAACTGGGCGGCATACACATTCCCAAAGGTTTGGTTTATTTTGTGTTTGTTTTTGTGATTGTGGCAACTTTATTGGCAATGTGGATAGGCAAACCATTGATTAAACACAATTATGAAAATGAAAAACTGAACGGCAACTACCGCTATTCACTCATACGCGTGCGCGACCACGCCGAAAGCATTGCCTTTTACGCTGGCGAAAAACACGAGCAGCAGCAACTTTCAGCCAGCTTTGCCGCGATTATCCGCAACCGTTGGCGCATTGCCAAACAAAGCGTATTTTTGAGTGGATTCAATGACATGTTCAGTCAAAGCGTGCAATTGCTGCCCGTGATTTTGCAAGCCCCACGCGTGTTTGCCAAAGAAATTAAAGTGGGCGATGTGCAACAAACGGTGCAAGTGTTTGCGCGATTACAAAGGTCATTGTCGTTTTTTCGCTTATTTTATGAAGAATTCACGGCATATCGTGCACGTTTGGCGCGTTTGAGCGGATTTTTGAGCAGTATGGATACGCCAAACAAGCACACCACACAACGCGAAACGGTTTCAGGCAGCCTGAAATTGACCAACGTGGCATTGCTGCATCCAAATGGCAAAAAACTATTGGAAAACATCAATTTATCCATTCAATCGGGCGACAGTGTGTTGATACAAGGCGCATCGGGTTGTGGCAAAACATCTTTATTGCGATTTTTGGCAGATTTGTGGACATTTGGCGGTTCAGGCAGCGTGTTTGCGCCACATCACAGCGAAACCCTGTTTGTGCCGCAACGCAGCTATGTGCCACAAGGCACATTGCGTGAAGCGATTTGCTACCCCAGTCTCAATCCACAAGATGATGAATTGATTGCGGTTTTACAAGATTGTCGTTTGTCATATTTGCAAACCGAGTTGGCAAATGAACAAGATTGGCAACACCGATTGTCTTTGGGCGAATTACAACGCATTGCTTTTGCAAGGATTTTGTTGGCAAAACCCAAATTGATTTTGCTTGATGAAGCCACTGCTGCATTGGACGAAAACACAGAAGCCCATTTGTATCGCCTTATCCGCGATAGGCTGCCTGAAAGCATGATTGTGAGCGTGGGACACCGCAATACGCTGGCACAATTTCATCAACATATTTTGCCCATTGACAAATAAAATCAGGCTGAAACTTTTAAAAAACTGCGGAAATTTTTAGCAGCCGTATCCGTAAACAAACCATTAGGGGCTAATGACAATTCGTTTCGCGATTGTTTTTTCATCAAAATCGCCAACTTCTGCGTCAAAAATACGCGCCAATGGGTGGCATTGACTCGCATTTTTTCCTTGAATTTGACAATTTTGCCTGAAAAACCAACTTCGCGCCCAAATTGTCATTAGCCCCTAAGATTATGAACACAGTTTCTTAATGCCGTTATTTCCATTCAGGTGGGAATGGCAACAATTTTTCTGTTCAAGCAGCCTGAAACGCGAGCCGATAACTTTCCGCCTTTTTCGCCAAAGCCAAAGGATAAGCGCGTGAGGTGGACGGCATACGCCACAGCGTCAAATCACGCCCATTGTGCGAAAACGCGAGTGGCGTGCCGATTTTCAGCGTTTCAGGCAGCCTGAAATGGGCAAGCAAGGTTTGCGTTGCCAATTCGCCTGTCGTGATGATGGTTTGACAATGTGGGATTTGCGCCAATAATTTCGTTAAATCAACCGCTTCAACAATCTGCAAAAACTTATCTGCAGCATTGTCCTGCAAACGCTGCACCTGATAAGCCGTGTCGTAAATGGCAATGCCTTTTTCGTTTAAAAAATCGCGGATTTTTTGTTCGTGAAAGGTTTTGTTTGCCAAATCAACAAAGTAATCCTTATCGCCAAAAAACACCAAACCGAAAACGCGCCACATATCGTTGTTGAAATTGGGGTAGTAAAAATCCATTTTCCAACGGTGTTGGGGTGGCGGAAAACTGCCCAACATCAAGATTTTGGCGTTTTCGGGCAAAAATGGGGGGAGTGGGTGGGTTTCAATGTTCATTTAAACATCTCTGCGGGCAACCCATTGTGTATGTTCACGACTAAAAGCATTTTCTGCATCGCCTACAAAAATAGAAAAATCTGCATCATTATCAAAGTTATCTGATTGTTCATCTATTAAACTAATTTCATAGGCAGTCAATGCATAAGAAGCAGAAAGTTCCGTAAATCGTTTTGCTTGTATCCAACTTAATAAACCACCAGCGATAGCAATCATTACATCAGTAGGCAAAATAAAATCGTTAAATTTAATTTTTAATAAAGACAAAAGTAAACCAAAAGCATTTGCCAAAATTAGTAACCAAAAAAATAAATTAGCACGATTTTTATTAAAATTAGCTTTTTTCTTATACCAAGACAACTGGTTTTTAATCCTACTTTCTCTATAAAAATCTATCCTTTCACTTAAGGAAGACTTTCTTATTTCGTCCATTTTTTCTGTAAATTGTTTCTCACCTACGTATTCAGTCAATTTCTGACAAATATCCTTATTTTGTTCATAAATTTGCTTTAATTTATTTCTAAATTCAGCTTTTGCTAATTTATCATCTATTTGAAAAGGCTCTGCTTTGCAAATATATCTCCAAGTTAAAGTTTTTATTGATTCCGCAACAGCTCTTCCTGCATACCAATAACGGTCTGGTCGTTGCGTAAATAAATAAATAAATAAATAGAACAAGCTAATGCACATAACAATGCAATGCATTGAGCTATTGTTGTCCACCAATAACTCGAGCTAAATATGGATAAAATTGCACCAATAACTAAAACACATAGATGAATTATTAAAGCTCTGAAAAAATGCTTTTGTGATTTTAAAGAAAGTGCATCTGCATCACGATACAGAGCAGGGAAATCTTGTTCTTCCATATTAATTTCCTATTTTGCATAAGTTCTAATTGCATTAACAATGGATTCAGTATTCCAATGGACATCTATAATAGAATTACTATAAACGAATTGAGAGATTCTTTCTTGACCACGCGGAATAATTCCTACAATAGGCACACCTAAAGATTTAGCCGTTTCAATCTCCCATTGCATCCAATCACTATGACTTGCATATATCCCTGCTAATGCTAACAAAATATTTGAATTATTAATTCGTACTCTTAATACTTTTTTAATGTATGCTTCATTTTGAGAGTCGATAGGTTGAGATTTAGGTACTTCTAAAGTATCGTGATAAAAATATCCTCTGTTAGCTAATAAATTTTTTAATGCAATCAAATCATCTGAATGTGCCCAAGAATGACTAATAAAAATATTATAATTTTTTACCATGATTAAATTTCCTTTAATGAAAATCAAGAGATTACAAATAATTAAAAATTAATTTTTTAATATTTTTAGGCTGCCTGAAATCCTTTCAGACGGCATTTTCAGGCAGCCTGTACTTTCTATCGTTTCAACTTCGCAAACGCATCTGCCATTGCTGAATTTTGTGGTTGTTTTTCACGCGGATTATTTTGGCGCGATGACTTTTCAGGCTGCCTGAAATCGCGTTTTTCCCCTGATTTTTCAATAGTTTTATCATCGTCCAACCGCATACTCAACGCAATGCGCTTGCGTGCCGCGTCCACTTCCAGCACCTTCACTTTCACCACATCGCCCGCCTTGACCACTTCGCGTGGGTCGGACACAAACCGATTGGACAAAGCCGAAATGTGCACCAAACCGTCTTGATGCACGCCAATATCCACAAACGCGCCAAAATTCGCCACGTTGGACACCACGCCTTCCAAAATCATGCCCACCTCTAAATCACTGATTTCATTCACACCTTCTGCAAAGCTGGCGATTTTGAACTCGCCGCGTGGGTCGCGGTTGGGTTTTTCCAATTCCGCCAAAATGTCCATAATGGTCGGCAAGCCAAATCGTTCATCAATAAAATCAACGGCTTTAATTTGCGAAATCAGCTCGCGTTTGCCAATCAATTCTTGGGCGGTAATGCCTTGTTTTGCCAACATTTTGGCAACAACAGGATAGGCTTCGGGGTGAACCGCGCTCGCGTCCAAAGGCTCGGTGCCGCCCAAAACGCGCAAGAAACCTGCCGCTTGCTCAAAGGTTTTTTCGCCCAAACGCGGCACTTTCAACAAAGTTTTGCGATTGGGAAACGCGCCATGTTCATCACGATAGGCGACAATATTTTTTGCAAGCGTTTGATTTAAACCAGAAATTCTTGCCAACAAAGGCGCGGAAGCCGTGTTCACGTCCACGCCCACCGCGTTCACGCAATCTTCCACCACCGCGTCCAGCGATTTTGCCAATGCGCTTTGGTTCACATCGTGCTGATATTGCCCCACGCCGATGGATTTGGGGTCAATTTTGACCAGCTCGGCAAGCGGGTCTTGCAAACGCCGCGCAATGGACACCGCGCCACGCAAACTCACGTCCAAATCGGGGAACTCCGCCGCCGCCAGCTCGGACGCGGAATAAATGGACGCGCCCGCCTCCGACACCACAATTTTATGTAAGCCCATGTTCGGCAACAGTTTTAACAATTCGCCTGCCACTTTATCGGTTTCGCGGCTGGCGGTGCCGTTGCCGATGGCGATGAGTTTCACACTGTGTTTTTTAATCAGGGCAGACAAGGTTTGCAACATATTGTTTTCTTGATGTAAATACACAATCACGGTATCCAGCAATTTGCCCGTGTCGCTGACCACCGCGCATTTCACGCCATTGCGGTAACCAGGGTCTAAACCCAAAGTCGGCAAACGACCAGCAGGCGCGGCAAGTAATAAGTCTTTGAGATTTTTGGCGAAAACGGTAATCGCGTCCGTGTCTGCCAATTCTTTGAGCTTGGAAAAGGCTTCCAATTCCAGCGACAGGAAAATTTTGGCGCGCCAAGTCAGGCGCACGGTGTCGCGCAACCATTTGTCGGCTGGGCGATTTTTGTCTTGCAAACCAAAGTGTTGTGCGATGATTTTTTCGTATTCGGATTGCTCGGTAATGGGCGTTTCGTCTGGCTGATATTTTAAGGCTGCCTGCAAAACGCCCTCGTTGCGACCGCGCAAAATCGCCAGCGCACGATGGCTGGGCATACGCGCGATGGCTTCGCGGTGGTCAAAATAATCTTTGAATTTTTCGCCTGTTTCTTGTTGTCCATCAATCACTTGGGCGTGGATTTCGGCTTCGTGCCACAATTTTTCGCGCAAACGCCCAATCAGTTCCGCGTCTTCGGCAAATTGTTCCATGAGAATGGCGCGCGCACCGTCCAATGCGCTTTTAATATCAGGAACTTGCTCGTTTAAAAATGATTGGGCGAAGGTTTCTGGGTCGGTTTCAGGCTGCCTGAAAAGCGTGTCTGCCAAATCCTGCAAACCGTTTTCGCGCGCGATTTGGGCTTTGGTGCGGCGTTTGGGTTTGTAGGGTAAATACAGGTCTTCCAGCGCGGTTTTGTTGTCGCAATCTTCAATTTGCTGGGCGAGTTCGGGCGTGAGTTTGCCTTGTTCTTCAATGCTTTTGAGCACGGTGGCTTTGCGTTCCAGCAGTTCGCGCAGATATTGCAGGCGGTCGGCAAGGGTGCGGAGCTGGGTGTCGTCCAAACCGCCCGTCATTTCTTTGCGGTAACGCGCGATAAAGGGGACGGTCGCGCCTTCGTCCAGCAGGGTAATCGCGGCTTGGATTTGGGTTTCTTGTGCGCCAAGTTCGGTGGCGATGATTTGGGAGATGTTCATGTTTTTTTCTCGTAAAAATTAAAAAATAAATGGGGTTTCAGGCTGCCTGAAAATAGAATAATCGTTAAATTTCCTGATTTAATGCTTTACTCGCACGTTTTCTAAACGCATTTAATACTTTTCTGACTGCTGCTTCGTTGTATAAATCTGATAAATCAAGAGCTTCGCCATAGATGTTATATTCAATTTTTCCTGTATTATCTTTAAATTTGCCGACTTTTTTAAATTCAGGATATTCAGACTGCCACCAAACATCAGCAAACCAATTATTCTTTCTTTTATACTTAACACACTGATAAACATAGATATGCAATTCACTATGAATATCTTCTTGATTGTCTGGAATGAGAATGTGGAATACTAAATCTCCTTGCATCAGATTATTTTGCCATTCTTCATTTTCAGGAATATTTTTAGTTCTATGCCATAACAAATGAAAATCCAACATGGGCAAAAAATTTTTACCTGCATTTAAATCGGTATAAATTTTATGAATTGAGCGTGAATCATAATTATGAGGTCTATAGTGATAATAATGCTCCGCACCTAATTCATTTTTCATAAAATCAAGCAGTTCAATAATTCTTTGTTGATAGTCCGCCAATAAACGATATGCTTTACGCACATCTTGCAAGACCAAATTCATTTCTTCTTTTTGCATTTTATCTTCCTAAAAATGATGGAAAATGTTGATGAATTAAACCGACTGGTTGTAACGCTGTCCAAGAATTTTTGTGTTTAAAAATTGTCGGTAATTGTGTATGGGCAATAGATTGTGGCGTTAATTCCTCCAACCAACGATAAGGCTGGTAGCGAATACCATGCCAATCATAGGCTTGACGAATATCGCTCAACATTCGTTGCAAATATTGCCCGTTATGTATTTGTATGGCTTTTTCCAATGCTAAATA